>CAWAEA010000007.1:0-130000 GCA_963781095.1 Pirellulaceae bacterium
GAAGACTACCGATGGCGCGACGGGATTGCTAGACTGGCGTCGCCGACTCGTGCGTCTTTAAGAGCGCGGGCTGTTACCGTGACGAGTTCGGTGACGACAGATTCGGCGAATCCTCGGTTCCTTTTTCTTGTTCTTTTGCTGACGATCTCGATGACCACCGGCGACCCTTCGGTTCCTGAAACGGACCCAAATCAAGCAGCGAATGCTGCTTCGAATGCATCCCCATCGGATGCAGAATCCTCCGCCCTTCCCCGAGCGGAGAGCACGCAACCGGCCGATCCGGGTTCCTCTGAGGACCAGGCGGCGTCGGCGGACCCGTCCGCCTCGGCGGATCAAGACGCCGCCGGAGACGCGACTGCGGCCGCTCCCGGGGCACCGGTCCCCGGCTCGGGACCGCTATCCAAGGTGGTTCGTGCCGCTCCGTTGTCCGCACGCGGGCTTGGAATTGCTAAACCCTCATCGCCGTCGGTGAGTTCCGAGGCTTTGGCAAAACAGATGGGTGTCAAACCCAAAGATGCCGGCAACAAGCCCGCCAAGAAGAAGGCTCCGCGACCTCGACTCGGTGGCGAAAGACCCGCCGGCGAAACGTCGGGCGGCGAGCAGCGGCCTGGGCAAGCGCCCGGAAACGCCAAAACAGCCTCCGGAAACGCAAACCGATCGTCCGGTAGCGAAAAGACGGGATCGTCGGGCGCGTTCAACAGCGAGACCAGTGACGCGGATAAGGCACCCCGTCCCAAGACTCCGTCACGGGTTGCCGTTCCGAACCGACGAATGGGATTGTCGGACGATTTACAGGCCGAACTGGATGCCGAATTGGCGGCGGCCGACGTCGAGGCGATTTTGGGCGGATCAGGCGGGCATGCCCGAACGCAAAGAACCGCTCGAGGAAGACGCCCGCGTCGTCGGTAAGGTTTTGAAGGTCGATGCCGACCACGTGTTCGTCGCGCTGGGCGGACCCGACGAGGGCATGGTCGCGTTCGAACAGTTCACCGAAGAGCCCGCGGTGGGATCCGAAATCGAAGTCATCGTTCGAGCTTTCGAAAAAGGTGACGGTCTGTACATTTTGACGTTGCCCGGCGCCGTCATGACCGTGTCGGATTGGGAAGACATCGATGAGGGAACGGTCGTCGAAGCGACCGTGACCGGCCACAACGCCGGCGGCTTGGAATGCAAGGTCGGAAACACTCGCGGATTCATTCCGATGGGCCAGATCTCGGAACATCGGATCGAGGACGCCAGCGAATTCGTCGACCAAAAATTCTTGTGCGTCGTCACCGAATCGAATGAGCGACGGGGCAACCTTGTGCTCAGCCGACGAGCGGTTCTGGAACGCGAACGTGAAGAAAAGCGTAAAGAGCAGCTTGAAGTCATCGAAGTCGGTCAGACGATCGAAGGTACCGTGCGAAGCGTCAAAGACTTTGGTGCCTTCGTCGATCTGGGTGGTCTCGATGGCTTGATCCACATCAGCAAGCTGAGTTGGGATCGTGTCGCACACCCCAGCGAAGTTCTCGAAGTCGGCCAGAAGGTGATGGTCCAGATCGAAAAAATCGACAAAGAGAAAGGCAAGATCGGGCTATCGTATCGCGACCTGCTGGAGAATCCTTGGGACACCGCCGAAGCCGATTACGCACCCGGCGCGATCTTGAAGGGGACCGTGACCCGAATCGCCGCGTTCGGTTGCTTCGTCAAGTTGGGACCCGGCGTCGAAGGCTTGGTCCACATCAGCGAGGTGGCCAGCCACCGCGTCTCGCGCGTGGATGCCTTCGTCAGCGAGGGTCAAGAAATCGAGGTGAAGGTGTTGTCGTTTGACCGAGATTCGCAAAAAATCGGGTTGTCGATGAAACAAGTCAATGCACCGGCGGTGGAATCCGAACCGAGCGAAGAACCGGATGAGCCGCAACGTGAAGTCGCGGTCAAGCCGACCCACGCGGGCCCGCTTCGCGGCGGAAACGATGCCGCGTCGGGCGGCGAAAAGTTCGGCCTTCGCTGGTAGGCACGGTCGCAGTCAAAAGCAATCAAAAGCCGCGGATCCGATGGGGTCCGCGGCTTTTTTCTTGCATCGGTGGGTCGAGGGCCGAACAAGTTCACTGCGGTAGAAGAGCTCTCAATCGCAAAAAAAAGAGGCAGCCGACGCTAAACGTGGGCCGCCTCTCGGGAGTTTGTCCGTGCGGGGGACAGGTCATTCTCCGCTTGGGAGAATCTGGGTCGGGTGACCGACTTAGCAACCGCAAGGAGCCGCGACGGGTGCACAACAGTTGTTGCTGGCTGCACGACGAGCGCGAAGCTTTTGGAACAACTTGCAACCGTGACGAGGTGCTTCGCAGCAATTCGAAACTGGTTCGGGGCAGCATACGGGTTCAGGTGCGCCAATAGACTGGCTCAGAGCGCAAACGGGTGCAGGTTCGCAAACGGGTGCAGGTGCACAGTAGACTGGCTCGGAGCGCAGACCGGCGCAGGTGCTTCGCAGCAAACTGGCTCGGGAGCACAGGTCGGTGCGCACGCGTTACCGTGGCCACGACCGAACAACTTGCCGAAGCAACCGGCGTCCGAGTTGGGAGCCACGATGGTACCGACCAAAGCGAACATCGCGAACAAAACAATCGACTTCATTTCTGCCTCCTAGGGGCTGAAAAAGGGTTGAGAAGTGCGGGATTCTAAGGGTCAAGCAGATTGCAGCAACTAGGCAAGTTGGGAACATCGAGCTTTGGTGGAAAATTTACTCCATTTTCCCTGTTTTAAGTGGCTATGCGCCCACCAAAAGCTCCTTTTTTTCGCTTGCAAACCGGCTCAGCCGACGACTCGACCACCAGTCGAAGGTCAAAACAGCACCAAACGCAGCTAGAATTCCGCCGTTGATCGCGAGCACGATCTCAATGTCGCCGATCCCAAGGATGATCATTAGAAGCGTCACTGCCGCCTGGCCGACAGTCGCGGCTAGCGTCCAGCGATACGTTTTGGGCGATTGCAGCGCAATCATCAACGGAGCCAAAACCGCGCAGGGCACGTTGAGGCAAAAACACAATCCGGCTTTACGGTCCCCGGCGGTCGATTGCAACAACACCACGGTAAAGACCACAAATCCGATCGCCACCGCAGTCGCTACCACGAACAGGGCCCAACGGAACACCATTCTTTCGGGGGCGGTCGACTCGGCGATGTCGCGTATCACCGATGCATCATCGTCGACGGGCTGTGGCGAAACGTACGGATTATTCGACATGGGATCCGAAGCGTTCAACGATCTACGATGAAGTCTTGCGTGACGACTGCCGCGGCATGAAGCCGGCGGCACTAGCCACGTGCCTTTTCAGCCACGCAAGGACGAAGAGGCCCGCGACGATCGCCGTGGGCTCACCAAGGCTGGCCGCTTGCTCCCTGAGGCTGATGGGGCATTTCTAAGCCCCATCGGTAGCCAACTTGCGAAAGTATGCTTCGATGGCTTCGCGGTAATGGGTCGGCAAATCACGGCTGATCTGCTGTAACGCCTGATTCCGCTCGGCGGGCGGCAAATTCCCCCAACCATCTTTTTGGTCGACGTTTTTGCGATCAACGTCGCCATTTCCATTGCCGCCGGCGATATTGCTATCCTGCATCGGGTTGCCCTGGGATCCACCACCGCTGGGATTCCCGCCCGCCTGTTGTTGCTGTTGCTGTTGTTGCTGTTGCTGTTGCTCTTCAATTTTTTCGATCAACTTAGACAGCTTATCGATGATCTTTTGTTCTTGGTTCTCGACGACCTCCGACGTACGCCCCAGATCCAATCGTCGGGTGACATCCGTCATCAAACGCGAGATCTCGTCCAAAGAATCTTCTTCGAGACCCTTGATGTCTGCGATCATCAACTCCGCCGTCCGCGTAAATCGAACGGGAGCTTGGTCCTTGTTTTCGAGCAAGCGTCGAAGATCGGCGAGGGCCTCTTTCTTCATCATCAACGCATGGTAACAGGCACCGCGGTAATACAACGCCGCGGCAGGGTCGATCGATTCGATCGGATCAACTTCCGCGATCACTGGCAACGCTTCGTCGTAGAAACGGGCACGCACCAATTCACGGCCGAGCCAAGTGCGAAGCGTCATCCGCATCGATTTGGGCAACGATTCGATCGCGCCGTAGGTCGGATTACTGGGGTCAATCGATGCGGCGGCCACTGAAACGTTTCTATTCGAAGCCGATACCAGCTGATCAATCACCGGCACCATCCCCCCGCTCACACGCACGTAGGCATCGAGCGGATCGGCATCGTCGGATTCGATCGCCGTTAAAAACTCGTCGGCGACTCGATCCATGGCATCCGGCGCGACACCCATTTCGTCCATCGACAACCGCAACATTTTGGCCATCGCGGCGGCGTCAAAACCGCTCCAACTGGCCTGACGTTTTAGAGCGTCTTCGGCCTCGGCCCGGACCGCCTGAGAAATGAGCAGGGCCGTAATCGCGATGATGACCATCGCAGGGATTCGGCAGAGACGTGGAAACGAGCCGCTGGGCACTGACGTCAATCGATTCACATTCACCTCACGGTTACTGATTCCGTTTCAATACCAAATCTCGGGTAATCCGGTACAGACGACTTTGTCGCTCTGACAAGTCCTGCAACAGCGGCAGAACTTCCTCGCCCGACGACTCACCTGATTCTAGCAGGCTCGAGTAGCGATTCGTCGTGGATTTAATGCGAGTCTCCATCGTTCGGATCAACTTTAGCTCCGCCAGAGCCTCGACCAACGGTTGTTCGCCTTGTCCGGATTGGCCAGGTTGTCCTTCACCCTGCTCCTGTTTTTGTTTCTCCAGATCCCGTTGCACTTCTGGAGGGCCTCAATCATCTCCGCTGGCGCCGCCAAAATGTCGTTTTGAATCCCTTGAGTCACCGCGTCGATCTGGGTTTCCGCCAGGCGTTCGGCGACCCGAGCGGTGTCGCTACGAATTTGCAAAACCACTTCGGGAAATGCGACACTTGATCCTTCCTCCCGCAACAACAGCATCGCGCAGGTCTGCTTCCATCGTTATTTTCTTTTCCTCGAACGCCAGATCGCCGGCCTTCAAGTCCGTTTGACGACTCCGCTGACTGGCCGGCGTTGCCGCCAGCGAAATGGTGTCGTCGAGCACCTTGGTCTGCATGGCCGCCATTTTCCTCAGGCGAGCCTCCAGCTTGGCGAGCTCCCGCTGCAGTTCCTCTTCGCGAAGCTGACGCAAGATTCGCTCGAGCCGATCGATCGCAGCCCGCAAATTCTCTTCCGCCTCACGCTGCTTGTCGATCGCTTCGTCTTGTTTTGCGTTTTCCAGCTCCTTTTCGGCCTGCTTCATCTTCTCGATCGCCTGCTCCAACTGCTGCTGCACCTCCTGTTCGGCCGTCGGAGGTTTCTGCTGCGAATCGGGCTGCGGAGCTTCACCCGAATCCGACGGTTTAGAATCCGATGGTTTGGATTCGGATGGCTCGGATTCGGATGGTTTGGAGTCGGATGGCTTGGATTCCGATGGCTTGGAGTCGGATGGCTCGGAATCCGATGGTTTGGATTCCGACGGTTTGGATTCGGATGGCTCGGAATCGGATGGTTTGGAATCGGATGGTTTGGAATCGGATGGTTTGGAATCCGAGGGTTTGGATTCGGATTCAGTCGATTCACTTTCAGTTGGCGAATCCTGCTGGTCCGATCCTTTTTCGTTGTCAAACTTTTCGCTCTCTGCCTCTTCGTCCTTCATTCGCTCATTGAGTTCTTCACTCTTCTTCGTGACCGCCTTTTGTTCCTTTTCGACTTCTTCAACCTCGGCGCCGTTCTCGGTCCTCGCCCGCGTGCTGCGTTGATTGTTGAGGTTCCGCTTCAGGTCTTTGATCAGCCGCGTGTAGCGTTCTTTTTCGTCACGGATCCGCTTGGACCGATCCTCGCTCAACAATAGCTTTAACAGGGAAGAGAGCTCTTCGGTCGCCAAGGATTGCTCATCGACCGCTTTTTGGAACTCTTGTCCCTCGAGCGACTTGGAAGCACCCCGCAATCGTTCCAGCACGAATTTATCGCGTGACTGCCGAGCGGCGCGTCGCAGCAGCGCCGATCGCTTCAGGATTTTCCGCCGACTCGACATCGGCGAGCCGCAACAGCAACTCCTCGAGTCGCTGGTATCGCTCGGCCACGCTGGTCTGACGCTGGGACAATACTGATTCATCCGCCTTTACCGATCCACCGGCGAAGAAGCAGCACGCGATCAAGCTCGTCAATACAAATCGCAACATCAATTTCGGCTTTTAAGAGTGAGTATGCGTTTTAATCGAACAGATTCAGAACGCGTTTCTTGCGTTCATCTTTGGTGTCTTTGAGCAGTTCGTCCTGGTCCTCGATCAATTCGCGGACGATATCCAGTATCTCATTGTAGCTCTCCAGATCCAGCATCTTGTCCAGCACTTCGGTCAATCGAGCGATCACCTCGTCCGCCGTCGCCACCGCCGCGGCCGTCTTTGCCATCGCGTCACCCGAATCAGCGACGCTGCGCTCGATGTCGACGATCTCGTCTCTAAGCTTCCTCAGCGGCTGCGCCACGATCAATCGCAGCGGATCGCGGACTCCTTCGCCGATCCGTTCCTGGCGGTCGACCGAATCGACTCGGTTGTTCACCATCTCTCGCAAAATGTCGTCCAACGATTCGGCGATGCCAGACAACTCGTCGGAAGTTTTACTGGCTTGCAAGCCGCTTTGCTGAACTCGCAGGCGACGGATTTGTTGTTGCCGAGTCACTTCCGTGGCGTCCAGACCGCTCTCGTTCTCGTCGAATCCACGACGCAGTAAGTTGAGCGTCTCGCGTAAGTTTCGGGTCTCATCGATGGTTTGCTCCAATCGAGAGCGGAGTGCCAATTCGTTGCGTTCCAATCGCGCCAACAATTGATCCGGCGTCACCACCTCCAAGCGAAAGACTTCACCGCGAGTCAAGTGTTGACCCGCCAAGTTGTACAGATCACTTGCTTCGCCGATCACGTTGATTGCGCCACCGGGAATCAGCTCCGCCAGGCTGCCGTCGGCCACCAAGTCACGCAGATCGAGCTCGACCTTTGCCTCGCCGTCACGTGAGAGCGGAGGCGAAACGCTGGCCGTTTTTACATTCACCGGTTCGATGTTGGCCGCATCGCCGCCCGCCGATTCTTCGGTGGCTTGGTCCGCCGCCTGTTCCGTTTTTGACGGCGTCACCGACAACGTCAATCGCTCGACGCCATAGTCATCGGCAACCTTGGCCTCGACCGGGATCCGAGCGATCGGCGTGACCGCAGCTACCGATGCCATTCAATCGCATTTGCAACTCGGGCGGCTCGTCCAACACGACACCCAAGAAATATCGATACGGGGCCTGGGCCGAAATGCCATCCCTATCCGTCGGCACCAACGAGACCGTGGTGGCCACGTCGAAGTGATCAATCGTTAGGCTCAATTGGCGACGGTCGTCCGAATAGGAGACGTCAAAATCCTTGGGCTGGTCGTTGACGGTTTTTAACACCACCTCGGTTTCGCCCAGCGGTTCGCTCGACGTCGCCACCATCGTCACCCGACTGCCCTCGCTGATCCGAAGTCCGGATTGGTAAACCGTTTCCAGATCGACATCGCCGCTGCCGACGACTCGAAGGTAGTCCGCATAACGCACCGTCACTTCCATTTCGGTCAGAGCCGGGGGCGTAACCGCTTCGATGCGATAATCATCCAGCCGATCGTCCAGCCCGCGAACGTCCAACCACATCGACTCGCTCAAACCCGCCAGCGGTGGCCCGTCCAACACAAACGACTGGTATCCGTCGGCGACCCGGCCGACGCGCCGCATGTTGGATTGACCGCGGGTTCCGCCATCAGTTCGGTAGTAAACGACGCACACGATCGGCAGTTCGGCCTTCTCGCCCTCAGCGCGAATCCTGAGCGTCGGATTGCTGCCACGAGGCAACCGGATCGTCCGATTTTTGTCAAACTCTAGTAGCCGGGGCGCGGCCGTATCCTGATCCGCCGCCGTCACGACCGGCAATTCGACGCCAACCATTCCCAGATCAGCCCTGCGGGGCCATGGTTCGTCGGAAAGCAACGTTAACCTCGAAGCCGCCCGGGCAAACGACGAGGGACTGACTATCAATAAGCCCAAGGCCAGCAAACCCAGGGGAACCGCCACCATCGCTTTGCGAACCAGCGGTTGCCAGCGGAACACGCGGCCCGGGTCGACCTGGTCGATCGCGTCGGCCGCTTCCTGACGCACGTGGTCCAGCAAGAACCCCGAATGCGAATCGCCGGTCCGCTTGGGCCGACTCAATTGCACCGCCGTCACCAACCGCCCGCCCAAGTTCGGATGATGCCGCTCGACCAGCAATGCCAAACTGTCATCGGGCAACGGCCGACGAAGACGACCGACCAACATCAATGACGCGATTCCAATCACCGCCGCCGCGACCACCGCCAACCCCAACATTCGTGCCAGTCGCGGCATTTCGGTCCCGCCCAACTGGACCGGCAAGTAATCGAGCGCCAATCCGATCCAAAACGCCGACAAGATCACGGCCGCGATCGCCAGGAGAGAATCCCAAACGACATAGCGACGCACCCGCCCACGCAGGTTTTCCAGCAACGATGTCAGTTTCGGATCGAGTGGTCGGTTGGCAGGCATCAAAGTCGTGTTCAAATGGTTCAATCGTGTGGGATAACAAGTCTCCGGTACCCTTTCCCGCGAAGTGGCCCTTGGGGTGCTTCACAGAAAAGGTTCCGGACACTTTTTTCCATCGATAAAATTGAAGTCGGCCCGATCGCCGATGGCCTCCTCTTTTATACCAGATCAGTCCAGTCAAGCCTGTCCGTGTCCAGCGAGTTCGTGATCCCGTGACCAAATTCCGACCCTGTATCGACCTGCACCACGGCCGTGTCAAACAGATCGTGGGCGGCTCGCTGCGAGATAGCCCGGACGGGCCGACCGCTGAGCCGATCGAAAACTTTGTCGCCGATCAGCCCGCCCGCTGGTTTGCCGCAAAGTACCGCGACGACGGGCTGACCGGTGGCCACGTCATCAAACTGGGGCCCGGAAATGATCGGGCCGCCACCGAGTCGCTTGCCGAATATCCCGGCGGTCTGCAAATCGGCGGCGGAATCACGGCAAAAAATGCTGGGCAGTGGATCGATGCCGGCGCCAGCCACGTGATCGTCACCAGTTGGTTGTTTGATCAACAGGGGAGTTTGATCGCGGATCGGTTGAGCGAATTGGTCGCGGCGGTGGGTCGTGACCGAATTGTGCTCGACCTCAGCTGCCGACGAGTCCCGACGCCGTCCGGCAGGCCAACCTGGCGGGTCGCCATGAACCGCTGGCAAACGATCACCGAAATTGAGATCACGCCCCGGTCACTCGATCAACTGGCCGCCCACGCAGGCGAGTTTCTGATTCACGCCGCTGATGTCGAAGGGTTATCGGGAGGAATCGACCAAGAGCTGGTCGAACAACTCGGCAAGTGGGCGACGCAAAGCGGTGCGGCGATCCCGATGACCTACGCCGGCGGCGTCGCCACCATCGACGATATCAAGAAAATTGCAAACGCCAGCGGCGGAGCGATCGACGTCACCGTTGGCAGCTCCCTCGACCTGTTCGGCGGCACCGGAGTCCGGTACGCCGACCTGATCAAGCGGGGTCACTCGCCGTCGTGGTAAGTATTGCTGCGCAACACGTACCGCAGCGAATCGGCTTGCGCGTCCGCGACGATCGCAGCAACCACTTCCGTCAGAACGGGTGCGACAGAAACGAGTTTCTCGGTCGATGGCCTGGGCGGGAGACACTCGATTCGCGGGCACCGCAGTTGTCAAAGAAACGTTCACGTTGGAATGTCCTGTTTAAAAAATGCTGTTTGAAAAAGTCGACCACTGTAGGAATGCGTAAACCCTTCTCGCGAGCCGCCACTTTTAAACCACCAAACAAGAAAAGTTAAAATCGATCGCTGTCGGCACCCCGGGTGTGACCCATCGTTACAAGTCGCTGCGAGCCGGACCATGCCGGATGTGATGGTTGCGCCGACCCGACCCGATCGAATCGCGATTGTTGAGCCACTCGGTCTCTTCGTGGCAAACACCAACAGGCTAATCTCTGACATAGCGCGGTTGTGCAAACGGCGCGTTTGTTTCGCCATCATCCGCGCACAAAGTCGGCCATGATCCACGTTCAACACTTGACGAAGACGTACGAGGATCTCAGCCGCGGTTCATTTGTCGCCGTGGATCGCGTGTCCTTCTCGGTGAAGCAAGGCGAGATTTTTGGTTTGCTCGGCGCCAACGGTGCTGGAAAAACGACCGTCATGCGGATTCTGTCGACGGTGTTGACTCCCACTCACGGTATCGCCACGGTCGCCGGATTCGACGTGGTCCACGACGCCGCCGAAGTCCGCCGCAACATCGGTTTTGTCAGCAACAACACTGCAATCTATGACCGCATGACCGCATGGGAAATGGTCAATTATTTTGGCAAGTTGCACGGGATGCCAAAGCTTGAACTTCGCGATCGCCTTGAAACGCTGTTTAACCAATTGCGAATGAACGAGTTTCGAGACGTGCCGGGGTCGAAGATGTCGACGGGGATGAAACAGAAAGTTTCGATCGCCCGAGCGATGGTCCACGATCCACCGGTGCTGATTTTTGACGAAGCGACCTTAGGTTTGGACGTGTTGGTGGCACGAAATCTGTTGAGTGTGGTTCGGGCGCTCCGCGAGTCGGGGAAGTGCTTGATCTTTTCGACGCACATCATGAGCGAAGTGGAACGATTGTGCGACCGAATCGCGATCATGCACCGCGGCCGGATTTTGGATTCGGGAACGCTCGTCGAACTGCGTGATCGGCATCAACAGAACGACTTTGAAGAGTTGTTTTTCGGCATGCTCAGCCGCCACGAGCAATCGGAACTCGACGAATCACCGCTCGGTGATTTGAGTCTCGCGGGAAGGGGCACCTCATGAGCGAGAATTCCCAGGCGAAACGAAGGGCCGCTCGCAAGGCGGGGAAACCCCGATTCTCTGCGGTGTGGTTGATCTACGCGCGCGAAATGCGAGACCAATTGCGCGATCGCCGAACCTTGTTCACGATCGCAATTCTTCCGATCTTGCTGTATCCATTGGTGGGCACGCTGCTGTTACAGATCGCCCAGTTCACTCGGCAACATCAGACATCGGTGTGCGTCGTCGGCACCGAACACTTGAGCGAGGTGCCACCGCTAATCGATGCCGAAAATCGCACGTTCGCATTCGGCTTGACGGACCACGACGAACGACTCGAATTGTTCACCTACGAGTGGAAAGAAGCGTCGATCACGGGCGATCTCGAAGAAAAGACGACGGGGTGGGTTCGCGACGGCGACGTTTGATGTCGTGTTGGTGGTTCCACCCGATTTCGCAGACTCAGCAAAGCGTGCCGAAGACGAAGCCGCATCGATCCAGTTGCTCTACAACGTCGCATCGGACCAGTCGATGGTGGCCCGCGACCGCGTGACACGAATTCTAATGAAGTGGCAGAGCGGTTGGGTAAAGGACCGACTCTCGCAATCCGGCATCGATGTCAAAATGTTGTCGCCTTTTAAATTGTCCGACATCGACATCGCACCCGAACGGACCCGCGAGACGGCTCTGTGGAGCAAGCTGTTGCCCTTCATCATGTTGGTCTGGGCGATGACCGGTGCGTTCTATCCGGCCATCGATTTGGTGGCGGGAGAAAAAGAACGCGGCACACTCGAAACGCTGTTGTGCAGCCCCGCCCTGCGCAGCGAAATTGTATGGGGAAAGCTCGGCACCGTCACGACGTTTAGCATGATGACAGCCATCCTAAACGCGTCCAGCATGTTGGTGACCAGCTCGTTCGTGTTCAAACAGATCGGGATGGGCGGAACAATCAAAGCGTCTCCGATTGCGCCGATGTTGTGGTTGCTGGTCGCGTTGGTTCCCCTGTCGGCATTGTTCAGCGCACTCGCACTCGCCGTCGCCGCGATGGCGCGCCACAGTGAAAGAGGGACAGTACTATTTGATGCCGTTGATGATGGTGACCTTGCCGCTCGTGATGTTGCCGATGTTGCCGGGGACCACTTTGACGCCGGGCACCAGCTTGATTCCCGTGACGGGAATGTTCTTGATGGTCCGTGCTTTGGTCGAGGGCCAGTTCACTCACGCGTTGTGGCATTTGCCGATGGTCGCGGGTGTCACGGCCGGTTGCTTGTGGTTGGCTGTGTCTTGGGTACGTCGTCAATTCGAAGACGAAGCCGTGTTGTTCGGCGGCAGCGATCAATGGGAGCTTCGCGGTTGGGTCCGCCACCTGTGGCGCGATCGGCAAGTCGCCGCGACTCCGGCGAAAGCTTTTGCATGTGGTGCGATGATTTTGGTTGCACTGTTCTTCGGAAAGTTGGCCGTCACCGATATGCCGACCTCGATCGGAGGATTTGCCAAGCTGATCATGCTGCCACAAATCGGCTTGATATTCGCGCAGCGATTTTAATGGCCACGATGATGACGACATCGCTGCGTAAAAGTTTAAGGATTCGGATGCCGCATTGGACGGCGATCCCGATGGCGGTACTGTTGGGTGTCACCCTGCATCCGCTATACGTGATGATTGCCCAGTGGATTAGCTTCACGTATCCGATCAGCGAACAGGCGATGACGGCGATGGAACCGTTCACCGATCAAATCGCGTCCGCGCCTTTGGATGACGATCATTTTTTTGATGGCGTTCGTTCCGGCGGTCTGCGAGGAATTGGCCTTTCGGGGATTTATTTTCGGCGGGCTGGTGCGCGAGCAACACCGTTTGCCGCCGCCGTGCTGATTTCGGCGTTGATGTTCGGAATCTCACACGGTGTGCTTCAGCAATCGATTGCCGCAACGATCATGGGCGTCTTGCTCGGATTCATCGCATTGAGGACGGGCAGCGTCATTCCAGGAATGATCATCCACTTTACCAACAACGCGCTTTCGGTCTCGTTGCAACGGATCGCGGACGGATCGTGGCAGGGCGCTTCCCTGTTTTTAAAGTCCACCGAGACCGGTGCGGCGTATCAACCTTTGTGGATCGTTTGCAGTCTCGGGATCGCGATGACGTGCTTGCTATTCTTTGCGACCGTGCGTGAAAATTTTGACGAATCCGAATCGGATCGTCTTGAAAGTGACTCGGAAATCCTCGACCCCTCGACCCGATTGCTGGTGGGATAAACCGCGGGAAGGTAGGATAGGTTCCGAGAGTGCTTGCCTGAGCCGCCTGACCCGGGTGTTTCCAGAACAGCGAACCGGCGTGCCGCTCGAGAATCCCACCCACCATTTTCTCTCCCGAGGACACGCTGATGAATCTTCCCAAGATGACGGACAGGCGTTCATTCATGCGAACGATCGGCGCCGGTGCGGCCGTGTTCGCCGTCGCTCGAAACGGTTACACGGACGAGCCCGAGTCGCCATGGTTGCGAAAGACACTCAAAATCGGAATGCTGGGCAATCAAGGCACGCTTGCCGAGCGGTTCGCAACGGCGAAGGAAGCGGGATTCGAGGGCGTCGAAGTGAACGTGCCGGGGATCGACATTGATGAGGTCAAAGCGGCGGCGAAATCAAGCGGAATCATCATCGACGGATCGGTCGGTGGTTATCACTGGGCCGAGCGGCACACCGATCCGGACCCCGGCGTTGGCCAGGCCGCGCTGGCGAAACTCAAACGTGGTATCGAAGAGACTGCGGCGGTGGGCGGCGATTCGATGTTGCTGGTCCCGGCGCACGGAAAGGATGGATCGGATGCTGAGGTCTACGAGCGGGCGATGGCGGCGATTCGTGAAGCCATTCCAGTGGCCGAGAAGAACGGCGTCTCCATTTTGATCGAAAACGTTTGGAACCATTTTCTCTACGAGCACGACGGTCCGTCGAATCAGACCGCCGACGCCCTCGCTAAATTTGTCGATGCCTTTGAGTCGCCATGGGTCGGAGTCCAGTTCGACATCGGCAATCATTGGAGGTACGGTGATCCGGCCGAGTGGATTCGGACATTGGGAAGTCGGATCAAGAAACTCGATATCAAGGGTTTCTCGCGAACCGAAGACAAGTTCACCAAGATCACCGAGGGCGACATCGATTGGCCGAGTGTTGAAACCGCGCTACATAGACATCGGGTTCACCGGTTGGTTGGCCGCCGAAGTCGGTGGCGGCGATCTCGCTCGATTGCGTGAGATCAGCAAGAACATGGAAACCGCCCTTCATTGCAGCAAAAGTGTCTCGCGTGTCAACTGAGTCTCAATCGAGCGAATCGGCCACGACCTCCGACGAAGTGGCTAGCAACCCGCCATCCGTCGAGACGGTGCATGTGCCAGTGATGCCCGACGAAGTGGTCGAGTGGATGACCGGTCACGATCCGCGCGTGATGGTCGATGGAACGTACGGCGGAGGCGGGCATTCCGGGTTGCTGGTCAAAAAATTGCCACCTGGTGAAGGCGTCGTCATCGGCCTGGACCGTGATCCCGCAGTCAGCGAGCGCGTCGAGCGTGAGCACCATGATCCGCGACTAACCGTTTTTCTTGGTAGTTACGAAAAGATCCCCCAGGCGATTGAGGCGACGGGCGTTGCCAAGGCGGATGCGATCCTGCTGGACGTGGGCTTGTCGAGCGACCAGCTTGCCGACGCCAATCGAGGATTCAGCTTCACCGTCGACGGACCTTTGGACCTGCGGTTTGATCCCGAGAATGGAGACCCCGCATCGGATTGGTTGGCGTGGAAAAAAGAAGAGGAGATTGCCAACGCCATTTACCAGTACGGTGAAGAACGTTGCAGTCGACGGATCGCGCGTGAGATCATTTCTCGGCGTCGCAAAGAGAACCGTGTGAAAACGGTCAACGACTTGGTCGAGATTTGTCGACGATGTGTGCCGCCGAGCAAGAATCACAACATTCATCCAGCGACGCGGACCTTTCAAGCATTGCGAATCGTCGTCAACGACGAACTCGGAATCATGGAGCGAACGATAAAGGCGGCGCCGGAGTGGCTAACACCGGGCGGTCGATTGGTGGTGATCAGCTTCCATTCGTTGGAAGATCGGATCGTCAAGAACGCCTTTCGCGATGACGAGCGGTGGAACGTTTTAACAAAGAAACCATTGCGGCCGACGGACGACGAGGTGCGAAGGAATCCAAGGTCACGCAGTGCAAAGATGCGTGTCGCCGAGCGACGCGAGTGATGGGCAACGTGCAGCTCGTCGCCCCCCGTCCGAAGTTGTCTTTTGATAAAGCTAGGAGTGATTAGAGATCGTGGGAGCATTTCCTGCGAACGTCGTCGCAGGTTCAAGAAGGGTGTCGGGTTTGAATTGACAAGCCTTTCAAGCGAAGTGGAGGCCAGAGTCTCGGGGGAAGCCTGCCCCGCCTCTGGCGTCGAATTGCCTTCCCGTTATGCTTTAACGTTAGGATGGTCTCGCCCTAAGAAGCCGTGCCATTCCAACCTGTCGCGACGCCACGGATGAATTGATGGTGTCGCCATCTTCAAGCCTGAGGTTTCTTTCTCCATGTCCGCTTCGCCTGCGTCCGCCGCAACTTCCCACGTCGCATCCGCCACTCCCAGCGACAAGACGTTTCCGTTGACGAAAACGAGGATCGATGCGCTCGGAAGATTTATCCGACGCCGTTCTATCTCTATGATGAGGCGGCGATTCGCGCAATGTCGCGCGCCTCAACGAGGCGTTCTCCTGGTGTCCGTCTTTTCGGGAGTACTTTGCCGTCAAGGCGACTCCCAACCCGAGGCTGCTCGAGATTTTGATGGAAGAGGGCTGCGGTGGTGACTGTAGCAGTTTGGGTGAGTTGCTGTTGTGTGAACGTGTCGGCTTGACGGGCGAGCACGTGATGTTCACTTCCAACAATACTCTCGCAAAGGATTACAAGAAAGCACGTGATTTGGGTGCTGTCATCAATTTGGACGACCTCACTCACGTCGACTACTTGCACGACAACGTCGGCACTCCCGAATTGATTTGCTTCCGCTACAACCCCGGTCCGCTGCGTGAAGGCAATGTCATCATCGGCAAGCCGGAGGATGCCAAGTTCGGCTTCACCCGCGAGCAACTGTTCACCGGGTACCGACAAGCGATGGAGAAGGGCGCGACACGTTTTGGGCTGCACACGATGGTTGCGTCGAACGAGCTGAACCCCGAGTTCTTTGTCGAGACGGCGGTGATGTTGTTTGAGCTCGCCGTCGATTTGAACCGAGAATTGGGCATCGAGTTGGAGTTCGTCAACCTCGGTGGCGGGATGGGAATTCCCTATCGACCAGGCGAAGTGGCGCTCGACTACCAAGTCATCGGCAGTGGCGTGAAGGCGGCCTACGATCGCTTGATCGGCGGGACCTCGCTTGATCCGTTGACCATTTACTTGGAAAACGGTCGGATCATCACGGGTCCGTATGGCTACTTGGTCACGGAGGTCGTTCCGCCGAAAACCACCTACAAGAACTATGTCGGCGTCGATGCCTGCATGGCCAACTTGATGCGACCCGGGATGTACGGCTCGTACCACCACATGTCCATTTTGGGCAAGGAAGACGCGCCGCATGATTTGAAGGCGGACGTCGTCGGATCGCTTTGCGAAAACAACGACAAGTTTGCGATCGATCGGCAATTGCCTCATGTCAACCGCGGCGACGTGATGATCATCCACGACGCTGGTGCCCACGGGCACTCCATGGGTTTCCAATACAATGCGAAGCTGCGGAGTGCCGAATTGCTGTTGCGAGCCGACGGCGAAGTCGAGCTGATTCGCCGCGCCGAAACGATGGACGATTATTTCGCGACCTTGGATTTTTAGAGCCGTGACCTCACCATGACCTCACCACGATTACGCGACGAAGTTCGTATCGATCGAATGCGTGGTTGGGGGCGTGTCGGCCAGATTCTGGGTCGCGAAAAGCTGGCGTCATCACGGCCGTTGATCGGGTTGACCAGCAGCCGGTTGGGACACGACGTGTCATTGCATCGTCGCGTTTGCCATTATCTAAGCCGAAGCATGCTGGATTGCCGCGACTTGGGTGGATGTGCATTGGTCGCGGAGGAATCGGCAATCCAGCCCTGGGCCGAGCGAGCTGCGACTTTATTCGGCGTCCCGATCTTGGCGATCTCAGTTGCGTCGAGTGATGCCAGTGGATCGAAGGCGGACGTTCGCATCGTGTCGGACGATTTGTCGCGAGATTCCGTGTTGTGCGCGGTGGCCGATCGCGTGGACGCGGTCCACATCCGTCGAGCCGGAAACATCGAAGTGTGCTTACGCCGGCGGTTGGGCGATCGACAAGATGCGTCGACGCGGGTCGCGATCATGGGCGGGAAACAGGATGCCGCGGCAAGTTTGATCGCCGCGGGCGCGATCGGGTGGTATCTCGCCGGCCGCAGCGATCCCACCCAAGCCTCCCGCCACGATTTGATGACCGGTACCGAGGAGGATTGGGCACGGACCGACGGCCAATGGTTGATTCATTGCACGCGGTCACGACTGGGTCCATGGCCTGACGAATCGCCGGACCAATACCGCGACTCAATGTTGGTCGACCATCCCGCAGCATCACGACGCGCACCGATCGATGCACTGGAGCGAATTCTATGGTCGCGGCGGTTGATTGCATCGGCCGTCACAACGACCAAGAAGGTGCCTGTGGTTTGCTTTTCGGCCCTGCCGTTGGCGAGCATTTTAAAACGTCGTTGCTTTCGGCCCCATCTTGGGCGTTGGGATTACGAGCCATTCGGCGTCGCAATTCGTAGATCGGTGTTGGAACAGATGGGTGGACGCCCGGTCATTTACGGCGAAGGGGATCAACGCAATCAAATTCTGCCCGCGGATCGATTTCGGTTCCAGTCCATCGGCAAAACCTACGACTGGCGAGCCGAGCGCGAATGGAGAACGAGCGCGAGTGTTGATTTGCAACGCTTGCCAAATGACAGTGTCCGTGTGTTTGCATCCGATTCGTCGGATGCCCGTCAAAAGTTGGGAAAATCGCCGTGGCCGGTGACGTGGCTGACGAGCAACCCATGACCCCCCGCGGAATCAGCCGATCTTGTGTATCGGCAGATGCTTTATCGACAGCTATCCTGGGGTCACTAGTCGAGTTTGTTGGCCACCGGGTCAAACGCATTTCTTCGAAAGTGAAATTCTCATGCCGGTTTACCTCGTTTTTTGCTTCGCGTTTTTAATGCATCCGGTGCATGAGACCGTCACGGAAGTCCAGTGGAATTTTAAGACTCATCGGATGGAGGTTGCTGTCCGGTTGGCTGCCGAGGACGAGCGATGGATCCGTGCCAAAATGGGTCCAGATGCGAAGGACGATGAGACTGAGAATGGGCGGTACCTTATTTGCGAAGTCGTTTGCGGGTGGCGGATTTACCCGACTTGAAAGCCGAGCCTCCGGTTGAGGATTCGACTCGATATCATTGGGTGGGCCGCGACCGGGACGGCGCCCACGTTTGGTGGTATTTTGAAATAGAGCCGTCCGACGCTAAGCGGCCCGAATGGGTCGACAACCGACTCCTGTTTGATCGCGAACCGGATTTCTTGCATCGACTGTTGATTTTGGATCACACACCGCCCCGCGCGACGAATTTGACTTTGAATCGATCCAAAGTCACGCTGCAAGACCCTTCCGGCGATGCGGCGACTCCTGACCCCCCCAAGCCCCTCGATGCGACCGACGATGACCACGCCCCCTTGCCGCCAACTAACCTGTGAAATCGTTTCGATCGGCGACGAGATGACCAGCGGGGCTCGATTGGATACCAATGCCCAATGGCTTAGTCGTCGGATGGGCGAGTTGGGCGTGATTGTCAGATTTCACTCAACGGTCGGCGATACCTTGGCGGACAATGTCGATGTGTTTCGCATCGCGTCCCGACGTGTCGACTTCGTGATCGCAACCGGCGGGCTCGGACCGACCCGGGACGACCTGACCCGCGAAGCGCTCGCACTCATGGTCGAGCGACCACTGGAGATGCGATCCTCCGCGATGCAGCACATCGAGTCCATGTTTTCGCGGCGCAAGATCGAAATGCCCGAGCGAAACCGTGTCCAGGCGATGTTCCCGGTCGGCAGCGACGAGATTTTCAATCCGCAGGGCACCGCGCCGGGCATCGACATGACCGTCACGCATGATGACCAGTCAAGGTGTCGCCTATTTGCTTTACCGGGTGTGCCCGCCGAAATGATACGGATGTTTGATGGACCCTCGTCGCGCGGATCATCAAGCAGTCTGGAAGCGGATCGCGAATCGCCCACGCCGTGATGAAGTTCTTTGGAACTGGCGAGAGCGACATGGAGCAGCGGTTGGGCGAGATGATCTCGCGAGATCGGGAGCCGCGAGTCGGCATCACGGTCAGCGGTGCGACCATCTCGCTGAGGATCACCGCGACGGCGGACACCGACGAAACCTGCGCCGCGATGATCGCTCACACTCGCGCCGAAATACTAAAGCTTGTACCGGAGTATTATTTTGGTGACGGCGAATCGTTCGAGCAACAACATGCGATTGAGGCGTTATTGCGAGCTCGTGGTGAATCGTTGTGCTGGTGCTGGAATACGGACGCGCCGCCGTGCTGGGAGACTGGTTTGCGGCGCTGGGTGATTCGCCCGCCTACCATGGTGGCCTGTCGTTGACCGCGAGCGAGGACCTATTGCCGATACTGGACCTCGTCGATCCGAGCGACACGCTCAGCGAATTGCGCCGTCGATTCCGGTCCGACTGGTTGCTGGTGGTCGACGGATATCCGCCGCTCGATGCCGCGTCCGGCACGCCGCTGCCGAGTGCCGACGTTGACATCATCGTTATCGATCCGAGTGGCGAGTCCCGAGTCAAAACAATCACCATCGGCGGTCATCCCGATATCCTGCACGCGCGAATCGGGAAAGCAGCGATGGCCTGGCTGAGAGAACGCGTTACGATAAGCATCCACGATCACCCACCCTCACTCGACTCTCGATTGGAACATCCGATGCGCTGGATCACACTTGCTTTGATGGTCATGTCTGGCTTCGTTCGCCGTGGCGGCGGACGCCGACCGCGAAACACGGTTGGCGAAATACCTAACCGGGGCCAAATTCGTCGGCAAATTCACCGTGGATGGTAAAGAAGACAGTTACCTAAGACGGAACAATACTCGATCACCAAGTGCGAGAAGCTTGAAGCCGCCGACATGTATCGGATGACCGCTCGAATTCAATAGCGGTCGACAGCGAAGTGCCGCTGGAGTTCAAGATCCTCTGGTCGGGCAACACGCCCGTCATGACGCTCGACGCGCTTTGGATTCCGGGGATGGGAACGTTCGATGCGCGAGTGATGATTCACAACGGTCGCTACGCCGGAACTTGGCAACACGACAAAGTCGGCGGCCACCTGTTTGGGAAGATTGAAAGCGGTGAAGAGGAATAGGTGATAGGAGATAGGTGACAGGCCCCGAAGTTCAGGCCCCGAAGTTCACGCGGCTTGGCTGATCAGTTCGGTCCTTGAAAAAGAACGCTCGGCTCCCCCCCGAAAGCCGAGCGTTCTTCGCTTCCCTCAATTCGACCGCTTGTTTAGCTCGCTGGGGTTATCTTCCACCGGCTCCCGCCACCCCAGGTGCTAACCAATCAGTCACTCGTCGCATCAACGATTCGATGCCAGGAAGCGGCGTTTTGACATCGGATCGATCGCTTCGCGTTCTCCAAAGTTGAATCCGGTCGCGGTTCCCGCGGGTGCGATCACCAGGCTGAATCGATCCGGGCTCGTATTGGACGAGACGGCTCCGGTACCCGCATTCTCAGGTCCGTCCGCCAGGCCGGCGGGTTGAGTCTCGTCGACTTGATAGGTGCCCGCTGCCAATTGAGCAAACACGTAGTCGCCGGCGGCGTTGGTTTGCAGCGTGCGATCAACGACCGTGCCCAAATTGTCGGTCCCTGTCAATCGAATCGAAACGCCAGCGATGCCCGTGTCCCCGGTGTCGAAGACCCCGTTCGTATTGACGTCCAAGTACACCTTGCCAGCGATCGAGCCGGTTAACGGATCGACCGTTGTCGCCGCGGTCGCAGTGTTGTTGGCCGTGATCGTCTCGCCGGTGTCCGATGCGACCGTGGCGGTGTTGGTTTGAGTCACGGCGGCACCGGCGTTGACGGTTCCGGTCACGGTAAAACTGAACGTTCCCGCGTTGGCGAGATTCCCACCCGCGACGGTGACCACGTTGCCGTTGACCGTGATCCCGTTGCCACCGGCGGTCGTGAATGCGGTCCCGTCGGGCCGGGTACCGCCGGTCAGTGTGACACCGGCCGGTAGGGTATCGGTCACAACGACGTTGGTCGCCGATGAGGGTCCGTTGTTGGTGACGTTGATCGTGTAGGTCAATGCGTCGCCCGCGGCCGCATTCGCATCGGAAACTGACTTGGTGATTGCCAAGTCGACCACCGCAGACACGGTAATGTCGACGTTGTCCGAGTTGTTCGTGATGTCGTCCTCACCCGCCGCGGATAGATCCGGGATGCTGGCGGTATTCGTGATCGTCCCCGACGCGTTCGCATTGACGGTGAAGTTCAGCGTCGCCGTCGCGGTTCCGGCCGGCCCCAGCGCGATCGCGGGGAAAACAACGTTGGTACCCGAAACGGTGCCGGCTTGAGTGCCGAGCGTGGCGCTGACGAACGTCAACCCGGCTGGAATCGCATCGGTCAGCACGATGTTGGTGGCGTTGCTCGGTCCGTCGTTGGTCAGCAAGACGGAGTAGGTCACGGTCGAACCGATCGCCGGCGTCGCGTTGGAGACCGTCTTGTCGACGACGATGTCGAAAACCGGCGTGATCGCCGTGGTAGCACTCGAAGTGTTGTTGGTTGTATCCAAATCGGTGCCCGCCGACGTCACCGATGCCGGATTGACGATGTTTTGGGACGCATCGCCGACCGCGTCATTGTTGATCGTCGCGGTGACGGTGAACTCGAGCGTGTCACCGACCGGCAAATTCGCGTAGTCGACGGTGATCGTTCGGGTGGCAGTATCAAAATTGGAGTTCGTTGATCCGGCTGCCGTGATCACGACGCCCGCAAGTCCGGCGGGCAACACGTCGGTGACTCGTATCGTCGACGCATCACTGACGCTATCGGTATCGTGGCTGACGACAAACGTGTAGACCAACGAATCTTGCCCAGGAACGGCGGTCGCCTTGTCGACCGACTTCTGCAAGATCAAATCGACCTGGCGGCCGGGGTTGATATCGACACTGTCATTGTCATTGGCGTCATTGTTGTCCGTATCGGTCGTGGCGATCGTCGCCGTGTTCGGAATCACGCCCGTCGCACCCGCTGCGATCAACACATCGAACGAGAATGTTTGTGTCTGGGACGGGTCCAGCATCCCGACGTCGAACGTCAATTGTTGACCCGTTTGCGTCACGGTCACGCCGCTCGTGCCGGCATTCAAACTGCCCGTGACAAAAGTCAAATTCGCGTCGAGCGTATCGACGACCGTCACGCCGCGAGCCTGTCCGGGACCATTGTTGGTGGCCGCAACCGTGTAGGTCACGGTGCGTCCGGCGATCGCAGTACCGGTGACCGTTTTGTCGACACCGACGTCCACGACTCGGTTGATCGTGGTGTCTTCATCCGCCGAGTTATTCGTATCGTCCGGGTCCGTGTTCGGTGTCGCGGTGACGGTCGCCGTGTTGGTCAACGGGCTCGCCGCATTGGCTCCGACTTCGACCACCAAGGTGATCGTCGAAGCCGCTCCGTTGGCCAAGGTGCCCACGGTTGCGGTGACGACGCGAGTGGTCGCGTCGAAGGTGACCAGGTTGGCGGCTCCATCCACATTGCCGCTGACGAACGTCACGCCGACGGGCAACGGATCAGACACTTGCACACCGGCGGCACCATCGGGTCCGTCGTTGGTGACGGTGATCTCATAAGTGAATTGGCTGCCCGCGTTGACCGGGTCGGTCAAATCGACCTTGTCGATCCGCAAGTCGGACGAGATCACATCGATCAATTCATCATTGTTGTTGTTGGTCGGATCGACATCGAATTCGTCGCCGACCACAGCCGCGGTATTGGTCAAGTCGGCGGTTTGGTTGGCACCGAGATCACCGTTCAAACGGAACGTTGCGGTCGTGCCCGCGGCGACTGTGCCCAGCGCGATGCTAACGGTGGTTCCATTGACGGTCGGTGTGAACGAGCCCGATGCGTCGGTCATCCCGGTATAGGTCAAACCGTCGGGGAACACGTCGGTGACAATGACGTTCGTCGCGGCCAATGGCCCCGCATTTTGGACGACGATGTCAAACACCACATTTCCGCCGGCCGTCACGACCGAGGATGCGGTCACCAACGTTTTGGTAATCGATAAATCAATCTGGGGGACGAACCCGAAGTCCAGCGTGTTGTTGGTGTTGAGGTCGCTATCCCCATCATCGATCGGTTCACCGTTGGACTCCAGCGTGATGGTGCCGCTGGTCACATCGCCGCTGGACAATGCCGTACCGTTGTCATCGTTTCGGATGTTATCGTCGGGATCGTTTGCCGGATCGTTGCCGGTGCTGTTGGCGAAGCCGAACAAGGGTGCCCCATCGGCGAACTGAGTTGCCGGAACCACGACGGCATAATTTCCCGGTGCCAGGCCGGTGAAGGCATAGACACCACCGGCGATCGTGGTCGTGGTTGCGATGGGGGTTGCGGTGGCGGGATCGACGACACCGTTGGGATCGACCAGTTCATACAAATCGACTTGCACACCCGCCACACCGGCCTCGGTGCTTTGCCGGATCCCGTCGTTCTGCGCACCGGGTGAGCTGTCGGTGAAGAGCACACCACCGAGCGTCAACGGCTGGATATTGGCGAGGTCGACACGCACGATCACGGGTGTGATGGCTTCGACGATCGAAATGTTGATGTCGTTGTTGGCCACCGTGATCGGAACATTGGTCTCGATCGCACCGACGTTGTTGAAGTCCGCGCCCGAACCCGTGTTGATGACGAAGTCGGCAAATCGAATGAAGACCTCTTCGTTGGCGGCCAAATTTTGGGGAATCGCCACCGAAATGCGAGACGAATTCGACGCATCGGTGTGAACGATGATTTCGAAGCTTTCGCCCGGCTGTTCGGCGCGCGACAGCGCGATGAAGCCGGCGTCGGGATCGATGGACTCGCCCGCCACTCCGTCGCCGAGCGATACACCGACTCCACCGGTTTGCAGACCCGTGGCGACGAGTGCAGCGGTTGAGTCGGATCCGTCGTACTGGACATTGACGCTGCCGGTGCCGCCGGCGCCCGGCGAGACGCTCAGTTCGCTGTTGATGCTGTTGACTTCAAATAACAAATTGCCCGTGATGGCACTCACGCTGACGTCACGGCGACCACCGATGGCCTCGGTCGCGCTGATCGATGCAAACTGGTTTGGGTTGGCGACGTTTGCCAATACGGTCATCGCAGTGATCGAGTAATCGTCGACCAGGGCCGTTCGCTCACCGTTGTCGTCGACCACTTGCGCCATCATGGGGGCCGGAGCGGTCAATTGAGGAACGACTTGCTGTTGCACAAAATAGGTGCCCGGCGACAATCCGTCGAAACGATAATTGCCGTTCAGATCAGTGATTGCGGTGCCATTAAGCGTGTCGGTTCCATCCAAGACTCCCGGTGTGGCTCCATCGTCATTGAACAGTTGGATTTGGATGCCCATCGCACCCGCGGTGCCCGGGGCGACCAAGTTACCGCCCGCGTCGACCAAAACCGGTGGATCACCCGCGGGTGAACCGTCGTTCCCTTGGTCGACAAACGTCGTCCCCGCAATCACGCCCAAGTCGGACGCCATCAACTCGCGTCGTTCCATGTGCTCCATCCGAAGTCGGCGGCCATTACGCTTTCGCGACGATCGCTTGCTCGACTTCGTCGGCTTTACCGAGCTCGCCGGCGTCGCTGACTTCGGTTGGACCAGGCGGTTGAGGATGTTCTGCCAAACCATCGTGATCTTTCTTTGATTCGTTACACATGCGCGAGACGCTAGCACCGAATCGATTCCGGGCGCGTTTCTTTGAAATACGTGAGCGGTCGGGCCTCGAGCAATCGCTCGAGCCACCGAACGTATTGTCCTTCATCGGACAACCGTTTCAACGGTCTTGATCGCATTGTTCGGTTTAACCGAACATGTTTAGAACGCGGGGGCGAGCTTTCGCCCGATCCACTACCAGCGGTATTCCCCACCGATCGAGATGCCTTGGGCCCAATAATCGGTCGTGTCAAACTTGAATCCAGGGCGATTTGCACCCGTCAACGGATCTTGCTGGGGTGGCAACAAGGCCGGATTCAAGTCGAGGTCGATTTGATCGCCGGGACGAACCACGTTGGACCAGTACAGGAAGGTGTAACCGACCGTCGCTCGGAAGTGATCGGTCAATTGATAGCCCAAGTTCAGGTTCAGTTCCGGAATCACCGAGAACTCGTCTTGCTCGTAGTTGCCGATGTTCGTGTTCTGAGCCAGCAATCCGCCCGGTCCCGAGACTTGGGTGCCTGTCGAGTCGGTCGAAGTCGTTGAGCCGTTGATCCGAACGCTTTGGTTGGTCACGCCGACTGCCATTCGCAATGTCGCATCCGTGCTCCAGTAACCACGGGTTCGGCGATACTTCCAACCCAGATCGAAACCGTTGAATTGGTTTTGAGTTTCAAAGCGATCTTGAATGTTGAACGTGCTGACCGGATCAATTCCGCGAAGGTTTTCACGGACGCTCACGCTCTCGTCGAGTTGCAGGTAACGGTATCCGAACATCGCTTCTTGGCGGGTGCAAAAATGGCCGGGGCAACCGCAGAACACGCCCGACGAGCATCCTTCGTCACAGCATCTTAGGTAACGCAAGTGCACGCCGGCTCCAAACAGCTCGCTGGTGGCGACGGCCGAAACCGTGCCTGCGATCACGTTGGGGAACGCGACCAGTTCGGCGTCTTGGCGTGCCGATCCGGATGTCGGATTGACGTTGAAGAACGGCCGAGCCAGGATCCGAGCACCGCTGCTGGTCCCGGTGAACGATTCGCTCTCTTCACCGATTCGGAAGTACTCGCCACCCAAGCCCCAGGTGTGCCCACGATCGAGCCACACGCCAAAGTTAAAGCGGTATCCGTCGATCGAATTGTCGAGCACTTTGTCGTTGCCAAACAGGATTGACGAGGGACCACCGAGCACGCCTGCTTGGTTGACATTGGTGCCGTTGGGGCTGGTCGTGACCAACGGTGGCAACTCCATTCCGTCTTGGAACCAATTCAAGTATTCGGCACTGAACCAACCGTCCTGTGGCAAGCACAGCGTGACACAGGGACGCCAAGCATTGGGGCTGACCAGTTCGCCGCAGGTGCTGCATCCGCTCGAGCCACAAGTGCCCGAGCTGCACCTTCCGCCACCATCCCAACCGCATCCGCCGCTGCAGAACACGTCGCTGCAGCCGCAGCCGCCCATCGAGTCACATGACGATGACGACATGTCGCCCTCGTAGATCACTTCACCTTCCATCGGTGACATGATCACTTGGCCGTCCAAAATTTCGTGCCCATCATATTCGGTGTAATTTTCCGAATAGCGATCGGAGTCGTTCGACTCCATGATCGAAATGTCCGACGGCGGAACCGGAATTCCACGTCCCGAAACGTGACCAACCGAGCGGACCGGTTTGCCAGTCTTTGCCGACGAAGCGGGTGCTTGGCGGTTTGGGGTTGGGCGGTTGCCCGTTTGGCGAGCGGGAGCCGCCTTGAGTGTACCGATCGGTTCCACGACTTCTTGGACGAGAGGACGATCGGACGAGTTTTTCGCCGGGGCGGTTTGGCGGGTGGGTTGCCAATTTGCTCGAGCGGCTTGTTCGGTCGTCCGAACGCTACGCCGTGGCATCGGCGACGTCGACCCCGTCCGAGTTTGTGCAAATGCGTCAGTTCCGCCGATCACGGTGACCAGGGTAACGATCGAAAAACAGATGGTTCTTTGTAAGGTAAGCACGGGCTTCACCATGGGATGCTTGGATGGCGTGTCGTGAAACAGCACCGAAGTGTTTCCCCCCCGGGAAGAACCAGACAGCAAATTCCGCCTCGCGTCGGCACACACCGACTGGTTCCCTAGCGATATCGGCAAGGATGCCTGACAAACTAAACCCAAATCCGGAATAATCGGAAGAATCGCCAAACTCACCCCAATCGGTAAAGTCAGCCTAGCGAGGCACATTGGCGGCCATCGTGGCGGCCTCGGTGCCTGGATACCTTTCAATGATCTTGTCCATCATGGCCGCGACGCGGGCGGGCGTGGCGCGGCCGGACGCGACAATTTTTTGCGCCGTTTCCCACAACTTCAATGCATCGAGTTCTGTCGCGATCGACTCTTTGTCCTTTAACCGTGTCCATTCAGATTCCACGGACGCAGGCAGCTCGAATCCGGCGAAGTTCGACCGAATGCTCTCGTAAATCTGAAATGCCTTCCAATCATCACCGGCGGAGGATGACGATTTCGCAGCGGCCACGGCATCGTCCATTTTCTGTTGCACGTAGGCTTGCAATCGCTCGCCCGCAGACTTGAGGTTCGGTTTCCGGTCGCGAGCAAATCGGGCCACCATCTTCGCCGCCGCGGCGTAGCTGCCAAATTCCACCAATCGCCACGTCGGCAAGACTTCGGGCGGCATCTCGGACGGGTCAACGTTCCAACGGGCTTCGGCGCCGGCGGCCTCCAGCGTGGCGGCGATGTCTCCCCCGTCAGCACGCTGAATTTGACCGGACGGATCAATGATTCTGGCTTGCCAAATGTTATTCAAACTGATTTCGTTGACTCCCGCCGCGCGCTCGATCGACCGGTCGTAATCCACGATCACAGGCAAACTGATTCGTTGATCTCTGACATAGCGAGCCACGAGGTCAGCCGACGTTCCCGAGTTGACTGCAATCAGCATGACCGGCTTGTCACTGTATTGCTTGGCCGCCGCCAAAATGGAGGGCCATCTTTCGCGGCATCGCGGACAACCTTCCTCAAAGAAGTACAGCACGATCGCTTTGCCACGCATCGCTTCGGTGGATATCGGCGCGCTATTGAGCCATGCTCTCGGATCCTGTGGCAACGGCAACTCGGGTCGATAAGATTCACCGCCCAACTCTTGAGCGTTGCTCGACGGAGACAACATCGACGGCGGCAACATCGACGAGAGTGCTATCGAGACTGCGACGGCCGCGGAAAAAAGTCGAATCATGACGATCCCTTGGGATAAACCGGTCGAGTGAAAGAATGGGGGGTGGGACATGGATTTGAACTTTGCGAGAGATGTCTCACAAGATCCTCGACCAACTGCCTCAGTGATGGAACCGAAGCCCCTAGGGGACCAACGGCACCATTAACGGATTTCGACGGGGATGCGGAGCGCAAAATCCCCGGTGATGGTTCCGGATGGACTCAGTTTGATGCCGACACTATCGGTGATGGGAATTTCGGGTATTTTAGAGGCCGTGGAGCCATAATGCGCGTGCTCCACAATTGTGTCGGTCGATGGGCGGTTTCGTCCCTCGATCGGGGCTCCGGGTGGTGGTAGACCTGTGTAGAACGCGTGTATTTCTCAGCCCAGATTCACTTAAGGGAGAATCATTTATGACCAAGTGCAAGTTGGAGTACATCTGGCTCGACGGCTATCAACCCACACAAACGCTGCGAAGCAAAACGAAGATCGAAGACGACTTCAGCGGCAAAGTGGAAGATGCAAAGGTTTGGTCCTTTGACGGATCTTCGACTCAGCAAGCCACCGGCGGAAAAAGCGACCTGTTGCTCAAGCCCGTCAAAGTCATTCCAGATCCGGCCCGTTCGGGCACCGGTTTTCTGGTGATGTGCGAAGTGTTGAATTCGGACAGCACGCCACACAAGTCCAACGGTCGATCAACGATCTTGGACGATGACGGCGATTTCTGGTTCGGTTTCGAACAGGAGTACACGCTTTGGGACCCCGAAACTCAGAAGCCATTGGGCTTCCCGACCGATGGCTATCCAGCGCCTCAAGGCCCTTACTACTGCAGCGTCGGTACAGGCCGCGCCGTCGGCCGTGATCTGATCGAAGAACACATGGAATTGTGCCTGCAAGCGGGCTTGAACCTCGAAGGCATCAACGCCGAAGTCATGAAAGGCCAGTGGGAGTTCCAAATTTTTGCGAAGGGTGCCAAGGAAGCTGGCGACCAAATTTGGTTGGCTCGTTACATGCTCGATCGCTGCGCTGAGAAATATGGTTTGCAAATCAATTACCACTGCAAGCCGGTCAAAGGTGACTGGAACGGCAGCGGCATGCACGCCAACTTCTCCAACAACTTGCTCCGCACCTGTGGCAGCCAAGAAGTTTACGAGGCGATTTGCAAGGCCTTCGAACCGCGGATCAAAGAGCATATCGACGTGTACGGCGCCGACAACAATCAACGGTTGACCGGTCTGCATGAAACTCAATCGATCGACATGTTCAGCTATGGCGTGTCCGACCGAGGTGCGTCGATCCGAATTCCAATCTTCACCGTCGAACACGGCTGGAAGGGCTGGCTGGAAGATCGACGACCCGCGTCCAACGCCGATCCGTACATGGTGGCAAGCGCCATTATCTTGACGGTCAAAAGCGCGAAGTTGCCCGTCGGCGTTTAGCGCCACGTTCTCAATCGATCTCTAAATGCCCGGTTGCAACTCGTTTGCGGCCGGGCCTTTTTTTGTCTGCGGTGATGTTGACGTTTGCCAGATCACATAAAAAAAGGTGAGGCCGATCCCGAAGGACCGACCCCACCTCGCACGGGGGGACGCTTAATATCTTGGTGTAAATCTTTGGTGGCTGGCCGCGTCTCCCTGACACAACTAAGACTAGTTCGCGCGGTTCCGATCCCATCGCTTTCTATGCCGAGATCATTCGAATTCTTCCGCCGGGCCCAGTTCGGCAACGTGTTGTGACGATTATGGCGATGGACTGCCCGAGACGAAGGAGTGAACATGGATACTGAGAAACATCCCGAGTTGATCAACCCGTCCGCCTTTGTGGCGGACAACGCGACGGTCATTGGACACGTCACCATCGGCTCCGGTGCAAGCGTCTGGTTCGGGGCGGTGGTCCGGGGTGACACGGAGAAAGTGGTCATCGGTGAGCGATCAAACGTGCAGGACTTATGCGTGTTGCATGCCGACCCAGGGTTCCCCTGCGTCATCGGCAAAGACGTCACGATCGGGCACGCGGCCGTGGTCCACGGGGCGCACGTCGGTGACGGGGCGATGATCGGAATCCGCGCGGTGGTGTTGAACGGAGCCACGATCGGTGCCGGTGCGATCGTGGGGGCCGGCGCGGTGGTCACCGAGGGCGCCGACATTCCGGCGGGCCACCTGGCGGTCGGTGTGCCGGCGAAGGTGATTCGTGAACTCTCACCTGAAAACGTGCAGCGTGCCAAGCATGGCGCCGCTCACTACGTCGAAGCCGCAGCCGCCTACCGCAGCACCAATTTCGGCCCCTAATTGTCGTGGATCGCTCCGTCGATCCATCCACCAACTGTCGTGGATCGCTCCGCCGATCCATGCACCAATTGTCGTGGATCGCTCCGTCGATCCATCCACCAATTGTCGTGGATCGCTCCGCCGATCCATGCATCGATTGTCGTGGATCGCTCCGCCGATCCATGCACCAATTGTCGTGGATCGCTCCGCCGATCCATGCACCAATTGTCGTGGATCGCTCCGCCGATCCATGCATGGATCGGCGGAGCGATCCACGACAATCACTTACAGGCTCCGGCGACGGCGCATCCGCTGCATCCGCCGCCACAACCACCGGCTTCGCCGGTTCCACAACCTGGACCGCAACCTTCTTGGAGCAGCTTGGCGAAGTGGCGGCTGCGGACAATTGATTCATATTTCTGAGCGACCTGTCTGGTGATCGAGGCGGCAACATCGTCGACCGGACCCAGAAAGTGCATGACCAGGGTTCCACCGTCAAAGATCTGATCAACGTCCAACAAACATGCCACCGACCCCGACTGGGTCAATGCGGCGCGACAGGCCTCGATGGCTTCGCGTTTGTGTCGATCCAGACGCCGGATCAGCAACTCATCCTGGGGAGTCGTCGCACGCACGATGGTGACTTTTGAATCGACAATCGCGCTCGAATTGCGACACGGTCCAACGATTTCCGCCAACTCGATTCCCCGACCCGTTCGCGCGATCACGCGGCGACCGCGTTCCAGCAACGATGGGGCCGTGGCAGCGTGGATCTCGGAAAGCGATCCGATTCTTAGGAAGACGTGGTGCATCGGCGACGGGTCAAAGTAAAGGAGAACTAATTTCGATCGGTAAATTTGAGTTTCGCGAAACCGCACGAAAGCAAGGTGACTTGCCTTCGCCGCCGCCGGGCGACACCATAGGGGACCTGCTCTTTATGTCGCAACTCACCCCTAAAGGTAACCTGGCGCGATGCTGAACGTCGAACTCAAAAACGCCGAAATCAAGAAAGCCGAAAATGACATCATCGGCGGCCACGGTCAGTCGGGGCCCGAAGCCGGTCAACGGTTCGACCGATGGGCGGATCAAGTTTTGGCGGGCGAGCCCATCAGTCGCAAAGTTGCCCTCGAGATTTTAAAAACGCCTGATTCGGAAATCTTGCCGTTGTTGGCGGCCGGTTTCCGAATTCGGCAAAGGCACTTCGGAAAAACCGTCCAGTTGTACTTTTTGATGAGTGCTAAGAGCGGGCTTTGCCCCGAGGATTGTCACTATTGCAGCCAGTCTAAAATTTCGACCGCTCCGGTGCCCAAGCACAACATCCTCAAACGTGACGACTTGATGGATGCCGCGCGGGTCGCCGCCGAGCGTGGGGCGAAAACTTATTGCTTGGTCATCTCGGCTCGCGGACCCAATGAGCGTGAGATGTCGGCCGTTGAGACGATCGTACCGGAAATCAAACAAAAGTATGGGCTGGATATTTGCGCCGTGTTTGGGCCTGCTAACGCGAGACCAGGCAGACCGGTTGAAGGCGTGCGGCGTGGACCGAGTCAACCACAATCTGAACACCAGCGAGCAGCACTACGCGGACATCTGCACCACTCACACCTATGCCGACCGCGTGCAAACCTTGAGACATGTTCGCGACGCGGGCATGGAAATGTGCAGCGGCGGCATCATCGGGATGGGTGAGACACACGAGGATGTGGTTTCCATGGCTTTCGACCTGCAAGAATTGGGGGTCCAGTCGATCCCGTTGAACTTCTTGAACGCGATCGAGGGCACGCCGATGCAGGGTAACGCGGATCTATCCCCCCAAGATTGCCTACGGGCGCTGGCGATGTTCCGGTTCGTCAACCCGACTCGCGAGTTGAGAATCTCGGGCGGCCGGGAAATCCATCTCCGCTCGCTTCAACCGCTCGGTCTCTACGTCGCCAACAGTCTGTTTGTGGGCGACTATTTGACGACCAAGGGACAAGCGCCCCAAGCTGACTACGACATGATCTCGGACCTGGGATTCGAGATCAGTGGTGGAAGAGGCGAAGAGTAAACGAGTCGGACCTATTGCCCACGCCGCAACTGAAACTGTCGCTCAGAAAACCTCGCCCGCTGTTCATCGGTCAATTCGCTGGCGCAATGCGGACACTGGACTCCCGCCACGTAGTCATCGGACGTTTGTCCGTCGGGTGAGACCGGCCATCCGCAACCGAAACACATCACGTGGTCGGTCTCATTCAAGTCGTGGTCGACCGCCACGCGTCCGTCGAATACGAAACAATCTCCCTGCCAACGTGAATCTTCGGCCGGGACAGTTTCCAAATACTTTAGGATTCCGCCACGCAGATGATAGACATCTTCGAAACCAAATTTCTTTAAAAGTGCCGTCGACTTTTCACAGCGGATTCCTCCGGTGCAAAACATAGCGATCTTTTTGTGCTCGGCGGGATCGAGATGGCTGGCGACAAAGTCGGGGAAGTCGCGGAAGCTATCGGTGCCAGGATTTATCGCACCCCGGAACGTCCCGATCGCCACTTCGTAGTCGTTTCGCGTGTCCACGCAAATCACATTGGGATCGTCGATCAATTCGTTCCAATGTTCCGCGTCGACGTAGGTTCCGACCGACGCCAGCGGATCGATTCCTTCAACACCTAGCGTCACGATCTCTTTCTTTAGTCGGACGCGTGAGCGACGAAACGGCATCTGGCCACACTCGGACCACTTCACGTCCAGTTCCGCCAATCGAGGATCGCTTCTCAAGAAGTCGAGCCATCGCTCGATCCCGTCGCGGGATCCCGCGACGGTTCCATTGATCCCCTCACTGGCCAACAATAACGTCCCGCGGACACCATTTGCGATCATGGTCTCCAAGATCGATTCACGCATCGAAGCGTGATCAACCAGCGGCACGAAACGATAGAGAGCAGCGACGGCGATCATCAGCGGGCATCGGAATTGTTTTAAACGAGCATTCTTAGAGCCGCCATCGCGGCACTGTAGTCTGGTTCTTCGGTGACTTCCGAAACGATTTCCTTGTAGGCGACCTTGCCGTCGGAATCGAGCACGATGACGGCGCGGGTCAGCAGCTTGAGCTCTTCGATCGTCAAACCGTAATCGGTACCGAAGGCGTGTGTTTGATAGTCGCTGGCCGTACGCATTTTGATGTCTTCGGCGCCACAGAATCGAGCCTGGGCGAATGGCAAATCGCGGCTGACGGTAACCGAGTTGATCTTGTCACCCATCGCATTTAGCTCTTCGTTGAACTTCTTGGTCTGGGTGGCGCAGGTCGGAGTATCCAGACTGGGCACGACGCTGATGATCGAAGGCTTGCCCTTCAAATCGGCCAACGTCAATGCCTGCAAGCCGTTGTCGGCGTAGGTCAGCTTGAAGTCGGGCGCGGCGGAGCCGACCGCCAAGTCCTTGCCTTCAAGCGTCATCGGATTGCCTTTGAATGTGATGACTCCGGTGCGTCCCATGTCTGTATCTTTCTTGAAGGTGTTAAGGCGTGATCCGAGCTGGATTGTGTTTGCGAAATTATGAAGGCAAACGTCCACCACGTGAAGTGGGCGGTGACCACGCGACCGGGAGCGCCGTCCGGACGCCTCCGTGGACGAATTCTAAAAGCGTTCGGTCGAGCACCGGAGTCCGCGGAAACTCAATTTGCGGATAGGATACCCGTCCACCCATTTCAAACATTCAACGAGTCCATCGCCCATGAAGATCACGCGAATCACTGCTCACCGTGTCGAGCTTCCCCTGGTCGAAGGGTCCTACAAATGGTCGGGAGGCAAGTCAGTCGACGTGTTTGACAGCACCATCGTCGGGGTGGAGACCGATTCGGGCGTCACGGGTTACGGCGAGGTTTGTCCGCTGGGGCCATTCTATTTGCCAGCCTATGCCGAGGGTGTTCGGGCGGGAATCCGCGAATTGGGGCCCCACTTGATCGGAATGGATCCGCGTGAGCTTAGCGTGCTGAACCATCGCATGGACGCGGCTTTGAAGGGCCACCCCTACGTCAAAACGGGGATCGACATCGCGTGCTGGGACATTTTGGGAAAGGCAACCGGATTGCCGGTTTGCACGTTGATGGGCGGTCGCTTCGGCGAAAGCGTGCGGCTGTACCGCGCCATCTCGCAAGTGCCGCCCGATGAAATGGCCGCCAATGTTGCGGATTATCGTGATCAGGGTTACACGCGATTTCAATTGAAAGTTGGCGGCGATCCCGACACCGATATCGAGCGCATTCGGGCCGCTCGATCGGTGCTAAGCCCAACGGACCGGTTGGTCGCCGACGCCAACACCGGATGGACCCAACACGAAGCGATGCGAGTGGTTCGTGCCGTCCGTGATCTGGACGTCTACATCGAGCAACCTTGCGCAACGTATGAAGAATGCTTGGCCGTGCGTCGCAACACCACCGCGCCATTCGTGTTGGACGAAAACATCGACGGAATCGACATGCTGTTGCGAGCGAAAGCCGATTTGGCAATGGATGTCGTCAACCTGAAGATCAGCAAGCTCGGTGGATTGACGAAAGCCAAACAAGCTCGCGATTTATGCGTTTCGATGGGCATTGCCATGACACTGGAAGACAGTTGGGGTGGCGACATCACCACCGCCGCGATCGCGCACTTGGCCCACAGCACACCCGAGTCGTTCCGGTTCACCAGCACCGATTTTAACAGTTACGTCACGGTTTCCAACGCGACCGGATGCACAAGCCGCGAGGACGGGTTCATGAAAGCGAGCCAATCCGCTGGGCTGGGCATCGAGCCCAAGTTTGACGTGATCGGTCCGGCGGTGGTGGAAGTCATATGACGACGTGGGCGTGATGGATGACGGGGGGCTGACGGGGTCGTTAAACTGCGGTGATCTCGCGACCTTTTTGAGCCGTAATCTTCTTCTCATTTGCCGGAGCTTCCCCGATGTCCGCTGCCGTTGAACACGCTGTTCCCAAGTCGCTGCAATCCTTCATGGCTTCGCCGAAGCAGTTGTTGATCGACGGTCGTTGGGTCGCATCGGCCAGTGGCAAGACGTTCGACGTGTTTGATCCGGCCACCGATCAAGTCATTGCGCAAGCCGCCGAAGGAGACGCCGAAGACATCGATTTGGCGGTCGCCGCCGCCCGCCGAGCATTTGATTCGGGGGTCTGGTCCAAGATGACGGCGTCGGATCGAGGACGGCTGATTTGGAAGATCGGCGACTTGATCGAAACGCATGCCGATGAACTGGCTCAATTGGAAACGATTGATAACGGAAAACCGTTGGCGGTCGCGAAGGGGGCCGACGTGGCGTTGGCGGCGGACATGTTTCGCTACATGGCCGGGTGGGCAACCAAGATCGAAGGCAACACGATTCCCTTGAACGTTCCGTACGCGCCGGGCAGCCAATTTCATGCCTTCACATTGAAGGAGCCAGTCGGTGTGGTGGGCCAGATCATTCCGTGGAACTTTCCGCTGCTGATGGCCGCCTGGAAGCTTGCGCCGGCATTGGCAACCGGCTGCACGATCGTATTGAAACCGGCCGAGCAAACTCCTCTTTCGGCTCTGCGATTGGGCGAATTGATCCAGAGTGCCGGCATCCCCGACGGCGTGGTCAACATCATCACCGGATTCGGCGAAACCGCCGGCGCGGCCATCGCTTCGCACCCCGACGTCGATAAGGTCGCGTTCACCGGCTCGACCGAAGTTGGCAGATTGATCATCAAAGCCGCTGCCGGGAATCTGAAAAAGGTCACCTTAGAATTGGGGGGCAAAAGCCCCAACATCGTCTACGATGACGCCGACTTGGACATCGCGATCGCCGGTGCCGCGGACGCCATCTTTTTCAATCAAGGTCAAGTCTGTAGCGCCGGATCACGCTTGTTCGTCCAACAAGGAATCTACGAGGATGTGGTCGCCGGCGTCAGCGAGATTGCGAAGAACCTACGCATCGGCAGCGGGTTGGATGCGGCGACGCAAATGGGGCCGCTGGTCTCACGCGAGCAGTTCAGCCGCGTGACGCAGTACTTGAAGGCTGGCATCGCCGAGGGTGCGGAAGCCTCCGCCGGTGGCGCGGCGCATGGATCGCCCCGGTTACTTTGTCCAGCCCACGGTGCTGAAGCATGCATCGGAGGACATGTCGATCGTTCGTGAAGAGATCTTTGGTCCCGTCGTCGCCGCGATGCCCTTCACCGACGATTCGGAAATTGCTGACAAGGCGAACCGTTCGAGCTACGGCCTGGCTGCTGGGATCTGGACCCGCGACATCTCCAAAGCACATCGACTGGCGAAATCAGTCAAAGCCGGGACGGTTTGGATCAATTGCTACAGCATCTTTGACGCGGCGCTGCCGTTTGGAGGGTACAAGCAATCCGGATGGGGCCGCGAGATGGGGCACGCCGCGCTGGAAAATTATTTGCAAACCAAATCGGTGTGCGTGAATCTTTGAGAACAACGGCTTGGTGCTCAAATGATTTTGTGCCCGACCCTTGCCCTCAAGCGACGCGGCGAAATTGGGGAACGCGACCGCCTTGTTGATGAGTCAGGTCGGTCATGATTCCGGCCAGAATGCTCGTCATCAGTCGATTTGATTTTCCCCAATCGTACCACTGACCCGAAATGCTTGTTTGCAGCGTGATCTGACAGTAGGACTCGAACCGCCCAATCAAGATCCCAAGCTTGCCTTTGTTGGTAATCAAGCCCGTCGGGATCTCGAGATCGAGCGAGCATTGCGTGGGTGCTTGGTTAACGTGATCGATCACGAGCGAGTGCGACGCGATCGTGCACAGCGTCGCCAACATCAACCGGCCCGAAGTGGTGTCGTAAATGCATCGGGCTTGGTGGTTGGTTTTGATGCCCAGCTTGTCATAGACGGGCAAGATCGCTTTGGCAAACTTTCCAAGCGAAAATCCGACCGGAGACACGGCGTCAAAGATCTCGAGGATATCGTCGCCTGTCACGCCCGGCCCGACCGTGCGGGACGCGGCTGCTATTCGGGCGCGAACATGCTCGTGTTGAAGGATCCTTTCGTAATCGATCGATTGTGTCCAATCGAGACCGTGCTCGTCGACGTCGATCGCCGTTGCCTCGATCGAAACGTCATCGATCGCAACGTCATCGATCGAAACCACGCAATCAGAATCAGCTCGCATCGCAGAGGAAGGAAGAACGAATGGCAAAACCCGTTCCTGGCGTTGCCCACACGAACCACAAAACTTAGCCGCACCATCGGCGCCGCAATGAATGCAATACATCGGGATCGCTCCCCAATTTTCAGAAAGAATGATTCAACCGTCGACAACCCGTGACCTACACGACACCCCCTGCTCGAAGCAATCGCAGATTCCAACTCTTTGCCCCACTCCGCCACACTCGTCATGGCAAATCATTGGCGGCCCGGACGGCACATGATGCTTCACGCGCCATCCGCGCGGCGTGATGCTGGCGCGGTCCTCGATGACCTGCACGCGCTGCTCGAACGAGCGCCAAACTTTACTTACGCGTCGTCTTTCAGCTTCGCGATGATCTTGTCGTCTTCGACGCGAACGCTTTCAAATCGGCGAATGATTTTGGCGTTCGCCTCATCCTTGTAGACTTCCTTCGCTAAGTTTTCTTTCTTCAAATGGTCGAGAAATACGTCGGGAAGCGGTTCATCGTTGACGCGTGCCGAAACGAGTCGGACCATGAGAATGCCGTCTTCGAGAGAGACGTCGAAGGTGCCGGAACCGTTAAAGAAACGCCCGGTCGAACCAGGCACGAGGGAATCGACGGGGACGCTGATGTCACCCGTAACTTGGCCATCGGCTATACGAACGATCACGCGCCCCGCAGTTTTTCTTCGCGTGCGATCAAAGCGTTGATGTCGTCGGCTGATAAGACCAACTCGCGAACAGGCAGATTGCTTTCCTGCGTGTCCTCGACGACTTACTTGATCTTGATCTTGATCGGGTGAAGTCAAATCGGACGAAGCGAGTTCGCTCGCGTCAGGATTCGAATCATTTTCCTCGACGATCTGCGTTGGCGGAACGGTGTCCGATTCCGGATCTTCACCCGCGGTCACGACGGCTTGGAAGCTTTCGAGACGGCTTTCGAGCTCGGCAAGTTTCTCGTCGCTGTACTGAACCGTCGGCAGGTCCAACGGTTGGGTCGAGGTGTACTTTTCAACTTGTTTGCGGACGGTGAAATAGGTGGCGAAACCGGCACACAGAATCAACAGCAGACCGCCCACGAAGACGCCGATGCAACCATAAAGCAGGCAGCGGCCATTTTTGGTCGGATCAATCGGTCCACCTGGACCGGTTGCTGAACCGACTGGCAGGTGTGAGGGAAGCGGTTCGTACGGTTGCGACACAGCGTCTAACCGACCGACCACATATTTTGGAACCACTCAACCCGATCAATCCGGCGAGGGCTATAGTTCGTCGTCGCATTGAATTTCTGGTTGACCAGGAAGCTGCTGAAGGCTTTGAATGGCACCTCCGCATGTTGCGACACCAAATCGACCATTTCGCTATCCGCTTTCCAAGCGTAGAGGACCTTGTTGTCCTTTTCGAATTGGCTGTCGAGATACTCGGCATTCGTCGTGCTGGTGACGACAAAGTCGCAACCCTTTTTGCACAGAAAACCGAGCAAAGAGGCGGCCAGAGCACGCGTCAGATTCAAGTCTCCTTCACAGGATGCGGATGAAATGTTCCACAGGCTGATGTAGCCGTCCTCATCCAAATCTTCGGGCGAAACCTTGATCGAAATGTCTTCTAAACCTTCACCGACCGACATGGATATTCCTTCACAGACGTAATAACTGTCAACGATAAGGCGTATTATAGCCGGTTCTGGCAAGGAAGATAAGGACTGGTGGCCGTCAACGGCTTTTCTGTTTCGACTCCATCCACAGGGCATACTCGTCGACGGTGACGCGACCATCGCGGTCAGCGTCGGCCGCCGCGGGGCTCATCAGCATCTTTTCCCATTCAGACGCCGTCAGCGATCCGTCTTTGTTGTTGTCATACCGCTGGACGATCCGCTGGACCGTTTTGACGATCTTGGGATCCGCCTTGGAGTTGGTGGATAGGGCACTCGTCGCTGTTCCACCAGCCGGACTCGCCATCGCTGATGACATGGCTGATGAACCATTCATTTCACTCATTAGCTTCGATGCAGGCCCTCTCTCGACGGCGCGAAGGGCTTCGTCGGAAGTGATCACTCCGTCGCGGTTGAAATCTGAATCAAAAAACTCCCCCACGACCTCGTCACTCCATTCGGTGGCAAACTCAGCCATTGAAATCTGGCCATCGCCGTTGGCGTCCTTGTCGCTGAAGAAACCGGGAAGCCCCTCCGGAGACTGTCGGCCGGCGATCGGACGATACGACTTTCGGCCGGCATAAACATCCACAATCTCGGCTTCTGGTTGTTTACCGTCATCACGTTTTCGGGCCACGGGCGTTTTTTTGACGCTCTCTTCGCCCTCGCGTCGGCGAGCGTCACGGACGGCCAGTTCGTCGATCGACAATTTTTCATCGCGGTTTCGATCGAAGTCCATGGGGTTGCCGGAAAAACGACTACTCAGCTCGGACTTGTCGACGAACCCGTTGCCATTTCGGTCGTACCGCCGCATCGTTTCCGCCGCCTTAACCCGATCCGCATCCGTGATCGGGACAGACAACATTTCTGCACTGGGCCCGAAGCCCATCAACGGTGACGCGATCGATTCACCGCCAAATCCCGGGACCAACAATTCGGGAATGAGCGCGTCCTCGCCCGCGCTGCGGCTCGATGCGCCGCCGTCCCCACGGTCTCCTCTGGAGCCGGAATCGCCGCCGCCGCGCATTTTTTCGAACCCCTCTTTGATCTTGGAGATCGGGATCGGCTTTCCGGCCTGGATGCTGGGGTCGGACTGCTGCAAGCGAGTGATCAAAAACGAAGCCGGCCCTTGTTGCTCTTCGGGATCCAGCACACCGTTCTTGTTCGCGTCCAAACGATCCAGGAACGAGCTGGGATCGAAACCACCTCGTCCGCCCCCGCCGCCGCCACGATCTCCGCCGCCGCCCCGATCACCGCCACGATCTCCGCCGCCGCCAGATACCGCCGCGATCACCACCGCCCCCACGATCACCACCGCCAAACGGGGGCTGAGCCGAGACGGTAACGGAAAGCGTGCTGGCTAAAACCAGAATCGTTAAAATGCGTGCGTTCATACTCGATTGAACCGATCGTGCGGATCGAAGTTTCGTTGAAAATCCAGTCGCGGATGTCATTGTACTTGAGCTTTGCGCCGGGGCACTGCACTGGGGTGATCGGGCTTCGCGCCCACGGGCACATTTCCGCCGGGCTCGCGGGCTGGCGATGGGTAACCCAGATCTTGTGCTTGTAAAAAGTCGGAGCTCCTCATGCACGCATCGGATTATGATCATTGGATCAGTTTCAAAGGGCAAGGAAACTACCTGCCGCCGGGGCCGAACTACACGCTCAATGTCAACGGAAAGCGTTACGTGGTTGGACGAGCAGAAAGATTCGGACAAGCCGTTCTTCATGAACCTGTCTCACAAAGCCGTCCACAGCGACTTCACTCCCGCTGAGCGACACGCCGGTCGCTACTCCGACGCAGACCTCAGTTTTTTACCGCGTGGTGAAGGCATCACGGCCGAAAAGAACTTGCCAAGATGGGTCCGCGATCAAAAAAACAGCTGGCACGGAATCGACTTCAGCTACCACAGCGACAACGGACTGGATTATCTGTATCGGCGGTCTATTACTGGGAAAAGAACTTCCCGCAAACGCCGACTCGGTTCGCACTCCGCGGCGATCGGTTCAGGTACATCACGCGTGCAGTCGACCTGACAATCATCGGGCGTCAGGTTTTTTGTGTTGCATTGCGACTCGGCTGTCCTCGCGCGTTTATACTTCGGCAAGAACCGCGACGCTTTTCATTTCTTATTCGAAAAACGGGAAATCGACCCATGCCACCTAATCTTTCCGGTCGATTATTGATTGCCTCGCCTTACTTGAGCGATGGAAATTTCCTTCGATCGGTCGTTTTCATGATCCGCCAGGATGTGGAGGGCGCGTTTGGCTTGACGATCAACCGCCCGACCGATCGTCGCTTTCGGGACCTGATCGAACTCTCACCAGCCGAGGGTGATCCACGCGACGACGACCACATTTATCGCGGAGGGCCGGTCGAGGGCCCGTTGTTGGCCCTGCATGATTTATCCGGAGTCGGCGAGCCGTGTGGCCCGTATGATCCCGAGGGAAATCCCTTGACGCCGGGGCAAGCGTATAGCGAGGGTTCCAAATTCACGTTGCATGATTGTCCCGCCGACCCTTGGGGATCGATGTCGATCGAATTGGGGAATCCGCCGGCGTGGATCACCGGTGACGACGACCATCTCCGGATCCTGCTGAAGCGTCCCGACGCGCAGTGTTCGGTTCATTTCCCATTACAGTGGATGGGGTCCGGGTCAACTCGACGAGGAGCTTCGCGTCGGAGGATGGTTGGTCGGTGATGCGAACCCGGATATCATTTTTGGAGATCCCGATTTGTGCTGGGAGCGGGCGGTCCGACAATGCGGTCACGACATCTTGACGGAGATGGCCCCCGGGGTTCGATTTGGCGATGCGACGCTAAACTAGCGCGTGTCGGTTGGTAAACCCATGTGCTGTTAGTCCTTCCGCGTCTTGTCTTGACGATTTTTTTCTGCCACAAACGCGACGGTGCCCCGGCCTCATGCGACGATTTGCCATCGGAGACATTCATGGTTGCGCCAAGGCGCTACGGTCGTTGATCGAGGCTATCGATCCGACTCCCAAAGATCAATTGATTTTTCTTGGCGACTACATCGATCGCGGCCCGGATAGCCGCGACGTGATCGACCAAGTCATCGCGTTGTCCAATCGTTGCAACGTGGTGACGCTGCGTGGCAATCATGAAATCATGCTGCTCGGCGTCGTGCTGGGCGGATTGAATGACCAAGTCTGGCTCGACAACGGCGGCCAATCGACCGTGGCAAGCTACGGCGGAAGCGTTGATAAGATTCCAGCCGATCACCTCCAATTTTTCCAAAAGCTCTCGCCCTTTTACGAAACGTCAACAGAAATTTTTGTGCACGCTTGTTACGTTCACGACGTGGCAATGCATGCTCAAAGAGACATGACGCTCTATTGGACTCATCTGCCAGTACCGCTACCGGAGCCGCATCACAGTGGGAAGCGGGTGATCCTTGGCCACACCCCTCAGCCCGACCACCGCATTTTGGACGCGGGGCATTTGGTTTGCATCGACACGTATTGTTTCGGCGGTGGTTGCTTGACGGCGCTGGAGATTTCATCGGGTGATGTTATCCAAGTCAATCGGCACGGGCACATTTGTCGCGCACCTTTCCTGGCCGCCGTCCACCAAGTCACGAAGCTCGGGAAAACGGTGACCGAGTTCTGTCGCAATCGGTTTTCGGGTGGTCGATCGAGCCGGTCGCTTTTCGCCAAAGCCGACGCAAGCATTTGCGGCTCCGCCGAATTGTTACCGCAACGTCGAGACCCGGATGCTCGACGCTAACTTTTCGACCGCGTCCCCGGCTCGGTAGTCGAAGATCATTTCGATCTCGGACCCCTCGGTCACTCCAACCGCTCGATCGAGCGGCAGCACCAAGCACTGGTTCGGCCACGTGATCGCACGCTGACCACGGATGTCGACCGCGATCACGTTCTGCGTCACGAAACGGATGGCATTGCATTCTCCGGTGCAATTCGCAGTCACCGATTGTCGAATTCGATATTGCAGCGGGATCGTCGCTTCGTAGGCGATGTTTGCATAGGGCGAGAGTGACGCCAATTCTCGCGTGCGAGGTTGCTCAAGCAACGGCGCTTGGAACATTGGCACGGGTGCCGTGTAGCCCGAAAATTCGTACGAGTGCGAGACCGGTCCCGCCATCAAGATCGACGCCTCAGGCAGGAACATCGGCAACGTAGGACCGAAGGTTTTCGTGTAGTTTTTCTTAAACGCCGTGATCACTTCTGCCTGTTTCTCACGCAGCAATCCGACATGCAGCATCTCGCACACGACGGCATCCACGGGCGAGTCGGGCACGAAGTCGGTCGCATCTGACTGGATCACCGTGATGCGGTCATCGAGTCCGTTGAGCGACACGAAATGTTTGGCCCGCTCGACGAGCTCGGGATCGCGTTCGACGCAGCTGACGCGGGCACCACGACGGGCCGCGAATGATGACAGAATTCCGGTGCCGCCACCGAGTTCGACGACGTGCATTCCGGGCTGGACGACCAACTCGATGGCTTCTCGAAACGCGCCAACCCGGTCCTCATCCTGCAACATGTTGTAGTGGTAGAGCAGCGGGATGTATTGGCCGAGCACGTGGTCGGTCGATGCAACGCGCTTCGCATCGACGTCGGTTTCGGCTTCGACTTCGACTTCGGGGGCGGCAACAACTGATAGTCGCGAGGTGACGAATGAGGGCATGAACGAAGAAATCCGAATCGAAAGAGATGAACGAAACAAGACGCTGGCAGAAGTGAGTCGCGGCTCCGATGGAATCTGCCGCGTTCCACGACGGTAGGCATTTGCGACATTCCAGCTCAAGACGAATCGTCAATCGGGAAGGGCGTAGGAATGCAACTCTCTTGCGCGGCCTTCTAAATTCGCCAGTCTCGCTATCTCAACACTTGATGATTTCGGATCGACGGAGATCTGAGTTGCCCAAAAAATAAAATTCTCGCAAGTAGCGTCGAAATGACCGTCGGCGCCCGCTTACGGTCCAAAATCGGGCAATCCAAGATAAATATCGACAACGCGGCCAAATTCCGCGACAATCCTGACACATTGCTACGTGATCGACAAAAATTTCTCTCGCAGGATACGGAACGAAGATGCTCGACCAGAAAACGGAAACCTCATTGAGCCGCACAAAGGACAATCCTGCCTCCGAAATCTTGGGGACTTTGCCGGAAGAGCTTTGTCGTCACCTGTACTTCACGCTCGGGCATCACAACGAGAAACTCGACGCGCGGTACCATTTCCAGGCGCTCTCCACGCGCGATTCGAGATCGTGTGACGATTCATTGTGCGGTCCACGCGAAAACGATTCATGAAGAGCGAGGAACGCAAGGTCCATTACTTCTCGCTGGAGTTTCTGCTCGGTCGTTCGCTCAACAATGCCATCCAAAACTTGGGTCTTGATGAAGCGAGCCGGTTGGCATTGCATCAACACGGGCTGGAACTCGAAGAGGTTGAAGAGGCCGAGCCGGATGCGGGATTGGGCAACGGTGGTCTGGGCCGTTTAGCGGCGTGCTTTTTGGACAGTTGCGCGAATTTGGAATTGCCCGTCGTCGGGTACGGCATCCGGTACGAGTTCGGGATGTTTCACCAAACGATCCGCGATGGTCGGCAAGTCGAAGGCCCTGATCACTGGCTACGTGATGGGAACCCGTGGGAGATCGAGCGTCCCGAGGACTCTCGCACGATCAAGTTCTATGGCCACACCCAACGCTGCTTCGACGATAAAGGCAAGCCCTTCTCGAAGTGGGTCGGAACGCAAGATTTGTTGGCGGTGCCCTACGACATGCCGATCCCCGGCTACAAAAATGGAACGGTCAATACGTTGCGGTTGTGGAAGGCCGAAGCGACGGACGTGTTCAACTTGGAAGCGTTCAATATGGGAAACTACCCTGACGCCGTCGTGCAACAAAACAATGCTGAACAGATCTCGATGGTTTTGTATCCGAACGACGCCAGCGAGAATGGAAAGGAACTCCGGCTAAAGCAACAGTACTTTTTGGTGTCCGCGAGTTTGCAAGACGTGTTGGCCAAGTGGGTCGACCAACACGGCGAGGACTTCTCTAAGTTTGGCGAACTGAATTGCTTTCAACTCAACGACACGCATCCGGCTTCGGCGGTCCCCGAGTTGATGCGGTTGTTGATGGATGAGCACGGGTTGGCTTGGGAAACGGCATGGAAGATCACGTCCAATTGCATGGCGTACACCAACCACACATTGCTGCCCGAAGCACTTGAACGATGGTCGGTGGGTTTGTTCAGCCGATTGTTGCCTCGGTTGCTCGAGATCATCTTTGAAATCAACGAACGATTTTTGGCGGACGTCGCGAAACTTTACCCCAGCGACACAGAATTGCGTCGGCGAGTTTCGTTGGTCGAAGAGGGCGATCAACCTCACATTCGGATGGCGTATCTTTCGATCGTCGGCAGTTTTTCCGTCAATGGCGTGGCGGCGTTGCACACCGAACTGCTCAAGAGCGGTTTGTTTGCGGACTTCTATGCGATGTGGCCCGAAAAGTTCAACAACAAGACCAACGGGGTCACGCAACGTCGCTGGCTCTCGCACTGTAACCCCGACCTGCGCAACCTGCTCTACGATACGATCGGCACCGAGTGGGAGTCGGATCTCGAACAAATGAATAAGTTGCAGCCATTGGCGGACGATGCAGCATTCCAAAAGAAATGGTCCGCCGTGAAGCTGAAGAACAAGCAACGACTGTCCGATTATGTGCTGGCAAATACCGGCGTCAAGTTTGATACTGCGGCGATGTTCGACGTCCAAGTCAAACGAATTCACGAGTACAAACGACAGCTGCTCAATGTGCTGCATGTGGTTCACCTTTACGATCGCATTCGTCGCGGCGAGACCGCGGGCATGGTGCCACGCTGCGTTCTGATTGGCGGAAAAGCTGCGCCCGGTTACCACGTCGCCAAGTTGATCGTCAAGCTGATCAACAACGTCGCCGGAGTTGTCAATTCGGATCCCAAGAATGAGGGAATGCTGAAGCTTGCATTCTTCCCGAACTATCGTGTCTCCTCGATGGAAATCATTTGCCCAGGAACCGAATTGTCGGAACAGATTTCCACCGCCGGCAAAGAAGCATCGGGGACAGGAAACATGAAGTTCATGATGAACGGAGCACTCACGATCGGGACCCTCGACGGAGCCAACATCGAAATTCGTGAGCAAGCGGGTGAAGAAAATTTCTTTCTGTTTGGCATGAATGCTGCGGAAGTGGTTCAGGCGAAGAAGGATTACAACCCCGACTCGATGATTCAAGCCGACGAAGATATCCGACGCGTGATGGAGTTGATTGAAGGCGGACACTTCAATGAATCGGAGCCTGGAATCTTTGACCTGTTGACCAAGGGATTGCGAAATCCCCAAGACCAATGGTTGACAATTGCCGATTTCCGCAGCTACATCGATGCTCAAGTGGAAGCGGAGAAGGCCTATGCCAATCCGAAGAAATGGAATCGAATGAGCATCATCAATTCGGCGACCAGTGGATGGTTTTCGAGCGATCGAACGATCCAGCAATATGCTGACGAAATTTGGAAAGCAAAACCCCTGCGAGACGGAAAGGCCTAATTCAACGATGCGTTTTCCAAGATCATCCGGCGTACTTTGCCATATCACCAGTCTGCCGAGTCCGTTCGGGATCGGTGACATGGGCCCCGAGTCATTTGCGTTCGTCGATTTCCTGCAGTCGGCCGGACAAGGCATCTGGCAATTATTGCCGCTGGTGCCACCGTCGGCCTGCAATTCGCCGTACAGTGGATATTCCGCGTTCGCCGGAAACCCGTTATTGATTAGCCCTCAATCGCTCGTCGATGAAGGCTTGCTCTCACCGACGGATATCGAACCACCACCTTGGTTGGCTACGAATCCGGCGAGAGTCGACTATCAAGCCGTGACTCATTACAAACGATCGGTCTTGCGGAAAGCGTTTGAGAATTTCCAATCCGGCAGCCATCCGCAGTTGCAAGCTGCGCTGGACCAATTCGTCGCCGGAGCATCATGGTTGGATGAGTTCGCGCGGTTCGAAGCGTTGATGTTCCACTTCGGGCATTCCGATTGGACTCAGTGGCCGATCGAGTTGGTTCGCCGGTTCTCCGACGCCATCGATAGCTGGGATCAAAAGCTGACCACCGAGATCGAATACTCGGAGTTCCAACAATTCATCTTCGATCGGCAATGGAAACGGCTCAAACGATACGCTGCCGATCGTGGCGTATTGATGTATGGCGACATGCCGATCTTCGTGGCGCACGACAGCGCCGATGTTTGGGCAAACCAGAATCTGTTCGCTCTCGACATGTTTGGAAAACCGACGTTGGTCGCGGGCGTTCCGCCGGACTACTTTAGCACCACGGGCCAATTGTGGGGCAACCCGCAATATCGTTGGGACGTTTTGCAGTCAACCGATTACGCGTGGTGGACGGCTCGCTTTCGAGGCGCATTGCAGCAATTCGACCTACTTCGCGTCGATCACTTTCGAGGATTCGAAGCGTATTGGGAAGTTCCGGCGTCAGCCAAGACGGCCGTCAGCGGGAGATGGGTCGTTGGGCCTGGATCAAAACCGTTTGATGCGGCTCGGTTGAAGCTTGGCGAGTTGCCGATGATTGCGGAAGACTTGGGAATGATTACCCAAGCCGTCCACGAATTGCGTGACGAACTTGGATTCCCCGGGATGCGGGTGTTCCAGTTTGGTTTTGATACCGAAGAGGATGATTTCCACCGACCCTCGGACTACAACGGGCGCTCGGTGGCGTACACCGGCACTCACGACAACGAGACGCTGATGGGTTGGTACCGAAACCGTCGCCCCGCCAACGACGCGGCGGATCCACTCGATGCGATCGTCACCGGCGGCGACGACGTTCATTGGCAAATGATCGATTCCGTGCTGCAGTCCGCTTCGGACACCGCCATTGTTCCGATTCAAGATTTCTTGGGATTGGGAAACGAGGCCAGGATGAATATGCCGGGTAAGGCCGAGGGCAACTGGGCATGGCGATTAGTGCCCGGAATGATCACCGAGGAAATGACGGCCCAGATTCGAGCGGTCACCGAATCGAGTCATCGAATGGCCAAGCAACCCGCCACAACCTAAGTACGAAATTGTCGTTGATCGCTCCGTCGATCAGTGTCTGATTGAATATCCATTGATCGCTCCATCGATCAATGGGGACTCAAGTGGGATTGAATCAACCCTATGATCTAACTTTTGCTCGGCAGAAATGGATCGGCGGAGCGATCCACTACGATTTGCAAAAATGGATCGACGGAGTGATCCACTACGCTTTGGGCTTCGATGGCCTGCCCGAACATTTTGCTGATGCCGGTCATCAGGCGATGCCAATCGTTGATCAGTTCGGCGATGTCGAACAACCCGGCTTCGGATCGGCCCTGGCCACGAATGCTGACGCGGACCTCACTGTCCATCGTCAACAAGGCTTCCATCGCCAGGTGTGCACGTCGATCTTCTTCACAAATCGAGGCGTCGCCGTAGATCCAAACGTGGTCGCCCATCACGTGATCGACCAATTTGTGGGCAGCCTCGCATGCGTTTTCGGCGGTGATGACGATCGAACGTGAACCCGATTGAGCATAGAATTTGGACATCGTGAAACTTTCCGTGTTTGGTGAGGTCGGGGGCAAATTTCTTTTGTTCAGAAGAAGCGGCGTCGCTTCCTCTCGACAGGAATCATGATCGGGGCGACGATTGACACGTCTGGTCCGACACCGCTGAGGAGCGGGAAAGCCCACTCGAAAACCTCTCATTCGCCTTGGAGAACTCTTGTTTTGAAGATTTGGATCGATGCCGATGCGGCTCCCACCGACGTCAAGGAGATCGTTTTTCGAGCCTCAAAACGCTTGGAAATTGAAACGGTTTTGGTGGCGAATCGGTTGGTGACTGCCGCGCCGGGTTACACCACCGTTCGCAGCATCACCGTCCGCGAGGGCGCCGATCAAGCGGATCGATACATTGCGATCACCGCGGATCCGGGCGACCTGGCGATCACCGCCGACGTGCCGCTGGCGGGACAATTGGTCGACAAAGGTTTGTTCGTGATCGATCCCCGCGGCGAAGAGTATTCTCGCGACACGATCGCCGCCCGATTGTCGATCCGAAACTTCATGGACGATCTTCGCGGCGAAGGGATGACGGTCGGCTACACCGCTCCCTACGACCAGAACGATAAAAAGGCGTTCGCATCAACCTTCGATCGTCTCTTGACCAAAGCGATTCGCAAGTCCGAACAAGCCAATGAATGACGACGAGGCGAAACGCCGTGCGGCGGAAGACGCGAGTGACCGATTGGCGACGGCATATCACGAGGCCGGTCATGCCGTGATGGCGATTCTGTTGGATCGACCGATCCAAAAGGTAACCATCGAACCGGCTAAGATGCTGGCCGGCGGACTGCGGTTGGGTTCTTGCCAACTCCAAAAGAAGCGTGCCAAGGGATCACGCGACTGGTTAGAAGATGAGGTTTTGATCCTGTTCGCCGGCATGGTCGCTGAAGCTCATTTCACCGGCAAACATTGCACGGTAGGCACGTCGACCGATTTGCGTTCGATCCGTCGGCTGATCCAATCGCGACCGGGTAGCGAGCGGCAACTGGATCGAATCCAGCGACGCTTCCTTGACAAGACTGAACACATTTTGCGAGACGATGGTCACGCGACGGCGATCCGAATGATCGCGAATGAATTGGTCCGCAAGACGACGATTAGCGGCCGAGCGGTACGGCATTTTATCGACCAAGCGATCAAACAAGACTCTTAGAGAAGTTTCCATGGCAACAAAAAAAGCATCCGATCTCAACTTGGTCGCCGTCACCTCCGCGATCGCCACCGAGATCGGTGCTCACGCGAAACAGGTCGCCGCGGCGATCGACTTGCTCAGCGATGGGAACACGATTCCCTTCATCGCTCGCTATCGCAAAGAGGTTACCGGTGGACTCGACGAAGTGGCCCTACGAGCGATCGAGGACCTGCTTGAGAAGGCGACGGCGACTTGCGGCCCGAAAGGCTACCGTGCTGGGGACGATCGACGGCCAAGGGTCATTGACCGACTCACTTCGCAGAAAGATCGAAGCCTGTGACGACATGACGACATTGGAGGCGATCTACTTGCCGTTCAAACCCAAACGTCGCACCCGAGCGACAATCGCCAAGGAACGGGGTCTCGAACCGTTGGCAATTCAACTTCTCAGTCAAAAGAAGCTGGGAAAGTCAAAGAGCGATGTGCTGGCCGCATTCGTCGATTCATCCAAAGAAGTTCCCGATGCGGCCACGGCATTGGCGGGCGCCCTCGATATCGTCGCTGAAGTGTGGTCCGAAGATGTTGAAATCAAAACATGGATGAACGATCAAGCTCACAAACGCGGCCGGATCACTTCCGTGGTCAAGCGAGGCAAAAAAGAGGCCGCTGCCGAAAAGTTTGAACTCTACCTCGATCACCAGGAATCGGCTTCGCGAATCCCATCTCACCGTCTATTGGCCATGCTGAGGGGCGAGTCCGAGGGCGTGCTAAAGGTCGGCCTGGCGATGGACGATGACGATATGCTTCGCCAGATCAAAGCGAAATTGATTCACAACCGGGACTTCGAGTTCCATGACGCGATGGTTACCGCGGCGGAAGATTGCTACGAACGGCTGTTGATGCCCGCGACGGGATCGACGGTTCTTCATTCGCTCAAAGAGAAGGCGGACGAAGAAGCGATCAATGTTTTTGGCAAGAACTTGCGAGAGTTATTGATGGCTGCACCGGCCGGCCCCCGGGTCACGATCGGGATCGATCCTGGGTTCCGAACCGGGTGCAAGGTCGCGGTGATCGACGCGACAGGAAAGTACTTGACCAATCGCACGATTTACCCGACGGCCCCAAAGAACGATACCGAAGGCGCGTCAAAGACGTTGCTCGAGTTGATTCAAAAGCACAACGTCGAACTGATCGCGATCGGCAACGGGACGGCGTCACGCGAAACCGACGCATTCGTCGGAGAATTGATCAAGAAACATCAACTCGAGGTCACGAAGGTGATGGTCAGCGAAGCGGGAGCGTCAATTTATTCGGCCAGCGAGCTTGCCGGGAAGGAGTTCCCCGATTTGGACATCACCGTTCGGGGTGCGATCAGCATCGCGAGGCGGTTACAGGATCCGCTGGCGGAATTGGTAAAGTCCGATCCGAAGTCCATCGGAGTCGGCCAATATCAACACGACGTGAACCAATCGAAGTTGAGAAAATGCTTGGACCGAACGGTGGAGTCGTGCGTCAATCAGGTGGGTGTGGATTTGAACATGGCCAGCGTGCCGCTGTTGTCGCACGTGGCGGGCATCGGCCCCAAGCTTGCTGAAAACATCGTCGAGTATCGCGACGCGAATGGACGGTTTCGCAATCGCGGCGAATTGACAAAAGTCGCCAAGTTGGGGAAGAAAGCATTCGAGCAAGCGGCCGGCTTCCTGCGGATTCGTGGAGGCGATCAGCCGCTTGATGCGTCGGCGGTCCACCCGGAAAGTTACTCGGTCGTCTCGGCGATGGCGAAACGCTTGGGCACCGAAACCACCTCGCTTGTCGGAAATTCAACGCTCAGCCAAAAGATCCAACCGCAAGACTTCGTCAACGATCGCTTGGGCGTTCCGACAATCACCGACATCATCAACGAACTCGGTAAGCCCGGCCGTGACCCGCGCAGCGAATTTCGTGCGGTAAAGTTCGATGACAAAGTCAATGAAATGAAGGATCTAAAAGTCGGCATGGTCCTGGAAGGCGTGATCACCAACGTGACGCACTTCGGGGCTTTTATCGATCTCGGCGTGCACCAGGACGGTTTGATCCACATTTCACAACTTGCCGACAAATACGTCAGCGATCCCAGCGAAGTGATCGCCGTCGGCGACGTGGTCAAGGTCAAGGTGATGGACATCGACATGTCCCGCAAGCGAATCGCAGTCACCCGCAAGCTTTAGTTCGAGTGGGCCCGACTCGGGGGCGAAAGCGACCCAGATCCGGCATGGCTTCTCCATCAAAAATCAATCCAACGTTACAACCGGCATCATCCGCGTGGGATTCATGCCGTTTCGGTTAGTGAACGATTGTCGTTCACTATTTGTGATTTAGTATCTTAGTGAGGCGTAGGTAAACAGTGCCGGTCGAGGGTTTTCTAATACCTCCGGTGCAAGGTTTCGCTTCGCGACTGATCCGAATCACAAAGGGTTTTGACTGTGAATTGGCTTTTAAGGTTTGTAAGGACATCAACGACTGCGGCGGTGGTGATCGGCGCATCGTGTGCCGGCAACGGTGGACACTCGCTTTGCCTTGGCGACGACATTTGCACCCGGTGACTGTCTGCCCGACTCGCACGTTCACGCGTTCGCAATACGTTACCGAGACTCGTGAAGTTCCTTACACGACGTTCCAGCGAGAAACGCGGACCCGGATGCGGAGCGTGACCAAACGTGTCGCTCGCGTCGAAACACGCCAGCAAACTTACACGGTCAACGTTCCGACGACGCAAACTCGGACCGAAAACTACAACGTGCAGGTGGCGATCCCTTACACCGAAGAAGTGCCTTACACGGTACAGGTTCCAGTGACGACCCAGGTCGCCCAGAACTATCAGGTCTCGGTGCCGTACACGGACCAGGTCGCTCAAACCTACTCGGTCCAAGTGCCACGCACCGAGCAAGTCGAACAGCACTACACGGTGTGCGTGCCGTATACCGAAACTCATACGCAAAACTACCGAGTCTGTATCCCCTACACCGAACAAATTGAACAAGCTTATACCGTCCAAGTTCCGGTCCAACGTACTCGCGAAGAATCCTACACCGTCGAAGTCCCCTACACCGAGCACGTTGAACAGACGTACTCGGTGCAAGTTCCGGTGACCTCGAGTCGCACCGAAACGTATCAAGTTTCAGTTCCCTACACCGAAACACTGGCGCAAACCTACAGCGTTCAAGTTCCGTACACCGAAACGGCCACTCAGGTTTATGATGTCCAAGTTCCGTACCAGGAAATGGTTGAGCAGTCTTACACCGTCACGGTTCCCTACACCGAACAGGTTTCGCAAAACTACTCGGTGCAAGTTCCCTACACCGAGCACGTGGCCCAGAACTATCAGGTCCGGTTGCCCGTCACCGAAACCCACACCGCGTATCGCACTATCAATCACTGTGTTCCCGTCACCACGATGAAAACGGTGACGCGCGACATGGGAAGTTATCAATGCGTCGCCACAGAAGTCGCTTCCGCGCCGGTCTCGCCCGTCAAGTCATGTTTGAATCGTGGCGCCGGTTTGATCGGCGGGTTGTTTAGCGGATTGGGATGCGGATGTGCCAACTGCGGTGCGGATCGCCGCGTTGACCCGTGTGCCGATCCTTGTGCAAGCGGCATCGTTGGTGAATCGCAGTGTCCAGTGATCGTTTACAAGAAAGTCTACGTGCCAAATCTGGTGTGTGAACAAGTGCCGGTCACCACTTATCAAACTCAAACGTCGCAACAGCCCTACACCTACACAACCACCCGCTACACGTGCGAGACTCGCACGCGGATGGTTCCGGTTACCCGTTGCCGCAGTGAAATTCGTACTCGCACCATCAACGTGACCAAGTACAACACGGAGACTCGCAGCCGCTCGATCCCGGTGACTCGTTGCCGCACCGAGCAACGCACCCGCCAATACAATGTGACCAAGTGCCGAACCGAAATGCGGACCCGCGAAGTGGCCGTCAATCGTTGTCGCTTGGAAACTCGCAGTCGTGAAATTCCTGTCATCACGATGACGACCGAGAGTCGTAGCCGGATGGTTCCGGTGACTCGATGTCGCACGGAAACTCGCACCCGAACGATTCCCTACACCGAATGCATCGTCGAAAATCGAACTCGCATGGTTTCGGTCCAACGCCAACGTGAAGAAGAGCGAACTCGCGAGTATCAAGTGACCAAGACTCGCATCGAAAATCGATCGCGAATGGTTCCCGTCACCACGATGACTTGCGAAACTCGTTCACGCATGGTTCCCGTCACCCGATGTCGTACCGAGTCACGCACCCGCATGGTTCCGCACACGACGATGACGACCGAGACGCGAAGTCGCATGGTCAATCGGACTCGCATGGAATCTCAGCTGCGAAGCCGCCAAGTCAACTTCACCGTTTGCGTGCCTGAGCAACGTGTTCGCAACTACAACGTGTGCGTGTATGACAACGTGACCGAACAAATTCCGGAAACTTACTCGGTTTGCGTTCCGGTCCAAGCCACCCGCTGTGTTCAAGTTCGCGTGTGCCGCCCAGTGACCGAGACGATCCAAATGCCCGGCTTGGGTCAAGAGTGATCGCGGCGAGACCCGGCTGATCCATCGGCAATCGGTCTCGTCATCCAGTTCAATTCTCCGCGTCTCGTTGACGTGGGAAAAAAGAAAGCCTCGGCGTCGAAAGATGCCGGGGCTTTTTTCATGGCATTCCATTCGATGGCGTTTTAACGCTACGATTTTCTCATGAACTTTCTCTGCCATTACATTCCCTATCTCGACCAGCCGATGTTGGCAATCTCGACTGGGGTACCGGATTGGATGAGCGTGGTGGACCGCAAAGTTCGCGCGCGAGGCAAGTTGGCGGCGTTGCACGTCAACAGCGACGATCACGACCTGGCCCAAGTCGCGAGCGGTATCCTGCGTCACGTCGACGACGATCGTTGGTTCCACAGTTCCCAGGCTTTTGCAGAAACCAATCTCCAATTGGCCGTCGAGTTGCGTGATTTGTTGCCCGGTGATACCGGTTTTCGTCCGATGTTTGTCGGGCACATCTTGATCGAGATGCTGTTGGATTCTTATTGGTTGCGAGACGACCCGTCGATCGGCGCACGCTACTACGACGCGATTGCAAGTGTCGATGCGGAGGTGATCCAGCGATCGGTGGCGACGATCACGGGCAAGCCGGTGACGGGTCTGGCGGCGGTGATCGAGCGATTCGCCGAGATCAAGTTTCTCTACGACTACCTCGATCACGAAAAATTGCTGATGCGGATCAACCAGGTCATGTCGCGAGTCGGACTGAGCCAGTTGCCCGAGTCGCTGGTGGAGTGGCTCGCGAAGGCCGACAAGTTGGTAGAATCTCGACGCGTACCCTTGCTGACGCGACCCGACGCAGGGGACCCATTCGGGTTCGCCGACAAACGAAGCTGATCGACGAAATTTCTTCCTCAAAGAGACACTCAACACGATGAAATACGGAATGAATCTGCTGCTCTGGAGCGGCGAAGTGACGGACGCGCTCCTGCCCGTTTGTGAGCAATTGAAGTCGGCCGGTTTTGATGGCGTCGAGATCCCGATGTTCAACCTCGATCTCGATTACGCCTCGCTCGGCAAGCAACTCGATTCGATGGGTCTGGCTCGCACCGCGGTCACCATCCGCAACGAACCGGATAACCCGATCTCTCCGGACAAGAGTGTTCGTGACCTGGGCATCTCGCTGACCAAAAAGGCGCTGGATGCTTGTGCCGCGGCCGGCGTTGAAATCCTTGTCGGTCCCTACCACTCGGCGATCGGGGTGTTCAGTGGTGCCGGTCCGACGTCGGACGAATGGAAGTGGGGTGTCGACAGCATGCGGCAAGTCGCCGAGCACGCCGGCAAGGTCGGGGTGAAAGTGGGCGTTGAGGCACTCAACCGCTTTGAATGCTACTTCCTCAACACGCACGGCGACTCGACCCGATTCGTCCGCGAAGTGGACCATCCTTCGTGCGGGATCATGTACGACACCTTCCACAGCAACATCGAGGAAAAGGACATCAAGGCGGCGGTGAAAGTCGGTGGCGACAAACTGTTCCATATCCACATCAGCGAGAATGATCGCAGCACACCCGGAGAGGGCGCGACCCGCTGGGACGACAACTTTGATGCCATCGCCGAATCGGGCTACGACGCCTGGCTCGTCATCGAAGCATTCGGATTGTCGTTGCCCGAGATCGCGGCGGCGACCAAGATTTGGCGAAAGATGTTCTCCGATGAGATCAGTCTGGCCACCAACGGATTGAAATTCATGCGTGGGGAAGTCGAGAAGCGAAAAGCATGAGCGACGAAACCCAACACCGAGTGTTGATGTTGTCAGGCGATCTGGTTTTCGGATCGCGGGTGAAATCGGCAGCCGAACGCGCGGGCTGGAAATTCTCGCTGGGAGGCCGTTTGCCCGACGGGGAGCTGGACGACGTCAAGTATGTGATCGTCGATTTGTCGACCCGCAGCGGCGTCGTGACGACGATCGTGGGCGAGTGTGACGAACGGTGTCCGTCGGCCAAACTGATCGCGTACGGTCCTCACGTTCACGTGCCGAAATTGAAAGCGGCCCGCGATGCTGGGATCCAACAGGTGATCACCAACGGCCAGTTCGATGGCATGTTGGCGACGCTGTTCGATTAGCGACGCTGTTCAATCAGCGGCGCCGTGCGATCACGGATCGCGACGCAAGTCGCCGCTGAAATCAGTTTTCTTCGCCGCCAAGTAGGCTCGCCAGCGATCCTGGTCGTAACCAAAATCGACATCGGGCTCGACCATTCGGATCAGCGCTAAGACCGGCGGATTTTGTTGGCGGTCTTTAAAAACTGTGGGCTTGGACCCGGTGGACATTCCGTTGGCACCGTTGTCGCCGAAGCCCACGTTCATGCCCGCTCCGGCGGGGGCTTGAGTCGTGACGGTGGTGACCAACGCATCGACATATCGCATGGACATCTCGGGGTCGGGGAACCACGACAGCGCTCGCGCCGCACGGTTGATCGTGTCGCGATTGTTGGCCGTCAACATCGGCATGTAGGTCGCCGCTGCCGATTCGGAACCATAGACAAGCAATTGCTCGAGCGCCGCCTCGCGAATCACTTCGTCGCGCTCTTCGACTCCCGCCCACACCAACGCTTCGACCGAAATTCGGTTCTTGAATCGGCCCAGCAGGTCGATCCATAGCCGGCGAATCGCGGCGGGCTGTGACCGATCGTCTCGCGAGTTTTTCAATTGCTCGGAAATGGCATAGGCCGCCAACGGATCCTGAATCGCCCGCAAGGCTTCGAAAGCTTCGACCGACTTTGATGAGCCCTTAGAAACAATTCCGAGCAAGCGATTGACTTCGCGGATCCAAAGCTTTGCCTCGGTCTCGTTCGACTCGGCCGATTCCGCCAACGCCACCGCTTCGGGAACCTCCCATCCCTTGCCCACCGAGATCAGGCCGCGGTCCCGCATCAAATCGCTGCGATGAATCCACTTGCCATCCTCTTTTAAGTACCCCAGAGCCGCGCGGGCCAACGCATGGTCGGGGTCCAGGTCCACGGTGCGCTGGTAATGGTACTTGCGATACTGGCTCGTTTGGCCCGGCAAGTTGCCCGGCGTTGCGCACCAGATCCCCAACTTGTAATGCATTTCCGCGTCATTTCCCGCCTTGGCTGCGTTACGGCGATACGCCGCCAACTCGTCGGACCCTACCACGCGAGCCACGCGGCTGTTGGGGATCGCCACCTGGATCTCGTCGTCCACTTTGACGACCGTGTAGTCTGCCAGCCGCTGGACCTTCCCCGTCAAATGCCCGCCCCCAGCGATCTCGACCGAGTCGGCTGGCGCCGAGACCGGTGCGAAAATGCTCGACGAGAGCCCCGCCACCCATAGGCAGGTCAAAACTCGAAGGCCGGTTGGTAAATAGCTCGACATCTTGGATCGCCCAACGAAAAATTGAACCTCGCGCTTGTCGCGCCTACCGAAGTTCGCAAAAGGATCTGCTCAATTCTAACTGCTTGGCGGACGATGATGATACTTGACTATTCTGATCGTGTTTGTAATATATCGATATGTCTGCTCAACCCACCCGTCAAATGTCGCCGTCATCCCAACTTGCCATGAACGAACAATCGTCACAAACGGCTCCACCCCTGCAGGTGTTCTCGATCGATTCGGGCGAGCCACGAGGCGCCTTGGCAGCTGATCCGCCGTTGCATCCGACGGATGAATTGATGGCCGAATTGGCGTTGGAGAGCGAGAAGCTCGAGTCGGCGACGCCGCAACAGATCCTTCGCTGGGCCGTCGATCGCTTCGCTCCCAAATTCACGATGGCGACGGCGTTCGGACCCGAGGGCATGACAATTCTGTACATGTTGTCGGAGATTGCCCCCGAAACACCGGTCTTCAACTTGGACACGGGTTACCAGTTCAAGGAAACGCATGAGCTTCGTGAGCGGGTCAAGGAAAAATACGGTATCGAGGTTCAATACAAATTGCCCGACACGACGGTCCAGCAGTACGAGACGTTGCACGGGGGGCCGCTGTACGCCACCAACCCGAACCAGTGCTGCTTTGACCGCAAACTCCGGCCCTTGCATGACACCGCCAAGGGCCAACATGCGTGGGCCAGCGCGATCCGCCGTGACCAGTCGCCAGACCGGGCGAAGGCACCGATCATCGGATGGGACAAAAAGTTCCAGTTGGTGAAGGTCAGTCCGCTGGCGAATTGGTCCAAGAACCAGGTTTGGGATTTGATCATGAAACAGGACATTCCTTACAACCCGTTGCATGATCAGGGTTTCCCCAGCATCGGGTGCCAGCCGTGCACGCGGGCGACCCAGATGGGTGAGGACGAGCGGGCGGGTCGTTGGGCTGGATTTCAAAAGACGGAGTGCGGACTTCACAGTTCTTAATTCACGCCGACATCGGGAGAAACCGAGATGATGATTTCTGCTCGCGTGCATTACGCTTCCCTGGCGCTGGTCGAATTGGCGGTCCGCAATGAGGAATCGTCACCCGTGACGGTCCGTGATATCACCGATCGCCACGGAGTTCCTGGGCCGTTTTTGGTCCAGATTTTGCGGACGCTCCGTTCGTCAGGTTGGGTGCAGAGCATCCGCGGCAGCCAGGGTGGATACCGTTTGTCGGCCGATCCGTCATCGATCACGTTGTTGGATATCGCCGAGGCGGTCGGATTCAGCCAGGATTCGGCCTGCAGCGTGGATGGCAAGGCGACGATCGCCGGCGAACGACTGCAGGAAGCCTGGGACGAAGCCGCCGAAGCCTCGCGAAGCGTGCTGGCCGCCGTCACCCTGGCCGACATGGTCCAGCGAAGCATCGATGCCGACGTCTCCATGTTCTACATCTAGGACCCGCGACTCCGCTCGCGGGACGGGAACTGGCAAAGCCAGTCCAAACAAACCCAGTCAGCACCCTGCGAGCGGAGTCGCAGGGCCACGAGGGTGACCCGTCGTTTTGATTCGACTGTGTCACACACCGCGCGCCCTACGCTTCTCGCGTCGACGCGTATACACTCCGGTGGAAAATCTCGTTGGCAAGCATGCAAGCAGGCGGAATGACAAATACGGAAATCACGGTCAAAGGCGGCTCGCGAACACAATCTCCGCGATGTCAATTTGACCCTGCCACGAGGGCAACTGATCTGCTTTTCGGGTGTCTCGGGCAGCGGCAAGTCGTCCCTCGCTTTCGACACACTGTACGCCGAAGGCCAGCGGCGGTACGTCGAGAGTCTTTCCAACTATGCTCGCCAATTCATGGGCCAGATGCCCAAGCCGGACGTCGATTTGGTCAGCGGGTTGTCGCCCTCGATCTCAATCAGCCAAAAATCCAGTGGGAATAATCCGCGGTCGACCGTCGGCACGATCACCGAAATCTACGACTTCCTAAGAGTCCTTTACGCACGCGTCGGCACAGGCTTTTGCCCGAACTGCGACCAGCCCATTTCGGCGCAAAGTCGGGACGCGATCGCGTCGCGAATCCTGTCGTTGCCCGACGAGGCGACCGTCTGGATCATGGCCCCGCTTGTCCGCGGTCAAAAGGGTGAATTCCGCGATCTGTTCGAAGACTTGCGAAAACAAGGCTTCACGCGAGCGCGGGTCGATGGGGAGACCATCCGACTGTCCGATCCACCGGCGCTCGACCGCAACAGCCGGCATGATGTCGAAGTCATCATCGATCGAATCGAACCCGAGACCCGCGACCGGGGCCGAGTCACCGAAGCCGTCGAGATGGGTTTGAAACTGGGCGAAGCGACGCTGATCGTGTCCCTTTCCGAGGCCCAAGATGCATCGACCGGACCCGTCAAACACGACGTGCTGTTCTCGTCGAAATATGCCTGTCAATCGTGCGGAACGAGCTTCAAGCCGCCAACGCCGCAACTGTTCTCGTTCAACTCGCCCCAGGGAATGTGCACGACGTGCGACGGACTGGGCCGACTGTACACGTTCGTATCGTCGCTGCTGATCCCTGACGAATCGCTGTCGGTCAAAAAAGGCGCAATCTGTTTGCTGGGCAAGTGGTCCGATTTGGGACGCTATCGGCAACACATCTACAAGGGCGTTGCCGAATCGGTCGATGCCATGATGGGGTTCGACAAAGGCACCATGCTGACCCAACCGTGGTGCGAGCTCACCGACGAGGCCAAGCATGTTTGGTTGTGGGGCGCCGACGAATCGGTGGAGTTCACTTGGAAGGGTGGATCGAAGTCGACCAAGTACTCCGGTGAGTTCAGTGGCTTCATTCCCGAGCTGGTCGAACGATACAAGACCAGCAAGAATAAGATGCAGCTGCGTCAGTTCGAAAAGTTCATGGCGACGCTCGATTGCCCAGACTGTCACGGCAAGCGTCTTAACGAGCAAGCCTGCGCCGTCCGCATCACCTCCAGCTCGCACCCGGGGGATTCATCCAAGTCGCTTCCCGATTTGTGTGAACTTCCCGTCGATGCGCTGGCCGATTTCTTTGTTGACATTTTGTTGGGCGAGACGGAAGCCAAGATCGCATCGGAGGCGCTCAAGGAAATTCGAGCGAGGATCGGATTTCTGCTCGGCGTGGGGCTCGAGTATCTGACGCTCGGGCGCACCGCACCGACCCTCTCCGGCGGCGAATCGCAGCGGATTCGATTGGCCGGCCAGATCGGGAGCGGATTGGTCGGCGTCTTGTACATCCTGGATGAACCGTCGATCGGGCTGCACCCACGCGACAATGATCGGTTGATCGAGACGCTCGAGCGGCTCCGCGATACCGGCAATACCTTGATCGTGGTCGAGCACGATGAGGATACGATGCGGGCCAGCGACATGATTGTCGATTTTGGTCCCGGCCCGGGCATTAAAGGTGGCCGCGTCGTGGCGATGGGATCCGTCGACGATGTGATGAATTCGCCGAAGAGCATTACCGGCCAATTCTTATCAGGCGCCCGCGCGATCACTCCTGCCGAAACGCTCCGCCCGATCGACAAGAACACGATGCTGTCGATCCGCGGCGCGCGGTTTCACAATTTGAAGAACGTCGACGTCGACATCCCCCTCGGCGTCGTCGTGTGCGTGACCGGTGTCTCGGGCAGCGGCAAGAGTTCGTTGATCGGCGGCATCCTGGAACCGGCTTTGCGTAACGCGCTCAACGGCGCGGAGCAAGAGATCGGCGATCACGACCAAATCAGTGGCTTGGAACATCTGGACAAGACGATTGCGATCGACCAATCGCCGATCGGTCGCACCCCGCGAAGCAATCCCGCCACCTACGTCAAAGTCTTCGACGAGATTCGTAATTTGTACGCCAAGATGTCTGAGGCGAAGACACGCGGGTACACGTCCAGCCGATTCAGTTTCAATGTCGACGGTGGACGCTGCGCCGCGTGCGACGGCAACGGTGCGACCAAACTGGAAATGGATTTCTTGGCGGACATTTGGGTCACGTGTCCGATTTGCCAGGGACACCGCTACAACCGTGAAACGCTATCGGTCCAGTTCAAAGGTGCGTCGATCGCGGACGTGTTGGAGATGGACATTTCGCAAGCGTTGAAATTGTTCAAAAATATCCCACGCATCGCCGAGAAGTTACAGACGCTGGTCGACGTGGGGCTGGAGTACTTGAAGCTCGGTCAACCCTCGCCGACGCTCTCGGGTGGCGAGGCCCAGCGAATCAAACTGTCTCGCGAATTGAGCAAACGAGAGACCGGAAAAACCTTATACGTGTTGGACGAACCGACGACGGGGTTGCACTTCGCCGACATCGAAATGTTGTTGAAGGTGATTCACCGTTTGGCGGATAATGGGAACACGATTGTGATCGTCGAACACAACACCGACGTGATCAAGACGGCCGATTGGGTAATCGATCTGGGACCCGAAGGCGGCGCCGGCGGAGGGCGAATCATCGCCCAGGGCCGACCAGCCGACGTGGCGACGGTTACCGAGAGTTACACCGGAGCAGCTCTAGCCAAATCGCTCGGCATCCCGCGCTCCGCACCACCCAAACCGGCGGTTCGACGCGCGATCGCACAGGTGAACCCGCCGCTCGGACCCACGTGGTCGTCGAAGCGGCCTGTGAACACAACCTGAAATCGGTCGACGTCGAAGTCCCTCGCGATGCGATGACGGTATTTTGTGGCCCGAGCGGCAGCGGCAAGTCGTCGATGGCGATGGACACGATCTATGCCGAGGGCCAACGTCGCTACGTCGAGTCGCTCTCCTCGTACGCCCGGCAATTCATCGGGCAAGTGCAAAAGCCGCGAGTCGATCGGATCGAAGGACTCTCACCGGCCGTCGCGTTGGAGCAAAAGAATCTGGGCCACAGCCCGCGCAGCACCGTCGGCACGGTCACGGAAGTGTACGACTATCTAAGGATCCTGATGGCCCGATTGGGGACGATGCATTGTCCCGATTGCCAAATCCCGGTCGGCACCCAAACGCCTGACCAAATCGTTGACAAGGTGATGGCGATGACCGAGGGCACTCGCGCGCTCTTGATGGCACCGATCGAAGTCCAGGCCGGCGAGGGAGCCAAGGACACGTGGCAGAGTCTACGCAGCACGGGCTACCAGCGGGTTCGGATCGACGGGGTGACCGTAGTGCTAGATGATGCACCGGCGCTGGATCCGCGAAAAAAACAACAGGTGCAAGTCGTCGTCGACCGGATCGTGGTCCAGCCATCGGATCGATCACGCATCAGCGACTCGATCGAACAGGCATTATCGCTCGGCGTGGGCGTCTTGGAAGTCGCGATCGCGGATAACGAGCGCGAAGAACCGACTTGGAAAACGATCACGCACAGCCAACATTTGGTGTGCAGCTGTTGCGGTCGATCCTTCAATGAATTGACTCCGCATCACTTCTCGTTCAACTCGGCCGTCGGATGGTGCCCGAGCTGTGAAGGGTTGGGGACACAAACGGGAACCAACCCGGCCGCGCTGGTGGGATTGTCAACATCATCGCTATCCGAAGGCGCCGCGTTGTTGTGGCCGAGCGTCGACAAGTCGGTCTCGATGTGGATGTTGAGGGCGCTGTCGCGGCACACCGGAATCCGCATCGACGCACCCTATGAAGATCTGTCCGTTTCGGAAAAACGCGTGCTGTTCCGAGGCACCGGACCGGCTTGGGTCGAAGTCAAGCAATCGGACACGAAAAAATCAGATGCCAAACAAGCTTCGCCGAACGATGCGGGGGATCTGTCGACGCCGCTGTTCCGGTTTCAATTCAAGGGTTTTTATCCGGCGCTCGAAGAGGCGTCTCGCTTGACGCCGGGGTTACGAGGCAAGCTGGAACAGTTCACCGACGAAATTGATTGCGCGGCTTGCGACGGGTCTCGGCTGCGTGAAGAAGCGGCGGCAGTCCGTTTTCGTGGTCGGACGATCGCCGACTTTGTCCACATGCCGCTGGATCGATTGGCGGACGAAGTGAAGCAGTGGAAACTAGACCGACGCGAGAAAAAGATCGCGGGCGAATTGGTCCGCGAGGTCGAATCGCGAGTTCGGTTTTTGTTGGACGTCGGGCTGAACTATTTGACGCTGCATCGCGGTGCGGCGACACTTTCGGGCGGCGAGGCGCAACGCATTCGGTTGGCCGGGCAACTCGGCAGCGGTCTGTGTGGCGTGCTGTACGTGCTGGACGAACCGACGATTGGATTGCACCCACGCGACAATTTGCGATTGCTCGGCGCGCTGCACCGGCTTCGCGACCAGGGCAACACGTTGTTGGTCGTAGAACACGATCACGATGTGATCGGCGGCAGCGATTACCTTTGCGACTTTGGTCCAAAGGCGGGACGAAACGGCGGACGCATCGTTGCACGGGGCACTCCCGACGCGGTCGAACCGCTCGAGCAAAGTGTGACGGCCGGTTTCATTCGCGGCACCGAGTGCATTCCGATTCCGAAATCGCGCCGGCCCGTCGTCTCCGCCGGCGGCCAGGTGCTGGTCAACCAGTTGAAGGTGATCGGCGCCCGTGAACACAATCTGAAGAACGTCGATTTTGAACTTCCGCTTGGCACATTCACCGCTGTGACGGGGCCGAGCGGCAGCGGCAAGAGCTCGCTGATCGACGGCATTCTGTATCCAGCCCTTGCCCGCCAGCTGCACCGCGCTCAATTGCGCCCGGGGCGTCACGAGAAGCTCGAAGGCGTTCGCTACATCGACAAAGTGATCGAGGTGGACCAGTCGCCGCTGGGCAATACGCCGAGCAGCAATCCGGCGACTTACACCGGCGTGTTCGACTTGATCCGAAACCTATTCGCCAATATTCCCGAGGCAGCGGAACGAAAGTTTACCGCTCGCACGTTTAGCTTCAACGTGCCCGGCGGCCGGTGCGAAACGTGCGAGGGCAGCGGACAATTGAAAATCGAGATGCACTTCTTGCCCGACGTGTGGGTGCCGTGCGAAGATTGCCAATCGCGACGGTACCGCGACGACGTGTTGGAAGTCAAGCATCACGGTCAATCGATCGCGGATGTCTTGGACATGCAAATCGGTGATGCGGTCGAATTGTTTTCCGGCCATTCCAAAATCCAACATATCCTGCAAACGATCTGTGACGTCGGACTCGACTACGTCACCCTGGGCCAATCCGCACCGACGCTCTCGGGCGGCGAGGCCCAGCGGGTAAAGTTGGCTGCCGAGCTGGCGCGGCCGGTGACCGGCAACACGCTCTACCTGTTGGACGAGCCGACCACGGGGTTGCACTTTCACGACATCGAAAAGTTGCTCGCGGTGCTTCAACGATTGGTCGATGTCGGGAACACGGTCGTGGTGATCGAACACAATCTCGACGTGATCAAGTGCGCCGATTGGGTGATCGACATGGGGCCCGGCGCGGGAGTCGACGGCGGAAAAATTGTGTTCGCCGGTACGCCCGAAGATCTCGCGAAGTCAAAGAAGTCGTTGACGGCGCCATTCTTGGCCGAATCGTTAGCCGCTACCGCCGCGACTCCGGCTCGTCGTCTGGGAACCAGCAACAAGCCACCCCCGGATACAGCAGCGTCCGCATCGGTGGAATCGCATTTGAGCTCTCGAGATGTCGACGACTCGGGTGTCGCCGTCGCGACGAATTCGGAAACTGCATCGAGTGCGACGGCGAACCGCACGCTTGGCAAAGTTGCGGAAGCGTCCGAAAAAAAAGGGTACGTGGGGACTCAGCGGAATGAATCTGGGTCAAACGGCCCGGAGACTGTGCCTGCCGTGGTCACCGACCCATGGAAGGCTCTGGGACGCAAATGGCATTCGCTGGTGAAAGGATTTCCCGATGGCGCGAAGCCGGATTGGCCGCTCGAAATCGCTGACCAAACGCTCGCGCTGCTTGAGAAAGTTGCCGGTGACAACTCGCTCGATTTTGCGTCGCCTTCGCGAGTAACGGTGAAACCCGTCGGAGCGGTCACGCCGTGGGCGGAAGTCGAGACCAAGACGCCGGAGTCGCTAAAGGTGACGTTGGCCGGTCGCACCGATTCAATCGATTTGGAAGGCTTGCCTTCGATGCGAATCGATGGTCCCGTCGAGATGGGCGACTACACATTCATCACGCTGAACTTCACCGACTTGAAGCACGTCCGCAGCCGGAAGCTAAGGACGTTCTTGAAGAGCCATTTGGATAGCTCAAGCTGATTAGCCACCGACGCGCTGCGATTCGTGGGAGTGAGAGTTCGAGAAAAGCAAATTGAAACTCACTTCACCGCCAGCATCCGTTCGAGTGCCAACAAGCTCCATTTGGTTGTTTCCTCGTCGACTTTTATCTCGTTGACGATGGCCCCGTCACGCAAGTTCTCAAGCGTCCAGCACAGATGCGGTAGATCGATCCGGTACATCGTCGCGCACATGCACAGCACGGGGCTGAGGAAATGGATTTCTTGTTCCGGGTGTTCGGCCTTCAAGCGGTTTACCAGATGCAGCTCCGTCCCGATCGCCCACTTCGTGCCGGGCGCCGCGCCGCGAACACTCTCGATGATCTTGCCCGTGCTGCCCGAGATGTCCGCCAGATCATTGACCTCGCGGGGGCATTCGGGATGGACCAAGATTTGGATCCCCGGATGCTCGGCACGAAAACCCTCAACGTGTTCGGCGCGGAACATTTGGTGGACGCTGCAGTGGCCTTTCCACAAAATCACTTTGCTGTTCTGAATTTGATCATCCGAGTTGCCGCCCATCTCCAGCGCGTACGGATCCCAAACCGGCATCTGGGCTTCGGTGATGTCCATCTTCAGGGCCGTGTTACGACCGAGGTGTTGGTCGGGAAAAAAGAACACACGCTCGCCGCGCTCGAACGCCCAATCGAGTACCGCCGCCGCATTGCTGCTGGTGCAGACGATGCCGCCGTGTCGACCGCAGAAAGCTTTTAGGCTGGCCGCACTGTTGATGTAGGTGACTGGGATCACTTTTTCGGTATCGATCACCTCCGACATGTCGGCCCACGCCGCTTCGACCTGGGCGATACCCGCCATGTCGGCCATCGAACAACCGGCGGCCATGTCGGGCAAAATCACTGTCACTTTGGCGCCGTCACGCTCGGCAATTTTCTCGGGTCGATTGGCCAAAATATCGGCGGTTTCGGCCATGAAGTGGACGCCACAGAACACGATGGTGCGACACGTCTTGCTCGCCGCCGCCATCTCGGACAGCTTGTATGAGTCACCGCGTAGGTCGGTTTGAGCGATCACTTCATCCTGCTGGTAATGGTGGCCGAGGATCAGCAGCGAGTCGCCGAGTTGTTCGCGAACCGCCGTGATCCGAGCATTCAGCTCATCGACCGCCAGCGTCTTGTAGGGAGCAAGCGCATGAACCATCCCAGGATTCTTGTTCAGCGTGACCAAATTGTCAGACGTCAACGTCGTATTCCTTCAAACGAGAAAAAGCAATCATCAGCCGTTACGAATGATAACACCCGCCGCCCACGCGGCGAACGCCCTGAAAACGCAGCCGCTCGCTGCGGATTGCTGCATCGTGATATGTGAGAACGAAACCGCGTTTGTCTCAATCACCGGATCTTCGACAGCATTGTCTTCGGTGACCTCGGCGACGACAGCGCGCGGGCATGCGGGCCCGTGCTCGGAAAACAGCACCCGCCTCGAGCGGCTACAATGTCGCGATTGCTCTTCGAGACACAAAATTCGAAGGAATCAATTGCTATTTGACCAGGGTGTGAACGTGATGCGTTTATGGTTCCAGATCGTCCTGATTTCTGTCGTGTTTTCGTGGGCAGCAAGCTGTGCGCCGCGCAATCGATGCCGCATAAAAATGTCGTTGATGGAGAAGCGGTGGGTGAGGGACTGTGCCTGAGCAATCTGTTCCAGTCCAACATGGTTCTTCAGCGTGACAAGCCGATCGCGATCTGGGGTTGGGCGGAAGCCGGCGAGGAGGTCACGGTTCGATGCGACGGACGAGAACAACGGGTGACGGCGGCCGACGATCGATCTTGGAAGGTGACCTTGCCCGCCATGCCCGCCCGCTCCAACGCAACAGTGTTAGAAGTTCGCGGGGCCACGTCGACTCTCACGCTCGACAACATCCTGATTGGCGACGTTTGGATTCTGGGGGGCCAGAGCAATATGGAATTCCCGCTCGATCGAATCGAAAATGGTCAGTTGGAAATTGTCTCGGCAAATTATCCGAACATTCGCGTCCTGACCGTTCCGGCTGAAAATGGACCCCAGAATCGGCCCAGTTTCGAGCGTCTGCATGAGTGGAGTGATTGGTTCGGACGCCACTACCGCAAGGGTGATTGGGATTCGTGCACGCCGGAGATCGCCGGGAGTTGTCGGCGATTGGTTTCGTCTTCGCACGCCGCGTGCACATGGCCGCGCAGGTGCCGATCGGAATCATCGATGCGTCGCGAGGCGGAACGACCGTCGAGACGTGGACCCCCGATGCCGTGCTTCGTGAGATGCGTTCCGAGCAAGTGGTTTCTCTGATGAAAGACTGGGACCGTCAGGTGGCCGACTGGGATGCGACCACCGATCTGCGGGACCGCGTCGAGCGTCATCAGCAAAAAATGGCGAGACTCAAAGCGGAGGGACAACCCATTCCGGACGAAGGCGAGCCATCGGACCTTCGACCGGGACCCGCCATGGACCAAAACCGCCCCGGCAATTGCTTCGCCAGCATGATTCATCCGCTGGCCGGTTTGTCGGTCAAGGGAGCGATCTTTCACCAAGGCTACAACAACTGCTTTGATGGGACGCAAGGAGCGATCCTCTATCGGCAAGTTTTCCCGGCATTGATCGCCGCTTGGCGCGATGCTTTTGGTGATCCTGAAATGCCTTTCGGAATCATCTCATTGTGCACCGAAGGCGAACCGCAAACACTCGACAATTATTGTGAGATGATGTTCAACGCGGGACCGCACATTCGCGAGGCACAGTACCAAACCTTTTTAGCATTGCACGAGTCCGGCGATCAGAACATCGGGTACGCGAGCACCTATGATCTTCGCCGACGTTGGTATCATCCGCAGTTAAAAATTCCCGCCGGCGAGCGAATCGCTCGCTGGGCATTGGCGTCCCAGTACGATATGGGAACTCAAATTCGTTGGAAGCCCCCGATCGTCACGGACGTTTCGGCAACGGGGAACCGAATCACGCTGAGGTTGGATGAACCAGCGGAGGCCATCGACGATGGAAGCCCCATCGTCGGATTTTCGATTTCCGGAGATGACCGCAGGTTCCATCCGGCCACTGCAACACACTTGGTAACGGGCGAAGATGATGGTGGGCGTCCTCAGACTGACAAAACGTCGTTGGTCCTCACCAGTCCCATGGTGCCGGAGCCCAAACACTACCGCTACGCTTGGGGCCGAAGCCCGCTGGGCAACCTGCAAGCAAGCCGGTTGACCGACATCCCCTTTGCCACGCAGCGAAGCGACGACTGGCCGATGGAACAAGTGCCACTCGGCGTGGTTGATTCCTCAGCGACCGGGGAGCTTTCCGGCGCGAACCGTCGCAAGCTGCAAGAGGCACTTCGAGCCCAGGATCGAGAGCGACGGCTCGCCGCCGCCCAAACGCTGCTCCGAGAAAACGTCCAAGACTAAAATGATGATACGACATCTCTGTATCGCGGCCATTTTGATGCCACTGGTTTTCTCAGCGAGTGATTCGTCCGGCCAGACCCTCACCGAAACTCTTGGACGCGAGGACGCGGGAACGTTGGTTTTGGAAGCCCGCGAACGCGGCGACATTGTGCGGGGAGCCATCCTGTTTCACCAAGGCAATATCAACTGTGCGGGTTGCCACAATCAAACAGCAAGCACCGCTCGCGTCGGGCCGGACTTGAGTCGCTTGGGGGAGCGTCAAGTGGATGACCAGGTGACGGACGCTTCGTTGATCGAATCGATTCTGCACCCGTCCAAAACGATCTCGAAAGGCTATGAAACCCGAAGCGTTCTGACGTGGGATGGTCGCGTTTTGAGTGGTGTTTTGATCCACGAAGATTCGAACCGCGTGGTGCTATCCAATGCGACGGAGGTTGGGAAACGAATCACGATCGATCGCGAAGACATCGATCAGATACGAACCAGTCCCGTGTCGACCATGCCTGATGGTTTGGCGGATGCTTTGAAGAACCGTCAGCAGTTTCTCGACCTGTTGCGTTACGTCTTGGATATCAAACAACGTGGCCCGTCCGCGGATCATTCAGCCGCGACTGCGGAGCGGCGGCAGTTGAGCGACGCTCTCCGGGGCCGAGTCTTGATCAGCCAATTGAACTGCATCGCTTGCCACGAGGCAGGCCCTCCAATGCCGGCCATCGACGCCCTTGCCGCAAAGCAGGCACCCGATCTGTGGTGGTCGGCGGCGAGACTCAATCCGAATCACTTGGCTGAGTTCATTGCAAACCCGCGCGTCATCAAACCGGGCACGACGATGCCGCATGTTTTGGGGCAACTCGACGCCGAAGATCGAAAGACCGCGGCTGAGTCAATCGTTCATTATCTGACCTCCCGAACGGTGACGCCAAACCAAAGCGACGTTTCGAAAAGCGAGGACAACTTGCGTCCGGATGGGATGGCAGCCGAGCGTGGTTTTGAGCTCTTCCACAGCGTAGGCTGCGTCGCTTGTCATTCGCCACGAAACACGGTGGCCCTCGAAACCGAAGAATCCACGGCGGATCAGGCCCCATCGATTCCGCTGGGCGACTTGACGCCAAAGTACCCGCTGGAATCACTCGTCGACTTCCTCGAAAACCCCCATCGTGTCCGTCCTTCGGGAAGAATGCCCAACATGCAATTGTCGCACCGCGAGGCGATGGATTTGGCGGCGTACTTGTTGCAAAACGCAGATCCGATCGCGGCGTCCATTTCGACCTGGACCATCGATCTCGAACTCGCCGAGCAAGGCAAGCGATTGTTCAATGAATCAGGCTGTGTTCGCTGTCATGAGCAAGGGCATTCCGAAGGGCCCGCCGATCCGCCATCCCGTTCAACTCGCTACACGTCGCTTGATGAGTTGGATCTTCAAATGGGCTGTCTCTCGGACGAGCCTGGAACTTGGCCGGACTTTTCGTTGACTGCCGAGCAAAAGCGGCAAGTGCGATCAGCACTGGATTCAAAGAATGAGCCGCTCTCGGAGAACGATCAAATCGACCTTCATTTGGTCGCGTTCCGCTGCGTCGCTTGCCACAGCCGCGGTGATCTCGGCGGCGTTTCCGAGCATCGTCGTGGTCACTTTCAAACGACGAATTTGAATCTTGGCGAGCAAGGTCGGATTCCTCCCACACTCACCGGCGTGGGTGCAAAACTAAATCCGGATTGGATGCGCGACGTGATGGTCAACCGTCGTTCAATTCGGCCGTACATGAAAACACGGATGCCGCAGTACGGCGAACAAAACATCGCCGACCTGATCGATCGAATGCAGTCCACGGATTCACTTCCGGACGAAATACCTCCGGCTCCGAATGCGGAAGTGGAAAGCGAAAAAGAAGCCAGGGAGTACGGGCACATGCTGGCGGGCACCAAGGGATTGAATTGCGCCGCGTGCCATACGTTCCAATACCAATCGGCCGACACGATGCCAGCGGTCGACTTGACCGAGATGGCGGAACGGTTGAAGAAAGACTGGTTTCATCAGTACATGTTGCGACCCCAGCGTTTCAGTCCGGACACGGTGATGCCTTCGTTTTGGCCCGGAGGGAAGGCGATTCGCCCGGACCTCGAAGGGACGCCGGAAGATCAAATCGAGGCGATCTGGCGATACTTGCTCGACGGCCGCCAGGCGCAAGCACCGGCGGGGGTCATCCGCGAGCCGCTTGAAATTGTGGTAACGAACGAGGCGAGAATGCTCCGCCGGCGTTACCCCGGCATGGCCAGCAAACGTGGCATCGGCGTCGGTTATCCGGGCGAGGTCAACTTGGCCTTCGACGCCGAACAAATGCGGTTGGCGATGATTTGGAAGGGGAAATTCGTCGATCCCAGTGGCGTGTGGTATGGGCAAGGCCACGGGAACGTGCGGCCGATGGGGCGGCCGGTGGAATTTCCAATGGGGCCTGAACTGAACGACTCATCCAACCCTACGATCATGGACGACGAGACTCGCCCGCCTGGTCACCAATTCAAAGGTTATTCACTCGACGAACAACGGCGTCCGGTTTTTAGCTATGAGTTCGGCTCCATCCAAGTCGAAGACTCCTTCACGCAGTTTGCCGATCCGCGCGATGGCGTGGTGCAGTTGCGACGTGAAATCAATCTGGCCTCTCGTGAAGCTCACCGTCAATTACGGTTCCGGATCGACGCGGATGAGGACATCACCTCGGTTTCCGAAGTCGAGTTCAAAGTGGCAAAGCGACTCGTCGTGCGTGTGATTTCAGATCACTCGGCAAAGATCACTCGCGATTCCGAGGGCATGACGCTCTCGGTCCCGCTCGTGTTGGAGGCCGGCATGCCGCAACGATTGGTCCTCGAGTACGCATGGGAATAACCAACTTCCCGCACAACCCAAACTTCAAAATCATTCGGATCTGTGCCCAAGATGTTCCATCTTTTGACCTGCCTGTTCGCCATCTCGATGGCGTGTGCGCCGCAACAAGAACCCTTGGGCGAATACTGGGGGACGGCGGAAGAAGAGGAGAAGTACTATCCGCTGGTGGAGGTACCGCTGCCCGAGGAGTTAGCGATTGAAGCGGGTGCGTTTGCCGTCCATCCGGATGGCCAACAACTGGCAATTGCAACCCGTCGCGGCGATATCCTGTTGGCGGAGGGAATCTTTAAAAAGTATCCCGAACCCAAGTTTTCGAAGTATGCCGAGGGTCTCGATGAGATTTTCGGAATGGCGTTTCGAGACGGTTCACTGTTGGCAACGCAGCAAACCGAGGTGACGCGAATCACCGACACAACCGGCGACGGGCGAGCCGATCAATTCGAAACGATCAGCGACGCTTGGGGATTCAGTAACTACCACGAATTCGCCTTTGGATCCAAGCCCGATGCGGATGGCAATGTCTGGGTCGCCCTTTGTTTGTCGGAATCTTACAACTCCAAAGTGCCGTTTCGCGGGTGGTGCTTGAAGATCACACCCGACGGAAAAACAATTCCCGTTTGCAGTGGGATTCGCAGCCCCTGTGGGATTGGGCCTAACGAACACGGCGTGATGTTTTACGCCGAGAGCCAAGGCCCGTGGAACGGCTCATGCAGTTTAAAAGTTCTCGAACAGGGCGGGTTCATGGGGCACCCGGCCAGTTTCAATTGGTATGACCTGGCACCCGAGATGGGGCCGCCACCCGTTGAGCCGAACACGCCCTCACGAATCGAGATTGAGCGCCGGCGAGTAGAGGAATTGGTGCCCTACGCGGTCGTCTTTCCCTACAAGCGCATGGGCCGATCGATCTCGGGGTTCGCCGTCAATCAAACAGGCGGCAAGTTTGGGCCGTTTGAAAACCAGATGTTTATCGGGGACTTTAGCCTGGGCGTCGTGATGCGAGCGACGACTGAGAAAGTCAACGGAGTTTGGCAGGGGGCTTGCTATCCGTTTCGCGAAGGCTTCGCGACCGGTTTGCTGGCCCTCGAGTTCACACCCAACGGAAGTCTCATCGCCGGCGGTACCAACCGTGGTTGGCCGGTTCGCGGACCGAAGGCTTTCGCGATTGAGCGACTCGATTGGACGGGGGTCGTACCGTTTGAAATCAAGGCGATCAGCGCAGACCTCGGGGATTTCTACTGTCCTTTACGAAGCCCGTTGATCGTGAAGTCGCCAGTCAACCGGGAACGTATGAGATGAAAACGTTCACGCACATGTACCGTCAAGCATACGGCAGTCCGGAAGTGGACCAAACGACGCCCACGGCAACCAAAGCGATCGTGTCGGAGGATGGGATGAGCGTTTCGATCGAAGTGGACGGGCTCGTCCAAGGCCACGTGCATGATTTTCATTTGCCGAACATGCGATCCCAAGAATCGGATCGTCTTCTGCACGCAAGTGCGTATTACACGCTCAATGAAATCCCCACCGAGCCGACACAATCAGCGAACACGAATGACCGTTTTCTGTCGTACAAAGGTGGCGAGGGCCCTGGGAAAGGAAAACGCTTGGTTTTGATCGCGGCGGAACAGGAGTATCGCAGCGAACAAGCGATGCCGATGCTCGCACGTATCCTGTCTCAGAGACACGGTTTTGATTGCACGGTATTGTTTTCCGTCAATGAAAGCGGTGAGGTCGATCCGACACTTCCCGCACCACCCGACGACACACATACGTACCATAGGATTCCGGGACTGCATCTGCTCGACAAAGCGGACTGTGTCATTTGGATGTCACGTTTCATGACGCTGCCGGCCGACCAGATGAAGCACTTTCATGACTACTTCGATTCTGGCAAACCGATGCTGGCGCTTCGCACGGCCAACCATGGCTTCACGCGAAGCCCCCCCTACAAACTTCACGGCAAAGACGTCAGCCTGCGCGAGTTGCTCGGCGGAACCTTTATGGGGCATCACGGCGGCTGGCATCGCGAATCCACTCGCGGAGTCATCGTTGCCGAAAACGCGATGCATCCGATCTTGCGGGGCGTCGATAACATTTGGGGAACTTCAGACGTCTATCGCTGCCACGATGATCGCTTCCCATTTCCGGACGATTGCACCTCGCTCGTTTTGGGTCAACCGCTACAGAACCTGAGTCAAGATGCACCCCCCAACTCAGACAAGGATCCGCTTCCGATTGCTTGGATCAAGACGTGGGAAGGCAACCGACATCTCGAATCGCGGATCTTCCATTTCACGATGGGGTCCGCCGAAGACTTTGCCAACCCCGGAGTCCGCCGCTTGACCATCAACGCCGTTTACTGGGGCTTGGGGATGGAGAAAGAAATCACGGCCGATCGCTCTGTTGAAATTGTGGGAGAGTACTCGCCGAAGGAGTCGGGCTTCGACTACGAAAAATTGCAAGTCATTCCACACAGACCAAGCTTCTACCAGTAGAGAATGAACTTTTAACGCACCGCGATGGTGAGCCAACCATCCTGGGCGTCAATCGAACTGGGTCGAAAGGATTGATCGATCGACGCGGCGGCCGTCACTTGACTTGGCAACAAAAAATCTTGATCGGCAATTTCAAGTGGGAGAGCACGATCAATCGCTTCACGAACTTCGGTGATCAGTCTTTGTTGTGGTTGGCTCAATAAATCTTGATTGGAAACATCGGCATTGACCGTCGGTTCCCGCACGAGACGGCAACTGCCATCGTCCTGATATTGCGGACGGTAGCAAGCCCGAACCTCGACGTCCTCGATCGACGCCGTGCCCTCTTGCAAAATTTTTGATATCCGAGCCCCCAACACCACACGACCGTCCCGCGCTTCAAAAATTACGGGACGTTTGGCAGCGAGAACGAGATGAAATTCGGGGGCGATCGGATGAAATTTAATCGACAATTGGTCGATGGAATCCGTCTCAACTTCAACGGGCAATTCAACGAGCGGGCCGCGGCCGTTGATCCAATTCAACAAATCGATACTGGTTTCAGTCACCGTCATGCCGGACATGTAGGATGCCAACACATGATCGAAAAACGTCTCGTGAAGTTGAATCGTCACGCCGTCTTGATCCGACCAGGGGGGCGGCGCAATTGGACTGGCAAGTTGGTCGGGTCGCGACAAGTGGCCTTGAATGAAGAGTGAACGGTCCGTCGACCCCCAGGTGCGGCGTGGTTCATCCACGGCGAACCGACGCAACCAGGGACGCAGAGGCGCGAGCGCATCATCCGGCCGCAATGAACCGGCGGAGTCCGTCTTCGCGGCAAGTTGCTGTCCCATTTGGGCTTCGACTTTTGCCTTTGCGATCTGGTCCGCTTGAGCCTTTTGATCCTGGGCACGGCGGGCCGCGATCCGGCGAACCAATCGAAGTGGGTGCTCGATCGATCGAATCTCGTTCGTCAAATTTGCTTCGACTTGAACCGGTTTGAGCAAAACGCCTTGGTCGTCGATTCGCAGTGTGCGAGACGCAACCGCATCGCCTCCGCCAACCATGTTCATCGCCACCGGGCCATTGTATCCACGGCTTCGGCTCGTCATTTGACTGTGAACATTGATCGTCATCTGCGACACCGCGACCGAGGGTTGCAAGTCGACGGTGACGTCGGCGTGGACCTGCGCTTGACCCACAACGTGAGTTCCGAGAATGCAATCGTTGATCGGTCGTGCCTCCGAAAACGAGCCTCCGATCGCTCGCTGTACAAACGATTCGGAAAGCGTGACGACCGCATTGGGGTGAGCAAACATGCGACGGATGCGATCCACGATGGTTGGTGATTGCTTGGACGCGGAAAGCATCGATACCACCTCGCCGATCGAGCGAATTTCACTAGCGGACAACGCCCCCTGAACATTCTCGGCGTCGGATTGGAGTTGGTTCGCCAAATCGATCAACTGCGTCTGCAATTGACGAAGAAACGACTTTCCGTCACTGCACAGAAGTGCGACTTCCAGACAGCTCGCACGGTCGCGGAGCTGCACGAGCGGCTCGAATTCGACGCCGGGGATCGGTCCGATCAAACGTTGGCGCAAGGCGGCAACTTGCCTGAGTTGTTCGTCAACATCAGCGTCGGCGTCCATTGCGTCACGAATCGTTCCCAGATTGAGATATTCAAGCCAACCCGCACCGCTTTCATGAAACGCGGGCGACCTCAAAAATTCGTTCGCTCGGTCCGCACTTTCATGAAATTCGGCTGCACATTCGACGCAAGTGGGAAGTGTTGACGGATCAAGCTCGTCCGCCGCAGAACGCAACATCTGGCTCAGCACCGTTCGATCGTTGGCCCTCAAGGGTGAAGAAGTCAGAACCAAGACGCCGGCGAAACACAGAAATACCCGGCCGAAGGATAATTGGGAACGATGCATCGTCTATTCACGAGATTCAAACGGGTGAGAGGGTCATCAACGCGATCACATCCCTGAATCCGTCGCGACTCGTATTTTCATCGCTAGAAAGCAACTCGCACGCCAATTCGCGGTAAAACCGGAAGAACGACGCGAATTATTAGAACGTTGGGGTCTGTTCGGGTGCCACCGAATGGATAACCGTCATGATCGGATATTCCGCCGGGGCTCACGGTGGCGTTCTATTTCTTCTGCCACAACCGCATTCCGGTTCGGCCTTGGTAATTCAAAAGATAGGCACCCGAGCGGGCGTGCGAATCGATGAGTGCTCGGATGTGATCCTGTTCGTCCGGCCATGGGTAGGCAAAAAAAAGATCGATCTCGCTGAGGTGCAAACCGATTTCATCGTAGATGTCGGCTTCATGGTTAATCATGCCCGTCGCGTCGGGGCGACCGTTGGGGATGTAACTGCCTTGATAAAACTGTGCCGCGTTTTCCAACTGCTCCGCAAGCCGAACCGACGGATCCACCAAACATCGTTCGATCTCAATCCCGATCGCTTTCATTCCCTGGCGGGCTGCCAACATCGTGGCGACGCCGAAGCCGGATCCGAGCTCACAAAAAAGATTTCCGGGAAGGATTTTGCTTTCACGCATCCAAGTGATGGCTTGGTCAAACAAATGAAAGTCGCATGTCACGAAACGCTCGACTTCGAAGTCGGTGGAAATCATGAACGATTCAATCGCATCGTTGGCAAGATCGATCAGCTGCTCGGCGGCCGAATCGATAGGCACCTGATGGATCGTTGCGGGGACCGCGATTGAGTGCAGAGACATCGGCGTCATTGACTCGCATTAAATGGCGCGGATCCGCGTCCCATCGTCAATCAACTCGAATAGGGGCGGTTGGTGTTCGACAACGACTTGATTGACTTGCTGGATTGTGATTGATTTCCCAGTCGCGTTGGCCTTCGCCACCAATTCTTCAACGCAGAGTGAGCCGGCGTCATCAAGCGACATGCCGATCGAGTCAGGATGATGACGCAGAATGAACGTCAAGTATTTGCTAATTTTGGTGAGTCGTTTGTTCATCCTGGGTAGCTTAATCGATGAATGGCGAACGGTCGCGGGGCAAGGCCAGTCTATCGAGCGCCCTTTTCGATCACGTCGGCCAAGTGTGAGTCGTCGGTCCACAACGCCACGTTTCTGGTTTCGGAATCGGCGGTCAGGGACAACTTGATCCACAACGTTTCATCGGGAAGACACGTGCGGACGCGGTCGGCCCATTCGACAATCGTCCAGGCGCGGTCTTCATCGAAAAGTTCTTCCACGCCCAATTCGATGAATTCGTCTTCATCGACGATGCGGTACGCATCCAAGTGGTGCAATTTAATCGGTTGGCCATTTTGCGGATGGGTGCCCAGATGCGATTGCAACAACGTGAATGTCGGACTGGTGACGTTGGCATCGTCGATGCCCATCGACCGGGCGATGGCTTGGGTGAGCGACGTCTTTCCGGCGCCCAGGGTGCCCACCAATCCGATGGTGACATTATCGGGGAAGATTCTCGCCAACCGATCGGCGAGCGTTTGCAATTCGTCGAGGCTAGCAATTTTCAAGTCAATCATTGTTTGTGTGCTTCGGTTTGGCGAATCGGACCAACATGGCGGGCAGGAAAACCAGGTCGGCGAACAACGCGCTGCCGATCGTCAGAATGCCCATGGATGCAAAAATACGGTGATCTCGCGCGTCGCTGATCAATGCCGTGGAGAATCCGACGATCAAGACGATGGTGGTCATCACCAGCGCCGTGCCGACGCTGATGAAGGCGCGACGGATCGCTGCGGATTCGCCATCGCCGTGGGTCAATTCTTCTTGATAGCGCGTCAAAAAATGGATGGTGTCGTCGACCGCAATGCCCAAGCACACCGTGAACGCGCAAACGCTAACAATTTCCAAACTCATTCCGACCATCCACAATAAACTGCCCGTCATCGCGAGCGGGAACAGATTCGGGATGGTCGAAATCAACCCCAAACGCAACGACCGATAGACAACGGAGAGTACCACGAAAATGATCAAGCTTGCTGTTCCCAAGCTGAGGGCCAAGTCGACCACAATTCGATACAAATTCTGCCAACGCCAGACGGCGCCACCCGTCAACACGATCTCAAGCTTGGGATGCCGACTCTGAATTTCGGCCAACCGGGTTTGCACCCTTTCGAACACTTCCCCGTACGCGGCGATACCGAGATCTTGCAATCGAAATCGGACAGAAGCCTGCCGGTCGGCGGGCCGATAATAGGCTTGCTTGAGTGGCGGCGGCAACAATTCGAGCATCGACATTCGCGCCGATGTTGTTCCCTCGCCGGGAAGCGCGGCGATCAAATTGACGATCGACAAAGGATTTCCGATCAACGGCTCCCCTTGCAAGACTTCATCGATCTCATCGGCTGCCATACCGATTTCGGGATCGCCGGCGGAGAGGCGTTGGTCCCAGGCGATCGTCACTTCCGCGGTCTCCATGCCACCAAATTCACGATCGATTTGCGCAAGTGCACGAGTCGCTTCGCTGGAGGCCGACAAATTGCTCGTCAACCGTTCGTCGGGTCTCAATTGCAATGTGATCAAACTCAAAGCCAACGTCGTCACGATCGCAATCGCGCTGACCGCCCGGGGACGGGCGAGCACAAAATCAATGATCACTGAGATGCGGCTCAGATTCTGGTCGATCAGATTCTTTCCGTAACCCGAATGGACGCGGCGTCCCAGCGGTGTGGCGCAGGCCAGCGGGATCACCGTGATGACGGACACGAAAGTCATCAACACGCCGATCACGCAACAGTAACCAAACTCGCGAACCGTTTCGTGATGCGCCAGTGCCAGCGAGCCAAACCCGATCGCCGTCGTCAATGAGGTCAGCCAGCACGCCAATCCGACTTCGCGGATGGAGACTTTGGCGGCGTCGCTGGCTGACATGCCCGCGGCCCGATGTCGACGGATCTGGACCATCATGTGGACGCCGTCGGTGAAGCCCACCATGCACAACAACACCGGCACAATGACGCTGTTAAACGGATTGTCATCGAGTCCCAAGAAGTGCAACAGTCCCAACGTCCAGAACACGCCCATCGCCGGCGCAAGCGCGACAATCAAGACGCTGGAGAGACCCCGAAAAAGCACAAAGGCGATCAACAGTGCGATGGAGTATCCGATCGCTTGATACTTGCGTTCGTTGGACCGGGTGCTGGCCGCCCGGCTGACGCGGATCGGAACTTCGCCGGTGACCGCAAAGGTCATCTCGACATCGGAATACTTTGCAACCGCCTCGGATGCAACGTCGCGCAACCTATCCGTCGCATCGTCATCCCGGGTGACGAACAACCAATCGATGGTGACCATCAAGAGCAACGTTTTCCCGTCGCGCGACAACAACTGGCCCGCTACCAAAGGGTGCTGCATCGCCCGTTCTCTTGCATCGGCGTAGCGGGTGGCCGACGCATTCCGGCCCGGTAAGATCGGCTCGGGTAGCCCAAAGATGTTGAGTGGCGGCGCGTCATCCATCCAAAACACGCTATCGACATGGTCGAGCGACTCGATGGCCGCAACCGCATCACGAATCGCGTCGGCGCCGTTGGTCGTAAAGAAATCGTCGCTGTGGGCGACGACAATCACGTCACCACTGGCGACGCGAACCGGATTGACGTTGGAGCCGACCGACGCCGACTGGGGCGATTCGGACTCAAATTCCGGTGCGGGCGCTTCGCTCGTCGGCTCAGGAAGAATCAACCGGGGATCATAGTGCCCGATCGCCATCAACACCGTCCATGCGACAAGCACCACCGCCGAGATCCAGCGATGGTCGATAATCCAATTCGCAATGGGTGAAAACAAAGGGCGACAGTAAGTTGCGGGATACGGGTTGCAGGATACAAGGTTTGACTGACCGCATTTGTTGTAATGCACGGCCCGATGGAAGTAAGCGGTCAGGCGTGCAGCAGTCTGGTTAGCGGCCGTTTCCTCCGTGGCCGATGGCCCGAAATCTTTTGCCGGCTTGAAAGTCGACCGACGGCTCCGCCCGTCGCGAGTCCACAGCAAATCAGCCTGGATCGTCGGAGCGACACCGTTTTAGGACTAACGATGACGCTGATTGGCTTGCGCCTCGATCTCCGCTCTTGTGATTAGCCCATCACGGTCTCGGTCGAGACTGTGAAATGCGAAAATGCGGACGCTGTGGGGAAGCTCGTCTTCGGTGATCATGCCGCTTTGATTCTTGTCGAAACGAGCGAAGTAATCATCGGCAAAGCGTTTTGCTTTTTCATTTGGATTCGAGGCTTTGACTTGCACCGGAGATTCGGGAGCAGCCTCGGCGATCGTCGGATGGCGGGGAGTGGCTACGGCGACGAAGGTGACGGCCATTTCTTGCCATGTTTGATCACCCCACGTCACATACTCGGTCGGATCTGGATTGGTCGGGTTCTCGGATGAATTGTCAAAGGTCGCGGTGAATTTGAGTTCATCCACGTCCGCAAGTGCAAGTGGTTGGGCGAGCGCGTAATTATGTTGCCAATTGAAATCGTAATGCGGAACCTCCAACAAGGTTTGCGATTGACCGTCGCGAACCGTCGTAAACTCGAACGACTTTCCTCTCAAGTGCATGTGGGGCATGATCGACAACAGGGTTGCATCGGGCGGAAAGTAGCCGATCGTTCCATCGACTTGGTAACTCGCTTCGCCGGGTGGAATTTCGAATTGCTGTTCGATCCCGCCGAGCGTCATCACTTGATGGGTCACGTCGGCTTCGTCGGCAAAGACCAACCCGATGCGGGTGATGTCGGTTTCGGGCTTTCCGGTGGGAGTGTAGTGCATTTGAAAGACGATCCGGGATCCGGCTGGGATACGTTGGGCGTAACCGTCGGGGAGTTCGCTACGACGTTGACCGGGAACATAGGCCGACAGCAAACCGATCGAGCGAAAGTCGGAACCGTCGGGCGGCCGAATGAAGGCGATCGAATGATGAACCGCCGAACGATTTCCCGGCACGACCTCGGCGGCCTTCACCCAGCGATCGGTCTCAAAGCCCGGGTCGACGACATAGTACTGATATTCGACCGTGTCATCGGCGGGAATCTGAAACGGAGTTTGGGACATCTCTAGCACCAAATCGGGTTGCCGCGGCAATTGCCAACCATTGACATAAGTCACCGGTTCAGGCAAATCGCTGGGGTCACCGTAGGGCATCCCCGCGACGACCCAGTCGCGAAGTAGTTGCTTCTCCGATTCGGGCATGGATCGGGCGTTGGCGATTGCCGCGTGACCTTCGGCAGCGTGCCATGGCGGCATGCGTCCTTGGTCGATGACTTCGATCGACATGTCGGCCCAACCGACCACCTCATCAAAGTCGTCCAATGCGAACGGTCCGATGTCGCCGGTCCGATGGCACTCGACGCAGTGATCACGCAGCACCCGGCTGATTTGGTCACAATACGTCACCGGTGCATCGGGCTGTATCGCGTCGCCCGCTTGGCTGGCGCGTGGCAGGCTGATCAAACATCCGACGGCATCCGTGACGGGTTCAGAAATCGTACCACCTTTGACCAAGGTTTGGATGGCATCGCGCAAATCGTGCCGGGTCGCTTCGGATCGGACGATGCCGGGCTGGTATTGGTCATCGATGCGTCCGCGGTAACGAACCATAGCGAGCGAGTCGACGACGATGACTTCCGGCGTTCGTGTCGCGCCGGCGTCGAGTGCGACCTCCCGGTCGTAGTCCTTGGCGATGGGAAAGGTCAACTGATGGTCCGCGGCATACTGCGTCAATTCGTCCATCGAATCTTGGACATTCGAATTGATGCCTATGAACCGAACATCGTCAGCGGCGAATTGATCAGCCAGCGTTTGCAACCGGGGGGCATAGAGTTTGGCGAGCGGACACTCGGTTCCCAAGAAACACAGCACTGTCCAACGGGCTTCGACGGCGAAATCGGATCGCACCACTTTGCCATCGACGCCAGGCAAGGCAAACGCCGTCACGCGGCCGAGTCCCAACGCCGATGGATCGATTGCGCCCGCGGTTTGCGGCAACGTCATCAATGCAAAAAACGCTGTGATTGAACAAAGCAAGTGGATGAATCGGGCCATGATTGCGTGGGGTGAGAGAAAAAGAGTCGAGTCTCGGTGTCGCCAAAACTCTCGGCGAGTTCGGCTTCGAGCTCAGGGCGGGTCATAGCCACCGGGGTTCCATGGGTGACACCTCATGATACGGCGGATTCCAAGGTAGATGCCACGTACGACCCCGTGTTTGCGAATCGATTCGATCGCGTATTGGCTGCATGTCGGGGTGAATCGGCAACTCGGACCTAACATCGGGCTAATCGCGATTTGGTAGAACCGAATCGGGGCGATCGCGACGGCGGAAAGTCCTCGTTTGAACACTGGTCAGTTAATCGGGGGGGGCATGAACGAAACATACTTCGCGTTGAAACATCTTCTCGACCGCCATTGTATCGAGCGTCACCGCTAGGCGAACGGCACCAATCTCAAGTTCATTGCATCCCGGCGATAGGTTGTTCATTACAATCGGTCGCAACTCGGCGTAAGCAACGACTGCGTCGCATTCGATTCTTCCCTTTGGACCTCTTGATGAACATAAAATTTTCGATTGACCGATCGTTGACGAGCATCCTCGCCGGTTTGGTAGTGACAACCAGCTTATTTGCGGAGTTACCGAGCGGATTCACGCCGATTTTCAATGGCACCTCGTTGGAGGGTTGGCACGCTCGACCCCACTTCAACCCGATCGAACTGGCCGCGATGTCCGACGCGGACCGAACGGACAAAAAAGAACAATGGATGGCGGAAGCCAAAGAACACTGGACGATCGAAGATGGCGAATTGGTCAACGATGGTAGCGGCGCGTACTTGGTCACCGACAAAGATTACACCGACTATGAATTGGTGCTCGAGTACAAAACGGTTCCGGGCGCCGACAGCGGGATCTATTTGAAGGGAACTCCTCAGGTTCAGATTTGGGACTTCACCGACGAAGCAAAATTCGACATCGGCGGCGATCTGGGCAGCGGTGGGCTTTGGAACAACAGCGAGCGTGCCGACGGCAAGGACCCGTTGCTGCGTGCCGACAATCCGTTGGGTCAATGGAATTCATTTCGGATCATTCAAGTCGGTGCCCGCACGACGGTGTACCTCAACGAGGTTCTCGTCGTCGACAATGCGATCATGGAGAACTATTGGGACCGCAAATCACCGCTTTTCCGAAGCGGTCCGATCGAATTGCAGACTCACGGCGGTGAGATCCGATGGCGAAATTTGGGCGTCAAAGAATTGTCCGCCGAGCAAGCCAATGCTTGGCTGTCCGACAAGAAATCGTCATCTTACACGTCGCTGTTCAACGGCAAGGATTTGTCGGGTTGGCATGGAGCGACGGAAAACTACGAAGTCAAAGACGGTGCGATCGTTTGCAAAAAAGGTTCGGGCGGATTGCTGTTGACCAGTGACGAGTACGCCAACTTCATGGCTCGCGTCGAGTTCCGCCTGCCACCGGGCGGGAACAACGGCTTGGCGATCCGATCGAGCGGCGAGGGCGACGCGGCGTACGCGGCAATGACTGAGTTGCAAGTGCTCGACAACGACCATCCGAAGTATGCCAACCTGGACGAGCGTCAGTATCACGGCAGTGCTTACGGAATCGCGGCGGCCGTCCGCGGCTATCTGCGGCCTGTCGGTGAGTGGAACTTCCAGGAGATCACGGTCGATGGATCGAAGATCAAAGTCGAACTGAATGGGACCGTCATTTTGAATGCCGATTTGGCGACATTCGACGAGTTCATGGCCAACTCGGCGCACCCCGGTTTGACGCGTGAGAGCGGCTACTTTGGTTTTGCCGGCCACAATGATCCGGTCGAATTTCGCAACGTGTCGATCAAACGACTGCCGTAATTCGTCCTCCGCTGGTCACGATGATCTGATCGTGGATACTTAGCGATCGGCGGGAACCCGTTTCTCGCACGATCGCGCTCCCCTCCCGATCGCCGGTGACGCTTGCACGTTCCGGCACCCGATCCCCGATATCAAATCCATGGCCACCGACATATCTAAGCTGCGCAACATCGGCATCATCGCTCACATCGATGCCGGCAAAACAACCGTCACCGAACGGATGCTTTTTTTAAGCGGGGCGAAGCACCGGGTCGGCCGAGTCGACCATGGAACGACCGACACCGATGACGATCCCGAGGAACAGGAACGTGGCATCACGATCTTTTCGGCGTGTGTGAAGTACCGTTGGCAAGAATACAACATCAACTTGCTCGACACGCCGGGGCACGTCGACTTCACAGCCGAAGTCGAACGTTGCCTGCGAGTGCTCGACGGGGCGGTGACGGTCTTTTCAGCTCGCGAGGGTGTGGAAGCGCAAAGCGAAACCGTTTGGCGACAAGCCGACCGGTACGACGTGCCGCGGATCGTTTTTATCAATAAGATGGACCGCGAAGGCGCCAATTTCGAAGCCGTTTTTAACGACATCAAGCCACGTTTGGGTGGCAATCCCGTCGCGATCGAATTGCCCGTGGGTCAGGGTCCGCCGCATGTCGCCGATCCGTTTCGCGGCGTGATCGATTTGATCGACATGAAATTGCTGGAGTTTGATCCGGAGACCGAGGGTAAGCAAATCAAGGAAACCGACGTTCCCGAGGAACTACGCGACGACGCGTTGCTTTGGCGGGAACAGATGCTTGACGTCGTTTACGACCTCAGCGAAGAGGCTGCCGCTTTGGCCCTCGACGAGAAACCGGTACCACGCGAGACGATCATCGCCGCGCTGCGTGACGGAGTGATCCAACGAAAGATCCAAGTCGTGCTCTGCGGATCGGCGCTGCACGGGATCGGCGTGCAGCCGTTGATGACTGCGGTCGGAAATTTCTTGCCCAGCCCGTTGGACAGGCCACCGGTGGAAGGAGTCGACCCCAAGAATCGCGATCGGGTGATCGTTCGAAATCCAGACTCCAACGAGCCATTCTGTGGATTGGTGTTCAAAATTTTGCCAGCAAAAACAGGTGACAATTATTGGATCCGCATCTACAGCGGCAAGCTGTTGCAAAATTCGCGAGTCCAATGCCCCAACCGCGACAAGAAAGAAAACGTCGCCCAGATCTGGCAGATTCACGCGACCAAGAAGGATCGTGATGGCCAGGTCGATAGCGTGTCGGCGGGCGACATCGCATGCGTCATCGGTCCGCGATTTGCAATCACGGGCGATACGGTTTGCGACACCCAAAACGCGATCGAGCTGCCCAGCATCAAGTTTGCGGATACCGTGATTTCGATGGCCATTGAACCCGAAAGCACCGGCGACAAAAAGAAGTTGGAGGAGACTTTGGACATGATCCGTCGCCAAGACCCCACGTTCCGCGCGGTCGAGAATCAAGAATCAGGCCAGACGTTGATCAGCGGAATGGGCGAATTGCACCTCGAAGTGATCCAGCACCGATTGACACGCGACTTCGGTTTAAACGTCAAGTTCTACAAGCCACGCGTGAACTATCGCGAAACGATCGGCGGCACCGCGGACGTGGTCGGCGTTTGCAACCGCCAAATGGGCGGGGCTCAAATGTTTGCAAGATTGAGCGTCAAAGTTTCGGCATTGGACGACACCTCGGCTCCGGTGCAAGTCTTTGATCGCTTGCCACCCGAGACACCGCTGGCCAACAACGTTCGTCAGGCGGCGATGGACGAGATTCGCGAACGTTCGGTCGGTGGCGGTTTACTGGCCGGCTTTCCGTTGTCGGGCGTTAAGATCGAAGTCTACGCGGCCGAGACGGCGGAAGAAGGATCGGATGAAGTCGCGTTTCGGATTGCCGCCGGGGACGCCTTCGACAAGGGCCTCGAGAAAGCCGGTTTGGTGCTGCTCGAGCCCGTGATGCGCGTCGAAGTCACGACGCCCGACGATTACATGGGCGAAATCGTTGGCGATTTGCAACAACGCCGTGCGATCATCGCAGCCACCGAGACTCGCGGCCAAATGACCGTCATCACCGCCCACGCGCCACTCAAGGAAATGTTCGGCTACAGCGGAGCCGTCCGTAGTTTGAGCCAAGGGCGGGCCGGCAGCAGCATGGAGCCGCTCAATTATCAACCGGCGCCCAAGGCGGATGCCGACGCGTTTCTGATGTAAGAACGCAATCAGTCCACTCATCGGGGATGCAACTTGTTCTAAGATTGCATTCGCTTGACGGCTTTCGTCGCCAACTTTGGGATCGACTTTTTGATTTCGCTCCACGTCGGTTTGGCGTCTTTCTTAGGGCGAATGACGAAATCGTATCCCGTGGGAAGCACATGTTGCTGTAAACGGAACGACTCGCGAATCAACCGCTTCCATCGGTTTCTCACCACCGCGTTTCCGGTTCGTTTCGGGATCGTCACTCCCATCCGAGGTTCGCGATCGGGCGACGTCGGACACGCAAAAAGCACCAGCACGCCATCAGCTGCGCAGCCACCTTTTTTTAGCGCCAGCGTGAACTCGCTGGCCCGTTTGACGCGTTGATGTTTTCCGAAGGAATAGCGCATGCGGACGTCTAGAACCTCAGATCGGATCGCAAGCTGAGTGGGTTTTGCGACTCGAACTGTTCAATCAATTTTTTGGATTCGTCGTCAATCGATTTCGGCACTTGAATCTGCAGGACGACGAGCAGGTCGCCGGCATTGCCTTCACGATCTTTGACGCCTTGTCCTTTCAATCGCAAGCGTGAACCGCTGGTCGTGCCCGGCGGTACCGTGACGGCTACGGTTTTATCAGGGGTGGGCACATCGATCTTACCCCCGAGGACGGCTTCGCCGATCGAGATCGGAACGTTGACTTCGAGGTTGCGGCCGTGGCGCTTGAAGTGCGGGTGTTCCGACACTTTGATCAACAGGATCAGATCGCCCTGGGGGCCGCCGTTGGGCGAGGGTTGGCCTCGCTCGCGCAAGCGGATTTTGGAACCGGTCTCCACTCCGGCCGGAATGTTGACGGCGATCTTTTCATTGGCGTCGCCGCGAGAGAGATAGAACTCGGTCGTGCCGCCGCGGACCGCGACTTCGAGCGGAATGTCCAATTCGTGACGCACGTTCGCACCGGGTTGGGGTGGTGCGGGTCGCCGCGGACCACCCCTGCCCCCACCGCCTCGTCCGCCGCCGCCGGGTCCGCCGCCCATCATTTGTTCAAAGAAGTCGCCGAAGCCGTCGAATTGGTGCTGTTGCCACCGCCACGTCCGCGAGAACCGAAAATCTGTTCCAGATCCAAGCCCTCAAAACCAGCTGCACCACCGCCGCCACCGCTTCCACCACCACCGCGAGGATCAAATCCGGTGCCGCGAATTTTCTCAAAATCGGCGCCGTAGCGGTCGTACGCGGCCCGCTTCTCTTCGTCGCTGAGGACGTCATTGGCTTCCTGGATCCGCTTGAACCGATCCTGGTACTTCTTGTCGTCGAGGTTTTTGTCCGGATGAAACTTGATAGCTAGCTTTCGATAGGCCTTCTTGATTTCGTCCTTCGTTGCGGTACGGGCAACACCTAGCGTTTGGTATAGATCTTCAGCCACAAGTATTGTCGGGGGGAAACAGGGAGAGTCGGAAGCCAACCACACGTTCGAAGTCGTGGTTCAGCCAAAATGGCAGATTTCGCGTCAAACGGCTAGTCATGGCAAACGGTGAACCGGACCCAGTCGCCGTCGGCTCGAATATCAATATTACCTGGCAGGGTCGAGCGTGATTCGCCACTCGCCGAGTCGCGGTCCGCGATCATACCGGCGATTTTCAACCAGTGTTCGCGTCCCATTTTTCCCCTCGACCATCCCGCACGGTCCCAAACCGCTTGCAAACCCGCGATCACCACAGGCGTCGGAGTGGTGGCGGGGGCCGAATCGGTGTCCAGATTTCGCCGGATTTCGATCTGTTGGAGGGTGACTCGGGCGACGCTCTCGCTAATCCACTGCTGGGCCGCCGAATCCACCATCGCACGCCAATCACGCATGCCGGCAGCAGCTCGATCGATCGCGGTGGCCGCTTCGGGGTACCGCAGCTCGATCATCGGTAACAATTCGTTGCGAATCCAGTTTCGTTGGTAGACCGATTCCGCGTTGGAGGCATCCTCCCGCCATGGTTGGCCGATCAACCGCAGGTAGTCACGGATCGCGTGACGTCGCAGACCGAGCATGGGTCTTGCCAGGACCAGATCGTCGTCGATCGACCGCATCGGCGGGATTCCCGCTAAACCAGATGGTCCCGTGCCACGCATCAGATGGTGCAGTACCGTCTCCACATTGTCATCGGCCGAGTGGGCCAGCGCGAGATATCGACAGCCAGTCGCTTTTGCGGTCGCGACCAGAAATGCCATCCGTGTCGACCTCAGCGACGCTTCGTCGGACTTTCCGCCGCCGGCCTGCGCGGTGTGAAATGCGACTCCCAGCCGTCCGGCCAGTTCTGCGACAAAACGCTGGTCTCCGTCGGATTCGTGCCCCCGAAGGCCGTGGTTAAAGTGCGCGACCACTAGAAAACCTGTGGCGAACGGTTGAACTTTCGCACTGGCACGGATTTCCGAAAGAGCCTGAACCAACGCCACGCTATCCGCCCCGCCGCTGCACCCGATCACGACTCCGACTCCGAGCCAGCGTCCGATGGGCCACGCTCGAGCGATCTCGTCCGTCAGCAGCGTATCCGCGGCATGGTCCGATTCGAAGATTTCAGGATCGGTGGCCATCGTAATTTGCCGAATCGGGGGAAGATCAGGGCGCGTGTTTGCAAAGTCCCCAACTTAATCGTTGGTCGGTTGTTTCGCCGAGCGTGGCGAGCTGGTAATCTTGGGATGTGAGCCGTACCGCCCCGCAGGTGGCGGGTTTGGCGTCACTCAACTGTTAAAATCAACACCCATCTGGACAACAGAACCTTACCCGTTGTTCGGTTGCGACGTGTTCAACGCATGTCTGCGCTCTTCAAACCTCTGCTTCAATTTTTTGCTGATGTGGTACTTCGTCCTATCGATCTTGCGGTGGCTTTTCGCCGATTCGGGTGACGATACGTCGTTGAATCTCGCAACCGGCTCCGTCGGGCGACATTCAGGTTTGTTTCTGGCGGCCGGCTCACTCGTTCAACGCGGCGTGACACGACTCATCAACGGTCGGTTTTCGAGTTCTCGGTTTCGAGGACCCATGCATGAATACCACCATTGCCTTTTATTGCCTGATCTCGTTGATCCTCGGATCTGGCGTGACCGTGGGCCTATTCAAGGCCGGCGAGAAAAAACGTACTGAGAAAGCCAGCGAAGACGCCGAGAAGTTGCTAGCGGCGGCACGCAGTCAGGCTGAAACCCATCGCGCCGAATTGCTGCTTTCCGCAAAGGAATCGGCGCTGCAAGTGAAAGCATCGGCCGACGAAGAGTTAGCGTCCGGACGAAAATCGCTGCTCGTCCGTGAGCAGAAACTTGATCGACGCGACGAGCTGCTGCATCAGCAAGAAGACTCGCTGCGCAAGGCCCAGCGAGGACTCGAGAGCAGCCAGACCCGGTTGGCCGCTCAAATGAAGGGCGTTTCGGACCAGCGTATTTCGCTGGATCGAACGTTGAAGGAACAGCAATCGATTCTTGAAAAGGCCAGCGGGATGTCTCGCGAAGAGGCCACCGAAAAGCTGATGACATCGCTCGAACAGGACCTCGAGCACGAACGGGGCTCCACCCTGCTGAAGCACAAGAAATTAATGGCCGATCGGGTCAACTCCCAAGCTCGCGAAATTTTGCTAACCGCGATCCAGCGATACTCGTCCGCCCACACCGCCGAATCGACCACCAGCACGGTTGACGTGCCAACCGACGACATGAAGGGACGTATCATCGGTCGGGAAGGACGCAACATTCGAGCTTTTGAAAAAGCCACCGGGGTCGACGTGATCATTGATGACACGCCCGGCGTCGTCATCGTCAGCGGATTCGATCCGGTCCGCCGCGAGATCGCCCGGCAATCGCTCGGTGCATTGATCGCCGACGGCCGAATTCATCCGTCCAAGATCGAGGAGACCGTTGAAGAAACGACCAAGAAGATTGACGACTTCATCATGCAAAAGGGCCGCGAGGCGGCTGATGAGGTCAATGTGCCTGGGTTGCATGACAAGATCATTCGCATGCTCGGACGTTTGCACTTCCGGACGTCGTACAGCCAAAATGTGCTGCGTCACAGCGTTGAGGTGGCATTCATTTCAGGGATGGTGGCCGAAATGATCGGCATGGACGGCGACCTGGCCCGTCGCTGCGGTTTGCTGCACGACATTGGCAAGGCGGCCGATCACGAACTCGAAGGGGGACACCCCAAAATTGGTGCGGATATTCTACGTCGACACAGCGAGGGGCCCGAAGTCGTTCACGCGGCGCTAGGGCACCACGACGAAATCGTGACCGAGCATCCTTATACGATGTTGGTGGCAACCGCCGATGCGTGCAGCGCCAGCCGACCGGGCGCCCGCCGCGAATCGCTCGAACGATATGTCAAACGAATGGAGGAACTTGAATCGATCGCCGCCCGGTTTGATGGAGTTCGCCAAGCCTTCGCAATCAGCGCTGGACGCGAATTGCGAGTCATCGTGGCGAGCGAAAAGACCACGGACGAGCAAGCCGCCACGATCTGTCACGACATCGCGAAAGCTTTCGAGTCCGAATTGACCTATCCCGGCGAAATCAAAGTCACGGTGGTCCGCGAGGCCCGCTTCATGGCTACGGCGAAGTGACAAAAATTTCGTAAAGGCAAACGGGTCGAGTTTGGCGAGACCGAACAAGTATTCATGCTGCCAAAAATTCTCAACCGGAAGTTTACGTTCGCGGCCGTTTTTGCGAAAAACGTGCCACCGCATTGCGAGGGCATTTCAATCGCTAGACAAAGAACCATAACGACAGGGGTCCGCCGTCTGCGTCCAGGAAGCGGCCGTTGAGGGCGATGGCGGCAACAAGGATCGCGGCATTGGTGGCGGCGTGAACCACGATCAACGCGAACAGGTCTTTTCGATAATAGAACCACAAGGTCGTCAACACCGCCCATGGCAACATCACCCACCATTCCCAAATTTGATGTGTCGCCAAGAACACGCCGACGACCACCAAAAAACTGCGTAAGGTGAAACGGGCGATCGGTACTTTGCGAAAGTCGTCTTCGCCCTCTTTGGCATCAAACACGTCCGCGAGCCGCATCAAGAAGCTGCGCATGAAAATTTCCTCCATCCATGGCGTGACCATTGCGTAACCGATCATTCGGACCACTAGAACCAGCGGCATCAACGTGGCGCCGGCCATCAATGGATTCATTTCCGTCGCGTCCGAATCCGGTCGAATGCTAGGAAACCAGATGTAGGGAGCCATCCACATGGCTGCCAATCCGACTCCGAGCACGATATCGACGGACGTCATGGGAGTGACCCGAAAACGCAATTCCGGATACTCTCCGCGACGCCAAAAGTAGATCAGCTGTGCGAGGGGCACGACGACTCGGATCGCCAACATTGCCGCCGCAAACCTTTGGTCGACCCACGCCGAAATTTCAACCAGGACGAGGAACGATACGAGTGGCAACACGTATGGCCACCAAGAGTTGCTGGACAGCTTCGCCGGATCACTGAGTTCGTCATTCATAAGGATTGATTGGGTTACAGATTGGCTCGGGTCACTGCGTCCAAATTTCGATCGGTCGCGTGTCTTGGGCAATCAGCCCGATCGAGCGTGCCATTTGCGACAGGCGATCAAGGGCCTCAGCCCCCTCGGACCCCAAATCCACCGTCCACTGGTTGACGTAGAGCTTGACATGTTTCATCAAGACTTCGTCATCGAACTCTTGAGCGTGTTTCCGCATCGCCGGCAACGCGGTCATGGGATCAGCCATGGCGGCGGCGAGCGATTCTGCGATCACCGATTGGACGGTTGCGATCGTTTCGTCGCCGAGATCGCGATTGGCAACGATTCCTCCCAAGGGCAAGGGTGACTTCGTGTCTCGTTCCCACCGGGTGCCCAAATCCTCAACCAAGTGCAGACCTTCGTCTTGCCACGTGAAGCGACCCTCATGAATGCAAACGCCGAAATCGGCATCGTGCCGCTTCAGTCGCGGCATGATTTCCGAGAAAACGCACTGTTCGACTCGGGACGTGTCGGGATAGAACAATGAAAACAACATCGTTGCCGTCGTATCCGGCCCGGGACAGAGAGTGATTTTTTGGGGCTGGTCGGCGTTTGGGAATTGATCCGGTTCGGCGGCGAGCAAGAGTGGCCCGACGCCGAACCCGAGCGCCGAACCGCTGGGTAAAACCACCGTTTGCTCCGTCATCCGCAGCGCAGCGTGAAAGCTGGTTTTGGCGACGTCAAAGTCACCGCGAAAAAGTCGATCGTTCAATTGTTGAATATCGATCAACTCGATCTGGAAATCCAACCCGCGCCAATCCACGCGTCGATCCATCAAAGCCGCAAACGCAAAGGTGTCGTTGGGGCACGGCGAGATGCCCAATCGGATTCGTGGCTTCGTCATACTTCCGACGGAATCCAGGTGCGAAGAATCAAGGTGGTGGCAAGCGCGGCGGCGGAAGCCAATGCGTCACCGGTACGCCAACCCGAGTGGTTGCGGTCGCCGACAACGTTGGACAATCCGCGAACGATTTGAAGGGACACACTTGCGAGCGTGCAGGCGGTGGCGACGCCAAATCCTTCCATGTCTTCGGCGACGACGCCGGGATAACGTTGGCGGCGTCGATCGGCGTCATCCTGATCCGCCGAGGCGGACGTGCAAGTCAACAGTTTTCCGGCGCACGAAACGCCGGGGACGAAAGTCGAAACCAACGGCAGTGCGTCACCGATGTGAGGCCACGTCCCGCTCGACCCGAATTGTTTCCAGCCGAGACTCCCCGCGGATTGAAAACCATCGCCCACGCCCACCCCAATTCCATCGCACAAAACTTCGTCAAAGCGACAACTGGTACCGACGGGAAATTGTTCTTCGTCGAAAGTGCCGGCGATACCAATCAAGAGAACCCGATCGGGTTGGTAACGCGCGATCAACGCCGCTGTTCGAGCGGCTGCCGCGATCGGTCCGAAACCACACAGTTGGAAAGCGCACGGCTCGATCCGGCGCGAATGATCGGCAAGCCCTGCATCGAGCAACGGACGCAACTTTCCCATCTCGATCGAGGTCGGTACGAGGATTAGATCAGTCAAAAGGGTGGAGGTGGTTAGGGGCTGATTCGGACAGTTGAATGACGCTTTAAAATCCGCGTTGCAGCCCGGGCGTGATGTCCAAATCCCATCCCGAAAACTGGCCTCGTTTGATTTTTTCAAGTGCGATCGCGCCCATGACAGCATTGTCAGTGCACAGATCGATCGGTGCGATCACCAACGAAAACTCGTGTTCTTCAGCGGCACGACCGAGTTGCTCTCGGAGGCGTTGGTTGGCCGCGACTCCACCGCCGACGACGAGTCGTTTGACGCCGTAACGTTTCACGGCCCGGTTGCACTTGGATACCAAGACGTCGACGACGGCAGCTTCAAAAGACGCGCCACAAATCGGATTTGGCGGCGTCAGTGATATCGACTTTCGAAAAGTCTTGTTGGCCCGGTCCGACGATGGCGTATCGGACGGCCGTCTTCAAACCGCTAAAACTAAAGTCGAAGTGGTCTGAATGAATCATCGAGCGGGGAAATGCGTGGGCCGTAGGATCCCCGGATTTCGCCAGCTTCGAGACGGCAGGGCCGCCGGGAAAGCCGAGGCCCAGCATCGCAGCGACCTTATCGAACGCTTCGCCCGCGGCATCGTCGATGGTGCCACCGAGGTACTCCAGATCCAGCGCACTTTCGAGTTTGTAGAGCGACGTGTGACCGCCGCTGACCACCAACCCGATGCACGGATAGATCGGCGAAGAATGGGCCAATTGGCACGCATAGAGGTGAGCGTGCAAGTGATTGATCGCCACCAACGGCTTTCGCCATGCCAGTGCCAATGTCTTGGCCGCCACGACTCCGACCAATAGCGATCCAGCCAACCCTGGTCGATCGGCGACCGCAATCGCCGTCAATTCGGGTCCTCCCACGCCGGCTTGGCGAAGAGCGGTATCGATCACCGGCAAGATTCTTTCCAAATGGGCGCGAGCAGCTACTTCCGGAACCACACCACGAAATCGCTCATGTAATTTCTCCTGAGTCGCAATGCACTCGCCCAATACCGATCCGTCCTCATCAACCACGGCCGCTGCTGTTTCGTCGCAAGTCGATTCGATCGTCAAGATGGCCATGAGGGCTGCCTACTTTGAGCTCTTTCCGATCGCATGGATTTCGAAGCCGAGCTTCGTTAGTTTCTCGTGGTCCAACAGGTTGCGTCCGTCAAACAGGAACGCCGGTTGCTGCATCGATTGATAGATCTTTTTAAAATCAAACCCTTTGAATTCATCCCATTCCGTCATCACGGCCACGGCGTGCGCCGAATCGGCGGCCGTCAGTCCGTCGGTTTCGATCGTCACATTTTTCTCGATCAACTTAAGGTCGGAGTCGCTGATTTGCCCCTGCAGATCGGAGCAGGCGGCGCGCAGGTCGCGCGGATCTGTGATTCGGATACTCGCGGATCGTAGATCGACAATCGTGCCCGTTCGCGAAGCAAATCTCGGCACACGTACATGGCAGCGGATTCTCGCGTGTCGTTGGTATCCTTTTTAAATGCAAATCCCCACACCGCGATCTTCTTGTCGCTAACGGTATTGAACATCGTCCGCACGATCCGCTCAGAAAATCGTCGCTTCTGGTAATCATTCATACTGACCACCTGTTCCCAGTACGCCGCCACCTCACGCAATCCGAAATGCTCGCAGAGGTAGACCAGATTCAAAATATCTTTCTGAAAACAACTGCCACCAAAGCCCACCGACGCTTTCAAGAATTTTGGTCCGATTCGTGAGTCCGTGCCGATCGCCCGTGCCACCTCGTCGACGTCGGCGCCGGTCGCCTCGCACAAAGCCGAGATCGCGTTGATCGATGAAACTCGTTGAGCAAGAAATGCGTTCGCCGTCAACTTCGACAGCTCACTGCTCCACAAGTTCGTCGTTAAGATTCGCTCGCGGGGAATCCAGTTGGCGTAGACGTCGGCCAGCGTCTTGATCGCCTGTTGCGACTCCCCACCGATCAAGACGCGGTCGGGCGACAGCAGATCCTCGACGGCGGTCCCTTCGGCTAAAAATTCGGGGTTCGACAAAACATCGAAGGTCGCACCGTTGTCGGCGCTGCAAAGGATCCGCTTGACCGCTTCGGCGGTGCGCACGGGCAACGTCGATTTTTCGACCACGATTTTGTGACCCGTCGCAACGCGGGCGATTTGTCGGGCACACTTCTCGATGTATTCCAAATTGGCCGCCCGTCCCGCACCAATTCCAAATGTCTTGGTGGGTGTGTTGACCGAGATGAAGATGATATCGGCCGCCGCAATCGCTTCGTCGACCCGGGTCGAAAACTGTCAAATTGCGGTCTCTCGCCTCATTCACCACCTCGTCGAGCCCAGGCTCGTAGATCGGCAGCTTGTCGGAATTCCAAGCATCGATTCGCGATTGATTCAAATCAACGACGTGAACTTCAATCTCCGGACATTGCTTGGCGATCATCGCCATTGTGGGACCACCGACGTAACCGGCACCGATGCAGCAGATTTTCATAGATTGGGCAAATAGATGGAATAGCGGGAAACAAGAGTTAAAAAGCGTGCCGGCTTTTTTGGCACTGAGTCAAGATGATAGTCCAACAATCGCCCATCGATCCAAAGCGGTCCGATGATTTAGTCGCATTTCAACCGGTAATGGAAAACCGAACCCCGTAATGCGAATGGTAATGCGATTCGCCTAAACGCTTATCTGTCTCGACTTTGGATAAATCAACGGCCGATGAGGCCGAATCGGAGAGTGAATCGGATCAAATCTCGCAACCAGAACATTCTCTGTGATCGATAAGGATTGACTTTTTCGATTCCTAGAACGCTCATCGGTCGAAGAAGGACGATGGAACTCCCACCGCCCTCTCCGCTACTCGAGCTCGTTTTGATGAAACGATTCTACGCCCGCCGCCAATTTGGGGTCTCATACGGCTTGGCTATTTTATGGGCCGGCTCCACGGTCGGATGCAACGGCGATCGCGGAGCGATCCGAACGCTGCGCGAAGCGGTTCGAAGCGTGTCGTCCACGACCGATGAGCGTGACCAGTCACTCGACTCGTCAACGGCCAAAATGGACCGCGATGATGTTCAAAATTTCACCCCACTCTATCCCGAGCGGACGGACGCGTTCGCGTATCCGGGCTCGGCAACGGAAAGTCAAGGCGGACCGGTAGCGATGACGTCCGTTGCCGAAATACAAGTCTTGGGGTTTGCCAATTTGGGCACGCCCCAAGTGTTCTTGCGCTCAAAATCGACGACCCGGTCCGTGTCGGAGGGCCAAAACTTCGAGGGTGTGAAAGTCGTGGGAATCCACCCGCCAAACGTCGAACTGCAAATGGGGACCTTGATTTGGACTGCGACCATGTTTGACAGGTCGCGATAGGACCGAGGACAGCGAGCGGGAACGTATTTTTTTGCCATTCGTTTGAACCTCTTTGCCAAAATCATATCACGACGGCTGTTTTTGATATCAAACTTGGTACCTGGTCCGCACTGAATCACATTTTCTCTGCTATCGTGTGCCACGTCGTGTCAGACCGTTTGGCGGTCCGGCCGGAGGTCTACGTCTTTCGAAACATCAGAGTGAGTTTGGATGAGTCATTCCGTTTGTCGTTGGGGTTTTTTGGGCAGCGCCGCAATTTCGCGAAAGATCTGGAAGGCAATACGGATGAGCGGGAACGGCCGGGTCGCGGCCGTCGCCAGCCGATCGGCCGCTCGGGCCCAAGCGTACATCGATACTTGCTCGGCCGAAGTTTCCCAAACCGCCGCCACGTCGAGTTCGGCGGATGCCGCGACGTCGGGCAAGGCGAAGTCGGTCGAAGACCAATTGGGCCAATCCGCATCCGTTTTGGCGATCGAGTCCTATCAAGCGTTGCTCGAGCGAGACGACATTGATGCGGTGTATATCCCTTTGCCCACGGGATTGAGAAAGTCGTGGGTGATCGCGGCGGCGAAGGCTGGCAAGCACGTGTTGTGCGAAAAACCGTCGGCGGTGCACGCCGACGATTTGAAACAGATGATTGACGCTTGCGAATCGGCGGGCGTCCAATTCATGGACGGGGTGATGTTCGATCACAGCGCGAGGATGAACGAACTGCACCGCCAACTTCGCGACGAGTCGCCGATCGGAACGGTCCGGCGAATTCAAAGTCATTTTTCGTTCCCGGGTGACGACTCGTTTAAGAAATCGAACATCCGCACCGACTCAAAGCTGGAACCGCACGGTGCGCTCGGCGATTTGGGTTGGTACTGTATCCGTTTCACTCTCCGAGCCACCGACTTGGCGATGCCGACTTCGGTTCGTGGGCAAACGCTAACGCCGCTAAAGGGTAGCGACTCGAGTTCGGAGGTGCCCGGCGAATTCACCGGCGAAATGCGATTCGATAGCGGATTGACCTCGTCGTTCTACTGCTCGTTTTTAACGGCGAATCAACAAACCGCGACGATTTCCGGGGACACCGGTTATCTCCACCTCGATGACTTCGTCTTGCCATTTTACGGCGGAGAATCCAGTTGGACCGAAAATCGCCATACGTTGACGATCGATAATTGTCGTTGGAACTTTGCGAAACACGCCAAGCGAAACAGTGTGTCTGAATTTTCGTCGGGCGAACCGGACTCTCAAGAGGTCAACATGGTGCGACGATTGGCCGAGCTGGCACTCTCTAAGACGACCGACCCGATGTACCCCGAATTATCGATGAAGACTCAAACGATCTTGGACGCGTGCCGGCGCAGCGACGCGAGCGGCGGCAAATGGATTGATCTGTAACGATCACTCTACCGCGTTAAATCATTCTTCCCCCCCCTTTATTATTCCCACGAGTCGGCTCCGATGCTAACCCTTGTCTCGTTTGTTTTCTTCACCGCGTTGGTCGGTGTGTTGACTTACTTCTTGGTTCGAGGAAAAGAGAGCGAGTCCAGCGACGGTTACTTTTTGGCGGGTCGTTCCTTGACGGCGGGCGTCATCGCCGGTTCGCTATTGTTGACCAACTTGTCGACCGAACAATTGGTGGGGCTCAATGGTGCGGCCTTTGGCGACGGGTTGGCCGTCATGGCTTGGGAGGTGATCGCGGGGTTGTCTTTGGTATTGATGGCGATCTTCTTTTTGCCTCGCTATCTCGCTCGCGGCATCACGACGATTCCCCAATTTTTGGCCGGCCGCTACAACGGCGTGACGGAGTCGATCACCAATGCGATTTTCATTGTCGCCTACGCCGCGATTTTGCTGCCCATCATTTTGTACACCGGTGCACGCGGTTTGAGCGGGATCCTTGACCTTCACGCGTTGACGGGGATTGAAGATGACCGCACGATCCTTTGGATCGTGATTTGGTTGATCGGAATCATCGGCTCCATTTATGCCATTTTTGGGGGTCTTCGAACGGTCGCGATCAGCGACACGCTCAACGGATTTGGCTTATTGGTGGGCGGGGTGATGATTGCTTACTTGGGACTTAAGTGGGTCGGTGAAGGCAACGCGCTGGACGGATGGTCGGCGATGCGAGACGCAGAACCGGAGAGGTTCAATTCGCTCGGTGGACCCGAATCTTCGGTACCCTGGCCGACGCTATTCACCGGCGTGCTGTTGCTCAACATGTTTTATTGGACCACCAACCAACAGATCATCCAGCGCACGTTCGCGGCGAAGTCCTTGGCCGAAGGTCAAAAGGGCGTCTTGTTGGCGGCGGGGATCAAAATTTTTGCTCCACTGATTTTGGTGTTGCCCGGCATGATGGCGTACCACCTCGACACCCGCGGTGAGTTATTCGGCGCCGATCGAGTCGCCATCATGCAGAGCGAGGCATCGGACCAATTCGCCGCGATGGATCCGGCCGTCCAATCCACCGCGATCAAGGATCTCGGTGACGGCGCGACCGAGGACACCTGGATCAGCAACGCGGTGCAGAGTAAGAAGAAAGATCAAGCGTACGGAGCGCTCGTTCGCCAGGTGTTACCGTGGCAATTGACCGGTTTCTTTGCTGCCGTGATGGTCGGGGCGATTTTGAGTTCGTTCAATTCGTGCTCAACGCCACCGCGACCTTGTTCAGTTTGGGGATCTACCAACGCTACGTGCGGCCCGACGCGGACGAAAAAGCGGTCGTGGGAAGCGGGCGTATTTTTGGGACAATCATCGCAATCGCGGCGATGTTCGTGGGACCGATGTTGGCGGGCCAGGACAGCATCTTTGGCTATTTGCAAAAAATGAACGGGCTGTACTTTATTCCGATCTTTGCGGTGGTGATCGTGGGAATGCTGGATCGCCGTGTTCCCGCGTGGATCGCCAACGTGGCCCTGGTGACGGGGTTTACCGCCATCGCGTTGGGATACTTTGTATTTGATGAAACAATGGAGAAACTCAATCTCCACGAATTTCACTTTTTGGGCATTGTCTTTGTCAGTCTGGTAGTCTTGATGGAGATCGTGGCGGTAACGAGCCCTCGCGTGATTCCCGAAGGCGCGGCGTCGGATGAAGACGAATCACAATCTCCGATACCGATGGCACGGTGGCCAATGGCCAAACCGGTGGGCGCCTTGTTGGCGATCGCGGTATTGATGATCTACGGTTATTTCGCCACCAGTTAGCGTGCCTTCCCATGACTGATTTTTTCCGCAGCGACGGCGACACACCCGTTCGCCGACAAGGCGAAAAAGAGACTCATGGCGACGTCCACCGCGATCCGCCGCCTTGGAAAGAAGGCGACGCGTTCGGGGAGTTTGTGCTCGAGAAATTGCTGGGCAGCGGCAGCAGCGGATTCGTCTATCGAGTGTTCGACAAAACGACGCGCCGTCATATTGCCCTAAAAATCTTGCGTCTCGGCAACGTCGATGCACTGATGCGAAATCGGATCGGGTTTCGCCGAATGATGCAGATCGAACATCCCAATCTGTTGTACGTCGACCGAATTCACAAGGTCGGCGAGTACACCGCTCTCGCGATGGAACAGATTCACGGCACAACATTCGACAAAGCCGTCCAAGAATTGGAAAGACGTCCACGCGACGAGGCGTTCCAGACTTTGTTCGAATGGATGCGAGATTTTGCATCCGGACTGGCCGTGATGCATTCTTCCGGTCTGATCCACTGTGACATCAAGCCGCAAAATCTAATGGTCGACGAGCGTGGTCGCGGACGAGTCATTGATTACGGCTTGGTGAACACGTTTGATCTCGATCGCTCTGATGCAACCGTCGGTAACGTGATTTTGGGCACGCCGCATTATTTGGCACCCGAGGTGATTTGTCGACAAATTTATTTACCGGCAGGCGACATTTTTGCACTGGGCATCGTGATGCTCGAGGCAATGCAAAGCGTTGCGATTTCTCATCGCAGCAATGCCGCGCACGATGAGTCGAGTTATCGCGAGTTCGTCGTGGGTGATTCGGAACATGGTGACATTGGCCGTGGCGGGCATTCAACGGAGCAGGGGATCGAGCGAAATGAGACGGGGCACGTCGACGCCAAATTGATTTCCGGCGTTCTCAACGATTTGTTCGAACACGTGCCCGAAGCGATCGGAGAAACGTGCCGAGAAATGCTCGACCAGGATGCATCGGAACGTCCCACTGCGATGCGACTATCGCGATTGGGGATGCCGCCGGCCCCGATGACGTTGTCAGACGATCATTCTTTGATCGGACGAGCTGCTCCACTCGATGAAATCAAGCGTTGGGCCGATCGCGTTTTCGCTGGCAAGGTGTCTCGATTGCACATCACGGGCCCATCGGGTATCGGCAAGACTCGTTTGCTCGACGAAGCGATCGCATCCATTGAAGCTAAGAATTGGGGTCAAGTATTTAGGGGTCGATGTCGGCTTCGCGAAGATTCCGCGATGCAAGCGTTTGAACAGATTTGTGATGCGATTGCCGATCGATACCGCAAGGCGGATCGCGAACGGATTAAGGTGGATTCGGTCTGCTACGAAGTCTTGTCGGGTATTTTTCCGGTGCTCAAACCGGTGATGAACTGTTGCTTGGAAATGACGCCGATTTCGGCACCTACCGAGCGATTGAATTCGCTCGAGGCGGGGATCCGATTGAGCATGCAGATCCGCGAGATCGGTCCGTTGTTCATTGTGATTGATGATTCGCAGTGGGCTGACCAGGACTCGCTCAACGTGCTCGACGGTTTGCAGATGAGCGGCGGCGATGTGGGTCTCGGCATCATCACCGTGTCACGCACCGACACCGATCGCCAACAAGTTTCCGCCGATCTAACGGTTGCGCTCGATCCGATTTCGACATCCTACCTCGTCGAGCATTTGCGATCAGTGGCAGAGCGGCGGGGGATCCCGGTTTCGGAAGATGCCCTCTACGAGCTGGCGGAATTGACCGGCGGCAGCCCATTACGACTGCACGAACTGGCGAATGAATTTCGTCCAGGCGGCGTGCTGTCGGAGATTAACTTTGAAAACTCTCAAGACAATTCCGTGACCGAGATCGCGGGGATTGAGCAGCTTTGGCAACGTCGCCTGCAACGTCTTAGCGAGGCTGCCCGTCAAACGTTGCTATTCATCGTCACCGCGGGCGGTCGTGTATCAACGGATCAGTTGGGTGAATTGACCGGCCAGGGCGACGATGTCGATTCGGTTGTGTCCGAGTTGTCTCAATTGCGTTTGATCCTCGACGAAGCGACCGGGGGCGAGTGCATTTCGATTTTTCACGATCGGCTCGCCGACCAGTGGATTGACAGTCTCAGCGAGCAGGAGAGAAAGAAAGCCCACGCGGCTTGGGCATCGTATCTGGTGCGTCAAGACAACCCCGAGAGCTTGGCCGCCCGGATCGCGGGGCACTGGTTCACCGCCGGGCAACCCGGACGTGCGGTTTCCCATGCGATTCTGGCCGCCGAAGACGCCGAGCGACGAATTGCCAAAACGGAAGCCGCACGATGGCATTGGCAAGTGGTTCCGCATTTGTCGGGTGAAGAAAAAGTGTACCACGCTCGCCAAGCGGCACATCGATATCGCGAAGCCGATCGTCCCGTCGAAGCGGCCCAGTGCTTTCAGGCGTTAGCGGAGTTGGTGGACGACGACGAACGTCTGGATTGCGAGCTGCTGGCAGCGATCATGTTGCTTCGCAGCGGCCGATATCAAATGGTCCGCGAGTCGCTTAAACGATGCACCCGGCGGTTGCGTGTCCCGCGTCCCAAACCGCCTTGGTCAGCCAGAATTTCGATTTTGTTTGAAATCGCGAGGCTGAAATGGCACCGCGAGTCTTTAGTTGATCTCGTGCGTCGTTCGCCTCACGAGGTCTCCGACGAGTCCGCCTGCAATCGACTATCTGCATCGCAAGAACCGTCCAATGCCCACGTTTGGGATACAGATGAGTCGCACGCCCGGTCATCGAAAACACGTTCCTCAAAAGCCAAACAATTGGTCGAGCGCCGGATCGATCTGTGCTTAGCACTGGAGCGTCCGTTGTCGATGCTAGACAATCTCTACGCGGCAGAATTGAATTTGGCGGGAGCCCGTTTATCACGCAAGCATGGAACTTTTGACCAACGGGTCGGCTTTGCGGTCGGTAGTGCGGTTTTTCGTTCTTACGATGACGGACCACATCGTAGGGAAGCGCTATCGGATCTGAACATCTTGCTCACCCTTGCCCAGCAAAGCGGTCGCCCCAAACCGATCGGCGATGTTTGGGCCGCAACCACTTACGCTTATTTCTTTGCGTGTCAGTGGGATCGGGTTGCCGCACCGCTCGCATCGAGCATCGCAAGCTATCGAAAAGTGGAAACGTCCCAAGGATTCGAAATCTTGCATGTCCAATGGACCGGAATGTGGACCAATTGGATCTTGGGAGAATGGGAAAAACTAACGCATACGGCGGAGGAAATGTTTGAAGAGTCGTCGCGCCGCAATGACGGTTTTCAAAAACAGATCATCGTTGGCGGTATGGGTGGGAATGCGTGGTTGGTCCGTGACCGTTATTCGGAATTGCAGCATCAACGTGATCGCGTCAACGAACTCAAAGAAGTCGGATCCGGCGAAATCTTGGACTACTTTGATCGAATTGGTCGTATTTACACTTCGATTTATCACGGCGACTTCGAGCAGGCCTGGAAGATTTGCGACGAACTTCGTACGCAAACCAAATGGATTTCATTCGTCAAAATCCAATGCTTCCGAATCACAACTCGGTCCTTGACGGCGCTGGTGGGCATACATCTTTATGCAGAGGATGGTGACGCCGAGTGGCTCACGCGAGTCCACCGCGAAACGGCGGTGCTGCGTTCGGAGGAGATCCCGTACGGTCGGACTTTAGCAGATTTTTACGACGGGCTCTTGCTCTGTTGCGGGTCAGGATCCGGTACCGCTGCCACGGCCCCGCTCGACTCGGGTGCGGCGGCGGAAAAAAGCCAAATCATCGCGAAGCTGACCCAGGTGGGAAAGGCTGCGGAAGAAATGCAGCTGCTTCCGATTCAGTTGGCTGCGGCCGATATCGTGACCCAGCTTCGTGATGGCGAATCGAGACGGCTGCTCATTTCGCGAATGACAGATTCGGGCGTGATCGAACCCCAAAAACTGGCACGACTTTACACAGTCGACGTCATGAGGCAAGCTCGCAATTCGAGCTAGCCACGCTGATCAAAAAACCTTTTCCATCTTTTCGTTCACCGACACGTTCCGTTGACTGATTCCGTTAAGCCATCTTCTGAGCCGAACTCTCGGGCATGGTCCGGCTTGATCGCCGATCACTATGATTGTGCGCCATCTCCGGCGTTGGCCGACTGGTTTGATTCCGAGCTTTGGAGTCGACCGGGATCGCACGAGTACCGGGATGCTGTTTCACCAGCCACATTGTTGATCGAAGCTCCGGATCCGATTTGGCCCGGCTTGATGAACGCCGATTTGATTCCGCTGATCACCAACGGGGCTGGTGATTGGTTGTGCGGAAGAGTTGATTCGGACAACCGGTTTCAACAAATCGTCCAGTGGTATCACGGTGGTGGTGATTGGATCGAGTGGGGGAACGATCTGCCCCACGCGATCGTTTTTGACGCCATCGTTTCTCGACTACCCGGTCGCCGACGCCGACACGCTATCCCGGCTAGCGATTTCGTGGTCCGGCCGGGAGCGGTTCATCGCGGCACGATGGGACCTTGGCTTGATTGGGCAATCGAGCACGTTCCTCGCGAAATCGCTGAGTTATTCGATGTCGGGTATGAAGCGGACTCTGACGAGATTGCCTCGCGAATGATCAATCACGGCGTCGCCGAGGTGGCGGTACGCTGTGAGTTGATTCAAGCGGCATTGAACTTGTCCGCATTGACATCGATCCCTGTCGATCAAGTGCTCGGCCGACGCATCGGATCGGACCAATTGGCCCAGTGGTCGCTGGATCGAGACACGGTTCCGATTGATGTTCGCGACGCGATTCGGACCGCGATGATAACGACTCACTCTCCCGCGATGTTTCAACAAGATTGGGCCGCCGCGGAGGGGCACGCGGTCGCCGTGACCGTCATTTCGCCATTGACTGCTTGGGGGTGGGACATTTCAGGTTACGCGGCACTTCGCCGCGGTGATCGCGAGACGGCCAAGAAGCGATTCCTATCGGGCAGCCAATGTTCCGTCTTTTCAGACCAGTCGATACGCTTGCAAACACACTGGACATCGGCACATGCTGGCAAGTTCTCGGTCGCGATGTTGGCGACGGCTTTTCCGGATGTGATTGAATCGTCGGAGTATCTCCGCATGCTTTGCTCGGATGATTTGATAAGCCGCAGTGATCAAGTCAGCGAGCACTGGCGTCAGATGGCCGAACAAGCGATTGCCACCAATGAGCCCGCTCGCAGTCATGAATATTTGATAAGAACGGGGTGGGACATCGGAATGCGACCGATCACGGCCTACGGCTCCCTGCTCGCAAAGATGACACAAACGGCCGAGCATTCGGGTCAAACGGCCCGAGCGGCGATGGCGAGGGCTCATCACCGTTGCTTGATGGATCGTTATCCCGGCTAAGCCGCGGGTCACGATCGACGGATGCTCAATCCAATGATTTTCGCTTCGAGTCGGGCTTTCGATCTTTTGCATCGTCCCGACGACTCAAACCGGCTCGGTCCATCAACGAGCTACGCATCAACTCGTCCATGTAGTCATCATCCGCCGGCGGTGGGCCGTAGGCACCCAGCTTTTGCGGCTCGTATTCGACGATATAGTGGTGTTTGGCAATCGACAGTTTACAGTTCGGATCCAATCGTTTGCGAATCGCCGAGCGGTCGTCCACTTTGATTCCGTTGCGGCTATTGAGATCCTTGATAAACCAATATCCATGTTCCAACGTCATTCGACAGTGTTGCGTTGATACGTTGGGAAATTTCAGCTGGATGTCGGCTTCACCTCGACGTCCAATCATCAAACGATCCTTGACCAGAGGGATCGGATCGCCGCCGCCGATCGGCGTCAATTGACCGTAAGGGCCGGCATAATTAGCTTCTTGATCTTCGAATGACACAATAAATACTCGTTTTTGGAACCAAGAGGGCGGAGCGAATGAAATAAGTGTTCCGCAAATACAACTCGATTTTACCTTGCCCACGCCCGTCCTGCTCAGCCCCTATTACCTGATTGGCAAACAAACTCTTGCCCGACCGATCCAATTCTGACGATTTTCCCCGCCCCACCGGTCTGGATTGTCGCGATTCGCTCGCTGCGGAGGCATGGATCGCGGAGGGGCTAAAACTCAACGCCTTCGGACGAGCGTTGCGTCGTCGTTTTGGTGGTCGTATTCAACGGGTCAGCATTGATGCCGGGTTCACGTGCCCCAACGTGGATGGCGCGGTTGCCCGCGGCGGTTGCAATTTTTGTGATAACCGCTCGTTCAGCCCGTCGCGGCGAGTTCGGTTGCAACAAGTTCGTGACCAACTGACCGGCGGCATCGTCACGGTCCGCAAACGTTACAACAAGGTCGCCGGCTTCATCGCCTATTTCCAGCCAGCCACGAACACGTACGCCCCGGTCGACCAATTGCGGGAGGTGTTTGAGTTGGCGGTGGGATTGAATGACGAACCCGACTTTCATGACGAAGTCGTCGGTCTGGCGATCGGAACGCGGCCCGATTGCGTGCCCGAATCCGTGCTGGCACTGGTCCAGGAGCTGGCCAAGCAGACCTACGTGTCGCTGGAATACGGCATGCAAACAATCCACAATGCGGGGCTCAAATGGATGAACCGTGCCCACACGCACGACGACATGGTCAATGCGATTGATCGCAGCCGGGGACGTGGGTTTGAGATATGCGGACACGTTATCCTGGGCATCCCCGGCGAAACCCACGCGATGATGATGCAGACCGCCACCGAAATCGGTCGGCTAGGTTTCGACGCGATCAAGCTGCACAATCTCTACGCCGTTCATGGAACACCGCTGGGCCAACAAGTCCTCGATGGTGAAATAAAAATGATGGACCGCAGCGTTTACGTCGAAACGGTGGTCGATTTTCTTGAACGTGTGCCACCCAGCGTTGTGGTGGAGCGGATCAGTGGCGATGCACCGTCCGATTTTCTGATCGAGCCAAAATGGTGCCTGGAAAAATCGTCGTTGCGATTGGACGTGGAGGCGGAGTTTGAACGACGCGGCAGCCGCCAAGGTAGTCGTTTTGAGTCATCCGCTTTGTCACCGGCCGAGCGTCCGGTACCAGTGGACAAGACACCCGAATCAATTCGGGCTAAAATCGACGGCAAGGGGCGATTGCCGGTTTTGAAAATGGAATCTTAGGGATCGCCGCAATTTCGACCGAGAGTCCTACCACTCGGACACACCCACCGCTCTGATCGCGAAGAATTTAATCTGCACTATGGCACGCGTCGGTATCGTTTTTGGCCTCCTCCTCTGCGCCCTTTCGGCGATCGGAATGTCGGCAACCGTTGTGAAAGATCCGGCCCAATTCATTCCGATGATGTTGGGGATCCCGATTTTGTTCGCCGGCGTGGTCTCACTCAATCCGCACCGTCGGCGGATCGCGATGAACTCGTCGTTGGTGATCGCGATTTTTGGTACCTTGGTCGGCGCCGCCCACGCCGCCTCGTGGGGAGTGGATTGGTCCGACGGTGAAATCGCCAGCAAGTTTGATTGGCGGTTGATTGCCGCTATGACGTGGTTGTGTGCCACGCACGTGATCATTTCATTCGTCGCAATCATTCGCGAGCAACGAAGACGGAAACTATTGTTGGCAGACGCGGCACTCCAACAAACCGATATTTCAATCTCCTCGGTCCACCTGCCACCGAAATCGGATAGTTTGTCATCAAAAGGCGACCGTGATCTCACCGGTACCGGTCACGATGTCGCTTAACAATCCACTCTCGCCCGAACCGTCACTCTCGAATCTGGTGATTGATTTTTCGCCGGAGGATCCGTTGCGAGATCGGGTGCTGCGAGTTTTGAAGTCGATTCCCTTCGAGGTTCAACAAGACTTCCTATTGGATCCGCGGTTTAGCATCATCCGGCTAAACTTTTATCGCGAGACCGGGTCAAAATTGTACATGGCACTGCCGCTGCCCGATGGATCAAGCAGCCGTTGTGTGGCGTTGAAACCACGGTTGGCGGATTGTGCCGAAGCGTTTGGTTTATACGTGATCGCGCACGAATTGGCCCATGCTTTCTTGCGAAATGGATCGTGGGGTGAGATCCACGATCCCGAAGACGCTGCCGACGCCTTGGCGGCCAGCTGGGGATTTCCGCGCACGTTGATCTAGGACGGCGAGTGAGCGCACCAAACACGCTTGGACGAGACACCGGCTGGCGAGCACGTGAACTACACAGCACTGCTTGATCGCGGACGCCACCGTAGATTCAGATAAGCGATGCCCTCCTCGCACCAACCTCGAACTTCAACGCTTCCGACACAAGCAAGCACGACGCAGGCTAATCCGATCCACGGACCCGCCAACAAGGTGGCCGGCAATATCGACAAGATCCAAACGTTCAAGTCGAGGGCGAATCCGAATCGCGACATCGCCAACCAAAGCGAGGCAAGCATCACGCCGTTAGCTACCAAGGTCGCCACCACGGCGCCCTCGAGGCCCCACATCGGTAATAGAATCGAATTCAAAAACACATTGACCAACAGAGCCACGCCGATCGTCACCGCCACCCACTTTCCTTTTTCCGCAACCCATAGATAGTCTTGCCCGATCGTTGCCAACGATACCCAAATGCAAAAGACGAACGACATCGGTAACAGTTGCAGGCCTTCGGCGTAACGGTTTTCCAAAACGACTTCGAAGAACCAGGGTGACATCGCCATGGATAGGGCTGCACCGGCGGTGAATAACGCGGAGGCCGCGAATAGAATACGCCGCAAGCTTTCTCGCACCTGGGCTTTCTGACCCGCTTCCCAATCAGCAGTCAAGTAAGGCATCAGCACGCCGCTGATCATCGTCGCCAGGCTAGTCAACAGCACCGGGATGATGCGACCGCTGTGGTATTGCCCCACCGCGGCCTGGGTCGTCAGGTCACCATCGGGCAACAGATGCAAAATCATGTATCGGTCAGAGAGTGCGAATAGATTGGACAGCAAGTTCATCGCCCACAGCGCCGCCGCGTACGGCATCAAACGTCGCCACATCGAGGCCGCATCAAACTTTTCATTGCTGATGGGTAGGCCCGCCCAACCGCGTATCAGAGAGAGCAGTCCGGGCACGGTTGCCAGGATCGTGGCGGCGATGAACCCGTAGACCAATCCGGTCAAGCCACCGCCCAGCGTCAACCAAACGATGCCGATCAGAGTAAACGCAACTGATTGGATAAATTGCATGATCGAAGCCACGCGAACCTGACGCAGCGACGAGACCATCTGATAGACAAAGTTGAATGCGACAATCGCGATCACACCCACACCGACGCTGTACACCAATGACATCGATTGAGGCTCTAAAAACACCAACCAACCGAAGAATTCAGGAAAGATCATGATCGCGATGAAGAACAGTGTCCCCAACGAAATGCTTACCCAAAGGACCCGGCGGACCAACGGTGTCAGGTGTCCACGGACGCGGTAGTGCTCGACATACCGTGGCAAGGAACCGGGGATTCCAAGCAACATCACCGGCGTGATCATCGTGATAAAGTCGTAAGCCATCGACCATTGGCCCACGACGGCATCGTCAAGCAATCGACAAAACCAGATGCCGCGGACAAACCCTAATCCGCGCTGGACAATCGTCATGATCAACATCACCGCCATGCCGATGGCGAGTGAGTCGGCAACGAAGCTGGATTCAGATTTCGTGGAATCGTCAGGCACAACAGTTCATCGAAAGAGTGGGATTCGGTGAACCTTTGCTTAGACCCGTAAGACAAGCCGATTGGATTGATAAACGACGGCTGGAAATCTCGGATCCGACATTCATTCGCGCCGGTTCTAACGGTTGGATCGCACCATCCACCAGACACGATTCAACAATGTTGTTGCGTCAACGTTTGCCGCTTCCATCGCCTTCACGGCATCATCAACCGCGACGGGCACGGTGGTCGAACCCGCCAAAAAGGCTAAGTGATTGACTTGTTGGTCCACGCCTTTGATCGATCCCAACCACTCCACCGGCAACGACACGGCACGGTCGGGGAAGTCCCACGACAAGCTGTCGGACGGGGCTCCCACTCGGACGCCATTAACTTTCCCGGCCGAATCTTTACTGACACCCTCATCGTCGCCCACCTGCGCCAACAACGGGCTGTCGTCGGCGCCTTCCACTGGCCCAATCGCTAGACCGATAGCACGCATCGCTTCCTCAAAACGTCGCTCGAGAGACAGATTGGACGTCGGCGGCATCGCAGCCGCGAAAGCCTCGGCCGCGTTACGGTCCTTGACGTTATCGATTACCCATTCATTTTTCAACGAGCTTGGGACTTGTCGGTTCCCAGCGGGTGAAGCGATCACGAGCGCCAAGGTTCGTCCCATGTCAAAGTTTGAACGACGCAAATCATCGATCAATTGAGCTTCTAATTTCGCGAGTGATTCATTGTGAGGTGCGTTCATCGGATCCACCACTCGTCCGCGAAGCGGTTGGCCGTAAACCATTTGCCAGATCGAATTGACCAGCCCGGCGGCCAGCATCGTCGAGTCAGGCAATTGACTTGCCCACGCGGCCAACGTTGGGGCCTCAACCGGGTGAGCATTCGATTGCCCGCGATCCCCCGCCGATGCGATCCATGCCTGGGGCACCGATGGCGTTGCCACCCGCTGACGCCCATCCACCAAGGCGTAAAACAACGGCCTATCGACTGCATCGTTTCGAAGCGACCAAACATTATTGGTGAGACCTAAGTCGCGATCGAGCAAGCTGACGAAAGACCAATAATCCTCTTGTCGACCACTACCCTCAATGTAAGCATCGTGACAACGAATGCATCGCAGGTCTTTGTTCATCACAAGCGACGCCAAATGCCGCGTCATCACCCCGTCTTCAATCGAGTTCGATCCCGCCGCCATCGCGGTGTAAAAAGCGGAAGAACTCTCGGAGCGGCCGTCGATCCATGTTGCCAAAGTGCGGTCCAGCGCGGTGCCGCCAGCAAAGGCTTTCGCGATCTCGCGGATCAACGCAGCTTTCGCTTCGGTTTCTACATTGCCGATTCCGCCATTGGTGATCTGATTCATCCAATGATTGGCGATCTTTTCCGCTACGGCATCGCTCGCGATATGCGCCTGGATCGACTCGACGTTTTCAAGATCTTGGCTCGACCAGCCAAAGCCGAAAGTATCCTCTAATCGTCGAGCCACTTCATCGGCGCTCGCGTCATCCGATGGTTTGATCCCGATCGCGTCCCAGTAACCTCGCATCTCTTTATTGGTTTGAACAGAAACCAATGAAATCGACTCCGCCGCCTCTCGTGTAGCAAGCCGGATCGGCTCTTGGACCTCCGGTGCATCGGGCTGTGCTAATTCCGAAACATGCGGGTTGCCGACGGCCTGCTCGCCTTGATTCAACGGCAACAGCAACGGAATACCACGGCGTGACTTGCCCTGCCCCGCCGCGATGTCTTCACTACTGGGTTTCTTGTCCGATCCGTTGACGTCGGGTTGCACGGGATCGATCGTTCGAGAACCGGAACTTTGAACGGCGAGGTCGTCTCGAGACTCCGAAGGATCTTCAATCGGACGTTCGGCTACCGACCCGATTTCGATCGGCAAATTCGGTGCGCGACGAAGCCAGACGCCGACCAAGAACGATGCGGCAACCGCACCTATTACCCACCACCATGCTGACGTCCTCGTTTGCGTTGATCGAGTAGAAACATCAACGTGTGGGATTGATTCGTTTCGCAATCGCGACAAAATTTCGCGAGTCAAATCGGGTGGCTGAGACTGACCCATCGCTTCGGTCAATAAAAAATCAAACGCACGGTGATGAATGTCGCCTCCGTCCTTGATGACGTCGCGGCGAGCGGCACCACCACGCGATGGTCCATCGAGCACAGGACCGCGTTTGAGATCTTGATTCAGATCTTTATTTTTTCGATTCGGATCGGACGGGATATCGTCGGAGGCGGTCATGGGTCTGAATTCAATTGTAGTTTTGCTTCGACGCATTCGCGAAGCTGGGCCTTGGCACGCTGCATCAGGTTGCGTGCGCCATGTTCTGAAATATCAAGAGCTTCGGCAATTTCAATCCGGGTGGCGTCATTCCCGAACCGCATTCTCAATGCCAAGCGAGCGCGGTCGGTCAGCGATAGCAAGCACTCTTTGAGCGAATCCACCGCCCGATCGCCGGACAGATCTTTGCCAGCCCAACGATCCCAAATCTCGTCCATCAATGGCGAATCAGGCATCGTTTGGACACGCTTGGACTTGCGATGACTGGACACTAGCAAGTTGTAGGCCGTTCGACGCAGGTAACTGCTGGTTGCCATCTCACTAAGTTGAACGAAGCCGTCACGCCGGAGAACTCGCAAAAATGTTTCCTGCGTCAAATCGTCCGCCATCGAATCATCGCAACCGAGCATCCGCAAATATCGCCACACACCACGCTGGTGCCGCGCAATGAGTTCCGCGGCGCGCCAGCTCGACATGTTCACCCGCGGGCTCGTCTCCGGAATCCTGGGCAGTGATATTTTTTTGCGATCCTTGCGATGACGTTACCACGCTCACGCCATTAATTCAGTGATGATTTTTCCACCGCCGGCGATTTTCATCGGTCGACCGTTCTTACTGGTGAACGTCTTTTCGGTCGAAATTCCGAGGCCTTCACAAACGGTCGACATCAAGTCCTCGCTGCTGTACGGCTCGGTTTCCACCGCGGTCCCGTCGCTGCTGGTTGATCCGACCGCCAGACCGCCCTTGATTGCACCTCCACCGACCACGCATGACCACGATCGAGCCCAGTGATCTCGTCCGGCGTCCTGGTTGATCCGGGGCGTTCGTCCGAACTCACCCATCCAAAGGATGACCGTGTCTTCGAGCAAACCACGTTGGGCCAAGTCTTCGGTCAACGCACTCATCGCACGATCGAGCTGTGGCAATTTCGTGTCTTTTAGCACGTTGAATATCCCATTGTGGTTGTCCCATCCGCCAAGGTCGACTTCCACGAACGGCACACCGGCTTCAACCAATCGGCGAGCCAGCAAGCATCCTTGGCCGAATCCGTCTTTACCATAACGTTCTTGAACCTCCTCGGGTTCCTTCTCGACCCGAAACGCTTCCATTTGGGTGCTGGTCATCAAATCAAACGTTTTACGCAGCACCTTGGCGTGCTCGGTCGCGGGTAAGTCGCGAGTCTTCTTTTCGAAGCTTGTTTCGATCATGTTCAGCGCGGCCATCCGCTGCATCAGACGCGTCTCATCGAGCTTCATGTCGAGATTGCGGATGCGACCGTTGCTAGTTACCGAGAACGGGCTCCACGCCATACCTAGGAAGCCGGGGCCGGCGCTGGCACCTCCGATCGATACAAACGGAGGAATCTCGAGATCGGGCCGTTGATCGATCAGTTCATGCGCAATCACGCTGCCGTAGCTGGGATGTTCAATATTCGGATTGGGCACAAATCCGGTTTGCATGTAGTATCGGCCGCGGTTGTGATCGGCTTCCCGGGTCGACATGCTGCGGACCACCGACAAATGCTTCATCTGTTGCGCCATCAATGGCAAGTGCTCGCAGATTTGCATGTCACCGGTTGTCGAAATCGGCTTGAAAGGTCCAGCGGTCGGTGCACCGGCCTTCAAATCCCATATATCGATCGTCGAGGGACCGCCACCCATCCAAAGCAAAATCGCGCTTTTGCGATTCTTCTTCATTTCGTCGGCATTGGCATAAATCGCATTGCCCATCGACAACGCGGCGCCCGCGGCGGCCGATGATCCGGCGAGATGCTGCATGAAATGGCGTCGATTCATACCGACAGGCGTCTTCCAGGTGGAAATCATAGTGGCTGCTCTTCGGAAGGGAGTGTGGGATGAGAAAACGGATCAGGAATTTGAAGTATCCGAGCTAGTGTTGCATGATAAATTCGTTGCTGTTGAGTACGGCCCACCACATGTCTTGCAACATTTCTTTTTCGTCACCTTCGCGGGCCCTCAACAATTGCGCAGCGATCTGCAACTCGTTCTTGCTCGGCCGTCTTGCCAATCCGGCTTGGAACAGATTGGTGACTCGCTCGGTGGGTGATCGGCCCGCTTTCGCGATCCGGTCAAGGAAACTGCCCTCGGACTTGCTGATCGCGTTCTGGGTCAAGGCCCCGTTGAACAACATCAGCGCCTGAGGAATCGAACCGTTGAACGTCGTCGCTTCATCCCCCTCGTCGGTACCAAACGCAACAACGAACTGTTCCAACCACTTTCGTCGCTCTCGCTCCTGGTCTTCATAACTTCCCGACGCCGATGCGTTGGTCGCCGTCACCATCGACTGGTAAAGCTGTTCCGCCGACATCTGACGCAAATAAAAGCGTGAAAACTTCGGCATCTCTCCGATCGATGGATCATCGATCTCGTTCGCCGAACTCAGCACCGCCGACAATTGATACGGGCGGCTGGTGGTGATCCAGGTGATCAACTCCTTCAAATCATAACTCGATTTTCGAAATTCGACCGCCAACTTCTCTAACAATTCGGGATGGGATGCCACGTTGTGCGGTCCCAGATCGTCGATCGGCTTGGTGAAGCCGAACCCCAGAAACAAAGACCACATTCGATTGACGATCATCTTGTCGAGATACTCGCTCTCGAGCATCAGTCGCCCCAATTCGTAGCGACGATTGACTTCGTCCACAAACCCGCTTTTGCCAATTTCCGTTCCATCAGTAAAGACGGGGTAGGCGACCTTGGTCAGCCCGTTTCTCAATTCGTAAAAGATTAACGCGTCTTCCGGATCATTCGACTCACCCGCATAGTCTTGATCGACCAATTCACCATAGGCGATATCGTCGGTATTTTCGACGAACCGTCGCAGTGAACGTGTCTGGCGAAAGAACGAATTGAACTCCCAAAATCGCTGCTGTTTCCATTGATTGAACGGGTGGTTGTGACATTGGGTGCACTGGACTTGTTGGCCCAAGAAAATCCGCGACGTGCTGCTGGTCGCCAAGACGGCGTCTTCACCATTCACCTTGTCCAACAAAAAGTTTGTGGCTCCGTTGAAGTGTTCGGTACCCGGCTTGCCGCTGCCCGTGGCCGTGACCAACTCAAATGCCATCGTGTTGTAGGGTTTGTTCGACGCAAACGAATCCCGCAAATACTTTTGCATGCCCTCGGGGCTGACCATCGATTGACGATCGTCACCGCCACTACGTCCGATCAACAGGTTCGACCAGACCGTGGCCCAGTGTCCGGCATATTCTTCGGTGTGCCGATCGTCGTGCAGCAACTTCTCAACCAAATTCGACCGTTTATCGCCACTACGATCCGAGGCAAACTCCTGCAGTTCATCAACGGTGGGAATGCGACCGATCACGTCGAGATAAACGCGACGCGCCCACGTTGCATCGTCCGCATCCGGCGCGGGGTGCGGATTTCATAATCGCGCAACCTTGTTCAACCAATTCGTTGATCAAGGCGACTTGCGGCCGCACCGAGTCCACAGCCAACGCCGACCCGCATGACGGAAACCCAAAGCAAAGGGAAATCAACCATCCGGCGGCGACGAGTGGAAATCGATGGTTCACAGATGATGGTCCAGAATAGGAGGTCTTTTCGATACCACTACAACGCGTCGCCGCGATACGATGTACCCACTCATTCTATTCACACTCAATACCCCACTCAAAGAGAGATCTGTCCGAACCGCGCCTCCGAAAGCACTGAAAGAACCGGGCAGGATGAGTGGCGCGATCGTAACGATTGTGCCGACACGACTCCCTCATCGGGTACCGCTGAAACGTCCCTAAACTTGCCGGACCATGAGCCACACCCCCCCCGAACAGGCCGCCACGTATGGTTGGCTGAGTCGATGGACCCGACCAGGCAATTGGCTCGTCCCAGAAAAGGGGAGATCAGTCGAGCGACTGCGACTTCACCCGGACGAACAAACGCAGACCAGCAAACGCAGAACGCTCGGTGTAGAATGCAAAAAGGTTTTTTGCATTTCTTTCTTTGAGTTCTGTGTCATGTCCAGCGCGATGACTCCCGAAAATGCTGCGCAGGCCCCGCGGCTCATCTCCAAGATCGCTCCCTCGTGAATCGCGTGGTTGAGGGGGAAGCAGCGGCTTGGCGGAAATTTGTGATCACCTATCAAGCCACCGTCCGAGCTCGCGTGGCGGATGTTTCTTCCGCCTTCGGTCGGGGCGAAGACGATGCCGCAATCGATGACGCGACAGCCGAAGTTTTTGCGGCGCTGATCGCGCACGAATCGGCTCCGCTGAAGGCCTATCAAGGCCGGTCGTCGCTTTTGACCTACATTGCGGTGATCGCGACTCGCAGCGCAACGCGTTACTTTGCGAGAAACCGACTGGTGCTACACGGTGACGCGACCGGCATTCCCGATTCGCAAGCCGGAGAGGGTCATCACGACCACGTGGCACGCATCGTCAACGCTGACCAACAACGTAGGATCCAAAAACTGATCGATCGCTTGCCGCCCAAAGAACGCAGCGTCGTGGCGCTGTTTCACTTGCAGGGACAAAGCTATGCCCAAATCAGCCAAAAATTAGAAATGCCAATCGGCAGCATCGGTCCGACGCTGAGAAAAGCGGAAACCAATCTGCGGCGTTGGATGGAAGAGGATGATGCTTGATGATACGCAAATCCATCTTAGAGACGATTGATCAACACCTGCGTGACGGCGCCGCCACGACGACGCGTGAGTCAGTCTCGCTGTCGCTCGGAGAAGTGGTCGGCCGAGTCGCACGCGACATCCGCCGCCAAAAGCCGGACCCGTCGACGGTCGTATCCGTGATCCCCATCGAACAAGTCGCGGCTTTTGTCGACGGTGATCTTGACCCGGCTCGCGTCGATGCGGTGTGCCGCGCGGTAATGATCGACAATGGTGTGCTCGCCGAACTGATCGCGGCGGTTCGTGCAAAACAAACACCCTTGGATCGACTCGCGCAAGTCCCCGATGCTTTGACCGAGCGGTTGTTGGCGACTCACCCCGTCGAATTGATCTCTTCCAAAGATATCGCCCGGATGATTCAAGAGCCCGTGGTCGAATCGCGTCGACTGCGAATGAGGATCATGCTGCCCGCGATCGCAGCCATTGCGCTGGCCGCCTTCTTCTATTTCAATCAAGCGCCCGTTGTTGAAACTGATTCGGCGGTCGCCCAAGTGATCGTTGAGGCACCGTCGCCCGAATTCGTTCGCAGCACCGGTTTGGACGCGTCGGCGGTGGGCAGTCCGTCGGAGATTCGTGATCCGTTGAACAAGTCAGAGTCGGCCCCGGAAATCAAGACAGTTGTATCCGAGGTCTCACCGGAGATCTCCGACACGATGCCTCGCTCGAAGCAGGATCCTCCCAAATCCGCTCCAACGGCATCGAACGCCACGATTCCAGAAGTACCGACCGAGTCCGCTCCCGACACTCTCGATTCACCCGATGCCGGGCCAAAGGTGGAAAAGGACATCCAACCCGGCCCGAAGTGGATGGCCATGAAATGGACCGATGTCGCGGGTCTGGTCAGCACTCATTCGTCTACGACCGCCGCCGCCAGCGACGTCCGTCCATCCTTGAGCACTGCACAGCGGCCAGAAAATGATCAGTCCGAAGATATACCGCCCAAACTAAAATCCGAATCTGAATCTGAATCTGAACAACAACCGGAACCGCCGAAGTATCGCCGAGTGATGGTGAATTCTGAATTCAATCTCGATCGACCGGTCACGGTCCAATCGCTCAGACTCTCGCGCGGCGTGGTCTCGATCGCGGCGGCGGGTGAACTCAATCCGGACGCCGATAATGTCGTTACCGGAGAAATGATTTTTGATGAGGACACCATTGTGGCAGTTATGCCCAGCGTTGACGACGCATCCATCCGACTCGACCTTCGCCAGGGCGCGATCGTGATACGCAACGTCGTAGAGCTTTCGACGATCGAGCTCGTACGAGGAGAAAAGTCGCTCGGCATCATCGTTTGCGAAGAGGAGTCGCGCGTTTTGATTCACGCGATTGCCGATGGCATCGAAGTGCGATTGCAAAATGCGGCCCTGCAAACGGATGAGGGATGGTTTGTCAACGAATCAGTCCGCCTGGCACCCGGCGGTGCGTCCGAAATCAATTCATCTTCGTTGGTCTCCACCAGTTGGATCAATACGAATCCGACAACACTTGATCGATTGACACTGGGCCAAATCGGTGAGTCGACCGATTTGTCCAGCTCGATCGACTCACAAATCAGTCGTTTGGCGGCCTCCAACCGCTTGACGGATTTTCAATCGAGTGAGTTGTCCAAGCTAATCCAAATGCGACTGTCATTGGCGGGTGACCACGCGTTCTCGTTCGCCGCGAGTCGGTTGGGTGCGGTGCGTCGGGCAATCGTTCAGTGGGTCGCGTTGTTACCCAAGACCGACCCTCGGTACGATCCGGTATGGTCGTCCATCGAAACTCAAGTGACGCCGGTCGGATTTCGCTCGGACATCGACGAGTGGATGCAGTTGATCCGAACCGGCGGCCAACCACGCCCATCGCAACTCGCCCGGATGCTCGATGGTTTGAAGTCCGACGAGCCGATCATGCGGGGGCTCAGCGACGCAATGTTGCGTTTGTACATTCCCAATCCACCGGCAATGAACCCCAGCGGTACGGCTGAAGAAATGCTGGAGGTTGCCGAAGAGTATCAACAGCGACTGGCAAACCAGCGGTGACGAAGCCGATCCAGAGCCACCACTCCGCCGGGCGATCAAGGACCGCGTACTTGATCTGGCTTGGGCTATTCGTGTTGATGACAGGAATTGCCGCGGCGACCGGGCGACTCGAACCGCACTGGGTCGATGACACGTCGAGCTATCTTGGCTATCCAACGGACTCGATCGATGCGGCTTTGCGAAGCACTCGGATGCCTGGCTATCCGTTGCTATTGAAGGCGGTGTTGGCGACGTTGGGGGTCGCAGCAATTCCGTGGATCCAGATCGCGATTCACGCGGCATCGGCTGCGTGGCTGGCGAGCGAGCTTCGTCGATGGGGCACCTCATCGATCGCAGCGATTTCCGCGGCGCTGGCCGTCGCCCTCGGTTGCACGTTCATGGACCATATCTCGACGCTTGCGACCAATGCGCCCGCCGCATCGATCGGCGTCATGGCGGCTGTGGCCGTGATGCGATGGGTCCGATTGGACCAGTCCCGACGGTCGGCGATCTTAGTCGCACTGTTGTGCACGCTTGCGATCACACTTCGACCCGCCTATTTAGCGATGATCCCATGGACGTTATTGATCGGCGTCTGTTGTCGGTATTCGCCAGCCATCCGCTCCGGTGCAACCATTGGATCGAAAAGCGGCCTGAATTGGTTGGTCGCCCCGGTCGTGATCACGATGCTGTTGTTGGCATGGATCACGCTTCGCGGTGTGATGGTGGACGACTTTGGTGTCTTACCGTTCGGACACCAGAATCTTGCGGGCATCACGATCCAGCTTGTCACGGAGGATGAATTGCTCGCTCTGGATGGGGAGGCCGGCAAATTGGGGGCCGCCGCGATCCACATCCGCGACCAACGAATCGCGGGCGGACTGGATTGGGTTGATGGCGATCCCGCAGCGACCATGACGATGGAAGGCCGATGGAATGATTGGATCTACCAAGCCGTCACTCCGGCGGCGTCGACACTCCACGGTCACGATTCGATTACAAATCACAACGCCATCGCGGCGATGAACAAAGAAATTTTGTCTCGCTATCCGATGAGATATGTTCGATGGCTGGCACTGGCGGCGCGGCGAGCAGTGTGGGCGTCGGTTTCGGACGTGGTGATGCACCCACTTTTTCTAACGGGCATCGGATTGGCCGTGATCCTGGAAACACGACGCGTGCTCATGGGTGTCCGCACCGAGCCCGGCGTTTCGGACCACGGTTTGGCGATCTTGTTCGTGATCGCGATCACCTACTTCGTCGTTCAGATCGGCTTTGTGATTTTAACGAGCCCGCCGCTGGGCCGCTTCGCCGATGCGGTCGCGATCCTGATCCCCGCCTGGATCGCCGCAAAGATGGTCCAGCGTTTTTCGTAGGCCTGCCTAACGCGGTTTTGTCATCAGCAACCGATAGTGGCCGGCCCCCAAAAAGTCGTCGATCCGTGCACGCAGCTCCGGCGTGATATCGACTCGTGATTTTTCGGCTTTCAATTGCACCGATTCGCCGTCATTCAATTGGATCGTGAACAGCAATTCCTGCGTTCCTGGATACCCACGAACAATTTCTTTCAACCGCGTCACGGTGGGTCCGCTGTGTTCCTTTTCGTCGAGTCGAATTCGCATTCCATGGGTGTAGCGTGTTTCCAAATCACTGAACGGAATCAGTTCGTCGATAATCAGGTTGGCTTCATCGCCGCCCCCGCGGCGGTCGATCTTGCCACGGGCCAACACGATCCCATCGGGGATGACGCGGTCGCCCCAGTCGGCGAACCCTCTTGGCCATAGGATGCAACGGATCGCGCCATGCATGTCTTCTAAATCAAAGTTCGCATACTTCGACGGCTGACCCGGTTTGGGACTTTTCGTGTGGGCGATTTTGACGCTGCTGATCATTCCGCCTAGCACCACTTCACCGCGATCTTTGACTCCGGCGAGTTTGTCCGTGACGTGCGTTCGAAAGGTCGACAACCGGGCCTCGAATTCGGCGAGCGGATGACTGTCGAGGTAGAATCCGAGCACTTCTTTTTCGGCGATCAATTTTTCACGCTCGGGCCACTCCTCCATTTCTGGCATCGGTGCCGGCGCCGCTTCGGCGGCATCGTCATCATCGTCATCGAATGCACCAAACAGGCTGGCCTGGCCACTCTTCTTGTCCGCTTGGACCGCCGTACCGGCTTGAACGGCCCGTTCGATCACCGTCGCCAACTGGCTCCGTTTTGCTTCAAAGCAGTCCATCGAACCACTTTTGATGAGGGTTAAGATTGCGCTCTTGTTGCAGGCCCCCGGATCAACCCTTTCACAAAAATCAAAGATGTCCTTGAACGGACCATTCTTCGCACGTTCCTCTTCGATTGAAATTGCCGTCGAGCCGCCGCAACCTTTGATGGCCGAAAGGGCAAAGAAGATTTGCTTCCCTTCCACCGAGAAGTCGGCCGCACTTTTGTTCACGCACGGCGGAACGACCTCAATCTCCATCCTGTCGCAATCTTCCATGTGTTCGACCATCGCATCCTTGCGCACGAAGTTGCGTCCCGAGATGTCGCTCGATAATAACGCCGCCATGAACTCAACCGGGTAGTGAGCCTTCAAGTAGGCTGTTTGATAAGCAACCAGCGCGTAGGCGGTGCTGTGCGATTTGTTGAACCCGTAACCCGCAAACTTGACGATCAAATTCCAAATGTCGTCGGCATCTTTTTCCGCCAGGCCATTTTCGACGGCGCCGACGATGAAGGCGTCGTGGTTCGCATTGATCAGCGACTCCTTTTTCTTGCTGATCGCCTTGATGCATGTGTAGGCGTTTGCCAGCGGAATTTTTCCGAGCCGATTCAGGATCCGCATGACCTGTTCTTGATAGACCATGATCGAATTGGTCTCTTCGAGCACTTCCTTCAGCACCGGGTGCTTGTATTCGGGTTGTTGGCGGCCGTGCTTGATGTTGACGTAATCGTCGACCATGCCACCTTCAAGCGGGCCGGGGCGATAGAGCGCGGCGGTCGCGATGATGTCATTGAAGGTGTCGGGTTTCATTCGGCACAAAAGGTCTCGGATGCCGCCCGATTCCAATTGGAAGACGCCCTTGGTTTCACCCCGCTGGAGCAATGCGTAGGACGCTTTATCGTCGAGCGGAAATTTGAGCGGATCGACCACCTTGCCAGTCGTCTGCTCGATCAATTTCACGGTCCGCGACAGGATCGTCAGGTTGCGAAGACCCAAAAAGTCCATCTTTAACAGTCCGGACGCCTCGACGTCATTCATCGACCACTGGGTGATGACGTCTTGCTTGCCAGGAACTCGCGTCAGCGGAACGTACTCCGACAACGGCTTATCCGCGATCACGACGGCGGCGGCGTGGGTGCCGATGTTGCGAGCGAGACCCTCGATCTTCATCGCCAAGTTCAACAGCTCGCGAATTTCCGGATCACCCTCATAGGACATCTTCAAATCGGCGCTCTTGTCGAGCGCCTTCTTGATCGTGATCTTCAACTCGTCCGGGATCATTTCGGTGATCTGATTGACGCGACCGAGCGGAACGCCGAGCGCGCGACCGACGTCCTTGATCGCCGCCTTCGCCGCCAAAGTTCCGAACGTTCCGATCTGGCAAACCATCTCGCTGCCATACCGCTGTTTGACGTAGTCGATGACTTCGACCCGACGTTCTTTTTCAAAGTCGATGTCGATATCCGGTGGCTCGGTTCGACTTTCGTCCAAGAATCGCTCGAACAGCAAGTCGTAGCGAAGCGGGCACACGTGCGACATGTACAGCGCATAGCACACGATGGCGCCGACTCCGCTGCCCCGGGCCGTCGCCGAAATGCCGATCGAACGCGCGTGATTGACGAAGTCCCAGACAATCAAAAAGTAAGTCGGATAACCTAGCTTTTTGATCACGTCGAGTTCGCGGTCGAGACGAGCTATGACTTCGTCGGATAGTTTTCCGTCAACGATACGCTCCGAGTCACCGTCGTACCGTTCGAACAATCCTTTTACGCAAAGCTCGCGCAGATAGTCCAGCGGCGTGGCATCGTTGGGACACTCGAAGTTGGGAAAAAAATACTTGTTGAATTCGATATCAATGTCAACGGAATCAGCAATCTCCTGGCTCCGCGCGAGGCTTCCTCCAGTCCGGGAAAACTCTGGTACATCTGGTCGGGGCTGCGTAAGAAAAACTGATCGTTCTCAAACTTCATCCGCGATGTGTCGGTGCGGAAACGACCGGTGTTGATGCACAACATGATGTCTTGGGCTTCGCTGTCCTCTTGATTGACATAATGACAATCACTGGTGGCGACCAAGGGAATGCCCATCCGTTTGGACATCTCCACCGCACCTTCAAGCTGCAGCCGTTGGATATCGATTCCGTTGTTCATGATTTCGATGAAGTATCGATCACCAAACACGCCCTGGAACCAACCGGCAACATCACGGGCCTCTTTTTCGACCCCGGCCGTATCGACGCCTTTCATGACGGCGCGGCTGAATTCGCTGCTGACGCATCCCGACAAACAAACGATGCCCTCGCTGTACCGCTCGAGAATCTCTTTATCGATTCGCGGTTTAAAATAGAACCCTTCGAGCGACGCGGCGCTGGCCAGTTTGATCAGATTCTTGTAACCGGTGTGGTTCTTTGCCAGCAGCGTCAGGTGATAGCTGGCATCCCTGCTGGAGCCGGCACCACCTTTGTCAAATCGCGAGCCCGGTGCGATGTACGCCTCATATCCGATGATCGGATTGATCTGCGCCGCTTTTGCTTTGCGATAAAACTCCAGCGCACCGTGCAGATTGCCGTGATCGGTCAGCGCAAGCGCGTTCATCCCGTGATCGACGGCACGATTGACAAGACGACCGATGTCGCCGGCACCATCCAACAACGAATAGTGGCTGTGACAGTGCAGGTGGACGAACGGTTTGGCGGGTTTGACTTCGAGAGAACCGACGGCCAAATCACTCATGGAAACTACCTTGCGCGGCGCAAAAGACGGCGAGAAGAAGGAGTCCGTCCAGCTTAACCCGATGCCGCCAAGCGGTCATCCCTCGACCGAACCCCGCGTCGCATCGCCGCGTCGCGCCACGTCGCCACTCAGCGTTGAACGCGGGCGGTGCCGCCTTCGGCAAATGCCTCGACTTCGGCCAAGCTTGCACGGCTGACGTCACCCGTAAACGTGGTCAACAAGGCGCCGTGGGCCCATCCCAACTTGAGTGCTTCTTCGGGGGCGCAGCCGTCGATCAATCCGTAAATCAATCCGGATGCGAATCCGTCGCCACCGCCGATGCGGTCAATCACGTCAAGCTCGGCCGTCGGTGCGATGTATTCCTTGCCATCGTGCCACAGCACGGCGCTCCAGGAGTGGCGGTTGGTCGAATGGACTTCTCTCAACGTCGTCGCGACGGCTTTGACGTTGGGGAACTTCTTGACCGCGTCGCCGATCATGCCGAAAAAGTTTTTCGGGTCCAGCTTGCTGTCGGACTTCTCTTCGACGTCGGGGCCTTTGACACCGAGCCCCTTTTGCAGGTCCTCTTCATTGCCGACCAGCAAGTCGACATTTTCGACAATTTTGGCAATCATTTTCTGGCCGTGCTTGAGTCCACCGATCGTGTCCCACAACTTGGCCCGATAGTTGAGATCGAATGAGCGAATGGCGCCAGCCCGTCCGGCGGCTTCCATCATCTCGATCACGACTTCGGCAGTGGTTTCCGACAACGCCGCAAAAATCCCGCCGCTGTGCACCCAGCGAACGCCGTCCGCAAAAATCTTGTCCCAATCAAAGTCGCCCGGCTTTAGCATCGCGCCGGCTTCGTTGGCACGGTTGTAAAACACGATGGGTGCGCGGACGCCTTGACCACGGTCGCTATAGACGGTCGCCATGTTGGGACCGCGAACGCCGTCGTGCTTGAATTGCTTATAGAACGGCTTGACGCCCATCGCGCGAACTTGGCGTTGAATCAATTCGCCGATCGGATTGTCCACCATCGCGGTGGCCACCCCAGTCTTCAAACCGAAGCACGACGACAAGTTGGCGGCACAGTTGTACTCGCCGCCCGAAACATGCACTTCGAAATGGTCGGCGGTGCGAAAGGGAATCACTCCAGGATCAAGACGATGCACCAGAGCACCGAGTGCGCAGAAGTCGAGAGCTTTTTCGCCGCTGGGAATATTCAATCCGCTCATGTTTTGATTCAAAGGTTGGAAGGGAGATTTGAAAGAAAAGACAATATTGGGAAGCTAGATCGTTACCGAAGCGAATCCGCCATCAATGGCGATATTCTGACCGGTGACAAACGACGACGCCCGGCGGCTTGCCAGCCAAACGACGGCGCCAGACAACTCGTCGGGTTTGCCGAATCGATCCATCGGCGTGTGACCGATGATTTGACCACCCCGCTGGGTATACGACCCGTCATCGTTGAACAGCAGCTTGCGGTTCTGTTCGGCGGGAAAGAAACCGGGACTGATCGCGTTGACTCGTACGCCCTGGGTCGCCCATTCACGGGCGAGCCAAAGCGTCAGGTTGATGACGGCGGCCTTGGCCGCCGAGTAGGCAACGACGCGGGAGAGCGGAATCATTCCCGACATCGACGCAATATTGATGATGCTGCCGACCCCGCCTGCGATCATGTCGGGCGCAAATCTGGCTCGGCAATAACGCCCCGCCGACCAGGTTCAAGTCGAAGACGTCCCGCCAAGCGTCCAAGGGCAATTTGCACACGTCGCCGCCCGGCGGGATGGTCGCTTCGGGACGATTTCCGCCCGCTGCGTTGACTAACACTGATGCCGGTGCGCCGGCCCACGACTTGATCGCCTCCCGGGCGTCGCCAAGTGAATCCGCCGAGAGTCCGTCGGCGGCAAAAAACTTTGCTTGGCCACCCGCGTCGGCGATTTTTTTCGCCCGCGCGTTCCCCCTGTCCTCGTTACGTCCGACGACGGCGACCTTCGCGCCGAACGCGCCAAGCGCCTCCGCCATCAAGCCGCCAAGTTCCCCGGTGCCACCGATTACGACCGCGACATCGTCGCTGAGTTCAAATAGATTTTTCATGATGGCCACAATTTAGCCCGGTCCCCCGGCGGCGGCCAGGGCGCCGCAGAACAGGGCGCCGCAGAACAGGCCGCCACGAGACCGACGGGTTCGCCTGTACAATGTGCGAGTCGACCGTGATCTCACGCTGAGTCTTCTCACCATCAAATCGCTACGATTGGAACCTTCGGCCACACCTTGCCAAACCCAATCCGCAAAGGTCAAAAATAGATGCGTGAGAACACAACACGGCTGAGAGTCCGATACGACGAATGTGACCCCATGGGTTTTGTTCACCACTCGATCTATTTGCAGTACTTCGAAATCGGTCGCACCGAGTTGCTTCGAGCGTCCGGTGGTCGGTATCGCGACATGGAAGCGGCGGGCCAGTTCGTGGTGGTCGTGCGAATCGATTGTCGCTATCGCAGCCCGGCCCGTTACGATGATGAGATCGAAATTCAAACGCGAATTGCCAAAGTCACGGCCGCGAAAATCATTCATGATTACACGGTCACTCGCGATGGCGTCACCCTGGTCGAAGCCACAGTGACTCTCGGGATGATCGATTCCACCGGTCGGCTGGGGCGTGTGCCCCAAGATCTCATCGATCAATACGAATCGTAATCCATCTATGTCTATTCGTTTGAACGAGTTTGAGTCCGAATCCGAAGCCGCCGATGCGGGGTGCTTTGCCTCCGAAGGCGAGACGGAAACCCTAAGCATCATCGACGTCGGAGGTCGCAGAGGCCACGACGGGGAAGACGGTCAAAACATCCTGTCTACGCCGGGGACGCCGGGAACAACAGGGACGCGCGGCGGTGACGCATCCGACGCGACGCAGGGACAGTCAGCGGGCGACGTTGAAATCAGCTTGTCCTACGGGTCATCGCGTCAGACGCTTCGCATCGTCGGTGCGACGCGGCGCGGCGATACTTCGCTCACCAAAATTCATGACGACGTCGCCATGGATGATCAAGGTTACGTCTTCATTGAGGCCACCGGCGGTAAAGGCGGCAACGGCGGACGTGGTGGCGACGGCGGACCGGGTAGTCAAGGCCATCGTGGCAGAGACGCGACCCGCTACTCCTCGGGATCCGATGGGGGACGGGGTGGCGACGGGGGCGAGGCCGGAAACCCTTCGGACGGAGAGCAGGGCGGCGATGGTGGCGACATCCGAATCGAGGTTCACCAGCAAGATACCGGTCTGTTGATGCTGGTCAAAGGCAACCAAGTCGGCGGCGTGCTGGGGTTCGCCGGTGAGGCCGGACGGGGAGGACGAGGAGGCCCGGGAGGGATCGGGGGCAGCAGCCATCACTGGACCGAGTCGCGATCGTATCGCGACTCGCAAGGTCGCACCCAAACTCGCTCGATCATGCGGTCCAATCCGGGCGGGGCCAACGGACCGGCGGGCCGCGACGGCGCACCCTCGCGCTATCACGCCCGCGATGCCAAATCCGGTCGCACCGGCCACTTTCACATCCTCGTCGTCGATGACCAAGGACGCCAATCGCGATACGATTCGCCCTATGACTTAGAACTGGTCTCTTTTGATGTGGCCAGCGAATACACCATCCTAGAACCCGATTCGTTGGTATCGATCGACAACCTCGTCGTTCGCAATTGCGGCGGGATGCCGACGCCGTCCAATTATCGAATTCGGATCTTTCTGGAGTCCGATGAATGGCTGCATTGTGACGGTGTCGACCTGTTCATCGAACATTCCATTGCACCGGAGAACATCCACACCTTCTATGCAAAAGGAATCGGTTTGCGACTCGCAGACTACGTCGTCGATGAGCCACGGAAGCGGTCGTTCCGACTCCGGCATCCGATCAACCCACTGGCCACGATGGAGAGCGGAATCGGTCGACCGTTCCGAAACTTCGAGAATGGCGAAGACATCCAGGTTCGTTTCCCGGTCGAAATGACGGCGATCACGTGTTTGAACAGCCTGGCGCCGGGGGAATCAACCCGTGTCCTCTTTGGTGTGACCAACATCGGCGATGAGACGTTTGACCAGAAGTATTTGTACCGGGCGATTCGCGCGAACGTGCGACTGCTCGGCGGCGATCTGGAACCGAACAACATCATTTTCTTCACTTCCGAAGATGCAGAGTTTGATGTGGTGGGTCAGGCCTACGAAAAACGGATCGGCGAGCTGCTGCCTGGGAAGACGTGCGTCATCGAAACCCGCATCGGAATCCGCGAGTCCACCAGCGCGGTCCCCTATCAAGGGTTTGCGTTGGGGATCGACTTGGATCTGCAACGGCCGCGATCCAGCGACCAACACGAAAAGTATCGACGGGTCGACTGCCGGAAGACTTTCATTCGCGTTTCCGAACGATATCTTCGCGAAGATGACGCGAGATTCTTGTTGGTTGCAAACGAAAAAACGACGACCGTCGAAATTGAAAAGTGGACCCAGCTGGCCGACTATTTCGGCAGCAGCTTGGATGTTTGGGACGTTTCCTATTACGGATTTTTGGATCTGGTTCGGGCGGTCGATCACGATCAATCGCTGCTTGACCAGTGGTCCGGAATGACGATCATCATTCCCAACAATTATTACGACACGCCCGCCGGATCGACAGTTGCGTTCAAACAGTTGGCCAAAGGTCAATTTTTGCGGGCGGCAGCCGATCATGACATCAATTTTTACATCGTCGGAGATTCGCGAATTGGCGGCGAGGAAATGCTCGCCGCCTCGCTGGTCCCCGTCGGCGACGAGAAACGATCGAGTCAACTAAAAGACGAACATGAATTTTTGGACGCCGTCGCTAAATGGAACAAGTACGTCGCGCGTAGCCATGATGTTGTCGGCGGAGTGACCAGCGGCGCTCAAAATCTTGCCGATGTGTCGCTCGGTGCGGTCCACGAATTTGCCATCAATCGGCGCACGTTTCTTTTTCAACCCGAACCCGCCTGGCTCGAAGCCGAAGCGAAACAGTTGCAACGCAAGCTCTCCAAAGACGACCCATTGCACCGCTGGATCATCGTCCACCGTTACGACACGGGCAACTCCGATACATCGACCGGTTTGTTCAAACGACGTACGATCGGCAAGCTGGAAGTTCGTCGGACGCTCGACTCCACCAAAGGCTCGGTGGTGCTGTACCAAGTGGACGGAATCGACGCGATCCATCGTGACTTTATCACGAGCAAAGCGAACAAGCACGGAATCTTCTTAGCACTGAAGTTCGAAGACAAGGTCGATCGGTTCATCCGCTTGGTCAGTGAGCGTACTTTCCCTCGGTACAGTGAAACGTACATCGACCGCCCGATGACCGATGACGAAGTGCTTCAAATCGGAGGTGAACTCGTCGATTCTCTTCTCACCGATTTGTTCAACGAGCAACGAGTCGCCCGGACTTGCAAAACGTGGTCGATCGGAGGGGTTCGACACATCATGCCGAAGTTGAATTACCTCGCTGAACGGTCCCTCAACTACGGCGTCACTTATCGGCAAATGCTCGAAAACGAAGTCAGCCTGGGGCTGCTGTATGAATTGATTGCCAATGTCCGTTACATGGCCGTGAAATCAAAGACGTTCTGGGATCAAGTGTGGATTCCGACATCGATTTTCAAACGCGGTCGCACCGTGTCCGATTACATGATGGAACGTTCCGATCGCATCGCGACGAACATTTTCGGACGCTATCCGAGTTGGTGGGATCGGGTCACCCACGCGGGAGACGATTACGACCCGTTCGGCAGCTCAGCGAAGAAGGAGCCGCAGGGGATCGCTCGCAAAACAGCCGATGATCGCATCGAGGCGATCGAACAAACACTCTACGCCGCCCAAGTCGGCGTCGAAAAATACGCAACCGCGCAGGACCATCCCGGGCTGACCTACGATCCCGAACTTTTGAGTGAGG
>CAWAEA010000007.1:135000-188973 GCA_963781095.1 Pirellulaceae bacterium
CCGCCCACGACAATACGGACGTCGGAGCAAGCTTACGATTGCGACTCACCCGAACCGACCTCGTCCGAACAAGATCGGTCCGAATCTCTCCACCGCGAACCGGCCCGCCCGCGTCCGACACCGCCCCAGTCCGCGATCGGATTCAAGCCGTCTCGCGATGAACCGTGGCGACCCAATGAACCCACCAGCATCGAGGCGGCGGGCGTCAACGAAACCCTGCTGGAAGCGATCGTTTATCGATTCATCCGAAACATCGGCGAAACCTCAGGCCGACGCATTTCGGACCAGGTGAAGCTGCCGTTCGGGATGATCGAACCGATGCTCACGCGACTCAAATCCGAACAAAACGTCGCTTACAAAAATGCGACGTCGACGAACGACTACGTCTACACGCTGACCGAAAGTGGCCGTGCGATCGCGCGGGGATACCAACAGGACTGCACCTACTACGGTGCCTGTCCCGTGCCGCTTCAGGAGTACATCGCCAGCGTGAAGCGACAAACGATCGAGGGCCAGTATCCCAAGAAGAAGGACCTGCTCCACGCGTTCAAAGATTTGCTGATCAATCCCGCGATGCTCAACAAACTCGGGCCGGCGGTCGCAAGTGGTCGCGGAATGTTCTTGTTCGGTTTCCCCGGCAACGGCAAAACGTCGATTGCGGAGCGAGTCACCGGAGCGTTTGGGAAGTACGTCTGGATTCCGCGCCATCGATATCGACGGCGACGTGCTGCGCGTCTTTGATCCGATGTGCCATGAATTGGCGATGCCCGAGGCGAGCGGCGGGCTGCTTGACGTGGGCGGCTTTGACAAACGATGGGTTCGCATTCATCGCCCGACTATCATCGCCGGTGGTGAATTGACAATGGACATGTTAGAAGTCCAAAGCAATTCGGAGAGTAACATCAGCGAGTCACCGCTGCAGTTGAAAAGCAATTGCGGAACGCTCGTCATCGATGACTTTGGTCGTCAACGCATGCGCGTCGACGAGCTTCTCAATCGCTGGATCGTGCCGCTCGAAAAACGTTATGACTTTCTCAACATGGCGTCGGGCAAAAAGATCCAAGTCCCGTTCGACCAACTGGTGGTCTTCAGCACGAACTTAGAACCCAAAGACCTTGTCGATGATGCCTTTCTACGCCGGATTCCCTACAAAATTGAAGCCGAGAATCCACCCGAATCCGACTTCCGCAAACTGTTCGAAATCATGTGCAAGGTCGTCAAAATCCCGCATGATCCCGACTCGATCAATTACTTGATCGACAAGCATTACAAGGCGGTCGATCGCCCGATGCGGATGTGCCAACCACGCGACCTATTGCTGCAGGTTAAAAACTATTGTCTCTACAATGACCTGCCCATCGAACTGAAACGCGAGTACATGGACTTCGCCTGCGAAAACTACTTTTCAGTGATGTGACCGCGACCTCAGGGGCTTCGCAACAGTACGCCGACAGCCTCGAGATATTTGGCGACGATGTCGATGTCGATTTTAGCCCATTTGTCTGATTTATGCCTCAGAATCGCCAGCTTCATCATTTCGATCGCGTCCGTTAAATCGTCCGGCAATTCGGGTAGACCGGCGAAGGGTTGCACCGCGGACGGCATGGGTTCGGCGTTCTCCGGTGCAACCCCAAGTCCACCGGGATGAGGCAGTTCATTGTTGCCGGCCAATGATTGCAATTCTTCCTCATCACCGAAGTCGGCATCCTCGTAGGTCTTGCCCATCGCGGTGCCCGGTTCGTCGCCGTATTCCCGGGTCCCCTTGGCGTCCTGATTTTGGGCGGCTTCAACGATTGATCGATCGACGTCCTCGTCGGTATCGACCTCGACGATCTGGCTGGCCGTCGGGCGTTGGGAATCGACCGCGCCGTGGGCCTGCCAACGCTGTTCACGCATCTTCGACACGCTCCAACCGGACTGGACCGCACCCTCGAGCCACAATGCCGCGTCCTCCCAATCGAGCGCCGCCAGGAAGTGACTCCAGTAGAGCCCTTCGTACGATTCGAAGCTCGATCCGAAGTGGTCGAACACCCGCCGCAATCGACCGACGTGCGGTGCGGTGACGCCGCCGACTCGCCGCGCCCACGCTTCGTCACTGTATTGGTCCGACCCGACACCGGTGGCGATCAACGCCCCCCGCCAATCGCTGATGATGCGGCCCTTGGCCCAATTGGTCGTGCTGATCAACGCGTTCCAACGGCCGACAAACGGCGTCGCCAAAGTGGCCAATTGTTCGTCGTCATCGACATTTTGGACGTGATCGCTGTCGTTGACCCCACTCAAGGAATCGGATCCGTTGGAATCGCTGACGTCTTCATAGGCATCGTCGTCCGTTTCGAATGCCCGTCGCGCCTTTTCGACTTCGGGATCGACTTCGAAATCCGCGGCCTGCTCTGGATCCGAATCGACCTGGACATCCAGCACGTCGCCCCCCCGCTCATCGGTTAGCGATTTGCTAATCGGTTGGTCGATGTCGTCGCCCATCTCGGACTCGGCATCAACCGAGGTGGCGCGATCGGCGGTGGCTTCGTCAAACGGGACTTCGTAGGAATCGTCGGGTGTCATGTGCATCCATCGCGGTGAAAAAGAGTCATCAACCAACTTCGCACTACGCTAGCGGTTGGACCCTCGATCCGTGAAGTCTTGATGGGCTTGGATTACGAATCCGACGCATTTTGCAGGCCGATCAAAACGCGTGCGGAGAATATGACGTGTGGAAAAGATGTCGGGTTGCCGGGTTTACGCCAGCATTGATTGAACGGCTGATGAAATCTTGGCGACTTCGCCGTCGGACAGACCGCTCAACATCGGCAGCAGCGGACCGGTCTTGGCGATTCCTGCGGCTTCCACAGCGTGATGCAGCACGCGAATCGGATTGATTTCGTTTCGAAGATCCTCCAGAGGGCTGAACCACTTTTTGATCGACTCAGCCTTCGCCAGGTCGCCCGCGTGGATCGCGTGCATCATCTCCATCGACTTTGCGGGAGCCACGCAAACGCAGCCGCTCGTGAAGCCCTGCATCCCCATGTCGTGGACGTGCTCGATCGCCGGCTGTTCGCCGATACCCGAAACCATCCGTTCCTTGGGAAAGACCTGCATCACTTCCTTGGCATAAGGATCATTCGCCGGATCGTCGAGCACGACCGCGTACTTGATCCATGAGATCACTCCGTCGGCCTCCAGCGATTTGATGATCGAAGGTGCGAGCCATCGATCGAACTTCAAGTACAGCACGATCGGCTTGCCCAACTTCTCGGCCATGTGCCGCACGCCCGTCGCGATGCCGGCTTGATCGACGACGTCACGCGACGGCAATAACATCACGGTCGGAAATTCGAAATCTGCGAGCACGTCCACTTGATCCATCGCCAACCCGTACGCGGGTCCGATCGATGGCACGACGACGGTGTCATCGCCGGCCGTATCCGCCAACATCGAGAGCAGCGACGCGAACTCGGACAACCGGGCGTGATAGAAGACTGCATTGCCACCGTAGAGCAACGACCGCACGCCGCCGCCTTCGATGTGACGAATGATCTTGGCGTTCTCGGCGGGATTGATCTTCAAGTCGGCATCACGCGCAAGCGGCGGAACGGCGATCACGGAGGTTCGAAGTTGGTCGCTGGAAAATGGCTGCGTCTTCATGATTTCTCTTGTTCGGGTAATAAAATTTTGCGCGTAATAAACGGAGAGGGATGGGTGTGGCTCAGTGGATGCTCGGCTCCGATCCCGGCGATCGGCCGACCAAAAAATCAAAGTCACATCCCTGATCAGCTTGCGTCACGTGTTTGGCGTACAGGTGGCTGTATCCGCGCTCGGGCAACGGCTTGAGGGCTGGCATTGCTCGGCGGCGAACTTCGATCTCATCATCGCTGACGTGCCAGTGGATGGTTCGCTCGGGTAGATTGATCTCGATCTCATCGCCGGTCTTGACCAGTGCCAACGGGCCGCCGGCGGCGCTCTCCGGTGCAATATGCAGCACGCATGTGCCGTAGCTCGTCCCGCTCATCCTGGCGTCGCTCAGTCGCACCATGTCGGTGACCCCCTTTTCGAGCAATTTTCTTGGCATCGGCAGCATGCCCCACTCGGGAAACCCGGGCGCCCCGACCGGTCCGGCAGAACGCAAAATCAGCACGCTGTTTTCGTCGACGTCCAAGTCGGGATCGTGGATCTGGGCCTTCATCGATGGATAGTCGTCGAACACGATCGCCTTGCCGCGATGTTTGGCGAGTCGGATGTCGGCCGCCAACGCCTTGACCACGCACCCGCCTGGGGCCAGATTTCCTCTTAGCAGACAGGTGCCGCCCGATGGGGACACGGGATTATCGCGACTCCGAATGACCTCGTCATTGATCACTTCGGCGCCGCGGATCTGGTCACCCAAAGTCACACCGTTGACGGTCATGCAGTCGGTATTCAACAGATCCGTCATTTGAGACAACAGTGCTGGCAAGCCACCGGCTTCGTTGAAGTCTTCCATCAAAAAACGGCCACTCGGTCGGATGTCGGCAAGCACCGGGGTAATCCGTGACAGCTCGTCGAATCGATCCAACGTCAATTCGATTCCCAATCGGCCGGCGATTGCGATCAAGTGCACGATCGCATTGGTGCTGCCGCCGATCGCCAAGCTGGTCGTCACGCCGTTGTCGATCGACTCGGACGTCATGAAGGTTGACGGTTTGAGTGATTGCCAAGCCATTTCGACGGCACGGCGACCGGTCTGAGTCGCCAAACGACAATGGTCGGCCATCACGGCGGGAACCGACGCGGCACCCGGTAAACTGAACCCCATCGCCTCGGTCACACAGGCCATCGTCGAAGCCGTGCCCATCGTCATGCAGGTGCCGGCCGATCGGGCGATGCAGTTCTCGATGCCCTTCCAATCGGAGTCGCACAGGTTGCCGGCCATCCGTTGATCCCAATACTTCCATACATCGCTTCCGCTGCCCAGCGTGACGTCTTTCCATTTGCCGCGCAGCATCGGCCCGGCCGGGAAGAAGATTGACGGAATGTCCGCGCTGATCGCGCCCATCAGCATCGCGGGTACCGTTTTGTCGCATCCGCCCATCAGCACCGCCGCATCGACGGGATGGCAACGCAAGACTTCTTCGACCTCCATGGCCAACAAGTTGCGGTACAGCATTGTGGTCGGCTTCATCAACATCTCGCCCAGCGACATCACAGGAATCTCGACCGGGAATCCGCCCGATTGCAAGATGCCGCGTCGGACTTCCTCGGCCCGGTTGCGGAAGTGCGAATGGCACGTGTTCATCTCGCTCCACGTATTCAGAATCGCGATCACCGGCCGGTCGGTAAAGTCAATGTCGTCGAACCCCATTCCCTTGATCCGGGAACGGTGACCGAACGACCGCAAGTCGTCCGGTGCCATCCAGCGATGGGAACGCAGCGCCGACGGATCGCGGTTGGGCAGTCCAGGATTCGGATGATCGTGCTCTGAACGGACATTCATGCAGGTGGTTCACGCTTGGGGGGGAGGAAGCGGCACAGACGCAGCATCCCCGCGTCCGCCGACCAGTTTAGCAACCCCCACCGACCATCGGGCAACCCCGTAGAACTGGCACCCGGCGTGGACGTGCGAGTCCGCTCACAGGATTCGAACTGCAAAGCAGTTCTTACGTCGAGCCAGTCAGTATCCTGCGGACACAGTCGCACGGCCACGAGGATTACCCGGCAAAGCGGCGAGTGACGGGTTTACTTTGCCGCGTCGGTTTGGGCTTCTGCCAACATCGACTTCATCATTTCGTCGTCGGGTTTGTGTTTCAGATATCGATTGGCCCATTCGGCCGCTTTCTGGTGGTCACCTTTTCGCAGCAGAACGCGGACGAGCCCCGACCAACTGGCCGTCAGTCCTCCTTCGACCACGCGTGCTTCGCCGTACTGTTTGATCAACTCTTGGGTCGCGTATGTCAACATTCTATCCGCGTCGTCCAGGCGACCCAGAGCGGATAGAGCTTGCCCGACTCCGTTCATCGCTCCCGAGACCTTTGGGTCGAGTTGCAAGGTTTTTTCGAATGTTGCCAAAGCCTCTTCGGCGGCGCCCGAATTTAATTCGGCCCATCCCAGCCCATGCAGCGCCGCCACCAAGTTCGGTTCCTTCGCGAGTGCCATCCTAAATTTAGCTTTGGCTGTTTGCAAATCTTGTTTCTGCCAGGCCGTCCATCCCTCGGCGGATAGGTTTGTCGCGGACCCATCGCCCGATTCGTCGTCTTCTGCTTTTCCACTTGTCAGTTCGGCGACGCGTTGGGTGATCATCTCTTCGACCGACTGTTCGCGTCGCTTCAGTTCGGATTTGATCTGCTCGAGTGCCACCTCCACTTTCGCAACTCGAACCCGCAAACGGGCGAGGCTAACTTCGAGAGACTCACGCACCTCCGCCTCGATGTCTTGGGGCTCATCGGCTCGCGCAACCGTCATCCCTGTCGAAGCGGTCAGAAGAATGACTGCTGTAACATATCGCTTGATGGATCGCTTCATCTCGTGACTCCAAAGGGCAAAAGGAAAATACTCGACTCATCGTCGGACTCATTGATCGATCGCTCCTAAGTCGCGGGCGATGCTTTCGATTTCGTTCTCAATACGAACCAGTTCGCGGTCGTCGAATGTCAGAGGGGGCAGCGGCAACTCCTCGATTCTGACACGCCTGGGGACATCGGCATTATGCCAATCTCCCAACCTGATCGCCGAAGCGATTGCGAACAACGTCACGACCAGAAGACTGATCAGTATGCTCTTTGCGGTGAACGATCCCCCGGCGCCGCGTCGCTTCCCTAAACCGACCTTTAGTTTTGGGAGCACAACCGTCGCAGGTTGTCGGTGATGGGCCAAGCAATCTTCCAGATGGTCAGCGACGTCGCTGGTATTGACAAATCGATCCTCCGGATCCTTCGATAGCAAACGGTCAATGATGCCACCGAGCCAGATGGGTACTGACGGTTGCACCTGAGCCACAGGACGATGGGCGTCATCGATGATTCGTCTCAAAGTTCCGTACGTCGTGTCAGACCGAAAAGGCGGGTGGCCCGTCAACATGGCGTAGATCACGCTTCCCAAACTGAATTGATCCGTTCGCCCATCCACCGCGTCGCCGCGAGCCTGTTCGGGCGACATGTACTGGGGCGTTCCCGCGATCACGCCGCTTTGCGTCAGGCTTGCGTCGTCGATCGTTCGAGCCAATCCGAAGTCGGTGATTTGAACCCGAGAAACACTCGATGGCATCAAAATATTAGACGGCTTGATGTCGCGATGCACCAATCCCTGGTCATGAGCGACGGCCAATCCTCTTGCAATCTGAGCCGCGATCTCAAGCGTGGTTTCCAACGAGAGCGGCGCTTCGCGGTCGATCCGCTGCTGGAGCGATTCGGTCTTCACATAAGGCATCACCAAGTACGGGACACCGTTGAACTCGTCGACGCCGTAGATCGGCACCACGTTGTCATGCACGACCGATGCGGCCGCCTTCGCCTCGCGAGCGAATCGAGTTCTCGCCGCCGACGAACTTCCGCAAATCGGGTTGAGCACCTTGATCGCAACGTATCGGTCCAGCGAGACGTCCAACCCTTTAAAGACCAATCCCATTCCACCGCGACCGATCACGCCGGCGACCTCGTAGCCGCCAAAACGACCCAGCATTCGTGGGTCGTCCGTCGGATCGAGCAGCGACTTCAACTCGCGATCGATCGATGAATTCGCTTCGCCGCGATGGTCGACTGACTCCGATCCCGTTCCAGATACGATTCGTCCGCGTGGTTTTAAGAATTCGCGAACGTCGTCCCAGAAAGGTTGTCCCGCGGTGGCGTCCGCTAATTGTTGATCACATCGTGCGCATTGACTCATATGCGATTCCAGTGCCGCGCAATCTTCATCCGACAACGTACCTGCCAGGAAATCGGCGATCCGCTCAGGTTGGCAACTTTGACTCATCGGATTCATGGTTGATCTCGGCAATCGAGTTCTTGAACTTTCTGTTTCAGTCGAGCCATCACACGACTGCGTGCGGTGTAGATACTTCCGCGAGATCGGCCCATTTCCGCGGCGACCTCGTCAATCGATCGGTTCTCGACCACCGATTTCCAAAAGGCTTGCCACGTCGGCTCGGAAAACTCGACACGAATTTGCTCGGCCGCCACGGCGAAAATCTCGCGGCGGTACTCCAAGTCGACGGTTGCCGTCGCCGGTCCGACCGCGGGTTGATCGTTCAAAATGCCAAGCACGTCGGTGCCACCGCCGGCACGATCGGGATCAACGCGGGTGAGCGCGTTGATGATCGCCCGTCGAGCAATGGTGCGCAGGTACGTCCGAAACTTAGCCCGCGAATCATCGGGTTCAAACCGCTCGATTGCCCCGCTGATCGCGATCAACACCGTCTGGGCCAGATCGTCCGCGTCGGCCGATTGCATTCCGCGGTGACGCGCCAAATTCACAACGATCGGCCGATACAGAAGGGCGAATTGCTCCCACGCCTCGCGATCGGCTGGATCGCGAATCCGCAACAGCAGACTGGCTCGAGTGGTGGGGTCAGGCATGATTTCGTGGACGAAGGTTTTGGGCTCATCAACCTACACCCACCGCCGGCGATGATCTGTCAGCATTTGCCAATTTGACGTTAAACCGCTCGGGCAACACCCAGTGCGTTGTCGCAGCCCGATGCGACGGTGCGGGTGAACATCGCATGAAATACAATTACCGCTCGCGGCACTATTGGTAAGCAGCTTGACGGAGGTGAAAGACGCGACACGCGACGGTGCGCCGTGGGCACTGCGGTTTCACAGGGGCACGGCGGAGTGACGGCGTCGCAGCGCGATGCGTGCGACGGAGTGGTTGACATTGGCACCGAACAGCAATGGACACGCGCGGTTCGTTGGGCACGCGGTTTTAACCGGTGATGCCGCGACACGCGCGGCCCGTTGGGCACGCGGTTTAACAGGTGTTGACCCGACGTGCGTGGCCCGACGGGCACGCGGTTTAACGGATCCTACAAGTCGCATCGGCTAATCTTCGGCAGCCTGGATCGACAACACCCAGTCGTGGTCTCCCGCCGGTGGCGCGAAGACTTTAGTGTCCGACTTGGCGGGGTGGTGATCGCCGGTTGACGGGTCAATCCACTCGATCTTCTTTTCGCCTTCAAGCGCATCCTTGGAAACATGAACACCCTGTTGCACCGGAGTGTAGATGACCGTCCACTTCTTGCTTGGCGTCGAGGCGGCGACGATCGCCGAGTCAACGTTTCCCGCAGCCGGGCCATGGATCACCTCGGGAGCGTGACGCAGCTCCCACCACGGACCAGACTCGAAAAAATTCTTCATCACCGTCATCGAAGCCGTGCCGGGTGTTTCCAGTCCGGCCGACCACGCGTCGACCTTGAATCGGTGGTTCTCGGCGACCTCTCCCCCGACGTGATTCCAAACCCAAATCGCATTGTGTCCATAAGTGACCCCGGCGGCCGGACCCAACAACACCGACCAGTACGCGGCCCGTCGCACGTGCCCGCCGGAGTGGGGTTGCCCGGACCGGTATGCCGGGTGAGATTCGTAGTTGGGTTCCAAGTTGATCACCGGACGCGGCTTGCCGTTAAACGGAAAACGTGTCCAGGGACCCGCCAGATGCTTGCTCAAATCATTCTCGCCGTCACCGTGTCCACTTTGATAGCCGTGGAAGTCGTACCATTCCGAATCGGCAAAATCGTCCCCCACCCAGCTGAGTCCCGACGGGTGAGTCGTGACCAATGGGGGCATGAAGCCGTCGCGGGCGGCGTCGGTGAACACGGCGGATCCGATTCGATTCCAGCGAGCCTTGTCCGGGTACCGACCATCGCCGCCCAACATCCAAACGACGCGGTAAGCGCCCCACCGGGCCAGCAAGTATCTCGCCAACACGATCGCATCAGCTTCGGACAGCGCTTCGCCGGGATCATCGGGATTGAGCGCCCATAACATGATCGGCGAAGCCACTATGTCGTGATCGATCAGTTGGCGAATCTTGGCATCCATCTTGCCGAGCGCAACCGGATCGGCCGATACCAAACGGTCGCCGTCAAACTCAAACGGCGGATGGGCGAGCGTCGATCGACCGCCTCGCCACGGTGTCGACACGAACTGGACGACGTTGAAACCCTGTGACTTCCGGACGTTCAGATAACGCGACCATTCCTGGTCCGTCGATTTCAAAACGCCGTTCCAAGCCGTGTCGGCCAACCAAAAGAAGGGTTCGCCCGCGACCGTTTCCAAGTGCGTCTTGTCGGAGGAGACTCGAATCGCGTTGTTCGGAGACGCCGCGGTCACCGTGACTTCACCGCCAAGATCGAGCGAGACGAAATCGCGAAGGGGCGAGTCGGTCGATTGAGCCGTGACGTTCCAGCGGTAGTCGCCCGACTGGGGCACGCGAAAGCGGGCTCGCCAAGTCTTGCCGCCGTCCCAGAACGCGTCGACGGTCGCGGATCGATTTTGCGGTCCGCCGGACATCGTCACCGCAGGCATCAATCGGACCGGATCCGAAACATCTTGCTCAATTTCAAACGAGATTTCCGTGATCGATTCGGCCGCCGAAGCGGACGACGCCATCAGCAACAATGCGATGAGTCGGAGAACATTCATCTCGATCCTTCTTGGATACAGAACAGGTGTTTTTCGCCACGGATAAAGATTTGGTCGTCCGCGATCGCTGGCGTGGCATCCACGCCCTCACCGACAGAGTTGATCGAGAGAACTTTAAATTCAGACGCGTCATCGATCACCACGGTGGTCCCGCTGCGCCCGGTCAAATACACGTGACCCCCGGCCGCGACCGGCGATGCGTAAGTGGTTTGAATTCCTGGCAGCCGGACCGTTTGATAAAAGGGGTTGCCCGTGTCGGCGTTCAAACACGTCAACAAACCCGTTTTGGCTTTAAAAAAGTACAGCCGGTTTTCCGACAACAACGGAGATGCGATGTCGGGCGTGTCGCGGTTGACCGACCATACGATTGCATCGGAGCCCGCGATGTCACCTCGGCTGTCGGGCTTGAAGGCCGCCAGGAACGATCCCTGAAAACCGCTGCCCACATAGACGATGCCGTCGCGATAGACCGGCGAGGCGACCGGTCGCTGGGTTTGTCCGCCACAATTCCAAAGCTCCTTTCCGGTTTCCAGATCGTATGCCCGAGCCATCGTTTGACCATTCATGATCACTTGCGGCCCCGTCGACGAGGGGATCACCATCGGCGTCGCCCAGCAAGTCGGTTCATCTCGCGGCGTTTTCCAGATCGTTGCTCCGGAATTTTTGTCGAGCGCGTAAAGATACGAATCGCCCTCGTGATCCCAGGGCACCAAAATTTTATCGCCCGCGATCACTGGTGATGACCCTTCGCCGAAATCGTTGCGGGTGATCATCCTGCCGAAATCATCGCGTTTCCAAACCAAATCACCTTCCATCGTGTAGGCGTACAGCCCTCGAGATCCGAAGTGCGAGTAGACGTGTTTGCCATCGGTGCATGGCGACGCAGAAGCGAACCCGTTGGTCTGGTGAGTCGCCTGGTGAGGTGTGGCCACAACTGCGGTTGTTTTCCAAAGCAAATCGCCCGCGTCGCGATCAAAACAGAATGTCGTGAATTCGAGTTCCGGCAAACGGCCGGATGATTTGCCGGTCGGTATCGCGGAGACCACAAACACACGGTCTTCCCACACCACCGGCGATCCGGAGCTCGAACCGGGAATCGCGACCTTCCATTTTACGTTTTGGGATGCGGACCAGGCGACGGGCGGCGATCCCACACTCGATGTCCCATTGCCGGTGTTCCCTCGCCAATGCGGCCAATTTTCGGCACCACAATCAGCAAGCGTTCCGCAAATGAAGAGAATCGCAATCGCAAAAATTCGCATATTTTGTCGTGTGAGTTGGCGGAGAGATTGGGCGTCGTGGGATTGCGGAAGTTTATGCAAATCAACCGCAGGGCATCAGTTTGCCAAGACGGATAAGAAACGCATGAACACGAAGTCGTCGTCGGGTGCTCGATATTTCAACGCATTGCGGACCAAACCCTGCAGCGCCTCGCGGTAGCGTCGCTCGGACACCTCTTCGCGTTTGTTGATCGCTTCGAAACGACGGCACAGCGTCTGCGCGGCGGGTGATTGAGGCGTACCGCCAGCCAGACAGGATCGCACCGCGGTCACGACATCGGAATCGCGGAACGTTTGCTTGCCGTTCATCCTCAAAATTTCGGCGATGCACAATCCGGTCACATCGATCCGGTTGGCGGATGAAGAGTCCTCGTCGCCGCAGGCGACGGAGCTTCCGATCTCACCCGCTCCACCCGATGGTCGGCGTGCTCGGCGTCGGTCAGCCGCTTTGAGCCGTTCTCTCTGATTGTCGCTTTTGGACATGACGTCCCTCGTTTCTTGCTTCGTTCCTGGCGCGGATGTTTGAGAACCCTCCCGCGGACCGCCTCACAGCGATCAGTCCACCACCGCTAAACTGCGTTAATGGTAACGCAAGCCGCAGCGATGGTGACCCCAAATCGCAAGAAACTTGTCAATCAAACCGCGGTCGCGGTCGTCGCAGTGGCATCATTTTTTCTTCAGCATCGCGGCCAACTCTTCGTCCAACTCGGCGGCGCGAACGCTGTGACGAACCACTTTTCCGTCCGAGTCGATCAACATCATGGTCGGCAACGTTTGCACGCCCAGGGTTTTCGCCAGCCGGCTGGATTCAAGCCCACCGGGTTCGAACATTTGCACCCACGGCAACGGATTCTCCTTCAGGAACGCGGCGGCCGATTCTCCCGTGGCATCCACATTGATTCCGACCAATTGCAATCCCGCACGTTGATAGCTGGCCTGCAATCGGCGCAGCAACTTCATGTCCTGCTTGCACGGCTCGCACCAAGTGGCCCAGTAGTGGACGACGACAGGCTTGCCGCGAAGCGACGCCAGGCTGAATGGTTTGCCCTGAATGGTGTTGCCCTCCAATTCGATTTGACGACCGACTGAATCGAGTCGCCGCGCCGCGCCGGCCGCCTTCTCGCCCGCGTCAGTGCCCGGGAAGGCGGTTGCCACTTTTTTGTAAAACGCTAACGCCTCATCTTCTTTGCCTTCGAACTCTTTGCTCAACGCCATTTGAAGATACGCCGAGGCTGTCTCGGGAGTGCCCGGATAGCGATCGACAAATTCGGTCAACGCCTCCAGGAACCACTTTTGCACCTCCGAGAAGTCCGCTTCCGGCGTTCCCCGCACCACATACTCGGTGCTGATTGCTTGGAAATCAGCGTAGGACGCGATGGATTGGTCGTCGGCGGCCAACTTGGGAGCGACCTTTCGCATTCGCTGCATGCCGTCGGGGTACGATCCGCTCTGGACCGCCAATCCGAGCGTGTCAACCAACTGACGAACCCAAGAATCTTTCATCTGGGGCGTTTCAGCATTCTTGACCAAGTCTTCGATCACATCGGCGCGTTGCTCGTGCAACGAGGCGATTTCACTCTTTTCGGTGGCCTGTGCGAGCTTGCTATCAACCTCTTCCAAGGCGGTGACCAGACGCTGGGTCGATTCGCCGATACCGGCGACGCCCGCCATATTGGCCGACGCCGATCCGCCGGGCGTGAAGAAGTTGCCGGTCGTTTGAGCGATCGGCTCGCCGTCGTCGCCGACCGATGGCAATTCCACCAGCCGCCACGCCTCGCCGACTTTGATGAGCGTGCCAACCATCATTTGGCCGCCTTTTTTGTCTTGCTCGAACATGGCGACCGCGTTTTCATACACCATCACGTCCTTGGTCGAGCCGTCGGTGCCCACTGGCACGATTCCCGGCGTCGAGGCAGCGAACTGGACCCATTTGGCGTCGCGGCCCACCGACGATTGGCGTTTGGCCAACCCGGCAAAATCTTTTGCCGCACGATCCGCTTTGGCCGCGAGCGATTCCGTCTTCGCGGGCCCTAAACCCAACAATTCGAGCTCCGAGCTGTTGATCAAAAGTCTCGCAAACCGTTGCGAATCCGCTTCCCGCAGCGCAGCCACCAGCTCGGCAGAAACTTCCTCTGCCGAAATTTGGCTCCAACGATCCACCTTTCCATCTTCATTTTCGTCGATTCCCCAGCGGGTTCCAGCTGTCCCCAACCATCGATAATGGTCGGCCTTTGTGTTGAAGTCAGCGTCGACGTCGCGATAAACTTCCACTCCGAACTTAAAATAGCTCCACAAATCGACCTTTTTGTCGTTATTGGTGTCGGCAAATCGCCTCAACATTATGCCGTCGGGCGACACCACCTCCCATCCGGACCATCCCTCGCGATCGATGTCGGTGACCGTGCAACGCGCCGCGACCTCGGGGGTAACGATCTCGTAATCGACATCCGCCTGAATCGGCTTGATTCCCAGCGCCGCCGCCGCGCTCGGCGTGGCAGCCCCCGCCGAAACCGCCATTACGCCCGACAAACAGACTCCCGCGACAGCGGCGACGATGCCCGAACGTCGGCAACAAAAACGCTGCAACCATAAATGATCCATCAAGAGGTTGTATCTCATCAGCACGAAGGTCCATCATCAAAAACAGAGGGAGGGAGAGAGGCCACGATCGATCGTCTCTAATCATTGGTTCGTCCGCAGCCGACAATTGGCCATTGTGCCGAACCTTGGCCGCAAAGAAAATGTCGATTCCGCAAGATAAACAGCCGATACGACGATTCGGGGCAAAATGCGACCTGCAAACTGAGCAAAACCGGCATTCCGATGGCCGTCAGACACGAAATTTGGAAAGAACATCCGATTTCGTGAATCACTTCCCTTTACAGCCAATCGAGTTTCCGTAAACTCTGCCGCTCCGATCACGTGTCCCTCGCGGAATCTCGCGAAGCACACTGAAGAGTTCGGGCGTATAGCTCAGTTGGTTAGAGCGCGTCGCTGATAACGACGAGGTCCCAGATTCGAGTTCTGGTACGCCCATGCAGGAAGATTTTAGGCATCAGCGTTAAGGTTTTAGGTGAATTCTTTTCAAGGAGGGTCTTTTCCTAAAACCCAAAACGTAATAGCCTACACGTTACTTACGGGGGTATAGCTCAGTTGGGAGAGCATCTGCTTTGCAAGCAGAGGGTCGTCGGTTCAAGTCCGTCTACCTCCACTGGATCCATGGTTTTGCCCGGCTCGCCGGTCAAAATCATGGTTCCGACGCGAGATTCGAATCGGCTGTGCAACAAGCGAACCGAATCAAAAGAAGTTGAGAAAGTATTTTCAAAAAACGTGCTTCTTGGCCCTTGCGGCCGGGAGCGAGATTTGCGAAAACCCCGCCTCGACGGAAACAAAACCTTCACGAGAAGACCGCAAGAAACTAATTTGAGTTTCTTGCAAAGACTCGGTTGACGCGGCCAACTGGCCCCGCTAACCTTCGCCGCTCACCCGGAAATCGACCGGCCGACCTCGCTCTTCGAAGCGATGTTGACCGGCTGCTTTCACGAGCAGCGACTTTCGCTTCAAGGCCAAAAGCCGGCGGCGAAAAACTGATATTTGACAATTTGGTTGTTTGGTAGTTGGCATCTAAATAAGAAGCAACTGCGAAGCTTTGCGGATCGGACTCTGTCCGAGTGATCTTTGGATTGCTTGGTTTGGTTCGGGAAGCGAAGTGTAGCAAAAATAGTTCTTTAAGAAGCGCGGCTGGCGAGAGATCGCTGGCCAATTGAATTCTAACAGGATTCTGTGCGAACTCGGGTGCGAACCATTGGCGAGTCTTCACGGACGAGTCTCTAAGGAACGTGCTTGAGTACATGTGATATCGTTAAGATAGATGATTAACGAGATCACGGACCAGCGAAAGCTGAGTTCGGGATTTCGATGGCCAATCTATTAAGGGCACATGGGGGATGTCTTGGCGTTGAAAGAATGAAGGGCGTGGAAGTCTGCGAAAATCTTGGGGGAGCTGACAAACAAGTAATGATCCCGAGGTACCCGACTGCTGCACACTGAATCCATAGGTGTGTTAGTAACAACCTGGTGAACTGAAACATCTAAGTAACCAGAGGAAGAGAAAGAAAAATCGATTCCGTCAGTAGCGGCGAGCGAAATCGGAATAGCCCAAACCGAGAGGGTTTCCCTCCCGGGGTTGTAGGACTCCAATATCTGATTGTGTGTTGTTAGTGGAAGGCTTTGGAAAGGGCCACCACAGAGGGTGACAGTCCCGTACACGAAAATAAACACACACGGTAGGAGCACCTGAGTAGGTCCAGTCACGTGAAACCTGGATTGAATCGACGGGGACCATCCCGTAAGGCTAAATACTCTTCAACGACCGATAGCGAACCAGTAGCGTGAGTGAACGGTGAGAAGAACCCCTGCTAGGGGAGGAATGTGAACCTGAAACCATGTGCCTACAAGCGGTCGGAGCCCTATGGTCCAGTTTACTGGAAAATGGGTGACGGCGTGCCTTTTGCATAATGATCCGGCGAGTTGTGGTAAGCGGCTTGGTTAAGTTCTTACGGAACGTAGCCCAAGGGAAACCGAGTCTGAATAGGGCGTTGGTCGTTTGCTGCAGACGCGAAACCTGTGTGATCTACCCATGAGCAGGTTGAAGCGCGGGTTAAACTGCGTGGAGGACCGAACCCACTTAGGTTGAAAACTGAGGGGATGACTTGTGGGGAGGACTGAAAGTGTAATCAAACCAGGAGATAGCTCGTTCTCTCCGAAATATCTTGAGGGATAGCGTCGAGTAAATTAGTTACCGGGGGTAGAGAGACTGAATTGGATGGGGGCCCTTCCCGGGGTACCCCACTAAACCAAACTCCGAATACCGGTCGCCGTACCTCGGCAGTCAGTCCCTGGGGGATAAGCTCCAGGGTCGAGAGGGAAACAACCCAGATCGCCTGCTAAGGTCCCGAAGGACCACTTAGTCACTAAGGAAGTTGAAGTGCCGTGACAGCTGGGATGTTGGCTTAGAAGCAGCCATCATTTAAAAAGTGCGTAACAGCTTACCAGTCGAGCATTTCTGCGCCGATAATGAACGGGAGTAAGTGGTACACCGAAGCAGCGGATTGTAGATTTATCTACAGTGGTAGGAGAGCGCCGATGATCAGATACGAGCCGTACGGTAACGAGCGGTGTCGGGGTCATCGGGTGATTATGCCGGAATGAGTAACGATAAAACAGGTGAGAATCCTGTTCGCCGAAAGCCTAAGGTTTCCTGGGGAAGGCAAATCCGCCCAGGGTTAGCCGGTACCTTACCCAAGGCAGAAATGCGTAGGGGATGGATAGCAGGTCAATATTCCTGCGCTAGGCATGCATTCGATGCTGGGACGGCGTCCGGAAAGTGAGCGGTACGACTAGAAATGTCCGTAGCGAACACTGAGGTGTGGGGGACTAAATCACCCCGCATAAGCCAAGGTCAAGCTCGAGAGCGTTTAAGTTCTCGAAGTCATTGGAAGGACGTCCAAGAAAAGCAGCTAAGTTATGTGCATGTTTAACCGTACTAAAACTGACACAGGTAGGCGAGATGAGAATTCTAAGGCGCTCGGGAGAACGGTGGTTAAGGAACTCTGCAAAATGGCCCCGTAAGTTCGCGATAAGGGGCGCCCTCTTTGGTTCACGCTGAGGAGGGCCACAGAAAATCGGCTCTAACGACTGTTTATCAAAAACACAGGTCTCTGCTAACACGCAAGTGGATGTATAGAGACTGACGCCTGCCCGGTGCTGGTAGGTTAAGGAAGAGAGTTAGCTCCTCGGAGCGAAGCCCGCGACCGAAGCCCCAGTAAACGGCGGCCCTAACTATGAGGGTCCTAAGGTAGCGAAGTTCCTTGTCGGGTAAGTTCCGACCTGCATGAAAGGCGTAACGATTTGAGCACTGTCTCAACCACCGACCCGGTGAAATTGTAGTTGTGGTGAAGATGCCACATACCCGCGGTTAGACGGAAAGACCCCGTGAACCTTTACTGTAGGCTGATATTGGGTTGAGATATGTTCTGTGTAGGATAGCTGGGAGACTTTGAGATCGGCACGCTAGTGTCGAAGGAGTCGTCGTTGAAATACCAGCCTGGTCATATTTTAATTCTAACTTTGATCCCCTGAAGCGGGGCAAAGGACAGTGTCAGTCGGGCAGTTTGACTGGGGCGGTCTCCTCCCAAAGAGTAACGGAGGAGTGCAATGGTACACTCAGCCTGGTCGGTAATCAGGCGTAGAGAGTAAAGTTAGAAGTGTGCTTGACTGCGAGAGATATAACTCGAGCAGGGACGAAAGTCGGCCTTAGTGATCCGGTAATCCCGAATGGAAGGGTTATCGCTCATCAGATAAAAGGTACTCCGGGGATAACAGGCTTATCGCATCCGAGCGTCCACAGCGGCGATGCGGTTTGGCACCTCGATGTCGGCTCATCACATCCTGGGGGTGTAGAAGCTCCCAAGGGTTTGGCTGTTCGCCAATGAAAGTGGTACGTGAGCTGGGTTCAGACCGTCGTGAGACAGGTCGGTCCCTATCTGCCGTGGGCGTTCAAAACTTGAAGAGGTTCAACTTTAGTACGAGAGGATTTAGTTGGACGTAGCTCTGGTGTACCAGTTGTCGCGCTAGCGGCACGGCTGGATAGCTAACTACGGAACGGATAAACGCTGAAAGCATCTAAGCGTGAAGCCCGCTCTAAGATTAGGTTTTGTAAGTCATTGCGACGAGAGTCCCCAAGAAGACGACTTGGTTGATAGGCTGGACGTGTAAGCTCGGTAACGAGTTAAGCTAACCAGTACTAATGGACGAAGGTTTGGCCATCGATATCCCGCACTCACCCTCGGCGAAAGCTGAGGTACTGTTGGAATTCGTGGTCTGAACTCAAACGTAGCGAAGATGAAGAAGTTCAGGTCAGCTTCAAGAAGAATGCAACCGCTAATTATATAGACGAATCGTCGCTCAAACGATGATTCGACAACTACCAAACAACATGTCATTCACACGGTGAAATACCCGTGTGGATGGCTTTCTGGCGACCATATCGCAAAGGTTATACCTGTTCCCATCCCGAACACAGTAGTCAAGCTTTGTGAGTCGATGATAGTGCCTACCAGTGCGAAAGTAGATATTGCCAGATTTTTAAACCTCCCTTTGACTTCGGTCAAAGGGAGGTTTTTTCATGCCCGCGTGGCGACGCATCACCTGCATCGCTTTGGGCAACCCTGGTGGACCTGCGACTCCGCTCGCACGGATGTGAACGGGCAAAGCCAGTTGAAACTCATGGGAGCATTCCCTGCGAGCGGAGTCGCAGGGCCACGAGGGTTGCACGGATGTGAATGGGCTAAGCCGGTTGAAACTCATGGGAGCATTCCCTGCGAGCGGAGTCGCAGGGCCACGAGGGTTGCACGGATGTGAGCTGGCAAAGCCAGTTGGAACACATGGAAGCAATCCGTGCGAGCGGAGTCGCAGGGCCTCTAGGATCGCTCGAGGGCGGATGAAATTTGCTTGTTGGTATCCTTGGGGAATCGGTGGGTGCGCTATCGCCATGAGTGCCAATTAACTGTAAACTTCGCCGAAATCCACACAACCAGTTTACCGCCGACGTGAAAGACTCGTTCCACGTCGCCCAAGATTTTGAGACGGACCGGACGCATGTTTGAGAAGCTGCGAATCATTTTTTCGATACCTGAGCTTCGCAAGAAGATCATGCTGACAATCGGATTGTTGGCAATCTATCGGATCGGTTTCCACATCCCCTTGCCGATGATCGCGACGAACATCGGTGATGCGGGTGGCACCGCCTCAGAGTTCTTTGAGAAGATCACGTTGTTTGCTGCCAGCGATCTGCGTGAGGCTACGATCTTTGGTCTCGGGATCATGCCATACATTTCCGCGTCGATCATCTTCCAATTGCTCGGCAGCGTCTACAAACCGCTTGAGGATCTGAAGAAGGAAGGCGAAGCCGGTCGTAAGAAGCTCAACGAATACACTCGCTATTTGACGGTGTTGATTTGCGTGGTTCAGAGCTACATGTACCTTCGGTTCATGTTGATGTCGGGTGGCCCGTCGGGCAACGGAGATATCAATCCCAACTTCATGGCCAGCGACGGCTCATTGTTTTGGGGATGGCAGTTCGTCGCCGTATTGGTGATGACCTGCGGCACGGTGTTCTTGATGTGGTTGGGTGAACAAATCGACGAGCACGGCATCGGCAACGGAATCAGCTTGTTGATCATGGCCGGCATCTTGGCCCAGATGCCAAAGGCGCTTTACGAGTTGATTCGCAACATGAAGACTGAGTTGACCGGTTTGAGTCGAGGTCAGATCGGTATTGAAACCTTGGTCCTATTGGTGGTCTTGTTCGTCGGCGTGGTCTTCGGTGTCGTCTTTATCACACTTGGCCAGCGAAAGATTCCGACTCAATCCGCAAAGTTCACGCGCGGTCGACGGGTCTATGGCGGCACGCGTCAACACTTACCACTGCGGATCAATCAGGCGGGAGTGATGCCGATCATTTTCGCCAGCAGCTTGTTGATCATCCCGGGAATGTTGATGGGTGGCTTGGCCAGCTTTGTAGGGAGCGAAAGTGTATTGTTCAAACCCCTCAACCTGATCGGTTTGACTCTCAACGACCAGGGTTCGTTTGTCTTCAACTTGTTTTACGTCGTCTTGATTTTCTTCTTCTGTTACTTCTGGACGGCGATCACCTTCAATCCGAAGGAGATGTCAGACAACTTGCGTGACAGTGGGACGTTCATTCCCGGATACCGCCCGGGCAAACGAACGACCGACTATCTCGAGAAGGTGATGGTGCGGATCACCTATGTCGGAGCGGCCTTCCTATCGATCGTGGCCATTGTGCCGACGATCGTTTACGGTTCGCTTGGCGTGCCCTATTCGATCGCTGGGTTCTATGGTGGTACAGGTTTGTTGATCGCGGTCAGCGTCGCGTTTGACTTAGTTCAAAAGATCGACAGTCACTTGGTGATGCGAAACTACCGCGGGTTGCTCGAAGGTGCCGGTGGTGGTGTGGCACCCGTCGTTTAATCACTGACCGAGGGCGGGTTGATGCGAATCATTTTCATTGGTCCACCCGGTGCCGGGAAAGGGACCCAATGCAAGCGGTTGACCGAGCATCTCGAGATCCCGCATTTGTCGACCGGTGAGATGTTGCGTGAGACTCGCAATCAATCGGCGCTTGGTCGAGTGGTGGCTAGCTACATCGACGGAGGGCGTTTGGCGCCCGACTACTTGGTGATGCGAATGGTCATTAAGCGGTTGTCACTCCCTGATTGTGCCAACGGATGCTTGTTTGATGGTTTTCCCCGCACCGTCAACCAGGCAAAGATGCTGGATGAGTACTTCGCAGAAAAGGTTGGCCGAGTCGATCTGGTCGTCAATCTGATGGCCCAGCAAGAAGAATTGATCTCTCGCTTGCTGAAGCGATCAAAGCTTGAAGATCGCGCGGATGACAATGCCGAGACCATCTCGGCTCGCCTGAGAGTGTTTTATACTCGAACGGCGCCGTGCTAAGTTATTATGGCGGCCGAAATTTGGTTCGAGCGGTGGACGCGATGCGTTCGCCGGACCAAGTGTTCGAAGACATCGCCGGTCATTTCGTTTGATCCAGCGGGTCTGCACCCGCGACCCCAGCGCCACGACTTCTTTTGGCTTTAGCGGACGCGACCGATAACGGAGGTCTCGCTATTTTCAACTTCATTGTCGCTGTACAATGCGAGGGTTCTGGCCGTTTCTTCTAGCATAGGCTCTAGCGTGGTATCCATCTTGTCCCGGTGTTCGGACCATCCCTCTCGTTGCATTCCCGTTCGAGTTCATCGCATGGGGTTGATCACGGGCGTCACGACGTGGGCCATTCTGGCAATTTTCACATTTTCCGCTGACGCGGCGGCTCAAGGATTTTTGAGGCCGATGTCCGGCGCCCAGCCGGGACGGTTCATCGAACCGCCGCGTGCCATCGAGCAGCAATTGAAGGACGCCGAGCGGGCGCTGTTGGACGAACGGTACAGCGATGCGGTGGTCGTTTTGGGGGACCTGCTCGCGCGCGATGTCCAGCAATTCGACGAATCCGACTTATCGGGACAAGACTTCTTCCTCGGCACTGAGGATTTGCGAGTCGGGGCGTGGCGCAGACCAGCCTGCTGCGTTCGGCCCGCGAAATGATCGGCAAGTTGCCTGTTAAGGCAACAGAGACTTATGAACTTCGGTACGGCGCGGTGGCGAAGAAAATGTTATCTGAAGCCAGTCAAACGCGAGACTGGGAGAAAGTTCGCCAAGTCCGACGGCAATACTTTCACACCAGCTCGGGATACCTTGCGTCGTGGTTGTTGGCGCAGCACGAAATGTATGAGGGGCATCCCATGACGGCGTCGATCTTGTTGGACGATGTGGTATCGGTCGAGCGCGCGGTGGACCAGCTCGGGCCTGGCGTCGCGGTGCTGCATGCTTCGGCCTGCCGCCAAGCGGGACGTCCGCTGCAGACGATGGCAATCGGCGACATTTCGATCGATGCAAAACCGGCCACCATCCCGTCGGCGAGCGAGCAAGCCGAGTGGCTCTCAAAATTCTCTGATCCGATTCAAGACTTTGCATCGGAGGACTCATCTCAATATCCGATGTTTGGCGGCACACCGAGTCGTAACGGTGGTTCGGCGGGTCAGATACCGCTCACCAATCTGCGTTGGAGGTTGAGCACGACGTCGAGTCCACGCCAGGAGCGAACGCTGAGCGACATCGCGGACGAGTTGAGTACCAGTGGCAAGTTGCCGCCGCCGACGTGGACGCCGCTCCGCGTGGGTGATCAGTTATTGATGCGAACGACCGAACGATTAGTGGGTGTCGATTATCGCACGGGCAAGCGTTTGTGGACGTATCCCTGGCAATCAGCTTTCGAAACCGTTGAAAACGAAGATTTGGCGTTCGATGAATTATCCGACGAAGAAAGCGCAAATGGTTTGTTGACGCAACGTGTTTGGAATGACGTTCCGTATGGGCAAGTGACCAGCGACGGAGAGCGGGCTTTCATGTTGGATGATCTCGGCGAGGTTGAGATGATGGCGTTTAGTCCCATGATCAACCTTCGCGGCACGCGTCAGGCCGACACCAGCACGAATACGTTGGTCGCTTTAGAGATCGCGACCGAGGGAAAATTGCTGTGGCGATTGGGCGCCGGGGCCGACGAGGAGTCGCCCTTGTCCGACGCGTTTTTCCTGGGACCGCCGTTGCCCATTGATGGGCGTTTGTATGTGATGGTCGAGATCGCGGGCGACATCAATTTGTCATGCCTCGACCCGGCGACGGGTGCTGAATTGTGGCGTCAACATCTGATCGCCGTCGAATCCGGCGGGATTGATACCGACCCGATTCGTCGGGTGGCCGGTGCGATGCCAACGTATCACGAAGGCGTTTTGATTTGTCCGACGGGTGCGGGAGCTACGGTCGCGATCGACTTAGCCGATCGAATGCTCCGGTGGGGGACAACTTACGAGCGAAACACCGAAATGATCCGATCGATCAATGGACGTGGCGCGGGTCTCGACGCGGGCCAGTTGATGCAGCGATGGGACACCGGAACCGCGATCGCCGATGGCCAGGCGGTGTTGGTCACCCCGATCGAAGCGGACCGCTTGTTCGGTTTCGATCTATTGACGGGCAACCCGTTGTTTACCGAAAAATCGCGCGTCCAAATGCGATATTTGGCGGGTATTCGCGACGGTCGATTTTTTGTCGTCGGTGGCAACCAGGTTCACGCTTTCAGTTTGGAAGACAACGGCGCAGCAGTCTGGACGGCACGCGAGATCATGACGGCCGGTCAACAGATCGCCGGCCGGGGAATGTTCGGTAAAGATGACTACTTGATCCCAACGACCACCAACCAATTGGTCCAAATTTCATTAGAGGACGGGTCAGTGATCGCTCGTCGCAGCACGCGTTACCCACTTGGGAACTTGGTCGCGGTGGGTGGAGAGGTCATCGTTCAAGGTCCGACATCGGTGTCAGTCGCATTCGGCGAAACGACCCTCGAACCGATGGTGAACCGAATTTTAGAATCCAACCCAGACGACTTCGACGCCATGGTCCGAAAGTCTGAATTGTTGCTGCAACGTGACAATCGCGAAGAAGCGCTGACGATCTTGAACCGAGCTCGTGAAATGCAACCCGACAATGACGAAGTGCAAATGTTGAGCGTCTCAGCAATGCTGGGGCTATTGCGTGCCGAAGCCGAGGTGGATCCCGGCGTCGTGGAATCACTCGAGGAGTTGATTGACCAACCTGCCCAACGAGCGGAATTGCTGTCGTTGAGAGTTCGGTCGGCGATGGCCCAGAAAGATTACGTCGACGCCGCAGAGCGGTTGATCGAGTTCTCATCGCTGTTGATCCGCGAATCGATGCTTGAAACGGTTTCAAATCAAGTCATCAACGACCCGACGCGGCAATGCAAACTGGATCATTTCTTGGCGGCCCGATCTCATGAAATTGTCGGCGGTGCGACTCCCGAGGAGCTCACCCGGATCAATGGCATGATGGCCGAGGCGGCAAAGTCCCAGATCGAATCATCGACCGCGACACTCGTACGACTGGCCCACCATTTCCGTGCCTTTGATGGGTTCGCGCCCGTGACCGACGAATTGGTAAACCGACACCGCGCGGCCGGGGATTACTTGCAATGGGAGCGGACACTGCTCGGCACACGCGTGCCCACGCCAAGCGAGCTGGCGACATGGGACGCGAACGAATTGGTTCGACTTGCGAGTCTGTACGCTCAAGCCGAATTTGGAAAAGACGCTTTGTCCGTTTTGCAGGTGCTCAATGAGTTGCCGGATGAGGATGTGAGTTCAAGTGCGAAGGACGATGCGGAAGCGGTTCGCGTGGCGGCAAGAAACAACACCGTTAAAGTGCAGTGGCCCGAAACGCTTTCGTTGACGTGGGATGCGCCGCAGAATAGGACACCACTGGTCGGCAATTCCCCACGAGTCTCGAAAACGCAAGTTTTAGCGGGTCGTCAATTCGATGGCTGGCAGTTGATTACCGATGCGGCCAACCCGATGTCGTTGCGGGATCCCTTTGGGATGACTCGGCCCCTGCCGGTGGAGTTCAATCGTCAAAGCGACGAGGTCGACAAACAGTCTCTGATCACCGGTGGCGCGATGGTCGTTTTGACGCCAACCGGTTTAACGATGGTCGATCTTTTCCACGTCGTGTCTAACGATGGCGAGACGGTTCGTTGGCAACGCAGCCTTTCGGCCGATGGTGGTCCGATTGCGAATCGTCGCGGGGTACCCACTCCGTTTGGCGACCAGGTGATTCACTACAACATCAACGCACAAGCGGCGTCCGAGGTGATCCCCGAATTTTCGCTCGGTCCGGTGCTGGGCGATCGCGTGCTGATGCTGCAGGGTGGTGACTTGATGGCTGTCGACTTGATCACCAAAGATGCGATGTGGAGAAACTCATCCGCACCCAAGAGCGGCGTCCTGGTCAGCGATGGTCATCGGGCGGCAGTGGTTTCGCCGGCAACACGCGAGCAAGTTTTCTTTGACCTGCATGACGGACGCAAACTCGAAACCAAACCTTGGAAATACGGCGAAGTTTGGGAATCGATCGGTGCGAACGTATTGGCTTATCGAAAATTGGGTGACCAAAATAGTTACGAATTGACGCTTGTCAACGCCTTGACCGATGAAGTGCTTTTGAGTCAAGAAACACCGTCGAGCAACCCGAGTGTCGAACATGGTTTGGCGGCCCAGGGACAGATTGTCGATGGCCGTTTTCTAGTGATGTTGCTTACCAGCGGCGAATCGATGGTTTGGGATTTGGCAAGCGGACGTGAGATCGGACGACCTAAGTTGGCGGCGTTTGATGACCTGCAAGGGTTGCATGCGATGGTGCTCGACGACCAGATCTTCTTTCTGCCGAAGCGTCGTGTGGATCGACCACTAAGTCAATCGGTGGAGCAATTGCAGACCGCCGATGGCGCCGCACACCAAACCGTTCATGGCGTTTACGCCGTGTCGTTGATCGACGGATCGATGCGCTGGGGCATGGAATTCGACAAACCTTGGGGATGCACTCTGACACAGGCCGACGCAACGCCAATCTTGTTGTTGACGCGGAGTCCGTTCACGTACTCGGTGCAAAGCCGTCGAAAGTACCTCGACGTGCTCGGATTGGATGTTCGAACCGGCGAGGAACTGGCGGAACGATTGGGTAAACCGATCATGCCGAGCAACAACGAATTGGAAACTCGTTTGACGGTGCAAACCCCATTGCAACGAATCTTGGCACAGATCGGGCCGGAGCTCTTGATGTTCAAGTTCGGTGACACAGCAGAATCCGATGCGGTGATTGATCCGGCCACACAGCCCGACGGAGAGCCGTTGCCTGTGGAATGACCAGACGTGTCACACCGCCGGGCGATCATCCTCATGTCGCCCCGCATTGGGATCCTGCCGTGATCCACGGGGCGCCGCAATCGCCCTTCACGGAGGAGAAATCCGATGGCAAAGTTTTACGTTCAATGTGGTCCGCTCGAAGTCATTTTGGTTGCCGACACAGTCCGCCAAGCGATGATCTCAGCAATCGACAAAACCTTGCGAGTTCACTCATGGATCTACGACGATTCAGCATTGAGCAAGCAAGATTGTCGCGATCATCTGATGATCGAAGCGCTGCTTCACCTGGAACCTACGTTGAACATCAGTGAGAAGGGGTTTGACCGTACGGATGCGATGGTCGTCGGCACGCCCGAGGCGATTGATGCTTGGCATCAATTGATGCTCGGGATGAATCGGTTGTTCGTCGCGGCGGGACTGGCACCGCGAACGATGGCCGCGCTCGCCGGAGATGTCACCGAGAATCAGAGACTCCGGTGCAGCCGTCCCCGCTAATGCGATTTGCGATTTTACATCTCAAGCACATCCGCACAAGTTTTTGGATCTTGTCAGCGGCCGAGCGTTAGCTCACGGTTCTTACCATTTCTCGGCAATTTAGCGAGAGAACCGGTCGCTAACGCGATGCGGCTGATAAAACGATTGCACGGGCACCAAGTGGCGGCGAGGCGATCACTTTAGTTTCGAATTGGATTGATGCCGCGAGGCGTCACGTCTTGTTTTCTTATCCAAGTTTCGGCGCAGCGCGTCGGTCAGATCAATGCCTGATTGATTCGCCAAACAGATCACCACAAACATCACGTCGGCGAGCTCGTCTGACAAGTCGCCGGGTGATTCGCCAGGTTTAGAAGATTGTTCGCCACAGGTCCGCGACAAAATTCTCGCAACCTCACCAACCTCCTCCACGAGTTGTGCCAGATTGGTCATTTCGTCGAAGTAGCGCACGCCGAACGAGCGGATCCACTGGTCCACTTCATCCTGGGCGGCGCGGATCGTGATCATTGCCGGCTCGCGGGTGAACTCATTCAACGAATCGTCCGACCGATGCGGCGGTTCCTCCTCCGGTGCATTCACTGGGCTATCAACAGGTACGTGCCGCTTTTGCCAGCCACCGCCAAATCCACTTTCGCGTCACCGTTTAAATCTTCGGCCACGATTTGCAGGCCGGTACCGACGTGACCTTCATCAATGGTGTGACGGGTGAACTCTTTCGCGTCCGCATTCCATTGGTAGTAGTACAGGCATGGCATGTCCTTGCCGCCCGGGTCGCCGCCATTGTGGGCGAAGTATCGCTTGCCAGTGATGAGTTCCGGCTTGCCGTCTCCGGTAATATCGGCCCAAGCGAGCGAGTGCGGTTGGCTGAAAGAGTTGTCGATCTCGTGCTTGGTCCAGGAAATTTCCCCTTCGGAATCGGCACCTTCGTTCTGCCACCAAAACAATCCAAAGTCATGACCATTGCCGTAGATCAAATCACCGTCCCCATCTTCATCCAAATCGACCACCAACATTGGAAGTGAAGAGTGCAGATTCCAATCGGCGTGAAACGTCCAAGGCTTCGACCATGGCTCGCTGACGGGTTGCTCATACCACCCTTGTCCGACCAACACATCGAGATGTCCATCCCCGTTCAAATCACCTACCGCGACGCCATGCCCGTTGGCTTTCTCACCAAGCGTATGAGGAACCATGTCGACGATCGCTCCGCCTCGCTCGTTGTGGGGCGACGGCCGATCGACTAGCCGCCAAACCACCATCGGAACGTCATTCTTCCAGCTGTTGACAATCCATTCGGCTCGTCCGTCGCCGTCGATGTCTTGCAAGATTTGGCCTTCATTGGCGGAGTTGCCCGTATCAACCAGCAAGTGCTTGGGCCACGTCTTTCCCAAACGCAATGATTCGTCCCCGGGGTTCTTGTACCAATGCACTTCGGTCGGCAGGAACGAACCCGCGATCACGTCGAGCCGTCCATCACCATCGACGTCAAACAAGTAGTCACCATTGCTCTCGACATAGCCATTCCAATCGTCGATCGAGCGGACCGGACGCGGTTCCCAATTTCCGCCCGTGTTCGCGTCGCCACCCCGAAACCAATTTCGCCCGGCGACCAGATCGGTGTGACCATCACCATCAATGTCGCCCGAGGCAATCCCTTCGTTGGCGTCCAACGCGAGCATCCGCGGCGAAAAACGAACATCCGAGGATCCATCTCGCGGCGGTTGAATGATCGCGGACTGCGCCTCCGCCGATCGGCAACACACCAAACTCACGCAGCTTCCGATCAAAATAACGATCAAATGACACATCGGTCGTGGGACGCTTCGGAAGTGTCGCTGCGACGAAGATCGGCGTGCAGACATCGGCAGTGCAATCATGAGGGAATCCAAAATGGAAAAGGAGAGGTTTGGTTCAGTTCGAAATGAGTTCGCGGACCGCAACTGATTCGTCGCCGTAGACAACCCGGATGGCAGTTTAGGCTAAATGACGAGGGAAAACCCGACCCAATCAGCACAGGCATCGAGTCGGACGTGTCTTTTTTACCGCGAACTTGCAAAGCGGACTGTTGATTTCTGGACACAGCGGCCATGATTATAGTCACCGCACAGGACTGAATTGAATCGCACATTCGGGGGCATCAGTCGGGCGGAAAATCCAATGAACCTTCGAGGCGGCATTGCAAATCTCTACGGACCACGACTTGCTTTATTTGGAAGACATGCACGTCGGCGATCGCTGGATGAGCGATTGGCGGGAGATTACCGGCGACGACGTGGCTGACTTTGCCAGTCTAACCGGTGATCACGATCCGCTTCACACTCCCGCGGCGGATGGTTCGCCATTTGGCGAACCGGTCGCCCACGGGCTGTTGGGGCTGAGCGTTTTGGCGGGGCTGAGCAGCGACCGACCCAACGTCGCAACGTTGGCACTCGTTGGAATTGCCGATTGGCAATTCGAAGTGCCCATCTTTTTTGGCGATCGCGTCCAAGTTTCTACTGAAATTGAAAAGATTGACCAACACGGTCGACGCGCCGGACGGGTCACATGGATTCGGCAACTGCTAAACCAGCACGGTCGTGTCGTTCAACGAGGTCGGTTCGTTTCACTGGTCGCCACCAAAGCCCGCGCCCAACGCTTGGTTTGTCAGGACGAAACGTCACAACGTGGTACGGTACCGGCACGCTGAGCCGTGCTTCTAAAAGTTGCTTGACCATGTTATTGATCGCCACCGACGAAGCCGGTTACGGGCCCAAGTTGGGTCCGATGGTGATCGCCGCCACGGCGTGGATGATCGATGACGACGGTTTGGATCACGAGACGATCGATGCCCAATTCTGCGGCCTTCGTGAACCCTGCCAAATCGGCTCGTTGAAGATCAAGGTGGACGACTCGAAGACGGTTTACCAATCGCGCGGCGGACTCGCTCCGCTGCATGCCGTGGTCAGCGCAAGTCATCACGCGTGTGGCCACGATCCACGAACGTTGCAGCAAATCTTGCCTTTGATCGCCGCCGACGATCTCGTATCAATCAAAGCCACGCCCTGGCTCGGTCAATGGTCGGCGACCGAATTTTTGAAAACCTCGCAGACTGCCGAATTGTTGTCACGTTGGACCTCCACCGGCATTCGCTTGATCGACGTTCAGACGCGAGTGATCACCGCGGCAAAGTTCAATCAAGCCTGTGCGAATGGTTCCAACACGAACAAGGCTGATCTGTTGTCCGAGTCCACACTCCAATTGGCAAAGTCGGTATTCGATCGGCACGCGGACCAACAATCCGAAGTCGCTATCTTTTGCGATCGCCACGGTGGACGACAATATTACGGCGGTGTGCTCGGGCACGTCTTTGCCGGAGCGACGCCAACGGTGGTCGCCGAGTCGAAATGTCAAAGCACCTATCGGCTAGTACTGCAACGGAAGACGATCAACGTTTCTTTCACGGTCAAAGGAGACTCTTTCACGCCCGTGGCACTCGCCTCGATGCACGCGAAGTACCTGCGTGAGCGAATGATGGAGTCGTTCAACCTTTATTTCCGGCAACTTCATCCGATCGGTTCGACCCTGGTGCCGACGGCGGGCTATCCCGCCGACGCGAACCGATTTTTAATCGACATCGAGCCAACGATTCGCCGGGAAAAGATCGAACTCTCCGATCTGGTGCGGGCCCGATGAGGACCGTTTCACGATCGCCGATTTGAAAATCCGCACGTCGCGTGGTACCGTCGTACGAGTCGACCAGTTAACGTCAGCCTTAACTCTTTGCCCAAGTGAAATGCACCGATGAAAAGTTCCGTTCGCAATCTGGTCCTTGTTTCCGCTTCTCTGGTCGCCGTATTGATGAGTTCAGCAAACGTGATGGCTGCCGAAACACAATCTTCCGATAACCCCCAAACTGCCGACAAACCAAAGGCCGCCCGTATGCTTCGTCATTCCGTCTTCCTTTCATTCAAGGAATCATCGTCCAAAGAAGACGTGCAAAAGGTGGTGGAAGCCTTTGAAGAATTGCCGGCTAAGATCGATTCAATCAAAGACTTCGAGTCGGGAACCAATAATAGTCCCGAAGGCCTGGACGACGGCTTCACCCACGCTTTTGTACTGAGCTTTGACGACGAGGCAGGGGCGAGAAGTATTTGCCGCATCCCGCGCACGCGGCATTCGGCAGCATCCTGAGGCCGCACATGAAAGAGGTGTTCGTGATCGATTACTGGGGAACGAAATCCGACATCAATCTCGATCAAGAACTCAAGCACGCTGTATTCTTTAAGTTCAAAGACGAAGCGTCCTCCGCGGACATCAAGAAGGTCGAAGACGCATTTTCAGCACTGCCATCCAAGATTGATACCATCAAGGGCTATGAATGGGGGCTCAACAACAGTCCCGAAAAGCACGATGACGGTTTCACTCACGCCTTCATGGTAACGTTCGAAACGGAAGATGGCCGGGCGAGCTACCTTCCGCACCCCGCGCACCAAGCATTTGTTGAAATCTTAAAACCCGTCTTGGACAAGGTTCGCGTGATCGACTTCTGGACGAAAGACTCCTCACTCAATAAGGCAATTCTCGGATCGAAAGGTTCTTGAAGAATAATTCGCTGCCGTGGTGTTGGAGTTCGATTTGATCGGCTCGTGGGATCGGGATCAAACCCGAGCTGTCCCAATAATTTTCAAGTTTGACACGATCCACCACTCGCTTTTTATTCAACCAGATTGTGACTTTGTCGCCGACCATGCGGATCAAAAACGTGTTCCACTCGCCCGGCTTTTTGTCCGCCAAAACGGTCGGCGAATTCCGCCATCGTTTGTTGTTCCAAAGTCCGCCCGAACCGAGGTTGCGACCGTTCGTGTAAGCGGCCACCCAACCCTCGGGGGTGCTAGGCAAATCTTCGCCCGTTTTCATGCGGGCGTCCCAGGGATCCCAGATTTGGATCTGGGGCGTGCCACGAAGATAGATTCCCGAATCGGCCCCCGATGGGATTTTCCAGTCGACGTAAAATTCGAAGTCGCCGTAGTCCTTGGCTGTGCACAAACTTTGGCCCTTGCCGTCGTAGGTCAGAACCCCATCGGTGACGCTCCAGTGATCGATCATGGATTGGTCCGCAGCCGATTGTGCCGTTTTCAGTGCGTCGCCGGATAGCTTGCGGCGCTGGTTCGCGTTGTTGTCCGCCAGCCCTTTCCATCCGCTGAGGTCTTTGCCGTTGAACAACGCATTGAAGCCACTCGGCGGTTGATTATCGGTCTCGATTTTCGGGAGTGCCGGTGACGGCGAGTAGTCCGCGATGCGAAGCTTGCGAAATTCGACCCGATCGCTATGACCGGCTAAGACAATGCTGCCCGACTTGGAATCGATGCCCGCGTGTTGATTGCCATCGATGGGTGCGACACCCTCCAAAAACGTATCCACGATCACCGCTCCGTTGAGGATCACCATGATGTGATCGTCGATGGCAATGATTGTTTCCGAATTCCATTGACCGACCGGCTTGAGGTATCCCGTTTTCGCCGGCGTGATGCCATAGATCGAGCCGTGATATTGCCAAGGTTTTAACCAACTGAGTTTGCGTTTCTGTCCGTCTGCCATCTCGGTTTCGGCCTGATATCGGCTGCCGTCGTGATCCAGAATCTGAATCTCCATTCCATCCGAGGCCGGGTGTCCGCCCTCGGGAACACGAATGCCGATGCCGTTGTTGCCACTCTCTTCGAGCTTGAATTCAAACTCCAATGCAAAGTCGGCGAAGGCCTGATCGGTGCGAAGAAACTTTCCTCCTTTCTTACAGACGAGCGATCCCTCTTCGACGGTGTAACCATCGGTGTCTCCGTTCCAACCGTCCAAATCGGTTCCATTGAACAGATTCGACCATTGGGCCGACTCGAGAATCTTTGCGGTGCGAGCGGCCGCCGCAACATTGGGGTCGGACTTACCGCCGTCTTGGGCGCTGGCAGCCGATAGGAGCATGAAGCAAAGGATGGTGGAGCAAAGACAAGCGACAATCGACAATCGAGAAAACGTCGGGTGCATGTTGAATCTCAGAGGTGGGAAAGAGCGGAGCGATCGCGAGGCGGGTCATGATTTGAACTGCGCAATTTAACAGTGCGGCTGCCTGCTCGCAAATCGACGCGTGCGGCGGAGTGCGTCGAATCCGCTTCTTCGGATAGAATGCGGCCGTCGGTGCGGCAAGTGTCGTCGCCGCTCCTCCTACGTTGATCTTGTGAATTCGTTTTGTCGTTCTTAAACGCCACCCTCGTCTTCGGCACGCTGGCCGCGGTCATTCCGATCGTGCTGCACTTGGTCGCGCACCGCGAGCCACGCAAGGTCGTCTTTCCATCGATCGCTTTCTTGGCGAAACGCATGGAAACCAATCGTAGTAAATTGAAGGTGCGTCGGTGGTGGTTGTTGGCGATGCGAATCGCGGCAATGGTTGCGCTCGCGCTAGCACTCGCGAGGCCGGCGATTCATCAATCGATGTCCCTGACTTGGTTGACGATCGGATTGATCGTCGCTCTCGGTGTCGTCCTGTTTGTGATGGCATCGGTCGCGGTCTCGAGAGGCCAATCTAAAAACGTTTCGATGGGGCTGGCGGGTGGCGCACTTGCCTCGATCATTGCGGCCGCGATTTGGGGGACCTACACGTACGCGTCGGGCCCGGCGGTGTCGTTGGAATCCAACCAACCGATTTCGCTCGCGATCGTGATTGACAATTCACCGACATCGGCATGGCGGGATGCGGGCGACTCCGAAGCGATGGGGCAAGGTGCCGAGGGAGGACGCATCAAACGGATGCAATCCGCTGCGGTCGAGATCGTGGCGAAATTGCCTCGCACCAGCCGGGTTGCGGTGATTGATCGATCGCCCGCGCCGGCCGCGTTCTCGCTCGACATCGGTGGCGCGATCTCGAAGCTTGAACAAGTCGAACCACGGCAAGTGGTGGCGCCGCTTGCCACCCGGATCGACGCGGCCGCACGGTTGCTGAGAACCAGTGATTTGGAGAACCGCCAAATTCTGTTGATCACCGACTTCTCCGTCGCCACCTGGAATCAGGCATTTGCGGAAGCGGGTTTGATCGACGTGCTCGGCCAAGACGCGCCGATCGGGCTGTCAATCTTCGACTCAGGTGAAATGAGAGGATCCAATCGATCGCTATCAATACCACGGTTGGCGGATGAGACTCCCGCCGGAGGCGTGACTATCCCCATTTCGAGCACGCTCAGTTACGCCGAGCTCGGATCTGATTCGACGGGAAACGTCGATCGAATCAAGGGAGCTGATGATCAAGGTAGGTCAGGCGCGACTCGATCGGTGGCGGTTGAATTGGAGTTGTTTTCAAATGAGCCCTCGCTTCCGGTCGTCCGAGATGGTGTCGTGGTGTACCCGTCGCTTCGAAGCGTTGATCGGACGAGCGCGACGCTGGCACCCGGTCAGTCGAGCGAGTTGTTGATGACCATCCCGAGCCTTTCCCCGGGCACGCACCACGGACAAATTCGTTTGACTGGCGACGACGCGATGCCGTTTGATGATGTGCGATATTTCTCGTTGTCGGTGTTGCCCGCGTCGCGAGTATTGATCGTGGGCGATGATGCGGTCGAATCACGTGTGATCGAGCAGGTGATTGCGGGTGAGAGTGGCGAAGAATATCAAGTCGAACGGATCGGCACGGTCGATATGGATGCCGCCGACTTGAGCGACTATGGGGTCGTCATGATCTTGGATCCGAGTGACCAATTGCTCGGTCGAAACTCGTTGGTCGAGTACGCTGGCGACGGTGGTGGCGTGATGGTGGTGCTCGGCCCGCGTGCGGGTAACGCATCCGTCGCATCGCCCTTGGCCGGCCAATTGGTCCGTCGCTGGCTGATCCCCGATGAAGGAACGTTCATGCAAGTGACTCAAGCAAGAAGCCCGGTCACCCAGCCTGTTTCGAAGGACACACCGTGGAGCGACTTTCGAGTGACGCAGTACTGGCAAGTGGATCCCGCCCCCGGCGACCAAACGTTGATGAGCTTTGCCGGAACGGACCATCCGGCATTGATTCGCCGAAGCGTCACGGCCCTTGCCTCCAACACGGAGGCACCCACCGATGAGGAATCGGGCGCCGCGGCGAGCGGCCGGGTGTTGGTGTTGACGACGCCGATTCCTGCGCTCGCCAAGTCCACACAAAGCTGGAATGGTCTGTTCGGCACCGATCCTTGGCCGGCTTGGTTGTTGGTCCGTCAAAGCGTCGAATACTTATCCGGCCGCACCGATCGCGGCGCGATGAGCCTGGTCGGCACTCCGCATACGGTTCGGTGGGATGAGGAGATCGGGACGAGCGATTCGGGCCCCGCGGCGACCCGGCTTCAATTATTTGCTCCCGGCGGGGAGCCCCCCGCACCCATCGAGGTGGCGGCCGATGCGACACGAGCGGTGGTGGGCGAATCGCCCCGATCGGGGACCTATTGGATTCGTGGTGCCGACGTGGGGCTAGGATTTTCGGCGAATTTGCCAGACAATGCGATCCAAACCAATCGCCTCGATCTGGCCGAGCTGGATACGCTTTTCGGCCCATCGGGATACACGTTGACGACCGATCCCACCCAGATCGATCTGTCGGGCGGTCAGGGGACAGCCCGATTATCGTTGCAGTCGCCGGCGATGTTGCTGGCGTTGATCTTGTTTTTGCTCGAGCAGATTTTGGGCAATCGTTTTTACCGCCCGAGAAGCTGATTTGATTTGTTCCCTTCGCACGTCCTCACGCAAACTGAACCCCACCGGAATAACCGGTACATCGAATGCGATCCGTTCACCGCGGCAGCCCGATCGGAGTTGTTTGAGATAGACCACCTGTCCGACGAGCTGTAATTTAAGCATTCATTACTGACACAATCATTTTTGGCCGACCTTTCGGTCGAACCGACATCACGCGACATTCCTCATGAAACAGCCAACCTTGCTCGAGCGACGTGGTCCGCTAGGTGTCCCGTATGCGCTGATGATTTTGTTGGCGTTCTTTTTCTGTCTACCGGCTGCATTCCGAGCCGCCCGGCTGAGTTTGAGCCAAAAAGAGAACAACGTCAAAGATTGGTTGCCCAGCGATTTCACCGAAACAGCCGAATTGGAATGGTTCGCCCAGCACTTTGCCGGCGAAAGTTTCGTGCTGGCGACTTGGGAGGGATGCACCGTTGAAGACCAGCGTTTGACGTTGCTTGCCAGCAAGCTGTTACACGAATCAGACAGCTATGATCCTTCCGTTGACTTCCCGCCCGAATTAGCGGCGACGTATCGAAGAGCTAAAACGGTTGGCAACGAGCTCGGCTTGTTGCGCACCGGCGATGACCATTTGAATTGGGGCGGCCGAGAAGAAAAGTGGCTGACCACACCGACCGGCCAGTGGTACTACATCACGCCGGATGGCAACCTTTATCGATGGGAAGAATCGATCAGCGGTCCGGCCGCACTGGTCCGTTCGGTGCGTCGAGCCAGCGGCTCATTCGAACTGGACGGCACGTTCGTAACGGCATTTGGAAAAGAGCCGGGAGAATCTCCGGGGCAACGATTGGCAAATCCCTTTTACAGCGACTTGTCGCTGTTGACCGCGACCCTATTTCACACCGTTCAGACGGGTGAAACAATCGTCGCGGAATTGGCCAGCGAGGGTGGTCCGTTGTGGCCCATCGACTTGACGGATAAGGACAACCGAGCCAAGGTCGCCCAACGGTTGGCGATGGAGCGTTTGACCGGCAGTCTGTTTGCACCGGCGGTGCCTCACGGATTCACTTGGACGCCGCAAGGCTTCCGCGATGCCCTCTCCGAGAAGCGTCGCGACGAGCTGCCTGCCGACTTCGACTTCATCGCCGCCGAGACACTGCAAAAGCACCTTGACGACCGCTATAACGGTTCGCTCGAAGAACTTGTCCAGTCGCCCGACGAAGCACAGGCCGACGCGTGGTACGCCGTTTGGGATGCCGCGGCGGTCGAACCGCCACACCGCTTGACTTGCGTGTTGGTCACTTTGACCGATGTCGCCAAGGACAATCTCGGTTATGCGATCGGCCGCGGAGTGTTGGGCCAACCCCGTGGTCGGCTATTGCAATTGGCCGCGGATTCGGGGCTCACCCCCTCCTTGCCACCGTCGCTGGCACCGCCGCCATTCAACACCCCGCCGCCCGAAACCATCGGCGGTGCACCAGCGTTGCGAATGGGCGGACCGCCGGTGGACAACATGGCCATCGATGAAGAGGGCAGCGTCACGTTAGTTCGCTTGGTCGGCTACAGCGTCCTGGTCGGCGTCTTGCTGTCGTATTTCTGTTTCCGCAGCGTCAAAATCACGCTGATGATCTTCATTGTCGGTGGCAGCGCCGCGATGCTCAGCATGGCGATGGTTTGGTGGACCGGCGGCAAGGTCGACGCGATTCTGTTGAGCATGCCATCGTTGGTGTACGTGTTGGGACTCTCCGGAGCGATCCACGTCGTCAACTACTATCGTGACGAAATTCGCTCGCGTGGTCCGCAAGGTGCCGCCGGTCGCGCGCTCAGGCACGCGATCCTTCCCTGTACGCTGGCGTCGTTAACCACCGCGATCGGATTGGCCTCGTTGGTGACCAGCAATTTGGCACCGATCAGCAATTTCGGAATGTACGCCGCGATCGGTGTGATGGCGACGATCGGGATTCTGTTTTCTTATCTGCCCGCAGCATTGCAGACGTTTGCACCGGAGGTCTCCGATGGAAAGCAGTCCGATCAAAGCGAACTCGCCGCCGAAAGCCCCATCAGCGAGTGGTGGGCCAATTTCGGACGCGTGATCACCACTCATCATCGACTGGTCGTGGCCGGTTGCCTCGCCTTGTTGATCGTGTGCGGCGTTGGGCTACGACACATCAAAACGTCGGTTCAGTTGTTAAAGCTATTTGATCCCGAGTCGCGGATCATTCACGACTACGCGTGGCTGGAAGACAACTTTGGAAAACTGGTGCCGATGGAGTTGGTGGTCCGCATGCCGCCTTCGGTGCAAGCCGAAAACCCGAGGTCGATTTCGGCGAAAACCGGCAAGGAAGTTGCACCGCTGGACATTCTCCAGCGCGTCGAGGCCGTCTCTCGCATCCGCCAGGTTGTGCAACGAACACTCGGCGAGCCCGGCTTTGGAATCGTCGGCCAGACGACCGGATCGGACACGTTTTTGCCGCCGCTGCCGGAATCCGATAATCGATACGGGTACGCGCGAAGTTTGGTCAAAAAGCGGTTGCTGGCGTCATCCGAATTGCTCCGCGACAATGAATATCTTCAACTTGAGAAGCACGGCAAGTATGCCGGCAGCGAACTTTGGCGGATCAGTTTGAAAGTGGCCGCCCTCTCGGACGTCGACTACGGCCAGTTCATTTCGACGTTGCGAACATCGGTCGAACCGGTGATGAGAGCGTACGAAACGCACGACGTCATCATGAACCAACTCGCGGAGGCAAAATCCGCTGGCGAGCCGAGCACGGCGCCGCTGTTGATCATCGGTGCCGCACGCCCCAAGTCGCTCGAGCAGACACCATTGGTATCGGAGGATCGAACCGAGATTCTGTCACACAACGCCTACGTCGCCACGCTGGGCGAACTGCTCGACGGGGAGCCGATAAAAACACCAAGTTGGTACGATTTTACACCGCTGCAAGCCAGCGAGCTTCTGCAGAGCGATCGCTGGGCGAAGATATTAGATAAGTACGAGACCGTCGTCTGGCTGGGCGGTGAGGGATTCACGGTGGACGATTTCCGCGATGCCAAGCATTTCGTCAACGCCGCGGAAATCGAAGGCAAACAGGTGTTTGCGTCGCTCGCCCCCGGCCAAATTCCGGACGTCGAAGGATCGGGCCCGATTCAAGTCATCTACACCGGCGTCATCCCAGTGGTCTACAAGGCCCAACGAACTTTGTTGGTCAGTTTGGCCGATTCGATCGCAATGGCCTTCGGTCTGATTTGGTTGGTGATGGTGGTTCTGTTGAATCCGGGTCGCGGAATCAGAGGTTGGTTCAAGGGCCGAAGTTTGATCAATGGCATCACGGCCGGTGCCGTCGCGATGATACCGAACATTTTTCCGTTGGTGACGGTGTTTGGTTTGATGTGCCATTTCGAAATCGAAATTGACATCGGAACGATGATGACGGCGTCTGTCGCGATGGGTGTCGCGGTCGACGATACGATCCATTTTCTGTCGTGGTTCCGAGACAACTTGGATCGCGGTTTGTCTCGAGTCGACGCGATCATCGAGACGTATCGAAGGGTCGGACCGGCGATGACGCAGACGACCTTCGTAGGCGGTTTGGGATTGTTCGTATTTGCACTTTCCACGTTCACACCCACCCAACGGTTCGGTACGCTGATGTTGGTGATGCTCGGTGCCGCGTTGATCGGCGACTTGATCATGTTGCCCGCGCTGCTGGCGAGCCCCCTCGGTCGCTTCTTCAAGCCGCGTCGAGATGCCGACGGTCTACCGATCAAATCGGCGACCACCCAACCGACCACCTCGCAAAGTCCCACCGACGTTGATGATCGAATCACCGCGGCGGCGGCCGTGTACACCGAAAGCCCGGTCGAAGGCCGTCCACGCCTGGACCGTCAACGTTCCGGTGGATCGGCACCTACCAAATCCCACCTTTCATCGGATCATGATTCTCGCTCCCGCCGCTAGCGGACTGTCCAATTTTTGTTCATTCACCGCATGAGAGAGCCGACGGCGCTAGCCGCGGGTGTCTTTTTGACAGCGATTTCCAACCGGGAACCCGCGGCTTATGCTGGACTGGCAAAAGGTTGGTATTGACACCTATTTGAAAGGTCATGGATTTGTTCCCATTGAACAGGCCAGAGGCCGACACATCTTTGCCGGTGGCGTCAGCCACCGGAGTGATTGACACCAGAATCGCAAGCCCAGAGGGCGACACAACGAACGCGGGTGTGCCGCCCTCCGGGCTATGGACTTCGCTCTTCAGTGGACCGGTGGCTAACGCCACCGGCAACGATTTGCCGCCCTCCGGGCTGGGAACTACGAAACGACGTGACTACCCAACGCACGATAGCACCCCCTCGCTGACTTCGAATCAAACATCGCAGCATCCCCGCGTGGCCAATGTTGACGCCCACGCGAATGAGGCGTTTGCATTTTCAGATTCACTTCAAAGCGTCCGCGGCGATCGTTCCGATTTTTCCGGCGATCGAATTGACGCTCCCTTTTCCATCGGGGTGCAGTCGGTTGCTTAGAAAAATCACAAACAAATCGAGCCCCGGATCGATCCACATTGCGGTGCCCGTGAATCCACCGTGGCCGTACGCACGCTCGCTCATCGACTCACCACGATTGGACGAGTATCCCGTTTGCTTGTCCCAACCGAGTCCACGGATGCCGCCCGGCACTTCGTACGGTTTTGTCATCCGATCAACGGTTGCCTGTTCCAAGATACGCGTGTCCCCGATGGCACCCCCACCGAGCATCGCCCGCGCGTAGATCGCCAAGTCGGATGCGGTGCTGAACAAACCGGCGTGCCCGGCCACCCCGCCCAGTGCGAATGCGCGTGGATCATGGACTTCGCCTCGCATCCACTCACCTTCGCGCTTTTCGGTAGGTGCCGACCGGGCTTTCAAGTCGTTCCTCGGCGAGTAGCCCGTTTCGTTCATCCCGAGCGGCGCAAAGACTTGTGAACGCGCAAACGCGTCCACGCTCTGGCCGCTGGCACTTCGGACCAATTCCGCAAGCACTTCGAATCCCACATCGGAATAGCGAAAGCGTCTGCCAGGCGGATAGTTCAGTGGAAGCGTCAAGAAGTTGTCGATCGACTGCTCGACACCGTCTTGATAGTCGCTCATCGAATTATCAGGGATCAATCCGCCGACGTGCAGCATTAATTGTTGAACCGTGACCTGCTCTTTTCCTCGCTCAGAAAAACGGGGCAGATGCTTGGCGACGGGATCATCCAGTTTGACTTTTCCCATTTCAACCAACTTCATCACCGAAGTCGCCGTGGCAATCGGTTTGGTGAGTGATGCCAGATCGAAAACCGTATCAAGGGTCATGGGCTCGGGATCGGGTAAGACTTGACGCTCCCCAAACGCCTTTTCAAATAGCACGCCGTTTTGGTTTCCAATCACCACGACCGCTCCGGGCATCTGGCCCTCCTCGATCGCGCCATTCACGACGTCATCGATTTGCCGGCGAGGCTCCTCCCCGATGGACGGCGGCTCCGGTGCATCGGTGAGAACCTGATCCGGTGAAGAAGATGCGACGGGTTCAGACGGAGTGATCGTGGCGACAAAGCCACCCGATGCGAGCATCGAAATTTTGAGTGTGTCGTTTGCGTCGAGAATTTTTCTTTGCTTTGCCAGTTCGGTCGGCTCGCTTCCATCGACATCGAGCCACAAATCAGCTTGATAGCTAGCTTCGCCGAGAAAGTCGAGCGGGAGTTCGAATTGACGTGATTTGTCACCCGTCATCCCGCCGACGTACCATCGATCATCCTTGCGTCTCGCGATCACGATGCACTCGCCGAACTCGGTGTGAAGCACTCGTGTTTCATCCCAATTGGCGGGCACATCGACCATGAAGTCGAGCCCCGGTTGGTCACGATATTGCGACGGCGAATCGGCCATCATCGACATGTGGTTTTGGTAGACGACAAACATCGCCAATTGGTGGCCCCTCGTTCCTTGGACGAATGGTCCGGCGCCGCGAAAACGCATCGATTCCGGCAACTTATTCCGCATTCCCCCTTGGTGGTAATCCAAGGGCCCGGCCAGCATCCGGATGAAGGCGGCATCCAAATTATGACGCGGTGGCGTGCCGACGTTTCGACCGGAATCAAACTTGTTGTACTCCTGGTTGAGCACGCCCTCGAAGCTGAGCACGTTGGGCCAGGTCCGTTCCATACCGGTCGGCTTGTACGCCCCGTGCCACGTGACGGTCAAATGATGCTCGGCTGCCTTACGAGCGACTTCGTGATACCAATGCACCATTTCTTGATCGTCACGATCCATAAAGTCGATCATGACGCCTTCGATGCCCCACTGTTGATAAGTGGCAAAGGCTTCGTCGAGTTGTGGTTCAAGTGCTTGCCAGTGCATCCACAACCTCAATCGCACCCCTTTCTCTTTGGCGTATCGCAGCAATTCGGGCATGTCGATCGACGGTGCGGCCTTGGTCACATCGGTGGGACCATTGGGTCGGATCGGCCCGCCGTACCAAGCAATGTCCAAGCCATCGAGCGAATGATAGGGGATCCCATTCTCCGCACAGAAGTCGATGTAGTGTTTCATCGTGGCCGTGTTCACACCCGGTTCAAAATCGACGTCTTCCAACACGTATCCGTTCCACCATGGAAAGGTCGTTTTGCCCGGCACGATCCACGACGCGTCAGCGATCTCGCTGGGCGGATTCAAGTGAAAGATCAGATTCGATTCGATCAGCTTTCCGAGATCGTCCGCGATCATCAACACTCTCCAAGGCGTGGCGAAGGGTGCGGCCGCGACCACCTTGCCGTCGTCGGTGCGCCCGGGATAGGGCGACAACTTCGAAACCAACTCGCCCGTTTCGCGATCTCGCTGGACGTACATCCCCGCGTAGTCCGTCAAATTTGCCTCGGTGTAAGCGGCCCAAACGCCATCGGGCGATTCGGTTAAAAGCGGCAATCCGTAGATCTTTGCCGAGTCCAGCTTCGACAGCGGTTCATTGACATAGTAGTTTTCATACGACGTCGTGAAACTATCCAGCGGCAATGCGTGAGCGAGCGGATCGCCGGCAATCATGAGTCGTGTCGATTCGCCAGTGAGCACAAACGATTTGAGCGAATCTTGTTTTGGCAATTGATACCGAAACGCAACGCCGTCATCGAACACCCGGACCGCGATTTCAAGACGGCGGTGGGGAGCATCCGATTCGCGATACTCGACCACCAAGGCGTGGTGAATGTCCGTCGCGGACGAGACCTTTCCGACCGCGATCGGATAGTCAACTGATTGAGTGCCTCGCGACGTTTCGAGCAATTCGAGCTTTTGCATCAGCGGCCCCGACTCGGCAAACTCCAACCCAAATGATGCGGTCGCAAGTTCGTTTCCTCGATAGTTGATGCCCAACCGAGGTTGACCTTGATCATCCAGTTGAAGTCGAACCGCGATTTTCTCGTCCGGGGAAGTGATCGTCGCGACTTCCACCGAATCGGCCGCCCGGATCGGAACCGCGATCCAAACCACGACGGTCATGACGGAAAACAATAGCTTGATCAAGTTCATCGTTGATCTTTCGAAATGGTGTCAGTGTAGTCTGCTTACCAGGGACGGCGGCGATCGTTGCTGGAGCTCCATGATCCACCCCAGTTTCGATTTTGGGTATCGCGTCGGCGGCCGGCCCGGCGGGCGTGCTCTTGCAGTGCGCCGCCGGCGGCGTGGGCCATCGCGTTGATCAAGATCTGAGTCATGGGGTGGGTCGCCACCGCCGTGATTTGTTCCATCGCCGTGGGTCCCCAACGCTGGGCGCCGCGGACTTCGTTCCACAACATCTCAGCGGTGCCGGCATCGATGGCTCGATTGAGTTGCATCGGGATGTCGAGCGTGCCAGCAAATTGAGAGCGTGCAGAATCGAACCCGGCGGATCGGAATTGTTGAATCATTCGACCGAGATCTTCGAGGAACGATTGCGTCCGATGCACCATCTCTTCATGACGCCTAGCCTCGTCGGAGAATTCGCCGACCTTGGACTCGACGTCTAACAACTGGGCCACGATTTGATCGTCGGTCAGATCGATCGTTGAGGTAGCCCGTCGTTTCAAATCACGCGAATCGATTAGCTGCAACATTCCACGGAACAGCTCGATCGCTTCGCGGTAGAACGAGCCACGGCTATCGTCGGCAAGCGTGAGATTCGATTGGACCTCGTTGGTTTGCATCAACAACCGGTCGAGAATCACAATGTGCGAATCGCGTTTTTCTTGAAGGTCGGCACCCTGCTGGATCTTCGCCGGCAGACCCAATTCGTGCGCGACGGTGTCACGGCGACGTTCCAACTCGCTCATCACCGTATCGAGTGCGGCGCGGTCATCGGCGATGATCGCTCGCATTTGGTCGGGTGTTTTGAGCAGAAAATCGTACCCCTGCTTCGACTGATTGAAGTCAACCATTCGGGCAACCCAGCGATCCATTCGCCGTGTGAAACCGCGATGATTGTAGGCCGCGGTGCCGTATCCGCGATCACGCAAATAGGTGAATAGGGTGCTGTCCTCGTAGGCTGGCAATTTACGAGCCGCGTCTTGTTCGATCTCGTGCAGGTTGAGTTCGGCGCGTTCGAGCGCGGCTTCCGCGACCGCCGCCCGATCGGAAAGCTGGACAAACAATGGATCGTTCTCCAAACGGACTTCGATATCGTTTGCCAATTGAAGTTGGTCATTCATGATCGCGTCGATTTGACGATTGAGATCCAATAGCTTCGCGTCATCGCTTCGACGTTTGGCGGTCAAGCTCGCTAGCTCGGCTTGAAACCGATCGCACTGTTGTTGCTTGCGTCGAAAGACCTGCGACATCGCGGGTTGAATTTCGGACCACGTTGATTGAATCGCTTCGGGCGTCAGTTCGGGTAAATAGAATTCGGCCAACCTTTTGAGCGAGTCACCACGAGCCGCATCCAGGCGGTCTCGATTTTGGTTGGCAATGCCGATTTGCGAACGGATGGATTCCAAGCGTGATTGCGTATGGGTGTACGCGTCCATCAACTGCTGATGAACGACGGGACCAGAAATCGGCATCGGAGGGCGTGACCAAAAGGAACGTGGGGAAATGTTTCGGAATGGTAGGCTTAAAACAGGAACCAATAGGCGGCCACGACGCCCGCGGCGGCCGTCGCACCGGCCATGATCCGGTTTCGCCAGATCCAGCAATGAGCCATGAACCGTTCGAATCCCGGCTCGGGTTCATGGAACACGTAAAGCGTGTCCATGTATTGGCGGATCGCCGCATCGATCTCGGCTTCGGTCACCGAATCACCGGACAACTTGGCGGTCCGCAATAGTTTTTCGCGGAGTCCGGCTCGCAGATCGTCGCGGCGAAACATCTCCTCGGCCGTTTCACGGCGATCTCGCATTTCGCGAGCCACATCCATCACCCTCAACGTTTCTTGCAGCGACAAGTTTTCGAGCGGCGATTGAAACGCAGATTCGGATCTCGCTTGAGCGGAACCAGCTTGCCGCGTTTGAGTTGCAGAAGCTTGAGCGTTTGCGGAGGCCGGAGTCATGGCGTCGAAGATCTCATAGCGAGGTGGAAAGACGAGGGAGGACGATCCATTCTATTGACTCAGGGCATTATGCGGGAATCGGGTTCGATGAATGGTTTTGGGACGCAAACGGGGCGATCGGTCGGCCCATGATTGCGGGCGGGCTGTCCAGGCGCTAATCTTAGGAGTGAACGATTACGGGTAAACGATTTAAAATCAGTTTTCGCCGAAAACGCACGTTTCTCTTCTCGGAGACTTCCGCGGCCATGTCCGATCAAGCACAAGCTTCAGCCCCGAACCCCCAATCTCAAACGGGCGCGACGTCGCCTGCCGAAACTCGCGACATGAAGTCGATGAAGGTGTATTTGGATCGCGCCGTTACGGTGCTAAAGAAGTTTGGCGTCGACAGCAAGAACACGGCCCCCCAAGAATTGATCGGACTGCTCGACGAAGTCAAGCACCTCGACGAGGCCAAAGTGCTGGCGATCGCTGACGTGATCCAGCACATGAGTTCGTTCAATCAATTGGTTCGCGAGAACGTCGAGAGCATCAAGATCGGCAACCGATACATGGACATCACCCAAATGTTCGACTCGGTTCGCGAGGACAGCAAGCGATTGATCTTGCAGTTGGACGATGGAAAAATCAGCGGCACCGAGAAGGTGTCGAATTGGTGGATGAAGATTCGTCGCGGATCACCCAACGATCGTTTCGAACAGATCGTCGAGACTTACAGCGAAGTGGCCAAGGACACGAAGCAGGCGCTCAAGAGCGAAGAAGCGATCATGGACGGCTACATCGATTTTCGCTTTGCACTCAAAGAAGCCGAGGTCTTAGCTCGCGAGATTCTGGACAAGCAAATGCCGATCCTGGAGGAAGCGAAGAACAATCTAGCGACCACGCAAACGACGCTGGATAATTATTCCGGAACTCAAGAAGGTGGGAGAAGTCAACTCGAACTCAGACGTGACGAAGCGCGATTCAAGTTCGAGAAGGAAGACGAGACCTACCAACTGCTAAAAGACATCGCTGAGAACCTCGAGATCGGTTATGACGTCGGCGAAACGTTGATCAGCAAGCTGAAACAGACGCATGATGTGAAGGAGCGAGTCTATCGCCGCGCCGTCACGTTCTTCACCACCAACGAGCACGTCTTCACGATCCTGGGTACGGTCTACACCAGCCAGCATGGATTGCACGAAGTCACGCAAGCGACCGAGGCGATGAAGGAAGGCGTCAACAAAGGCCTCGAGGACGTCGCTAGTCTCGGTCGTGAACTCGAACGGGCCGCATTGAAAGCCGGTTACGGCAGCACCATCAATCCCGAATCGGTCCAAAAGTTGGTGGATGCGATCAGCGGTTTTCAAATCGAATCGTTGGGGATGATTGCCGAGCTAAGAAAAGAGTCGGAGGAGAGCACCAAGGCGATCCGAAAGTCCGTCGAGGAAGGCAAGAAGAAGTACCAGGAAACTCTTGCCAAGCATGCTCGCGGCGACAAGCTCAACTGATTGGTTAGGAAATATCAAATGACGTCGCGCCCTGAACACGTCACGCTTCGGTTCCTGTTGTCTATTTGCCTTGCCGTCGGGCTCTTTGGCACCGCGGCGAGGACGGCGGCCGCAGCGGATCGACCGAACGTTTTGTTCCTAGTTTGTGACGATCTGAATTGTGACATCGGCTGTTTCGGAGACGAACAAGCCGAAACACCGAACATCGATCGGCTGGCCTCGAGAGGCGTGAAGTTCGACCGCGCCTATTGCCAGTATCCGTTGTGCGGGCCCAGTCGGGCGTCATTCATGACGGGACTCTACCCCGACCAATCTTTGGTCACCGCCAACGCGGTCTACCTTCGTGATCGGGTGCCCAATGTCAAAACGATCCCTCAAATGTTTCGCGATGCCGGATACACCGCGACCCGCATCGGCAAGATGTATCACTACAATGTTCCGATGCACATCGGAACGTCGGGGCATGACGACCCCGATTCTTGGGACTACACGTTCAATCCACGCGGTCGAGATCGCAACGAGCATGACGAGATTTTTACGCTCAAAGCGGGCACCTTTGGTGCCACCCTCAGCTGGCTCGCTGATGAGGGCAAAGACGAGGAGCAAACCGACGGGATTGCCGCGACGCTGGCCGACGAGTTGCTGCGTCAGTACGCCAGCGACAAGACACCTTTCTTCCTAGCCGTCGGCCTGTACCGCCCACACACCCCGTACGTCGCACCCAAAAAGTATTTTGATCTTCATCCCATCGATGAAATCAACGTGCCCCAGGTACCGCAGGGCTACTTTGAGACGCTGCCCGAACCGGCTCGCGATCTGTTGCGTCGAAAAAAGGAGCAAGTCAATCTCGATCCTCAACTCGCCAAGCAAGCGATCCAGGCCTACCACGCCTCAATCAGCTTCGCCGATGCGCAACTCGGGCGAGCGCTCGATACGTTGACCGAGACCGGCCTGGATGCCAACACGATTGTTGTCTTCACTTCGGACCACGGCTATCACATGGGTCAACACGGCTACTACCAAAAGTTGACACTGTTTGAGGACGCCACTCGCGTCCCGCTTGTCATGGCGGGGCCGGGGATTGCCGGCGGGAAGTCTTCGGCATCCATGGCGGAGCTTGTGGATCTGTATCCGACGCTTGCCGAATTGTCTGGATTAAAACCGCCGGCCTACGCGTCGGGCTTCAGCTTGGCGGAAACGTTGGCGGAACCGACCCGAACGACGCGTGATTCGGCGCTAACCCATCTGCAAAACGGCTACTCGATTCGAACCGCAACGCATCGCTACACCGAATGGGGTTTAGACGGCAGCGAAGGAAACGAGCTTTACGATCACCGAGATGATCCCGCGGAAATGCGGAATATCGCTCAGGATCCGAGCCAAGCGAAAGCGGTGGCGACGCTGTCCCAACAATTGAGAAACCGAGTTTCCGAGGCGAAAACGCCACCCATGGGCGTCCGGCAAATCACGGAAACGCTTGCTCAGCCGGCCAAGAAGACGGGTAAAGCGAAAGTTCGCCCTTAATATCGGGGCACCGATGCATCGACATGCACGCTCCAGTCGTCGATACCGCCGGCCAAATTTTGAACTTTGCTGAATCCGGCCGACTGTAGAAACTTCGTCACGTTCAGACTTCGTCCGCCATGGTGACAGTGAACGACAATGTGATCGTCTCGATGCTCATCGAGCTCATTGAGACGATCATTGAGCTCCGTCATCGGCAGCAACCGGCTGCCGTCAATTTTTGCGAACTCGTACTCGTCTCGTTCACGAACATCGAGCAACACGAACGTGTCGCCGCGCTTTTTCATCGCCACCAATTCGGCAACGTCGATTTCAAGCGGCAAAGAATTTGGATCGACCATCGAATTTCCTTGGTGGGGGCGGTTAGAGACGACAGTTCAGGATCGGCGTCTCGAGGATCGCGGAGGCGCCGGCGGCCTCGAGACTTTCCATCGTGTCAATGATATCTTTGCGGCGGACCATCACACGGACGCTGCACCACGCGGGGTCTTCGAGCGAGTTGATCGTGGGGGAATCATAGCCGGGGGTGATTTGTTCACAGGCCGCCAAGTGCTCTCGCGGCACGTTGTATTCCAGCGATGAATAATCGCGAGCGATCACGACCCCCTCGAGCCGACGGACGACGCGGTCGGCCGTCTCGCTGTCGAAGCCACGACCGTTTTGAATCAGCACGGTTTCGTAGGACCCGATGTCCTCAAGAACTCGCAATCGGTTGGCCGCCAACGTGCTGCCCGTCTCGACCAAATCGACGATCGCGTCAGCCACACCGAGTTGAATCATCACTTCGACCGAACCGGAGAGAGACACCAGGTACGCCTCCGCACTATGGGCCGCCAGATACGTCTTGGTGACGTTGGGGAAACTGGTCGCGATCCGCTTTTTGTCCAGATCCGAAGCGGACTGGAATTTGGAATCATCGGGGACACAGATCGCCAAGCGACATCGGCCCACGCCCAACTTCATCCTCATCTTGACGTCCACGGCCGCCTCTTCGACCAAATCGCTGCCGGTGATGCCCATGTCGATCGCGCCTTCGGCACACAGCGTGGGAATGTCATCGGTGCGCAGAAAGATGATGTCGATCGGCAATCCGCTCACCCGTGCAAACAGCCCGCGTGATTGCCGCCGAAAGTTGAGCCCCGCTTGGTCAAGCAATTCGCCCGCGATCTCGCTCAAACGGCCTTTGCTCGGTATGCCAATTCGCAGGTTTCGATCAGATCCCATCGGTGTGTCGTTTCAAAGTGTGAGTGAGTCGAAGATGAACGGAGAAAGATAGCCATTTCCGCGGACGCATCAGTCTACTGGGCTGGTCGTGAGTCGCGACTGGCCTTTTCGTCCAACCCCGACGTGCCTTCCCGGCGGGCCAATTCGGCGGCAACTTCGGCGAGGTCCACGCCTCGCAAAGCCATCATCACCATCGCGTGGTAGATCAAATCGCCCGCTTCGTAGACAAAGTGTTGGCGTCCGGCGTCACCCGATTCGTCGGCCGCTTCGATCATTTCGCCGGCCTCCTCGCGGATTTTCTCACCGATTTTTGCGACGCCGCCATCCATCAACTTCGTCGTGTACGAGCCGCTGGGCCGATCGGCCGCGCGGGCGGCAAGCGTTTCCATCAACCGGGCAAGCGGCTGGAGCGGGTGGTCGGCGTGGGAAGTATCAGCCGAGCGAGGCGGCGAAGAAATCGGCATCGGGGTTCCTAAGGTGCGATCGTCGGTCAATTTTGTCCGATGGTAAACCGCCGATGTGCCGTTGCCAACGGACGCAAGTGAAATTCCGACCCATCGGCGATGGGACTCGGACTCAGCGATCATTCGTTTATAATGGCGACTCGAACTCCACAGGCACCGTGGGCCTTTGGCAAATCGTTCCATTCACTCTTTCGGCGACCCGATGAATCCAAACCGTGACCAAGACTCCGCGCCAGTCGAAGTTGATCCGCTGAGTCACACCACTCATGCGGATCATGCGGACCAGATCACCAATCAGGTTGATAAGACCCAGATCGCTCAATTCGTCAGCACGATTCGAAACGCCGAGGAGCAAGTCGGTCGACACATCATTGAGGCGCTGCAGCATGATGATACGGTGGCGGTGATCACGACCATTGCGGCTTCACCCGACGGGAAGCAGCGCGTGATCTCGGCGGCTTTGTCGCCCAAGCGGCTCAAACAGGTCCAAGAAATTCTCCAGTCGGCGACATTGGAACGCGAGGAAGAAGAGCCATGCGTGGGCTTTCATTGCCTGGTCAAACCCAAGTTGCCGATCAAGCCAGCCGAAGACACATGAGATCGGGTGCGAACTAGCTTGCGAAACCGGCAAGCTCGGCCGATCGGCGGCACCCGAGTGATCCCGATGATGTAGGCAGCCGTCCGCAACGAGACTTTACGTTCTTGTGCCGTTTGCCAAACGTTCTCAAACGCTAGGTTCATCGTATGATCAAGTTCCTGGCGAACGCGGTCGAGTGTCCACCGGTAGTGTTGACGGTTCTGGACCCATTCAAAATAGCTGACGGTGACACCACCAGCATTCGCGAGAATGTCGGGAAGCACTGTGACGCCACGCTCCGCAAGAATCTTATCCGCATCGGGATAGATTGGACCGTTGGCGGCTTCGATGATCACCGACGCCTTGATTTTGTCGACATTTTTCTTGGTGATCACACCTCCGAGCGCGGCGGGAATCAAAACATCGACGTCATCGAGTTCTAGCAATGCATTCACCGGCATGCATTTGCATTGCTGGTAGCCTTCGAGCAGACCGCGGGGATGCCCCAGTTTGTGCTGCAAGATGCTTTGGATGTTCAACCCTTTGGGATCGAAATAGGTGCCCGACACGTCGCTGATTGCGACGATCGGAAATTGTGCTTCGCTCAAGAACTTCGATGCGTGCGATCCGACATTTCCAAAACCTTGAATGGCAACGTTGGTTTTTTCGGCTTTGAGCCCAAGCCGCTTGCACAACTTGACCGCCATGGTGCCGACGCCGCGGCCCGTCGCTTCTTCGCGTCCTTTTGCACCGTACTCCTCGACCGGCTTGCCCGTGATGACAGCCGGATTGAACCCGTGGTACTTTTCCCATTGGTTTCGAAACCATGCCATCACTCGATGGTCGGTGCCCATGTCGGGGGCGGGAATGTCTTTGTCCGGTCCGACGATGTCGTGAATTTGATCGACGAAGGCACGGGTCAATTTTTCGATCTCGCGGGGCGACAACTCCGACGGGTCCACCCCGATCCCACCTTTGGCACCGCCATAAGGCAAGTCCACCACGGCAGTCTTCCAAGTCATCAAACTGGCCAACGACCGAGTCTCGTCCAGGTCGACATCGGGATGGTAGCGGAGGCCACCCTTCATCGGCCCACGATGATTGTCATGCTGGACACGAAACCCGACGAAGTTCGCGAGCCGTCCGCTGTCGAGTTCGATCGTGACACGCACTTGGACCTCGCGGCGTGGCGTCAGCAACGTTTCTCGCATTTCAGCACTGATATTCAAATGCTCGGCGGCAACGTCGAAGTAGTGCTGGGTCGCCTCAAAAGCTCTCATCGATGATGTTCCAAAAGAGAAGCCAGGAAGATGCCCGGAGCATCGGTTCGAAGCCGAACCAGTTCGATGGATCCGCGGCTATCAATCGCCACCCCGCCAAGCTTAGTCGATAAGACGAGCTTAAGCAGCCTGACGCGCCGTGTCCGTCGTGGCGCCGGCATCGAATTGGGCATCAGCAATCCATCGCTGAACGTCCGAGAGTTTCGGCAAGTCAGCGCCTCGCAAGTAGCGGCGACCGGTCGAAGTTTGGGAAAAAGTTGAAACTTCGCGATGCAAAATCTCTGGGTCGCATGTGGCGATCATGGCCGCGGAATGGTAACCAGATCCCGCGATCAATTGGCACTCTCGCGCGAGCAGCCCCGGAACCTCACACATCAATTTTGCCTGCCATTGCCACTGGGTTATCGTGTCCGCAGTGATCCAATAAGTCAACAAAGCATTGGCCATCTGCGGCGCCGATTGGTTCAAGAAATCGCCGACGCTATGGACACCAATCGAGGTAAACCGTTCCGCCGTCTTTTTGCCCATTGATGGTGCGTTGATCAGCGATTGATCGAGCGACAACCGATACGGCTTGGCGATGGAGGATGGTCGGGCGGGTGCCTGCATCGGCAATGGCGCGACGCGACGTCGTGGCGCAAAGGGAATCGTCGCCGGATAATCGTTGCGTGTATCGGCGGTCGGTTGGGAGGTCACCGAGTCCGCCTCAACGGATTCGATTTTCCTTCGCCGCGACAGACGGTTCTTTTTAGATTCTCGTTCGTCATCGTAAACCTTGATGACGCGGTGAACGATGTCGACTTCGATGGGCAAATTGTGGATCAACTTTCCACTGCGCTGGAATTCGCTAACCAATCGCGAAACGGCCTCCTGTTCCGCTCGGTGCTCAATCCTTTTGCGCCGCAATTGGGTAGGAATTCGCATCGCAGCCGATGCGGTCGATTTTGATAGCACGCACTTTTTGATCGGCCGGCCGGTGGAAGATTCGGCATCGCGAGCGGCCCGTTCAAGTACTCGGGCCCATCCGGTAATCGCGAGTCCGAACAGCTCTGAGAGGGCGCGTCTGGCCACCACACCGAGACCGTCGGGTGGATGCAAACGTGCCCGATCGAGATCGTAGGTGTCGAGCAACGGATCATAGCTTCGGTTGGCAAACCGGGCGCCGTGCAAAATCGCTTCACCGAGCCATCCGGTCTTCCCCGACAGATTGAAAACCGTTCGTGTCTGATCGTCACGCCACAATTGAAGAATCTCGTCGTACGACTGATTGATGCTCCATTCGATCGGCCGATGCAGCACTTTTTCACGATCGCACTGTTGCGTATGCAGCGGCATCATCGGGTCGGTGAAGTAATGACTCAGCACTCCGGCGGCGTGTGCGGCATCCCCGTAACGACGCAATCGCAAGTGTTTTTGGAGACGGTCATACCAGAGGTGTGCGACTCGAGGGGCACCGCCCCAATACCCATCCGTGACATGGACCACGTGGTTTTGGAAATCTCGAAATCGCAGATCGGGGTCTCGGGTGCCACGCAAGTATCGATCGTGATGGCGGAGGATCGCGTGGGCCAATCGTTTCCCGCCATCGGTTTGAACCAACGGCAACGCATCGATCGCGAAGTAGTGATGGGTGCTTCGGCAGTGCAAGGCGCGGAGCATCGAAATCAGTGCGTTCATGGGAACGTTCCCCGATTCAAGCAGCCTTGGAGTGACTCGCGACGGCCGCGTCAATGTCGACGCGGTAGGCCGCGGCTTGTCGCCCAATCGCGCCCGAAGCGAATCATCACCTGGAAATTGTGAGTTCGCCACCGCGACCCTTTGCTCAAAAACGCCGAATGCCAATGGCCGGAAGGTAGCGTGTCCGGTGGGCGGCTCGGCGACGCCATAGGCCGCCGATCGGCGCCACATCCAGTCGGCGTGCGCGACGCCGAGATAAACCGAGTAGAGTTGAGCAACGCTCAAATTTGAAAGATCTTTCAGTCCGTTGATTGCCACGGTCGCATTCCCCAGCGTCATCGTTCGGGTTCACAACGACCGCAACCTTGCGACCGTCCACCGATTGAGTGTGCCCATCGATCGCCGATCAAAGCAAGAGCGAATGGACCGTCAACGTGGTTTCGAGCGAACAATTTCGCGAGTTCGCGAGACCAACGAAAATGCTTCCTCGAGACGTGGATCCGGCGCAGACCCTCGTGAAGTAATCCTTGTCGATTCCGAGCAACTTGCGACGCTTGCGTGACACGCAAGGATCGGAATCCAAAAAGCTTTCCGCCATTTCGAAATCGCGATCCCACAGGATTGCGGTGGACAAAATATCGATCATGTCTTCGAAGACAGACAAATCGTTACAGTCGGGCAAAGGCACCTCATCGGGTCTCGATTCCGACATGACGAGGTAAGCGCCGCG
>CAWAEA010000008.1:0-92915 GCA_963781095.1 Pirellulaceae bacterium
CGAGCCATGTGGCATGGACGGAATCCGATTGACGATGTCGCCCACTATCAGGAATACGCTGGGGACGAAGCGAACAGGAACGGGTCGTGGTCGACTTCCCTGCACGGAAAGAGGACGCGAAAAACATAGGTAGTTGCGCGAGGCAGGATTCTCTCGCGTGCACGTTTAGCCATCCGGTCCAACAATAACTCGAAAGAGAACGAGCGTCAGCCTTGCTAGAGAGAGAAAGTTACGCGGACTGTTGTCCTTTCGTTTGGGGAAGAGACCGTTCAACGGATGCCGGCTTCATCGACCAGAACATCGAACCCGGCGTGGGCCGCCGGAGCACTTCATGTTGCTAGTCGATCATCCCAATGAACGCCGTTACTACTCCTCCGTCCCATTTCTGCCCCGGCCGGAAATAGGTGAGTCTGTCTGCAATTCGATAACAGGTCGAGTAGTGGACGAGGCAACTAGAAGCCGAGTACGGATGGGCCCACGACCTCGTCCACGACTAATTAGTGAGTTTTGCTTACCGCGCGTTTCTTGTTGCTTCAGTCATTGCTCAATAGGCAAGAGTTTTCGCTTTTTTCGCTCGTCGCAGTACTGTCGTCGTCGGCGACGACGCGAACGCAGCCTGCGATCCCGAGCACACACAATCACACAATTGCAAGCGACGTGGGCTCGGGGACTTACACTATGTGTGTGTACCGGCCCGGTCAACGTTTAGAATTTCGAGCGCCTCATCATTTGTCCTCTTCTACTTCCACCGGCGTCAATGAATGGCAGTCCGTCTAGGATTCCACCACCAAATCTGTACCCGTAAAATTTCCCCGCCCGGCCTCGGAAATACCTGTCGTTAGCAGGGACCCACGGCAAGAGATCATACACTCAGAGACGGCAACGGTGTACAAACCCGGAGTAAGAGTTGCCTCCAGAATGTGTCGAACTCGTTTCCGGTCACTGGGTCAATACCCATGTCGTGAAAGAACCATCATCATTAAGTTGATATGTATCCCGCGGCGTCTGAAGCAACCCGCGAGGATGGGATCAAAAACCGCCCCGTCCCACTCACAGTGCCCGCCGAGTTTTACCTCCTGCATAGGAAAGCGTCTTGAGGGGACGTTGGACGCTGTTCCCACAGTAAAGTTAATAGCTGGACTTCGTCATCTTGGGAAAAGGTTCCCAAAAATGATTTCATCACGCCAGCAAAAAGGGCGGGCGTGGTAAGTGAAGCGGAAATCATCATGTAGAGCGGCACAACAACCGATTCTTCAATCCAGAACGTGACGCATCTAGCAAACTCCAAAAGTTGTTGAAACACAAAACAAAAACCATAGCGAGCGCATTCCAGCACCCCCCATCCAGTCAAGTGCGTGGACGAAACAACCTTTGTGCTGCCAAGAACAGCCTATCTACGGAAAAACAGGGTCTATCCGGCTTTTTCGTGCGCCTGCCGAGGCTGCGGAGTTTTTTTTAGGAATGACGGTGGTGTCCGAAGTGCGTCATTCGGAATCGTCAAAATTGCTGGTGGCAAGCAACGCCTGCCGCCAGCCAGAGATACCACTGGCGCACTATGGACCGCGATATCCCTCGCAAGCTCGCGTCCCCGTAGAGCATGCTTTCGTTTCTCGCGCAATTTCATGATAACCGATCCGGGCAGCTCGAGTTCTTCATGCGGACGCCACCGCCATGCCGGTATGCACCTCCAAAAATCCACCATTTTTGTCTTTGCCAAGGAAAAGTCGGATGACCCTATTGCAACCCGAGAGATGAAGTTTAAACATCCCGAAAGCGCCGTCATCGCTCACGGTTTGAAATCACTTGTCCGAGAACATATCAACACGCTGCTCAGCGCGTCGATGGAAGCTTTCCGTATAAATTAATTAGCCGTTTGGCGTTAGCCCCGGCTGCACATAGGAACCGTGGCTAACGTCAAAACGGCTATGAAGCGGAAACGATTGCCAACCTTGCTAATTACGGCGACCACGACTTTTTCGTAAATGAATTGCTCATGAATGTCACCCGACACTAGGCATTGCAGTGGCGTCAATTTTCCACACTTCGCCGGCGTTCTTCCACGCCTGCATACCGCCAGGAACGTTGTAGATTTCCTTGAAGCGATCTCGCTTCATTAGACTGGCAGCGATGCTAGCCCGGTAGCCACTGCCGCATACACGGCAACCGTCTTCTTTGGATCAAGGCCGAGGTCACTATCGACGCCGTCCCGCATCTCGGCGACGAAGCTTGTGCTTCGCTCCGCCAATGAGGCTGCTCGCGAACTCAGTTGGAGAGCGTACATCGAGGATCTGGAATTTGTCCCTTTCATCGGCAAGCTGTTGGACCGACACCTGCGGCAGTATCGCAAGCGGGAAGCCTTTGCTGACCCCAGGCCTTCATGACCGCGAGCCAGATAACCAGGGCGAAGTTAGTGAGCCCCACGTAGCGAGGTGCCACACAATCGAGTCAAGCGGCGTCTCATCTTCCACAACGAGGTAACATGGGCTTTTCGTAAGAAAGCATGTCTCCTGCCGCACACCGACAACTCCGGTCGGTCGCCGATATTGATCGCACCGGCGATGTGCCCCCGCCGAAGGCCAGCATTTGACGGGTGTCAACGAGTTGCGTCTTGCCTTGTTTGACTGCCTTTTGGAATTCTTCCGGCGGCAAGCCTGCAATCGTCGGGGCAGTTCCGAATCACCTCCGGTCCTGTGGCGTTGATCTTCTTGGGTTCGAAAATGGGACGGAGGTAATATTTCTACGTTGAGCCGGTTACTGACGAACAAACACTGTGGCTTCGGTGGCCTGTCACGGGCGTGCCAAAGGGACCAGTGATGGGCGCTGGAGCCGCCACATTGTGAGGGGGTTGGCCGAATACGTACCGTCTTGCACCGTGCGAAGATACTGCTCAGTGGTGGGCGTCGTCTCCCATCATTGAGACCTACCGATCTTCGGCCAAACAAAAATGGAGACGGGCGAGACTTGATAATGGTTTTATTGAATGAACAGGGTACATCGGCGTGACGATCAAGACCTGGGAGAGACATCCGCGGTCGACCGGATCCGTGAATCAGTGTGGCTTGATGTTGAGAGCGAGGGAGTGGAAGATGCGGGCAACGGCGAGCGTGAGAGCTTGGCGTACAAACGAATGATCCGGGCCGATTGCAGCGATTCACGACGGACCATGAGCGGGAAGGATCGCAGTTGTTTGCGGTTCGAAACAGAGCCAAAATCCTGCTCCCTCCTTGGCCGATTGGCTTGACGTTTTTTACGGTTTCGCGCGTCACCGCGACTGCTTAGGGACGAAGCGATCGATCATGCCTCTTCATTTTCCCCTCTTTCTAACTCTCTCCCGCAAATCGCTGCGCGGCGGGAGAAGCGAGGGCTTTAAGTGCGTCACTTGTTGATCACTCGTTGCTTAGCGTGGCGTCAGCTTGATGTTGCGAAAGAAGATCTTCATGTGATGGCCTTGATGCAGTTGCAGACCGATCGGTTCTCTTGGGAACTTGACGGCGTCATATTTGACAAAGGGTTCATCGTTGAGGAATGTTTCAATATGCTTTCCCTCAACCGTGATTTTCAAATGGTTCCATTTTCCTGGGTGGTTGAATTCGGCGACTTTGTCACTCCTGGCGGGATAGCTTCCTTGCCCGTCGACGGGTGCATAAATGCAAGCCGTCAAATCGATTTGTAGACTTCCCGAAATACCAATCTGAACCTGGTGGCTGCTGCCGCGAACAAACACGCCGGTGTCGTAATAGTCGGACGGCGTTTTGTAATCCAATTCCAATTCGAAGTCCTGGTACGGCTTGACGGTCCACAAGTCAGAACCCTTTTTATTTTTGTTCTCCGCGACGATCATCCCATCCTCGACTTTCCAATGCCCATCCGTCCCTTCGGCCGGACGAACTTCCCATCCCGAAAGACTGTTGCCGTCGAACAACGCGATCGCGTCTTCGGCGGACGCATTTGAAGCTGAGAAAGAGAAGGCGATCAAACTTGCGAAGAATAGGCTGCGGACCATGGGGGTTCACTCTTGGGGTTACGAAAACGTGTCGGGTGATGAGTGCTGGACATCAAGTCTCGGACGCGAGGTACTCGGACCAGATGTCGGCCGGCGTTTTCTGGTACCACTCTTGCCATAGGTCTTCGCGATATCTGCCTTCGCGTAAGACGGCATTGAGCCGCTGGACGACATTGGGATCGTATTTCTGTTTGATGAAATTCAGGAACGCGGCGGAGGCGTTGTAGGCGTCATCGTAGTTTGCGCGGCTTCGATTGATGGGGCGCGGTGTCGGTTCGTATTGATGCCAGCGAATTTCGTCCGCGATTCCTTCGGTCAACCAACCCGGCGTGTTGCCACGATACTGTTGGACGACGTGTACTAATTCGTGAACCACTGATCCGATCGCTTCCCCATCGAGCTGGTTCAAGTACCAATTACCAGCACAATAAACGTCTTTGCCCGAGGTGTAGGCGACGCCGCGCATGTCACGTTCAAAAACAATTTTGAAATCCTTCGGTGCCTCGTATCCGTCGCTCGGCAGCATCTTCACAATCTTGGGATACCAGGTCTCGCACGTCGGCATCAATTTCGTTTGAACCCAATCGCGAAGTTCCGGCATCTCGGTGGTGTCGAATGAAATCGTGTATTTGTCGTTGATCTTCAGGATATCGACGAGTGGAATCGGTTCCGAAACCGTGATCGGATAATCGTTCCCGTCGACGAAATCGATCTCGCTGAAAAACGTTTGCGTTGAACGTTGGTTGATACCGGTCGGCTGGGCGACCAGCAACGCGTAGCGGGATGAACCCAACGAATCACCGCTTGCGTCATCGATCGAGACACCGACCTGGGCCGCCCCGTCGGGGGTTTCGGATCGAGTATCGACATCCGCGATCTTCCTCCATCCGGCATCCGCTAATTGCTGGGCCGATCCTCCCGTTTGCTCCGCCGCCTGAGCATCCTGACACGTGTAGATCGCATAAACCTGGGCGGCTCGGGTGCCGCGATGCCACGAGTACGTGTTGATCGACTTCAGTTCGATGGGTTTGCCAAAATCAAATAGAATTCGCCCACGCGATCCGTCGGCGAAGAAGAAGTTCGCGTCGGGTGCGTCTTCACCACCGGGTAATTTCCCGTCGGTCAGAACGTTTGACTTGGCCGAGTTTCGATCCGGACGTCCGTCGACGACCCGTAGCGTCGCGATATTACCGGCGTCACTTTTAGAAGCCGCCGGAATTTGTTTGAACGAAAAATCTCGCTTCGCTTCCTGCCGGGAATTTGATTCGATCTGTATTCGGGTTTCGCCGCGGACCACGGGACTAAAAAGTGCGACGCACCCCATTGTCGATGCGCAAAACGCGAGTAATCGGATGGTCGACGGAAATGGGTTCGGTGGGTTGGTGATCATGCCGGTTGGGCTCGTTCATTCATGGTAAGGATAGTCGTTGGTCAATTTGCCGAGCAGCTTGATGAGTGAAGCGCGGATCTGGGGTTCCGAGTCCACTGCAAGATAACTGGATTTGGCTCGCCATGTTTCGTAGCCGCCCAACTCGTGCTGTTCGGGCGGTGGGAGATAGCCGTTGTATCCGTTGGCCAATTCGATCGTGAAGGTCGGCTTGATCGGGCTCGCATCCTTGATGGCCAAACCGGTCTCCACAAACGTTTCACAGGGTGTGGTCACGATTGCGAGTCCACCGATCCGAATCGCTTGCAACTTGATCGATACCGACGCGGGATATTTTGCCATGTCGAGGGTTTCGTTGGCGTAAATGGCTCGTGGATTCGTGTAGGGTGAATCGCCCGCTTCGCCGAGCACTCGCTTTGCCGTGACCACCTCCTCTTCGGTCGGACGTCGGACGCCAAGTGTCAATTCGGTCTCAAGCATCTCGAGCGGCACCCAGTCGTAGAATTTGACCCGGCGGTAAGCGGTGTGAACGGTTTCCGCCAAATCGGCCGCCACCAATCTTATCTGTTCGAACGGATTGCGGTTTTGCGAGCCTTCAAAGAAGTCGATGTTATTGACATCGCCGCTGGTGCCGTTGGACATGATTCCCACGAACGCCGCACCATCATGATTCGCCACTGGCTCGTTGGGAGTCTCGGAATCCGACGCAAGGAGTTTGGACAGATGACGTGCGAACTCGCCGTAGTAATCAGCCGACAATGAATTGCCGGGGACGCCACCGACGTAATGCAACGAGTAGTTGGCCAAAACGCTGATCGGAATTCCTTGGATCGATTCGACGGCCAGAAACGCAACTTCGGGATCAACTCGGCCGGCCGGTTGCAACAACTCGATGCTGTCGCGTGGCGGGTTCATCCGGACACGGTCGGTTCCACGATCGAACGGGTCGACGATCTGCGATTCGGGACGCATGTACCAACGCCGATTGAAGACCTGGCGAGGATTGTTGGCCACCGCCCAGCCGATTCGGGCGGGCTCTAGCAATTCAACCGACCGCTGAATGCCTTCGGCGATACGATCGACCAAAAATTCACAATACTCGTCTTCCGCCAGACTTTGAAAGACGGGAGAGGCGCACACCGCGGTGTGAGTGTGCGTCGCGGAAATCAAAATATGATCGGATGAGATTCCGGTGAGTGCGGACGCCTTTTCGTTCGCCGCATCCATCAACTCGCGGGGAATCATGCAACTGTCACAGATCACGAATGCGATGCGATTTTTGCCATCATCCAAAACCAAGCATCGGGCGTGAAGCGGGTCGTGAACCCGGGTCATCATGCTGGGCGTCATGCTGCCTGCCGAGCCGATCGGCAATTGCATCGGTGTGATGTCCATCGCAAACGCGCCGGCTTTGAAGACCGGCGATTCAACCTCGTCGGGACGATCGCCTGATGTTCCATCGTCGCCGGGTGCCGCAACGGTCTGTCCGATGAGCAACGCCAGCGATAGCAAGCCGTATCCCAAATACGTCGTGCGCATCTCGTGTCCTCTGTGAGTGAGTCAATGGTGTTTCGCAACTCGCCATTCTAGGCGATTGTTTGGCGCCGTTGGCGCTCGCGTTTTCTCTCTCGGCTATGGAAAGACCCCGCCCAGCGGTTATCGTTGGGCGGTATGAATCGTTTTCCCGAGGACCGCCGAAGTTCGAGCCGTGGCACCGACGCCTCGAAATCTCACACCGATTCCTCTGGCCGGGCGTCTGCGAATCGCGAGGCCGCGGACGCACGCCGCATGTTGGTGTTGGTGATCGCGATCTTGTTGCTGGTCGCGTGCGGGGTGACGACATGGAAATTTGGGACAGATGGTACGGCGCGTTTTTTCGCGGCGTCGACCGGACGCGTCGGATTGTTGATGGCGGCGTTGTGGTTGGCTTGGCCGTCGCTAAAGAAGCCCGCGCGATGGTTGCCACCGGGGATTGCCGTGGCGGGCGTGATGGGTTTGGCCGTGATCGCGGTTCGCCCCCAGCTTGCGCTGGTTGTGTTTCCGGCGATCACCGCCATTGCCGCGATCACGGTTTTTATGCGTGGTTTGAAGTGAGGTCGGCCGTGAAACCGGCCAATGTTAAACTGTGCGGGCGGTTCAAACGGAATCAACGACAAAATCAGAAAAAACCTACCTCGACCCTGCTTCGCTGGCCGAAACTACCAACAACACCGCTCTGGTATCACCGCCTGAACCATCAAGTCCCCACGACTGGGCGACTTGCCCATCGACATCGTGTCGACGGAACTTGTAAATGGAAAGGCCCGGACGGATCTAGGACTGCAGGGAGGCATATTCAATGCGACGCAAGTATTTCGGATTGGCGATTGCCGCGCTCGCTACCCTCGGGCCAATGCAGGCCTGGGGTGGTGACCGTGAAATCGCTGAACAGATCATCAAACGATTGAAAACCAATCGTGACGCAGGCATTCTCAAGGACTTCACCCTCGACATGAAAGTCGACGATGGTGTGGTGTTGTTCCGAGGGAGTGTCAGCAAAGCTGCTCAAAAGGACTTGGTTCTCAACGCGGCGGACGGCATCGACGGCATCGCCAAGATTGTTGACGAAGTCAGCATCATTGCGGCCGAAGTGGCGGCATCGAGCAAGGCCGACAAGGCAACCCTCGTGAAACCCGCTGCGGCGATCGCGACGGTCGAAACTGGCGACTTAGAACCCCAGCCGACTTCGGCAACCGATGCGGTATCGGAAAGCGATTTTTCGTTCCGCGACGCGTTGGCGGCCCAAGCTCGGGCGATTCAACCCACATCGGTGATGCCCGGCGAAATTCGTCCGGCATCAGCGTTGGAACCACTCGATGACGACAGCGTCGTCAACGCAGTCGTCGCCGCGTTGGGCCGGGCAAAAGATGCGGGCCAATTGAAAGGCTTTGGCGTTGACGTCAAAAGTGACAATGGCGTGCTTCAATTGACCGGACGCGCGGCCAGCGAAGAACAACGTGTGGAAATCCTTCGGATTGCCGAATCGGTTCCCGGAGTATCGGGCATCCGAGAAGCGATCTCGGTTCCCTCGTCACAACCGACCGGTTTGTCGCGGTTACCGCAATCGGGAACCCCGGCTCAATTGGCATCCGTTCCGACTGATCGCCAAGTGCCACCGCAACAAGCGATGACGCAGCAACAGGCGATGACGGCGCCATACCGAATGCAGAATGGCCAAATGCAACAAGGCCAAATGCAGACGGTCGGTATGGGAATGCACGGAGCACCGGTGATGGGGCAACCCGTTCCGATGGCCCCGTACACCACCGGCGGCGGGGCGCCTCGATACGATTCGCCCAACTTGCCTAACTATGCGTGGCCAGGCTACGCGGCTCACCCCAACTACGCCGCCGTGACCTATCCGCAACAGTACAGCCCATCGGCGTGGCCTTACATCGGTCCGTTCTATCCTTATCCGCAAGTCCCGTTGGGATGGCGTAAGGTCAGCTTGGAATGGGACGACGGTTGGTGGTTCTTGGACTTCACCGACCGCTGATCGAAGCGTCGCTCTGCATCAAACATCCACCCGCCAGCAACCCGATTGCTGGCGGGTTTTTTCGTTGAGCCATCGAAGATTGGCCAGAGAGATTGTCGGCCAACCTCGAAAGCATCAAATCAAACGATTCTTCGGAATTACCCGCAAGATCGGTACAAGTTCACACGATACTACTGGTACGCAAGAGGTGCCGAAGCCTCCTGCACATGGAACGAACCACGGAAGGTTTCTCGGATGACCAGCTCGAATTGCCGTCGCACTCACGAAACGAGTCAAGCGACCCCCGATTCAATTTCACCCCGCCGTCACTGCGTCGGGCAACATCGCATCATGGGCCGCATCGCCCTGGGGACGTTGGCCATCATGGCCATTGCGACCACGGGTTGCTACGGTACCGGCGGCGGATACAACCTCGGATTCCTCGGATATCCGTTGCCCGTCAGCCCGTACTATCAGCACAAGCAAGAAGAAAAGTTTTGGAAGCACGAACGGTACGAGCGTGTGCCGATCCTAGGTCCCACCACCTCGGGCGGTACCGTCAAGGCGCTCGACCCGCCCAGCGATGACGAAGTCATGCACGCGCTCGAAACGGCACGTCCGGTCCAAGGCGGTATCCCCTTGATCTATGAAAAGCAACGCAACAACGTTCGCATCATCAAAGAGAAGATCGCCGACTACATCGACCCGCCGCGTTTTTATCCTCTGATCGGACCGGCTCAACTGCACCACGCTCACTACAAGTGCACGATCTACTTCGACGAAAAGACCACCGTCGGTTACCCCGTCCCTCACACCTTGCATGACCGCGAGACCATCGAAGTCGTCTACATCGACCACAACCACTTCCACATGGTCGGTGACGTCGAACCCTACACGACTCCCAACTTGTAATCCGAAACGACCACCGCTCGGCGGTCGTTCGTTCCCGATCGCTTGAAAAGAATCGTTAAGCCAGCCTGACTCGTTCAGGCTGGCTTTTTTTTGGTCCATCCGGTTCTATCGTGAGTTCGCCATTCGCGATTCAGGGTGGTGTGTTTTTAACGGGATCGCTCGGCGTTCAAAGATGCCAGCGTCGAGCCGATCGTGATACCCGGGCAATCATCTCGATGCGATCCGTTTGCGCAATCGCGATCGCCTCGCGAAAAACCACGCCAGTGCCGCAGCTCCCGCGCCCCACGGCAGAAGACGTTTCGCCAGATGGGCGTTGAACGTCGGCGTGATCGGATCGCCGAAAATCAACACCGATCAACTACGGTATCATGGACGCCGCCTGGGAGTGGCTCGTTTCGAAATTTCTGCCGTTCAATTGAGAGTATGCCATGAATCGTTGGTTGTTTTCATTTTTTGCAGTCCTGGCGTACACCAGTTCTGCGCCGAATCCGTGTGACGCACAAGTGACGGGCAATGCCACCGAGTCCTGCGCGCGAATCCGGAATGGGTTGAAAAAATGTCAGCCAAGCGAACGTCGTTCAACTACGACGAATCGAAAGTCCCGACTTACCAATTGCCTGATCCTTTGACCACGCAAGAGGGGAAAACGGTCGCGTCGGCGGACCAGTGGACGCGGGAACGACGCCCCGAGTTGATGAGCCTTTTCCGGACCCACGTCTACGGCCATCGTCCGAAAACCGATTACGCCATCGCGTTCGCCGAAGAGTCTCGCGAGGCAGTGCTCGATGGTACGGCGACCGGGCAAACGATGGTCGCGACGTTGAAAATTGATGATCGCGAGTTCTCGTTTCGATTCGTGGTGTTCGTGCCGACGGGGATCGATCAACCGGTTCCGGCCGTGGTGCTGATCAACAATCGGAATTATCCGGACATGAAAGAGACGACGGACACCTACGATTCTTTTTTCCCGGTCAAGGATTTGATCGATCGGGGTTACGCCGCCGCGTCATTCTTTACCTCGGATGTCGATCCGGATCGCAAGGATGGTTATGCCGAAGGGATCCGCAGCTTCTTTGCCGACGGACAACCTCGCACCGACGAGGCATGGGGCAGTTTGTCGGCTTGGGGATTTGGGGCCAGTCGAGTGCTGGATTACCTGGAGTCGTTGCCCGCGATTGATGCATCGCGAGTCGCGGTCGTCGGCCATTCTCGCGGTGGCAAGACGGCGTTGTGGGCGGCGGCGGAAGATCCACGCTTTGCCATCGGATACAGCAACCATTCGGGTTGCGGCGGCGCCGCACTTTCTCGCCGTGCCTTTGGTGAGACCGTCGAGCGAATCACAACCTCGTTTCCGCACTGGTTTTCCAACAACTTTGCCGGGTACGGGGGACGTGAGCACGAATTGCCAGTGGACCAGCACGAATTGATCGGATTGGTCGCCCCACGAGGCGTTTACGTGGCCAGCGCGGACGAAGATTTGTGGGCTGATCCGCGAGGCGAATATTTGGCTTTGGTTCACGCGGCACCCGTCTTTGAATTGCTAGGCAAGGAATCGATCGGTCAAGAAACGATTGACGACGCGGACATGATCCGGAACACCAATCCGCCGCCCCTGGACCGTCCACAAATTGTCGGGCAAACGGGCTATCACATCGGCAGCGGTGGCCACGGGCTGACCCACACCGATTGGAAGAACTTTCTCGACTTCTTTGACGAGTACGCACCTTGAGTCTCGAAGGGATCATCTTGGTGGGGGCCGGCGTGGTCGGACGATCCATTTTGAAAGCCCACGTCGATGCGGGGCTTTCCGTTCATCTGGTGGATCAAGACGAGAGAGCACTTGCCGATGCAATCCATGGGTTGCACCTGAGCGATGAATGGCGAATCAGTCCCATCATCAAAGTTAGCGATCGCTTGACGGCGGTCGCGATATCTCGCCCTGCAAGCCCTGCAAGCAATGACACAAAACGCTCGATCCTGGTGGAGTCGATCGCGGAAAAGTTGGACATCAAGCAACATTTTTTTGCCGAAGCCGAGCGTCTCTTTCCGCTCGATACGATTCTGTGCAGCAATACGTCGACGTTGCGGGTTTCAGCCATTGCATCTCGTCTATCGCGCCCCGAGCAGTTCGCGGGAATGCATTTCTTCATGCCGGTTGACCAACGACCGGCGGTGGAAGTGGTCCGCGGGGATGCCACCAACGACGCGTCAATCGCGGCCTGTCGAGAGCACGTCGCATCACTCAACAAGGAACCGCTCGTCGTCAAAGACAGTCCTGGGTTCATCGTCAATCGACTTCTTTCGCCGTATTTGAACCAAGCAATGTTGTTGCTGTGTCACGGGATCGCGGCGGAGCGAATCGAGCAGGCGGCACTTGAGTACGGAATGCCGATGTCACCGTTGGAGTTGATCGACACCATCGGAACTCGAACGACCTTTGACGCCGGACGCGTGTATTGGCAATCCTTTCCGCAGCGAATTGCACCGGCACCACTATTAGGCAAGATGATCAAACTGGGTCGCGCGGGTCGTGCGGTGGGGCGAGGTTTTTACAACTACGATAATGGGAAACGGTCTTTGCATTTGGCGGACGAAACCCAGCGACTCGCGGAGTCTTATTTTCGACCGATCGGCGAAGCATCCGACCAAGATCTGATTGATTTGTTGTCCATCCCGATGTGGATCGAAGCGGAGGCCGTGATGGGAGAAGGCACGGCTGATTCGCCCGACGTGTTCGACGTCGCGATGCGAGGCGGACTGGGGTTCTCACCGGAGAGATCATGGCGAGAGTACTTTCTTCGCAGGGGTGCTGACTCCATCAAGCGTGCGACTGCAACGTGGGGAAGTGAATTCAAGTCGATGCTTCTCGAGCCTGTCGATTGATCCGTCGGCTCACGAGGTCCATCGCTATGGGCCCGGCCAAGAGGAGGACTGGGCGGGGTGTTCGCGAAAGCACCACAGCCACACTTGCCCCCACTAGGAATGGAGTGTCTGAGCCGCATAATGGACGTGTGTCGCCCGGGTTGGGTGGCTCGCGGCGCAACGGACTGCAACCGCTCGCATGGGTCGGGGTCAGAAATTGAAAAGAAATTGAATGATGAAGTCAGGTATTTTGGGCGTGTTCGCATTGACGTTTGCGCTGTCTGTGGCGGGTTGCCAATCGTCCACCGACGAGATGAAGAGCAGCACAAACGACGCGGTCGATGCGGCCGGTGAAGCGATCGATTCCGCGGCCGAAGCCATTGACGCGGGCGCCGAAGCAACCGGCGACGCGATCGTCAAAATGAAGGAAGACGTCGAGGCAGCGGTCGAATAAGGAGTCGCCCTGGACGAGGCGACGAATCGATTGAGTCATTGAAAATGATTCAGCCTCGATCCAACGTCCTCACTGGATGCAAACGATTTGTTCGCGACGTTTGCCTTCCTGGTACGTCGCAACGCGTAGGAAGATTTGATCACCGCTGATCGTTGGGGTGGCAAAGACGCTGGTTCCCAGCTTGTTCTCTCCGAGCTGTTCAAATCGTTCGGGATTGGCTTTGAAGACAAACGTCTCGCCATCTTCGTTGGTCCCGTAAAGTCGATCGCCGACCAGCACCACCGATGCACTGAACGCGCCGCCCAGACGTTTCTTCCACTGCGTCTCACCATCTTCGGCGCGAATGCAGGCGGCGATGCCCTCATCGAAAAGGGCGTACAGATATCCCTCGTGAAATACCAACGATGGGACGTAGATCCGGAGGTTCGTATCCCATGCCAACTTGCCCGAATCCGTCGCGTCGTAGGCCGACAAGTGGCTTCGCGGATAGCCCCCACTGCTAAACACCAGCCGTCCGTCGGTCGGAGTCGTGGTAACGCATTCGGTGGTCGCGCCGTCCACTTTCCAATTGACCTTTCCGGTCATCGGATCGAGACTTTCGACAATGTCACACCCGGTCATGATCAGTTGATCTTGGTCACCAATTCGCACGATCGAGGGCGAGGAGTAGTTGGGTTTGCTGGGTCGATCATGCTTCCAAACGACTTCTCCGGTCTCGCGATCGATTCCCGCGACCGCGCCGCCGCCCTTGTTGTCGCCCGACACGATGACGAGCGAGCGGTAGACCGACGGCGACGACCCGTATCCTTGGTGCAAGGTATAGTTGCAAACCTTGGTTTGCCAAAGCACTTCACCGGCGAGCGATAGCGAGGATGTCCACATCGCCCCATCATGCAAAAAGTTGGCGAACAATCGGCTACCGTCGGTCGCAATGGTGGACGACGCGAATGAAGATTTATCGTTTCCACCGGTCGGATAGGATCCTTCGTGAACGATCGTCTTCCAAAGGGGTTTACCGGTCGTTCGATCCAGCGCGATCACCCACTGCTGGTCCGGATTCTCCACGGCCGTCGGAACAAAGATTTGATTTTCGAGCACCGTCGGTGAGGCGTGACCACGCCCGGCGATCGGAGTTCTCCACGCGACGTGCTCCGTTTCGGACCACTGGGTCGGCGGATCGGAGGGCGTGTTGACCGTCCCATCGCGGTTGGGGCCCCGCCACTCGGGCCAGTCCGTGGGAGCGACTTTTGAAGGAGACACACCGGGCGTTTCGGCTATCGCGGCGGAGGGTGATGCAACCCCAGCGAAACCGGTCAACAAAATGACCAACGGGATGTGGCGTAGCAGCGGCTCATTCATAATCAATTCGATCTTGATGGAAGTAAGCAACGAGCGATAAATAAGTGACGCGCTTAACGTCCTCTCTTCCCCCGCCGCGCAGCGATTTGCGGGGGAGAGAGTTAGAGAGAGGGGAAAAGAGAAGTCACTTATTGATCGCTCGTTGCTAAGCGGAACTCGACGCGGTTTGTTTTACGCGGGTTGCGACGCAGGATCAATGATCGGATCGCCTATCGGTCGGTCAACCGTTTCCGCCTCCAACTGAACGTTGTCCCAAAAAGTCAACGAGAAGATGACAGCAACGACGGCGGCGAAGATCGCTGGCATCAACCAGAACTGTGCGGCGCCGGCGATCCAGCCCTCTTGCGTGGTCGGATCGAGTTTGACGACCTTGTCGCCCCAGAACCCCAGCACGTAGTTCCCGACCAACATGCCGGCACCGTAGGTCAACAACCCGACCAGTGCCTGGGCGCTGGTCCGAATTCCGGGCGGCGCGACTCGGTCCGTGTAGAGTTGGCCCGTGACGAAGAAAAAGTCATAAGAAATGCCGTGAAGCAAGATGCCTATGACCAACATCAACGACGAGGTGGGGAACATTCCGAACAACGTGTAGCGGACAGCCCACGCCAGCATGCCGACCAGCAACATTTTCTTGACGCCCAAACGAAGCAAGAAAAATGGCACCAGTGCCATGAAGACCAGTTCGCTGACCTGTCCGAGTGCCATCACGCCGGCCGTGTCGTCACCAAACGCCATCGCCTTGACGAAGTCACCCGTTCGGGCGTAGTAAAAAGCCAGAGGGATGCATATCAAAAACGAGCACAACCCAAAAATGGCATAAGATGGATTTTTGAAAAGACTGATCGCATCGAATCCGAGAATCTTAATCACGCTCACCGATTGCCCTCGACCTTGCGGCGGTGACGCCGGCAAAGTGAAGCTGTAAATGCCATAGATAAGACTCGCAATCGCGGCGATCTTGAACTGCACCGCTGTACCGCCGGCGTCCGTGATGCCGGGTAACAACTTGACCGTGAAGAGTCCGAAAAACGATTGTGAAATGACCAATCCCGACACGATCCAACCGATCGTTCCCCACAAGCGAATCTTGGGGAAGTCGCGTTCGACCGATTCGACGTTCTGGAAGGTGATCGTGTTGACCAGCGCCAATGTGGGCATGTAACAGATAAAGAACGCCAACATCGCCCAAAACAACATGCTCGGCGATTCGGTGATCGTGCTGATCCAATACAACAATCCCGCACCGACGATGTGCAAGACCGCGTTGACACGTTCTTTGTTAAACAAACGGTCGGCAACGAAGCCGACGATCAGCGGTGCAAAAAGCGCCGCCCAAGTCTGGGTCGCATAAGTGCTGCCGATGATCTGGTTGAGGGTACCTTCTTCGCTGTAACTGGCGAAAATATTTGCGAGATAGCCACCCATCGTCACAAAGAACGCTCCCCATACGAAAAACTGTAGAAACATCATGATCGACAGCTGAACACGGACAACAGGGCTCATGATGGACGACTCGGTGGGATAGGGATTTCGTGGGTGCGAAAGAATAAGGTAATCGATTCGACCATCGTCAAAATGGTTTAGGTTCGATTTTTTCGAGTGGGCTATCGTCACGGGCGAAGAACATCAAATGTTGCCACGGCAGCTCGTTGTACTCTCGCACCAACTTCAAACCGTTGGCTTCATATTCTTTGATGATTTGCGTTTTTGACATCTTGTGCAGCGGTTTGATCGGCACACCCGGGTCCTCCTCGCGATACTCCAATAGCGCGACCACACCCTCGGGTGCGAGCGATCGGCGAATGCCCCACAACATCGATTGAGGATGGGAAAACTCGTGATAGACGTCGACCATCAACAGCAAGTCGACGATGCCCTCGGGTAACTTGGGATCGTCAATCTCACCCAGAACCGGTTCGATTTGAGGCAACTTCAAACGTCCCGAGCGCTCGCGCAGCTTGTGCAGCATCTCGCGTTGGATATCGACGGCGAGAACCTTGCCCTCCTTCCCCACGGCGCGGGCTAGGGGGAGGGTCCAGTAACCGTTCCCGCAACCCAAATCGCAAACCGTCATGCCCAAAGTCAGTTTGAGTTGGACGAACGATTCCGACGTCCGCTCCTCTTCATCCCGCTCGGGCCGGATCAACCAAGATGCACCCAAATGCGACATGGGTGTCGCAAGCGTGCGGCCGAGATACTCGGTGCGAGCTTGCTCCACCGGTTTGGTCTCAAAAGACCCGGATGCGGGCGGCGCCGAAGTCGTTAACTCAGACGGCGGTGGTGCCGAGACTTCTTGTGCCGAAGCCCAAGGGCCGATCAAGCACACCAATGCGATCAAGGCGGGTGCGGGGTTAATCTTCGTCTTTGGCAATGAACTCGAATTCCGGTTCAAAGGCGCCATCGAAACAATAGACATCATCGAAATCCTCACGGCGATCGGTTTCACTTTTTCGCATCTGTTCAATTCGAATCAGATTGTAGACCAAATTGCCGAAGTCCCCGGTCTGGCGGACGCCCCAATTGGCGAGCACCATCTTTGCCAAATACCCATACTGCTGGAGCGCATATTGTCGGCACGCCTGGCAAAGTTGTTGTCCGGTGACGTGTCGCGACGCTAAATGCTCGTCGGCATCGAAATCTTCGTCATCCTCGGTCGATTCCGAAGTCATTCCCGTCTTACCCGCCACACTCTTTTGAGCCGCCCGGACTTCGGTCGCCTTGGCTTCGCTCGACTGGGGTCGCTCGGACTTCGATTGCGGATCGAGAGAGTCGGCCGATTCCGACAGCTTTTCGTGAGCGAACTGCAGCGATTCGCGAATGAACTGGTAGGCTTCGATCTTGTAACGCTCATCTTCGGCCAACAGATCTCGCATTGCTTGCAACGGAGATTTCATATCGAACTCATCGGGGTGCACAGTACGGATGGAGGACGTTGTCGGTTTAACTCGGTTCGGGATCGCTCGTTTTACGGCTTCGACTTCGGCGAGGCTTACCCAACTCTTCGCCGCGGGTCACAATCGTGAGCACGTCCTCGGATTGGATCAGAATTCGTCGATGGTCATCAGTTTTGACCGTCAACTGTCCCGACAAAATGTCTTGCGCGATCACCGTTACATTCCCATCGCGGGTCAACACCACACTGCCGGGCGGCGGCAATTCTTTGGCCAGCGCCTCGTACGTATCGTACTCGTAACGTAAACAGCATTTTAGTCGGCCGCAACGACCCGAAATCTTGGAGGGGTCAAGGGTCGCTTTCTGCAGCTTGGCCATCTTCATCGACACCGGCGGCATTTTGCTCAGAAACGTGGCGCAACAAATCGGTTGACCACAATCACCGTAGTCGGCCAACAGCTTGGCTTCGTCACGAACTCCGATTTGACGCATTTCGATTCGCGTTTGAAATTCTTTGGCCAAATCGCGGACGAGCTGTCGAAAGTCGACTCGCTCGTCTGCCAAGAAATAGATGACGATCCGCTCGCCGCCGAGAATTCGCTCGACGTCGACGAGTTCCATCTTCAATCGCAACGCGTCCACACATCGCTGGGCGACCAACACGTCTTGTTTCGTCTTTGATTCGAGGTGTCGCCACTGAGCTCGATCATCGTCGGACAACGAGCGAACGATCCTGCCCATCGTCGGTTCTTGCATCGAATCGACCGCCGCCGGGGTGGCCTCGCAGAGCACGGTGCCGATCTCCGTCCCGCGGTCGGTTCGCACGATGACCTCATCGCCATATCGAAAAGAGCGTTTCGAGGTCATCACGCCGAGCGTCCGCATCGAACCGCAACGCACCACGTATTGGGGCGTAGTCGTCGATGTTTCAAGAGCTGCGGGATCGAGATCACTCATTCGCCGGTCCGTCGGCTTCAGATTCTTTAGCGTCGGATTCCTCGGCTTTGGGTTCGTTATCGTCCGATTCTTTGGCTTCGGGTTGTTTGGCGTCGGGCGGAACGCTCTCGTTCGGCTTTGCCCAATTCCATGATCGACCTGCGGTGACGATCCCGCTCTTGCGGGTCCCGACCAGCAATTGTCCGTCACCGTTCCACGCCAGCGACCAGATGCCACTCGGGGCGTCCATCGAATCGGCAGCGGGGAAGTGGAGTCGCCCGCCGACTTCAGCCGCCGCGATTTGGCCACCCTGCGAGACCGCAATCTGAGTGATCCAGTCGCTGCCTTCGGCGATCACTTCGGCTTTGGCATCGGCTTTGGCATCGCACTGATACAAATTGCGGTCGCCGCTTCCGACCACCAATTTCTTGCCCTCATCGATCATCGCAACGCACCACGCCGGCTCGGCGCCGATCGCAATTTTTCCGGTTGATTCCAACTCAGGCATCTTTAACAGATGCACGTGACCACCGCCGTCACAGGCGGCCAACGTCGAGCCGTCGGTCGAGATGACGAGACCGGTGACGGCGTGCCCGTCAAGCTCGATCGACTTCGTCACCTTGGCTTGTTCCAAATTCCAAACCAATATTTTGCCCGCCTCGTTGCCCGCGATGATTGAGCTTTGATCGGGCGTCAAGATGAAGGCTTGGCACCATCGCTCCAGTGCTTTTTCGTACGTCTCCGACTTTCCGCCGTCCGTCTTGTAGGTCATCAAGTTGCCGCGGTAATCGACGCTCGCGATCGTCGTCCCATCTTGGGTCGCCGCGACTCGCCAAACCGCGGCGGGGTGCGAGTAGAGCGTGGTCAATTCGGATGGGTTGGAAGGATCGAACGAGACCACATCGGCGGTCCGCAGCAGCAATCCGCTGGCGGTTGCAGCCACAAACTTGTCGTCGCTGACTTTGGCCATCGATGTGATCCAAACTCCGTCGCCTTGCATCGCTGAGCCATCCTGCGAGCCCTCGCCCGCATCCTCGCCGAGTGCCACGTTTTGCAAATCGATCGAGAGCATCCCCGTCACGACCAACGCGGCGATCATCCACTTCCACGACATTTGAATCATTCAGTTCTTCCCTCTGCGAAACGCGTTTAGCGGTAGTGGATCATTCTCTCACTTTTCATTCACTCGCCGGCATACGCGAGTGCCAACAACGCGTAGGCGGTCACCAAGTTTCGATCGCCTTCCATCCAGCGATTGTTCTCGGAGTTGACCCACGAACCATCGGATTGTTGCTCGGACACCAGTTTGGAAACCAAGTCGTTGCGCCAAACTTGGGCATCGCCCGATGCGGTATCGATCGTGTCGATGCCCGCGGCTTGGAGCGATTTGCCGAACGTGTGGTAGTAGTAGAACAGACCGGCGGCGCCCATGCCGGGGTTTGCGTCGAGCGAGTAATTTTTGCTGATGAATTCCATGGCTGCCGTCACACGCGGATCATCCTTCGTCAATCCCGCGTAGATCATGCTCTTGAGTCCTGCGTAGGTCATCGATGCGTAGCTTCGAAGTCCACCGCCGTCGTCTTTTCCGGCTTGACTCTCACCGCCGGCTGCTGGTGTGTAATAGAAACCACCGTCACCGACTTCGTCGGCGTGCTCGGTATCGTTGCCGTGGCCGCTCAAATTTTGAGTGCGAACGACAAATTTCAACGCCTTTTGAATGGCTTCGTCATCCGCATCGTTGCCCAACGCGTTCAGCGCGTCGAGCAAGAACGAGGTGTTGGACAGATCGGGACGCGAATGGCTGCCGTAGCCGGCTCCCCCGTAGGCGGGATCCGAGGGGCTAACGCCTTCGCCCTCGTCCCACTGGATGTCTTTCAAAAACAGCTCGGCCTTGGTGAGCGTGCTGCCGTACTGGTCTTCCTGGTTCGCCTTCAAGAGGGCCAGTACCGCGACCGAGGTTTCATAGTTTTTCCATTTCGAACCGGGCGCATAGATGCCGCCATCGCTTTGGAATTTTGTCTCGATGTACTTGAGGGCCTTCTGGACGACCGGATCGTTGGTGGCGGTCGGACGATGAGATAGGATCGCGCTGACGCAAAGTGCGGTGACGGCGGTCCCGGTCTCGCCGCTGAATGACCCGTCATCCGCCTGTGCCCTCGTCCTCAGAAACTCGATCCCACGGCTCGCCGCGGCCTCGATCTGGCTGTCACGTGATTTTGTCGCCGTTTGGGGTGTTGCGACGCCAGGCGTGGGCTCTTGGGCGATCACCGCGACGGTCATTGAGAGAGGTGAAATCGAGATCGTGGCCAGGACCATCGGTAATACGAAAGAGAATTGACGTAGGCGCATGGATGGATTCCAAAAAAGGAAGTGGGCAAGGACTGGAAACACGTTCGCAGTTGAGCCGACGGGAACCCTCCGTTCGCAGGCAAGAATGGAGTGGACTTCCCGTTCGCTTAAGCGAGCGGTGGCCGTCTGGTTCGCAAAAGTTGTACCCTCGCCCCAAACCCGCACGTGCTCAGACCCAATCTTATCTATGCGGCGCTCGAATTGCATTGCCCCGGCGGAAACCGGCGATCTGCGGCGAGCCAAAAGTCACGTGTTCTTCGGTGATTTGCGGCTCGTGGCGACACGTGGTGCCGGGCGATCATCGAAGGAAACAATGTCCACTTTACTCCCGAATCGAATCGACTCGGCGGCGCCCGTTTTCTCGCCGCCCCGACGAAACCCGAGTTCGAGCCTGGCGGGTGGTGGAAATTCCGACGCCGCACGGCGGGAAATTGCGCATGGGGTTGGCCGAGTGGATCCCCCGACTGACACCACATCGTCGAGCACCCCGCCACGATCCTCAAATCATTCAGTCCTCTTCAAATCAATCAGTTCTCCCTTGCCGTCGGTGCCCAAAAACTGCGTTTTGGGTGCGGGTCGTTGCACGATGGCGTCGCGAGAGCCAAAATGCGGGCCACCTGTGATCTCGCGTGATTTCGCATTCCTTGCCACGGTTTTTTCCCGGAGACCTCGATGCCTCGTCCCGTCACTCTTTTCACCGGCCAATGGGCTGATTTGCCGATCGAAGAAATGGCCCGCATGACTGCCGGCTTTGGATACGACGGGATCGAACTGGCATGTTGGGGCGACCATTTCGAAGTCGATCGTGCGTTGGCCGAAGATGATTATTGTGACAACCATCGCAAACTGCTCGACGACGCCGGCTTACAGTGCCATGCGATTAGCGCCCACCTGGTCGGCCAAGCGGTGCTGGACAACATCGACGCCCGCCATAAGGCGATCTTACCGCCTTACGTTTGGGGCGACGGAGAGCCGGAGGGTGTCAACCAGCGAGCCGCCGATGAATTGATGAACACGGCCCGCGCGGCCCAGAAATTTGGCGTCGATGTGGTCAACGGATTCACCGGCAGCAGCATTTGGCACCTGCTCTATTCGTTTCCTCCCGTTCCGCCGTCGATGATTGACGCCGGATTCGACTTGCTGGCCGAACGGTTCAACCCGATCCTGGATGTTTTTGGCGAGTGCGGCGTTCGCTTCGCGTTGGAAGTCCACCCGACCGAAATCGCGTTTGATATTTACACCGCCCAGCGGGCTTTGGAAGCGCTCGATCATCGGGCCGAATTCGGGTTTAACTTTGACCCCAGCCACCTGATTTGGCAGGGCATCGATCCGGTCCAGTTCATTCGCACCTTTGCCGATCGGATCTATCACGTTCATATCAAGGACGCGATTGTGAAACTTGATGGCAGCAGCGGGATTCTGGCGAGCCACTTGAACTTTGGCGACTACCGCCGTGGTTGGGACTTCCGCAGCCCGGGTCGCGGCGGCGTCAATTTCGAAGAGATCATTCGAGCCCTCAACGACATCGGATACGAAGGACCGCTCTCGATCGAATGGGAAGACAGCGGAATGGATCGATCCTTCGGTGCCAGTGAAGCGTGCGAGTTCACCAAGAAATTGGACTTCTCGCCATCGGGTCGAGCCTTCGACGCCGCCTTTGACGAAGCGGGCGATTGAATTGTTCTCGATCACCGTAAACGGCAAAGCCGTCGAAATTGAGTCCGCGATGTCGATCACGAAATTGCTCGACACGGTGGATGTGCCGCCAAACTACCTTGCCGTCGAAGTCAATGGCGAAGTGGTGCCGCGTGAAAACTATCCGGCGACACAAGTCGTCGAAGGTGACGACGTCGAAGTCGTCACGCTGGTCGGCGGTGGATGAGGAATCGTCCATTGCCGGCGACTGCCCCCTCCTCCGCCACACTCGCCCTTGGTCCTTAGTTTGTCAAACACGCCAAACCCCGCCGACGATCGCCCGTTGTTGATCGGCACCCATGGGTTGTCCAGTCGTATGATCGTGGGCACCGGTCGCTACGACACGATGGAACAGATGCGTGATTCGCTCGACGCCTCGGGATCGGACTGCGTCACCGTCGCGGTCCGTCGCGAGCGTTTGTATGACCGAACCGGTCAGAATATCCTCGATTTTATCGATCTGGATCGGTACATCTTGTTGCCAAATACAGCCGGTTGCTACACCGCGGCCGACGCGATCCGTGCGGCAAAACTTGGACGAGAGATCCTGCGAACCCTCGGCAACGCGGGATCCGATTGGGTCAAGTTGGAAGTACTCGGTGACAGCAAGACATTGCTACCCGATCCGACGGAAACGCTAGCTGCGTGTCGTGAACTCGCAGCCGAAGGTTTTCAAGTGCTGTGCTACACCAGCGATTGTCCGGTCACGGCTCGGAAGTTGAAGGCCGCGGGTGCCGCCAGTGTGATGCCGGCGGGCAGCCCGATCGGCAGCGGCCAAGGTCTGCTAAACGTCAACAACCTAAAAATCATCCTGGAATATTTGAAGGAGGACGATCCCGAATACCCGGTGATCATCGACGCGGGTGTGGGCACGGCCAGCGACATCAGCGAAGCGTTCGAACTGGGAGCCGACGGAGTCCTATTGAACACCGCAATCGCCCACGCCCGCGATCCTGTCCGGATGGCTCGGGCGATGAAGCATGCCACGATCGCAGGCCGAGAAGCGTACCTGGCCGGCCGAATCCCTAAACGGCTTTACGGCACCGCCAGCAGCCCGACCGAAGGGGTCATCAGCACCCGCCCCTACGGCCCAACCACCTAGCCACTTGGCTCAATGAGTGTCCTTGATCGCTCCGCCGATCAATTCAAACCCTATCGGCATTCGGCTCCGCTCATTTTTCGTTAGACGTTGGATTGGCGGAGCGATCCACCACAATCAAAATTCAAAATCGTCAAGACGCATGATCATGCGGCGCAGGAATTCAGCGACGATTCTTACCAATTGGACAGCCGAGTCCACGCCCATTTTCTTGGCAATGTTGCTGCGATGGTTTTCGACGGTCTTGGCGCTGATGTTTAATTGTCGAGCCATTTGCTTGGTGAGCTGACCATCAAGAATCAACTCCAACACCTCGTGCTCGCGCGAAGTCAGGGTTTCCAACTTTGAAACGGTATGGGCATGAAGCTGCTGTTTTCGCCGTCTGGCGGCGTCGGTTCCGATCGCTTCTCGAACACGGTCGATGAAGACATCATCGCTAAAAGGCTTTTCAAGAAAATCAACCGCGCCGCGGCGAAGTGCCGTTGTTGCATCAAGGATTTGGCCGCGTCCACTGACAATGAGGAAAGGCATTCGGCAGCCTGATTCCCAAAGTCGTTTTTGAAGTTCTAAACCGGTCATTCCAGCGAGGTGCAAATCCAGCACGAGGCACCCCTTGCGATGAATGTCAAGCGATTCCAGCAATTGCGCTGGACTTGCAAAAGCCTCGCAATCGATGTCCGCCAGTTTTAGCATCCCCATCATCGACTCGCGAAGCGGCTGAAAATCTTCCACGATAAAAGCCGTTGAATCGTCCATCTGCGTTTCCAATTGTGCCCTCAGGAAAGCTAAATCGCCCCGCCGTAGCTCTCCGGTACAAGACGTTATCGGCCAACGCATGACGCTTCTCCCATAGGGAATACCCTCGTTTGAGGCAATCGGGACCGCTCTGCGTCCTTTCTACTAGTAGGGTTCTAACGTGTTAGGCAAACGGTACGGCGTGTCGGGGGGCAGCGTCGCCGGTCAGTACCAATGGAGAGCAAAACGGGGAAAAACGTGAACACTTGTATGCATGGGACGACAATCGAGTCTGTACTGAGGGTCGTCCTATCACCGGATGGGGCAACCATGCCCGTCCAATCCATCGCTGGCTCCGAGGCGCTCGGAACAACGTCGTTCGCTCACCCCATGCGGCACGCGAACGACGGCAAGTGTTTGCGAAATACCGGCGAGTTCAATGGGAATTAAGCAACTCTGGGCCATGCGAAACGGCGTCATCGGTGCAACCGCGATCTTTGTAATCCTCGCGACAGCGCTGCGCAGAATGATCAACCGACAATTGATCCGAAGGATTCCCCTGCGGCGACTCAGGTCGAGGTTGAACACGCAAACCATCGCGGTCTCGAACCGATCCACCCGCTTTCCAAGCGAACCGATCTGGATCCACGGAAAGTTCAGCTCGGAAAAATCTTGTTCCACGAAACGTCACTTTCCGCCGACGGCTCGCTTTCATGCGCTTCGTGCCATGACGTTGCCAACGGTGGAGATGATGGACTTGAGACAAGCATCGGTATCAACAATCAAATTGGACTGATCAATTCGCCCACCGTGCTCAATAGCGTTTTCAACGCCAACTTTTTCTGGGATGGACGATCGCTATCGCTCGCTGACCAAGTTGCCGGACCGATCCACAATGCGATGGAGATGGGCTCCCATTGGAAAGAAGTCAAACAAAAGCTCAATCAAAAACCAGTCCTTGTAAAGCTTTTTGAGCAAATTTACGGAACATCCATCAATGCGGAGAACATTGCGGATGCGATCGCCGAGTACGAACGAGCATTGGTCACGACGGGCGCCGCTTTCGACTTGCATTTACAGGGCGATTCAAATGCGATCAGTGATCAAGCAAAGCACGGGTACCAAGTGTTCAAAGATGTCGGCTGCATTGCCTGTCATCAAGGAACAAATGTCGGCTCCAATGCATTTCAGCCTTTCGGAGTGATGGGAGACTATTTTTCAGATCGGGGGAACATCACGACGGCTGACTATGGACGATTCAATGTTACCGGGCGAGAACAGGACAAGCACCTGTTTAAGGTGCCGACACTTCGCAACATCGAACTAACCGCCCCTTACCTCCATGATGGAAAGGTGGCCCAACTGGCCGATGCCGTTCGCATCATGGCTCGATACCAGCTCGGGTTTGAATTAAGCAACCAGGAGGTCAATGACATTGTTGAGTTTCTGCGCACGCTCACGGCTCCCTTGCCCGAGGAGCTGATATGAACTTGCAACATTTAAAAACCAGTGCAATCCTTGTGATCCTAGGCTCGGTGACAGCTACTTTCTATTGGCTGGCCAGCGACACAGCGGAACACAAGAAATCAGAGTTTCTTAGTCTGGTTCGTCAAATCAACGAACTCAATGCGAAGGTCGATGCCGAGGTGTTTTCTGTCCACTACGGGGTGGTGAACGATTTTGATCGTTTGACACTGCTTGAGCGACAGTTAAAAGAAACCGTCACACCATGGAACGTGCAAACCGCTGCGCTGGACTGTTTGGAACCTTGGCGAGACAACGCAGAATTGATCCAAACGCTAGCGCAAAAACAAGATCGAGTGGAAGACTTCAAGTCGATGAAGAGTGTGATGCGAAACTCGCTGGCGAGCTTCGTGAGGCTCGCGACGAGTTTGCTCAATCACGAAGAAACTCAATCCACTGAATCACTCACTCACGTTGCAAACGTAAGGTGGCGAGGATTGGCGTTCGCGATTTCCGCGAACACCGCGACTGAAAAGTCACTTGAAATGTCTTTGACGCAACTTGAGGACTCTGCGAAGTCTCATACGGTCTCCTACAGGAAGGAGGTTGCGTTACTGCTGAGTCACTCCAAAGTGCTGTTATCGCGCGGGATGCGACTCGAGAACACGATCCGCGAGATCTCTGACCTCTCGCCGGAGTCGCTGCTTGACCGGCAATTGGAGACCGTTTCGGGGTGGGCGGCTCAAGAAAAGTCGAACTCCAACAACTTTCGATTTGCATTGTTCGTTTCAACGGTGCTGTTGATTGTCTACTGCGGAATGAAGATGTCACAAGTGAAACGAATGATGCGCCAACTCGCTGAATCTAACGAAATGCTCGATCATCGTGTCGCTTCACGAACCCGTGAATTGCAAACCAAGACTGACGAGGCGGAGCAGTTGGCGCTAGTCGCGAAATATACCGATAACGCAGTGATCATCACCGACAATGATGGCCGAATCGAGTGGGCGAACGAAGGCTTTTCAAGGATTTCAGGATACAACTTCAATGAAGTGGTGGGAAAACGTCCGGGATCGATACTGCAAGGTCCTGGGACCTGTCCGAAGACAGTTCGCTTCATGGGAGAAGCCATCGCAAATCGCAAAGGCTTTGATGTTGAAATCGTCAATTACCACAAAAACGGGACTCCCTACTGGCTCGCGATCGAAGTTCGTCCGATCGTCGATCCAACAGGTAAGATTGTCAAGTTCATCGCGATTGAAAGCGATATCAGTTCCCGCAAAAAAGCTCAAGCTGATCGGGACGAAATGCAGGCGGAACTTCTTGCCATATCACGGCAAGCGGGTATGGCGGAGGTCGCGACCGGGGTGCTGCACAACGTCGGCAATGTACTCAACAGCGTCAATGTGTCGGCTAACATCGCTGTGGAACTGATGAAATCGAGTCGCGTCGGCATGCTTGTCAAGGCATCAACGGTCATCTCCGAACAACCCAACTTGGCAGAATTTTTCGCGTCGGATCCGCGAGCCAAGAGTTTCCCGAAGCTGCTCCAAGAATTAGCAACAAAGTTGGGTTCCGAACGCGATGCCCAATTGAATGAACTGCGATCGTTGGTTGAAAATATCGATCACATCAAAGAAATAGTTAGGATGCAGCAGGGGTTTGCGAAAGTTCGTGGAGCGACCGAGTTTGTGGACATGGCGGATTTGTTTGAGGAGGCCTTGCGGATCGACGATGCCGCTTTTGCCAGGCACAATATTAAGGTCGAACGGAAATTTGCCGAGTTGCCGCCAATATTGACGGAGAAGCACAGCGTGATGCAAATCATGCTGAATCTTCTTAAAAACGCAAAGCAATCGGTCAATGAGTTTGGCGATGAAGACAAAACATTGACGCTAACCCTGGACGCCATTGGCCATGATATCCGCATCCAAGTGAGTGACAACGGAGTTGGCATTGGAGCTGACATTCTAAACAAAGTGTTCACACACGGCTTCACGACCAAATCGAACGGACATGGATTTGGTTTGCACAGTTGTGCTTTGGCAGCACAGAAGCTTGGGGGTTCACTATCGGTGCATAGCGACGGCAGCGGCCATGGCGCCACGTTCACGCTTCGGCTTCCTACGAATACGGAATCACTATGCAAGGTTTAGGTTCAGATATCGATCACTTTCAAAGCCGTCGTATCTTGGTGATCGATGATAACGCCGCGATTCATGACGACTTTAGAAAAATATTTACGTATGCTAAGTCCGAGACTCTCGATGACGCCGAATCCGCGTTCTTTAATGAGACACCCGAGGGTGCTGAGATTGATCTCGACATCGAAATTGACTCGGCGCACCAGGGGCAAGAAGGGCTGCAAAAGGTGATCACTGCGATCCGCCAAGGCATGCCCTACGCGATGGCGTTTGTTGACATGCGGATGCCGCCGGGATGGGACGGCCTCACCACGATCGAACGGATCTGGGAAGTCTCGCCCGATCTGCAAATCGTTATCTGTTCCGCCTATTCCGACAATTCATGGACAGACATCTGCAAACGACTGGGCCGCTCGGACAGGCTGTTGATTCTAAAAAAGCCATTTGACAATGCGGAGGTTTGCCAGCTCGCACTCGCTCTGACCGAAAAGTGGAATCTTGCTCGACGGGCGAAGTTGAAACGGGAAGACCTTGAACGGCTAGTGGCCGAGCGCACCCGCGACCTGGAAGAAAAGGATATCGTTCTGCGCCAGAAATACAAACTGGAAGCCGTCGGAGCGTTGGCAGGGGGTGTCGCGCACGAATTCAATAATTTATTACAGGCGATTCGCGGTTACACCTGTTTTGCACGCGAAGAAGTTCCTGCCGAAGGACGAGCCTATGAGGATCTCGGATACGTCATCGACGCTACCGATCGAGCCGCGGGCATCGCAAGCCAACTGCTCAGCTTCAGTCGTCGTAAAGCAGCGCAAAAGTCTCTTGTTTCGGTGAACAAAATCGGCAAGCTTGCGTTGGATTGGATCAAACCATTGTTACCCGCCAATATCAAAGTCACGGTTGAATTTTGCAATCAACCGATGCAGTTGTTTGGCGATGTGGATTTGCTCTCGCAAGCACTCTTGAATATTTTCATCAATGCGCGCGATTCAATGCCGAGGGGTGGAGAATTGAAAATTAGGTTGCAAGAACAAACCGTCTCCGACCGCAGTGATGATGAAGTTTCCGCCGAGCACCCTTTGCTTGTTCCCGGCCAATACGCCGTGTTTTCGGTTTCGGATACCGGTTGCGGTATATCCAGCGAAGTTCAAGAGCGGATTTTCGAACCGTTTTATACAACAAAAGAAGTCGGCAAAGGAACCGGAATGGGACTGTCAATCGCCTTCTCGGCCTTGCAAGACATCGATGGGGCGGTGACCGTTGAGAGTAGCAAAGGGTTCGGATCGACGTTCCGTGTTTTCATGCCGGTTTCGTCGTACGAGGCTGACATTGTCAGTCCTACAATGGCGTCATCGGTCCAAAAACATTTATTTGGCTCCGAGACGGTGTTGATCGCTGAAGACGATGAGATGGTTCGAACGGTTGCCGCTCGAACGCTACGTCAGGCAGGCTACCGCGTGATCGAAGCACGCGACGGCGCAGAAGCGATTAACCAATTTCAACAGCATTCAGACTTAATCAAATTGGCCATCCTCGATCTGATGATGCCTGAGTTGAGCGGCACCGAGGTTGGCAATGGTATCGAGGCCATCCTTCCGCAGATAAAGATCATTTATTGTACGGGATACCACCACGACGATATGGTTGCAGATGAGCTGAATGGTTCCCCTTTTCACGTGATTCAGAAACCGATTGAGCCGGAAAAGTTTCTATCGGTAGTCCGTGATGCTCTTGATGAGGCTGCGATATGTCATTCATGTTAAAAAGATCTTGTACGACGGTGCCGAAAATTCGTGTTCTTATCATTGACGATGAGCGCGCGGTTCGTGACGTGGTTCGCCGTGCCCTTGAACGAGCTGGATACCTGTGTGCGGTTGCTGAGAGCACAGCGGATGCGTGGCGGTATCTTCAGGAAAACCATGTTGATCTGATCACGCTCGATGTCGACATGCCAGGTGAATCGGGGCTCGATTTTTTGCCTAGCTTGCGAAGCGAATTCCCTGACTTGGCAGTGATCTTTTTAACCGCCGTTGGCACGCTGGACATAGCAATCGAAGCTCTCACCAACGGCGGCCACGGGTATTTGACCAAGCCCGTTGACTTCACCGACCTGATTCAATGTGTTGAAAAGACTTGGGCGCATCGGGAATCAATCGTCCAAAAAAACGATTACATCCGGAAATTGGAGCAAAACATTTGCGAGCTAGACGAGTCGATTTTGTCGACGGATCAGCAGACCGTTCGTTTGCTCGTTCAAGCTTCGCTGTTTCGTGATGAAGAAACCGGTTCACACGTGCAACGGGTCGGTGAATCCAGTGCACTATTGGCGTCCGCGATGGGATGGTCAAGTGAAAGTACGGCTCGCATGCGACTGGCCGCCCCGTTGCATGATGTCGGAAAGCTAGGTGTTCCCGATGGTATTCTTCACAAACCAGGTAAATTAACGTCCGATGAGTTTCAGTTGATGAAAATGCACGTCGCGATCGGAGGCAAGTTGCTCTCAGGATGCGACTCGGCGACTTTGAAGCTTGCAAGTGAAATTGCTTTAAACCACCATGAGCGATGGGATGGTAAAGGTTATTTGAATGGTTTATCGGGAATGTCTATACCACAAAGCGCAAGAATCGTGTCCGTCGTCGATGTTTTCGATGCGCTCACTCACGACCGCGTGTACCGCGGTGCATTTCGGGTCGATGAAGCAATCGAAATTGTTCGTGAAGGAAGTGGAAGCCAGTTCGATCCTGAGGTCGTCCATGCATTCTTCGAAATTCTCCCATCAATCCTCGCGTTTGATAGCGATGATCAAGACAGGACGTTCGCATCATCAGATGTCGCAACCGAGTCGCTTCCGATCACCGGTGATGGTTTCCGTGTTTTAAGAAAAGGTAGCGAGGTGTCTACTTCATTTTGCTGTGCACGATCGGACCTCAACTAGCCTATTTCACTTTTTGAAAGGACATCAGGTTTCAAAAACGTTGCTAGCCGCGGTGCGGTGGATTTTGCGGTCTTCGGCGATCGCCGACTCAATACAGGGTTGTTGAATCGTGTTGACACACAATTCTCGGGAAGAGACGACTAGGGATGCTCGGCTCCCCACAAGGGGTGGGTCTTGGTCTTGTTGATGGCCCGCGGATTGTAACAGCGAGGGAAGACTTTATCGCCCTTGCACGTGGTCTGGTGGCAAAGCGGCGGATACATTGGTAGGGAGCGACTTCTGTGATCGCTCCGTGTCTTGATCTCCAACGGGTTAACCTTTCGACCTTGTCCGCTTCGACGTCCCTTTACGATTTTCTCGAACCACCGACTGAGCCCGATGATTTGGGAATGCTGGGGCATTACCGTGTGATCTCGGAATTGGGGCGCGGGGGGATGGGGTTCGTTTTTCGGGCGGAGGACATCAAGCTCAAACGCACGGTGGCGTTGAAGGTGATGAACCAGAAAATTGCGGCGATTCCAAATAGTCGCAAGCGATTTCTGAGCGAAGCGCGGTCGATGGCTGCGGTGCATCACGACAATGTCGTCACGATTTTCGAGGTCGGCGAGTCCAACGGGACACCGTTCATGGCCATGGAGATGTTGGCCGGACAGACGTTGGAGGCCTACAATAAACTGAATCCGAACCTTGGTTTCGAGGCGGTGATCGAATTTGCGACCCAGATCGCGCGAGGGTTAGAGGCGGCACACTCCAAGGGCATCATCCACCGAGATATCAAACCCGCCAACATTTGGATTCAAGAGGGAACCTCGCGGATCAAGATCTTAGATTTCGGGTTGGCATTGGCGTCCACTCCCGTCGATCAGCTGGCCGGCCGCGGTGCGGTGATCGGAACACCGGGCTACCTGTCTCCCGAGCAAGCTCGATCCGATCCGATGGACGATCGCAGCGATCTGTACAGCCTCGGTGTCGTGCTCTACGAGATGTGCACCGGCAAGTTGCCGATCCAATCCAAGTCGGTTCCGGGACAATTGGTGTCGATACTGGCTCATCGGCCCAGGCCAATCAGCGAGCTCAATCCTGCTATTCCGAAACCTTTGTGCGATTTGGTTCATAGGTTATTGCGTAAGGAACCGCGATCGCGAATTTCGTCAGCCGTTCGGTTACAGAAAGAACTAAAGCGGGTCGGCGAGGAGTGTGAAAAAACGACCGAAACGGCCCAGGCGATCAACCGTCTGAAAGAGGGTTTGTCGGACGTGGTCACCAAAAAGTCGTCGGTCTCATCATTCGATTCCATCGATGAGGTCGAAGTGATCCATGATCCGCTGGCCAGCTTGCCATCGAGTTCGACGCTGTTGAACTCCGCGGTCACCGGGGTGCCGGCGCCGCATCTGTCTCGTCCGATAAATCCTCATTCGCCGTCCAGAGCCAAAACGGGGGCTCAACCACAAAGTTCGCTCAAGTCGCAAATCTATTTACCGATCGCGGCCATCGCCGCGGTCGTTTTGATCGCGTTGCCGATCTTAACTTATTTCTTTAGCAGTGCCGGACGCAGCACGGAAGCTTACATCGTGCAGGCTGACCCAGACTCGTACGCCGCGTCCGACTCCACAGATCCGCCGGTTGCACCGGAGCCTGCGGCTCCGCCGGCGACCGTTTCGAAGCCAACGACGCCGACCAACCGAAGCGACGAATCCAAAGGTCCGTCAGCAGAAAGTCAGAAAATGCCGGTTGAGAAATCGGATGCCGAACTTAGCAACTCGCCGGAGACGACGCCATCGCGAAATGTGGTCGCGTCGATGGCCAATCCGTCGAAGGACACGACCGCAGCTCCGACTTCTCCACCCGATGAATCCGCACCTACCACCGAGCCTTCCGACGCCGATTCCGATTCGACCGACGATGGCCCGGTTCCGCCCGCCGCAGAGGAAATCATCGAAAGCCGCTGGGAAGTGATCTCGACCGAAGAGGGACGCGGTGGCGATGCAATGGTTCAAAACGGTGGAGTCAACGAAAAGTTGGGCACACGCCCCAGCATCGGGGTAAGGACACGCAGTGCGATACCGGTTAACCATTCCTACGTGCGATTTGATCTTTCAAAAGTCAATGACGCAAAAGACGAAGTCATCAAGGCGGGGCTGATTTTGACGATCGTGGGCAGCAAACGCCCGGCGGGTGCAACCGTCCAAGTTTATGGAATCACGGACGTGGGCATGTGGGACGAATCAAAGTTGGTGTGGGAACAAACGCCGTCGTTTGACGCGTCCCCGAAGAAATTGGATCAATTCCCGCTGCTCGCAGAGGTCACGGTTTCGGAAGAGGGCGACGTGGAGGACCAAGGCAAAAACCAACTGAGAATTTCCGATCCACGGTTCGCCGATTTCATTGCCAAGTCGGACGGGCTGGTCACTTTCGCGTTGACGGGCGAGTACGACCAAGCACTGTTGCGATTCTTCAGCCGCGAGAAGTCACCGAGCGAGGCACCACAGTTGTTGGTCGAGGTCCCCGTCGAATTGGGGAAATCCAAAAAGCGGAATTGAGCGGCGATCCCGAGGCGGGCTCTTTTAAACGGTCCTTTTCACTTGTCCGAAGTTGATTGGTCATCGTTGCTGCGAATCACTATTTTGATTGCGGCATCGCTTTCATCGCTTTCAAGCACCGCCGGCTTGATCGGTCGGACCGGTTCCGGAGATTCGCTAGTATCGCGATCCTCAATCAGAATTCGCAGTGCGGGAGTATCCATGTCGTCGTATTGGCCGCTTCGAATGCACATGATGCACGCGATCATCCCCGCGGCTCCGAGCGCCAACGCGATCGGCAATGCGATGTAGATCACGCTCATTATTGGTTGAGTCCCCGTCGTGGCGGATCAACATCTGTCGCACGCCTTGCCAAAGACATCGATGGTTGAATTGTTTTTATTTTTGCGAAAGTGGGCCACAACAAGGTGAGCGACAGCACCGACGCGGAACTGATCGGCATCAGGATCGCCGCCAGCAAGGGGCTGATTCGGCCGGCCATCGCCAGGCCGACGGCGACTACGTTGTAGCCGAGCGAAACCGCAAAGGCGGTTGTGATCAGGCTTGAGGTTCTCCGTGATCCCGCTATCAAATCGACCACGCTCGACAAATCGCCCGAGGCGATGAAGACGGGTGCCGTTTGCAGGCTGACTTCGGCGCCGCCTCGGACAGCGATACCCACATCCGCGGCCGCTAGCGCCGCTGCGTCGTTCGCTCCGTCGCCCACCATCACGACGTTTCGGCCGTCTCGATTCTGGACCATCCGAAGCTTGTCCTCGGGCGATAATCCGCCCATCGCTCGCGTCGGATCAATGCCGACCATGGCGGCGACGCGGTGAACGATCTCGGCGTGATCGCCTGACAGAATCCCCACCTCGAAGCCTTTTGATTTCAGACGTGCGATTGTCTCGCGCGCATGCGGACGAAGTGGGTCCGACACGCCCATCACGCAAACGGCAATGCCGTCAATGGCGATCACCACAGGACTTGATCCTGCGCCGATCGCTTGATCGGCCGCGTCACGGATCGAATCGTCGACGACAGCGAATCGTTGCTCGATGAAATCGAGGTTGCCGACTTCGACACGGTAGCCCAAGGCGAGCCCAGATACACCATTTCGGTGATATTCGATCTCAAGATCACAATCGTCCGCTTTGCTAACGCCCGACTTGCTGGCGTCCAAACCTGCATACCGCACGATCGCTTCGGCGGTAGGATGACAACATTGACGCTCGATCATTGCGGCAAGTCGCACATCGCTATCCGTGCCGAATAGCAACTCCGCGTGCGGTCGGCCCATCGTCAGCGTACCGGTTTTATCAAACCAAAGAACGCCGGGCTTGGCGAGTTGTTGGAACGCGGCACCGTCCCGGATCAATATTTTATGTTTTGCGGCACGGCCTAGCGACACGGCGATCGCCAACGGGGTTGCGAGCGCGAAGCGGCACGGGCAGGCCACAATCAAAAGCGACGTGGCGTGTGATGCCGCGATTGCGAAACCGGATGACCACCAACTCACCAATACGCCCCCCGCCAAGAACGTCACGGCGACGACGAACACGCCACCGATTCGATCTGCCAATTGCACGATGGGCGTCTTCTCGGACGACGCAATTTCGACCGACTGCATTACCTTGCCGATGCGACTCTCGCGTCCCACCGACACCACTTCGATGTCGATCGGTCTGACCAAGTTCACCGTACCCGCCAATACTTCATCGCCCAAGGCTGCGGAAAGTGGGTGGCTCTCGCCGGTCAAGAGTGAACGGTCTAACATCGATCGACCCGCCACGATGCGACCGTCCGCCGAAATGCTCTCGCCGGGTGAAACTCGAATCACGTCACCCGCTTTTAGCGTATCGACCAGCACCCATTCGGGATCGCCGCTGGCCGTCAACCTTTGGGTGTGCATGGGCGTGATCCTTAACAACAGATCGACAGCCTTGGCGGCGCGATGTTGTTGATGGAATTGGATCCATCGACCGATCAACAATAGAAAGACCAGCACGGCCAGCGAATCAAAATAGACATCACCGATGCCCGTGATCGCACTAACAATTCCTGCGATCGTCCCCACCGACAAGCCCAATGCAACCGGCAGGTCCATGTGCGGGGTCCGCGTTCGAATCGACGCGAATGCGCCCTTGAAAAACGTTCGGCCCGGTATCGTGACCGCAACGATCCCCAACCCCGTTCCGATCAATCGCAAGAATGTTCGCTGGCCAGCATCGACCCCGGAGGCATCGCCGGCGTAGAGCGCGATTGCAATCCACATCGCATTCATCGCACAAAAACCAGCAATCGCGATCTGGACCAGCATCCGTCGGTTTTCGAGACGGAAGTGGTCGTTTCGTTTGGCCGAGAGCGGAGCGATTTCGTATCCTAGGCGATCCATCAACCGAGCAATGTCGCTCATCACGATTCGCTTGGGATCAAAGATCACCTTCAACGTGTGGTCGCTCATCTTGACTCGCGCCAGTTGCCAGCCCGGCGTGCGCGTCGCCGCATTTTCGATCAACCATGCGCAAGCGGCACAGTGCAACCCATGCACCGCGAACTCGGCCGTCGCCATCGTGTCGGAGCCGATGCGGCGTGCCGATGCGCCGAGAAACGCGTTACTGTCGAAGGCATCGTAACGAGACTTCTCGCCCATCGCTGCGGCCACGTTCCCGCTGCCGACTTGGTCTCTCAATGCGTAGTAGTCCTCCAGCCCCCAACCGTGAATCAGCTCGTACGCACCGCGGCAACCGCTACAGCAAAACACGGTGGAGGGGTCGGCATCGGACAGACATGCGGTCGCCAAACCACAGTGCACGCAATCAAGTTCGACCCGCTTGAGAGTTTCATCGCGTTTCGAGTCGGCAAGATCCGGCGAGGCGGGGATCGATGACATTTTCATCATGGGGACGCGAGTTCACCGCCACAGATCGACTCGCCTTCACAGCAGCAAGGCAGCGGCTTGGAATGCGAATCGTTGACTTGATCCACCAGCGAATTTGAATCGAGACCCGAAGCATCCAGATGAACCGACTCGCGTAAGCTTTGGATTGATTCCACGTTCGCGAAGCCGCGCCCCGAGGCGGTGAAGCAACCCGTGGCGATCAGTAACAACGCAGTCGCCGCGGGGATCGCAATCGTGAATCGACGAGAGAGCCATCGGGAGCCAGCAACCAGGGCAGTCAAGGCGGGGACGGTGCCCAACCAAAACGCGATCATCACCACCATGCCCATCAATGGGTCGGCCGTTCCGGCGGCAAATAGCGCGAACAAGTACAGCCATCCGCATGGCAATAAAGTTGTCAACAATCCCGTCGCCAGAGCGCGGGGCACCGGTGGGAGTTGAAATAGGAAAGGACGTGCTTTCACCAAAACGCCGCCGATTCGGGAAGGTTTGGAAGGCAAAGCCGGTCGGGATCGGCCACGAACAAGCGTCCACAACTTGACCGAGCCCACGACGACCATCAAACCGCCAACGACTCGCGCGGCGGCGACTTGAACACCGATCCATGATCCTCCGATATCGACCGCGCTTCCGATTCCACCGGTAATCAACCCCGCCAATGCGTACGTCGTCAGTCGCCCGAGATGATACGCCCCGGTCGACGCCACGACCGTTCGACGAGGCGCGCGATCACCTATCCCGCTGGCCCACATCGCTAGCGGCCCGCACATGCCGACGCAGTGCATGCTGCCCAGCAAGCTTGCGGTGACAACGGCTGTGATCAAAATCCACATCAAACAACTCAAAAAAAGAACGTGAAAGGCTGGAAGCCTAACCCCAGTGTTGCCGACGACTCACTGCATCATCATGTGTCGGTGACTTCGATCTCCACCGACTTTTTCATCGGCACTTCGGCGCCGTCGATGAACACTTCGACTTGCCACAACCCAGGTCGTTGCATCGGAGCCAACGTCAAGTATCGGCCGTCGCCGACCGACGGCAAGTCGATCCGCTCGATATTCGATGCTCGCGCGTGGTGGTAAACACTGCCCACGATCCGAAGCCCATCCACGGGTTGCCCCAGGTCATCGTGAACGGAAACGGAGGTGGCACGCCGGCCGCCACCGTCCGATACGTCCGAGACTTGGATCTCCACCGTCCATCCCATCCGCTTAGCGGCCGTGGTCGCTCGCCGGTCGACATCCCAATCCAGTGCCGCGTTGTGATAGTTCGGAATCACGGCAACGCTCGGATCACCCGTCGCCAAACCGATCGCGACAAAACCGATCGTCAATTGCAATCCTAACAAACCAACGACCAAAGAAACCCAGAATCGCTTGGCGTTGCGTTCGATTCGGGCATGTTCGGGTTGACTATTCATTCTATGTCCGGGGTCCGAGGATGCGGAATTGAATCAGTCGCTCATTTTCGCCATCGTCACTGACACGCATTTTGGCCAACTCGTTGCCGTCTCCGAACGTGGTCCGGGTGGGAAATCGTAGATTGAAGGGGACCAGTTTCGAGTCGCCGGGATCGAGCGTTCGCTCGTCGTCATCGATGACTTCCAATTGGATTCCCTCAGGCGAGACGACTTGCAACGAGTAAGTTTTCGTCGCATCGGTTCGATTGACTAATCGCAAATGAAAAGAATTGGAAACCAAGCCACCAAGCTCGATCGTGAATGGATTTCCCTTGCCCCGGATGACCCGAGCGTCAAAACCCGACTTAACAGCTAATGCGTAAACGAATCCGCCGACAACCGTCGACAAAATGAGCGGATAAATGATCGTTCGTGCCCGGACGAGCTTGTTCGGTTTACGAGCGATGGAGTCCTGCGAGCTGTAGCGGATCAAGCCACGCGGCAAGTTGACCTTGTCCATGACCGAATCACACGCATCAATGCACTGGGTGCAATTGATGCATTCCATCTGCAACCCGTCGCGGATGTCAATTCCGGTGGGACACACCACGACACATTGGTGACAATCGACACAGTCGCCGGGCATCTTTCCGGTGGTGGCGTCGGGGACCCGTTTTCCCTTGTGTCGAGGTTCGCCGCGAACAGGATCGTAGGCCACGATCAATGATTGTTCATCCAGCATCACCGATTGAAAACGTCCGTAGGGGCACGCGATCGTGCACATCTGTTCGCGGAAAAACAAAAAATCGAACATCATCAAACCGGTCGTCACCGCCATGACCAAAAACGCGGCGGGGTGCTCGCCGGGTGAGCTTCGGATCCAAAGCGCCAGCTTCTCGGTCCCGACGAAGTAAGCCAGAAACGTATGCGCCAAAAACCCACAGAGCACGACGTAGACCGCAATCCGAGCGATTTCCCGGATCGCACCTCGACCCCCTTTTGGCGTTCCTCCCTTGCCAACCGTTCCTGCAAAAAACCGGTCGATCGGACGGAACAAAAACTCCATGTAGACCGTTTGGGGGCAGGCCCACCCGCACCACGCCCGCCCCGCGATCGCGGTGAGGAGCACGATCGCCAGAAAAACTGACAGCATCGATAGCGCCAGCAGCACCGTGTCGGTCGGATAAAAGGTTCTTCCCAGCACTGTGAATTCGCGTGCGGCCACATCCAATAAGATCGCCGGTTTGCCCCCGATCCGAAGATGCGGGACAGCCGCAAACACGACCATCAAAAGGTAAGCGACGACACGCCGCCGTTGCCACCATTTGCCGGTTGCAAGTTTGGGATGCAACCAACGGCGGGTGCCGTCGGATTGCATCGTGCTGAGCCCAGCGGGGGACAAGACCGGTAACGACCTAGTCATTTCGGATCGCCAACGGCCACTCGGGGATTTTTTTGCCTTCCGGAGTGCGTCCCGCCAGTTCTTTTCCGCGTAATTTCGCGACGTACGCAGAAACCAAAACCACTTCGTTGGGATGCAGACGATTAGACCACTGTGGCATCGCGCCTCCACCGGCCCCCTCGTTGATCACCTTTGCGATGTCATCGATTGTGTTCACATTTTTGTACATTTCATCAGTCAAATTGGGGCCAATTTTTCCCTCGCCTTCACGGCCATGACAAGAGATGCAGTTGGTTTTGAAGACTGACTCACCGACCTTTACCCAATTGTCTTTGTTCATGTACTCGACGATGGTGGCTTCGTCGGGTTTCAAATCACCGATCTCAGCGAACTGAAGTCGCGTGTTCACCGCCAACGCAACGCCGTACTGTTCATCGACGCTACGTCCCGTGCTGCCGCCGTGATAGTACATCCAATAAAACGGACAGAAAACGATAGAGGCGATAAACAACCATTTCCACCATCCGGGGAGCGGATTGTCATACTCTTGGATTCCATCATACGTGTGACTCATGATCAATGAATCATCGGCATCATCACGGTTGCCCCGTGCCGTTGGATGCGAGCCGTCATTATTTGGTTTAGCGTTTTTCATAACGCGGATCCTCCACATCGTCGGAAAGCGGAATCGAGGCGAACCGCTGCGCCGCATTTTTGCTTAATCGGAAAGTACCGTAAAAAATGACAAGAAACGCGGCAACAAACAGTCCCAGTGCGACTTCGGCATAAGCCGAGTAGTCCAGGGCACTCATCAAGTCTTTGAGCATATAAATCAAGTGGGATAAGGTTCAGTGAGTTAACCGCTGTGATCACTTCACAACAACCTGGAAGGAAAGTGAAGGAACTCCCAACGCCGCGGCGTCCGACGAGTCGCCCGTGGCGTCATCGGTCGCCTCACCGTCATCGGCCCCGGCCGATTCATCGGCCGGGATGTCGGCATCTTGCATGTCGGCATCGATCGCGTCGAAGTCCGGCACGGCGGGGTTCGTTGGTGACGTCGCGGAAGGCTCTTCGGTTCGGAACAGATCGGTTCCGACTCGCTGCAGGTACGCGATCAACGCCATTGCTTGCTTGTCCTGCATTGCGGCGGGGCCACCTTGCTGAACGATCTCCGCTGCGACCACCTCGGCTTGTCGACGAGCGACCGCTTCGGTGTCCGTCAGATCTTCTTCGCTGTAGGGGGCTCCGAGGAAAGCGGCGGCCTGAACGTGGGGAGCGATCGCGTCGAACTTTAGGTCATCGATCAACAAATGTTCATAGCTCGGCATCACCGAACCGGGCGAAACCAATTCAGGATTCTCGAAGTGGGTCCAGTGCCAGAAACTGCTTTGCTTTCCCCCCTCTGCGCGCAAGTCGGGTCCGATCCGACGGCTTCCCCATTGGAACGGTCGGTCATAGATGAATTCACCCGGCTTGCTGTACTCGCCGTAACGCTTGGTCTCCGAAACCATCGGACGAATTTGTTGCGAGTGACAGTTGTAACAGCCTTCGGAGACAAAGATGTGACGTCCTGCCAACTCCAGGGGTGTGTAGGGCGTGACCGTCGCGATCGTCGGCACGTTGGAACGAATCAAAAATGTCGGCACCACTTCGAACAATGTCGCGACGACGACGGCCACCGTGGTTAGCACCGTGAACTTGATCGGCAATCTCTCCCATCGCCGGTGCCATCCCATTGCCGCGAATCGGTCCATCTTCCTGCCCAGTTCCAGCATCGGAACGTCTTTCAGGGGCGCCTCGTCGGACAGATGGTCGTCGCCCTCATAGTTCTTGCTCAAACGGGGTGCCGAATAAACCGGCACTTCGTAAGTCGACGGGCGATTCATCCAAGTCATTGCGGCATTGATGCCAAGCATCACCATTCCGCTAAAGTACAGCAAACCGCCGACGATTCGCAGCCACCAAAGGGGAACGACCGATTGAATCGTTTCGATAAAGTCGGGGTAGGTCAGGTGACCGGTGTCGTCCATCGCTCGCCACATCAAGCCTTGCATCAGTCCGGCAGCGTAGATCGGAATGATATAGAGCAGGATCCCCAGGGTGCCGGTCCAAAAGTGAAGACTGACCAGCTTTGGACTCCAGATCTTTGTTTGATAGAGCCGCGGCATCAGCCAATACGCCATCCCGAAGATCATGAATCCGTTCCAACCCAATGCACCGGAGTGAACATGGGCGATGGTCCAGTCGGTGTAGTGGCTTAGCGCATTGATCGCTTTGACCGACAACATGGGACCTTCGAAAGTCGCCATGCCGTAGAACGTGATGCCGACCACAAAGAACTTGAGAACCGGATCGACCGCAACTTTGTGCCAGGCTCCCCGCAGGGTCAGCAGTCCATTGATCATGCCGCCCCAGGACGGCATCCACAACATCAAGCTGAATAGCATCCCCAATGTGCTGGCCCATTCGGGTAGCGACGTGTAGTGCAGGTGGTGGGGTCCGGCCCAGATGTAAATGAACACCAATGACCAAAAGTGAATGATGCTCAGACGATAGCTAAAGATCGGTCGTTCAGCCGCCTTGGGAAGGAAGTAATACATCAACCCCAGGAACGGCGTGGTCAAGAAGAACGCGACCGCGTTGTGACCGTACCACCACTGCATGAACGCATCCTGGACGCCCGCATAGATGCTGTACCCTTTGAACCATCCCGCCGGGACGACCAAATTATTGAACACATGCAACACGGCGACCGTGACGATCGTGGCGATGTAGAACCACAGCGCCACGTACATGTGTCGTTCGCGCCGGTGGATCAACGTCATCAAGAAGTTGCCACCAAACACAAACAACCAAATGATGGCGATGGCGATATCAATCGGCCATTCCAATTCGGCGTACTCGCGACTCTGGGTGATCCCGAGCGGCAACGTAATCGCGGCCGAAACGATGATCGCTTGCCAGCCCCAAAAGTGGATCCGGCTCAACACGTCGCTCCACATCCGTGCCTTGCACAATCGTTGCGTGCTGTAATAGATCGCGGCGAAGATGCCGTTGCCCGCAAACGCAAAGATTGCCGCGTTGGTGTGCAACGGGCGAAGCCGACCGAATGCGAACCACGGTGCGTTGTTGGTCGCCCACGGAACCACCAAAATGGTCGCGACGATCAACCCGACGAGAGTCGCCACCAATCCCCAAACGATCGTTGCGGTAACGAACATCCGGACGATCTTGTCATCGTAGCTAAAGTGTTCAAGTTGCGATTCGCCAGAGAACGAATGGGGGTTGCGCGGGGACGCGTCATGCGAGTCAAAGTCGGTCACGGTGGCCATGGAGCGTTGGGTTGCTTCGTTAGATTTTCATTCAGCCTCAACCGCCAGAAGCTGCTTTTGTCTTATTTAATAACAAGTGAGGTGCCAGCGCATCGCCAAATGGGGAGATCGATCGATTCTGCGTCGGAACGCCACACTTCACGGCGCATTTCACACACTTTTCGTGTGTGGCTTGCGTGCGGAGCGGATCGCCACTTTACCCGATCGGCCGCATCCGCACAGTTGCTAAACCACTTGCGTGCGAGCCTGCCCATGTGTGTGCCGGATGGGTGCGCTCAATCGCCATTTGGTCGCCGTTCGATGTGTCCATAGCGATCGCCATGAACACCCGAATCGCGAACAGCATGTGACTCGAGACGCGAGGAGAGAGCGTTGATGTAGGCCAAACGGTCGTCATCGGAATCAAATTCGAGTGGTCGCTTTGCTTGCAATTCCTGAATCGACGTCAACTGATGACGATTCATGAATTCGACCAATCCATCATTGAGTGTTCGAATGACATCTGGGCCTTTGCGGTACAACTCGGACGTGACCATGACCGCGTCGGCGCTGCGAGCAGCGCCCGAATGACGTCTTCAGCCGTGCTGATCCCGCCGCATGCCGCCAACGAAATTGCGGGACACGAAGCGTGGACTCGCATGATCGCGGCGAGTGAACGAACAATGCTGCCGGGTTCAGTGAGCCCCCAATCGTGACGCACCGAAATCGTATCCAAGCACAATTCGACGTTCGGTTTTCGGCCGTACATCACCAAGCCCTGGCATCCGGATGCCAATTGCCGCGACAGGTGACCCATGCTGGTGTAATCGCGTTCGAGCTTTAAAAACAGGGGAATCGAGATCGCGCTGTTGATCGAGACAACCAATTGAACCAGCGATTCTTCGATGTCGCGTGGCCCTTTTTCATGCAGACTTTCGGAATGATGGACCGCTAATTCGATGGCGGCGGCCCCCGCTTCCTCAACCTCGCCGGCGAAGTCCAGCCAATTTCCCTGGCTCTCACCATTCAAGCTTGCGATCACCGGTATGCTCAATTGCGAACTGGCACGATTGACAATCGCGAGATACGTTTCAGCGTCCTTGCACGGTGACGGCACTTTCATCTCGCCACAGCGCCGCTCCATTTGCTGTTCTCGCGGCGTCAACTCAATTCCCTTCGCCTTGTTCCATCGGATGATCTGTTCTTCGAACAGCGATGGCAAAACGATGGCACCGGCGCCGGCGGACTGCATCGCAATTCGTGTCGACTCCTGTAACGTCAAAGGGCATGCGCCAACGATGACTGGCGATGGTAACGCCAAACTTCCGTAGCGGGCCGTCAAGTCAATGGTCATGACATTTTCCTTTGCGGATCAAGCGAATGAGTCGGTCGCAGTTCGTCGCGTCACGAAATTCCATCTTTTATTCTAAGCTCTCCGAACTACGAATACTTAGAATGGGGCGGGAAAAGCGGACGCGGGCCGAGCACACGATGCAGCTCGATTGATCAATCGAATTCTTTTGAGCAAATCAGTACGACAACGACGAAGAGTCAAGCGGGGCGATTGGGTGGCGTTTGTTTCATGTGGGCGTACCCTTTGGTCGTCATCATTCGGCCCCGGCGGCTGCGTACGATCAACTCGCTGCGCAACAGGAACGGTTCGACTTCGTCTTCCAACGTATCGCTGCTGACGTTCATCGTGTGAGCGATGGCTTCGATACCGGCTGGGCCACCCGCGAAGACTCGCATCAGCGTGTCCAGGTAGCCGCGGTCTTGCTTGTCCAACCCCATGATGTCGATGCCGATCATGTCCAGCGCCGCGATTGCGATCGGCCCGGTGACTCGCCCATCATGTTTGCTCTGGCTGTAGTCACGAACCCAAAGCAGCCGGTTATTGGCAAGCCGCGGCGTGCGGCGACTGCGAGCGGCAATTACGGCGGCCGAGTCATCGTCGATCGGCATGGACAGCTTGCTCGAATTGCGGCGAACGATCTCACAGAGTTCGGAATCGTTGTACCAACCGAGATGCTCACGAATCTGGAACCGATCTCGCAACGGTGCGCTCAGCATCCCCGCTCGCGTCGTTGCGCCGATCAAGGTAAACGGACGAAGCTCGTAATTGAGGGTCCGTGCGTTGACGCCTTCGCCCAGTACGATGTCGATCCGAAAATCTTCCATCGCCGTGTACAGATACTCTTCGACGGCTTTAGGGACGCGGTGAATTTCGTCGATAAACAGCACGCTGCTTTCGGACAGATTGGTCAAGTACGGCAGCAAGTCTTTGGGAGCTCGCAAGCCCGCACCGTTTGCCATTTGGACCGTCGCACCCATCTCCGCGGGAATGACGGTGGCGAACGTGGTCTTACCCAGACCCGGTGGTCCGTCGAATAAGATGTGGCCGAGCGGCTCGCCCCGTTTTTGTGCGGCTCCGATCGCGATCTGCAGCCGTTCGACCACGTCGCGTTGACCGACCATCTCGCTCATCCGTTTGGGACGCAACGACGTGTCGGGCTCGCGTGGCAATTCCTCCGTCATCACACTTTTCGTGCCGGTCGGTTCGGGATCGGATTGCTGGTAAACTGCTTCGCGTGCCATCGATTTCATTCCCTCCGTTGTAAGTCCGCGAACTCCGACCCGCGGATCGTGATCTCTTTCCCCGCGGCACCGCGGAGGGTTGGACCATCCTGTTTTACTCGTTTCCCCAGTCTACGCGAACCTCAAACGCGATGAATTTAGAGACCTCGACTCAAAACTCGTCGATTCAGACGCCCGTGGATCCTGTGGCTGCGTTTCATGACGACGCCCATTGGCGGGGATTCACCCAGATGGCCGATTTCGATCGGCTGGTGATCCGCGAGGCTCAAGGATGCTGGTTGACCACGACCGATGGCCGGCGGGTGTTCGACGGCGTGTCGAGCTTGTGGTGCAACGTCCACGGTCACCGACATCCCAAGATCGACGCCGCAATCGTCGACCAATTGGCCAAAGTGGCCCACGTCACGACGTTGGGGATGTCGGGCGAGACGACTGAAGTTCTGTCTCGGATGTTGGCCAAGATCACTCCCGGCGATTTGGCCCACACTTTTTTTAGCAGCGATGGATCATCGGCCGTCGAGGCGGCGATGAAGATGGCCTTCCAATACTGGCGTCAATGCGACGACCCGAAACCACGCAAAACGCAATTCTTCGCACTCCGCTCGGCCTACCACGGCGACACGACCGGCGCGGTCTCGCTCGGTGGCATCGAGTACTTTCATTCGTTGTTCGCACCGATTTTGTTCTCGCCGATACGCGGCCCGGTGCCCTGTTCCTACCGGGTGCCCGAGGGCGTCGATCCGCTATCCCACTATGTCGGTGCGATCGAGAGCCTATTGGCCGAGCATCATCAAACAATCGCGGCCTTTGTGATGGAACCGCTAGTCCAGGGCGCCGCCGGCATGATCACGCATCCCGCCGGATTGCTCGCGAAAATCCGCCAGCTCTGCGATCGTTACGATGTGTTGATGATCGTGGATGAAGTGGCCACGGGGTTCGGACGGACCGGAATGTTGTTCGCTTGCGAGCATGAAAAGGTCACTCCCGACATCTTGACGCTTGGCAAGGGATTGACGGGCGGTTATTTGCCGATGGCGGCCACGGTGGCCCGGCCGAAAGTGTTTGAAGCTTTTTTGGCACCGGCCACCGCGTCGAAACAATTCTTCCACGGTCACACGTTCGGCGGCAATCCCTTGGCCGCCGCGGCGGCGATCGCGTCGATTGAACTGTTCCAAGAGAACGGCCTCGTCGGCACCGTCGATCGCAAAGCCGACCGATTGCGTCGACGTCTAGGTGTGCTGAACGATCATCCGCACGTCGGCGACATTCGCGGTCGCGGGTTGATGGTGGGGATCGAGATCGTTGCCGACAAACAATCCAAGACACCGTTCGATTCGAATCGACAAACCGGCCGACGGATCTGTCAAGCTGCGCTTGAACGAGGAGTCTGGGTCCGGCCCCTGTCGGACGTGATCGTCGTCATGCCACCGTTGGTGGTCAGCGATGCGGAGCTGGATTTGCTGGCCGATGTGGTTGTCGAATCCATTCGCCAGTGTGCTGGGCTCGATACAGTGCAAACCGGATAATCGATACCATGAACGAATCCAAACCGATTGACGTCCGCGACCCGGCGGTGATTGCAAAGTACGAACCGTATTTGCGGATGTTGGCTCGAACGCACGCCCGCCGTGCTTATCAAGCAAAAGTCGGCCAATCCGACATGGTCCAGCAAGTGATGATGCAGGCCGTCCAGGGCCTGGACGGCTTTCGCGGTCAGACCGAAGTCGAGTTTCGCGGTTGGCTCCGCCAGATTCTTGCACACCATTTGTGCCACCTCGACCGCGACATGCATCGCGACAAACGGGACGTGCGGCGCGAGCAATCGATGGAACAAAGGCTGGCCCAGTCGTCGATGCGACTCGAAGGCTTGCTGGCTGGCGACTCGCCCACTCCGAGCCAAAACGTGATGGTCGGTGAGCACGTCATCCGTTTGGCCGAGGCCGTCGATCGATTGCCGGCGGCCCAGGCCGAAGCGATCCGCCTGCACTATTTGGAAGGCTTAAAGCTAGCCGAAGTCGCGGAGGTCATGGACAAGACCACCGGAGCGATCGCTGGATTGATGCACCGTGGAATGAAGACCTTGCGAGAAGAGTTGGCGTGAGCGCGAGCTCAGATCGAAATCGCTTGCTCTTCGCCGACGACTGCCGTGACTTGCTCACAGGCGGTCCTCAGCTCGATTTTCACGGCCCAGCGACCTTCGGCATCCGGCGTGATGATCCAATGCGGTTGCACGCAAACGCTCTGGTGAACGAGTTCGAAACCGGCTTCACTCTGGCTGACCGTTTCGATCGGGAACGCCCAAACCCCGCTCGGACGATCGAACTCGAGCGAGACGTCGATCCCCAACCATCGATCGGATAATCCCAGTCCGGTCGCCTTCGTGAGATCCAACGATTCGCCCAACTGACCCAGTCGCTGCCCGGCCGCGTCGGTGAAGTACCGGTCGTCGGCCCCCGAGGGAAGTCCCGAAAAGTTCATTTCGATCGCGAAGTGCAATGCACGATCCCGGGGCAAGTTTTCCAAAAGATACGCGATCGATAACCGGTCACTGCCCGCAACCATCGTCACCGCTTTCGTGATCGTAACGGGCACGCCCCACGCATTGCCTTCTCGCCGCATTTGAACCTGGACCCGGTCGGCACCGCGGCGCAATTTGGTGTCGAACGGTAAATCAACAAAGTCGCCCCGTTCCGGAGATTCGCCGCGGACGACGGACTCGATCGTTGCGTCCTCGTCATAGAAATGGTCCATCAAACTCTTGCGAGCGTGAGCGTCGTATTGCAATCGTTGATCCAAACCGGCCTGCTTGAAAACGACGCGGTCATGAATGCTGGTGCAATCATCTTTTCCCCCACCCGCGCCGGCTAAAACTTTGCGGTGATAACTCTCGGGACGTCGCTTGAGCGTTGCCAACAAATTGTGGGAGATGTCGCGGACATCGAGTTCATACATGCGACCGCCCCGACCCGGGGCGATCCAAGCGACGAGTCGATCGTTGGCCAAACGAATTTCTTGGAGCCCGTCGAAGTCGTAGTCATCCGCGGATGCCTGAACGTTGCTGGGATCGACACCGGTCAGCGTATCCAAACGAGTATCGGCTTCGATCAGATGTCCGTAGATCGCGTTTCGCAAGTGAGGCAGATAGATACCGCCGAACGCGCCGTGCCAATACGGACAATTGCATTGTCCCCGATAAAGATGATCGCGGATCTCGGCGAGCTCGCCCCGATCGTGTCCGTCGGCCTCGGCTTGGCAGAGTCGGCGGCTGATGTCCATCATCCGCGCATACATCTCATTGGTTTCTTCGTACTTGGTCTTGAAGTTGCGCCAATACCCGCCGCGGACGAACGACTTCAAATCATTCCACCTCGCGTGATCGGCCATGCTGTGCGAGACATTGTCATAGGCTTCTTGCGATTCGACCGGTAAAGCCCACTCGGTCATTTCACGGTAGCTGGAGTCGGGCAAGTAGACTTTGCCACGCGGCGGCGTTCGGCGAACCGCCTCGCCGAGGGTGACCGTGTGCAACCAATCGGCATTGGCAGTCAGTTCATCGAAAAACGATCGTAGCCAGCCCTGATCGTAAACGTGCGACTTGGTATCCGGCCATGTTCCAAACTTTTCGCCGTCATCGCCGAAGGTCAAAACGGCTCCGGGGCATTGATTGGCTACTTGACGGCAATGCTCGATGGTTTCCGAAACGGGTCGAAACGGAATGGTGTAGCGGAGCCGCTCCGAGCCCGGGAATATGCTCAGCACGCGGCCGTCATCTTCGGTTAAAAAATAGCCCGTCAATTGATCGTCGCTGAGTCCCGCGGCGCGGAAATGACAGTCATCCAATACGGTGTATCGGATCCCAGCATCGACAACGTCGCTGGTCAGAGCGGATTCCCAAACGCGTTCGGGAGTCCACATGCCGGCCGGAGCGACACCGAAATTGCGTTCCAACCACGACGCATAAGCTTGGATTTGTCCGACCCGATCGCGACGCGGCAGCATCGTTAAGATCGGCTCGTATTGGGGGCCACCCACGATCTCAATCCGACCGGCTTCGACCAACAAGCGAACCCGGTCGAGATACTCGGGATGCCGATCCGCCATCCACAACATCAACGGCCCGGAGGTGTGCAGTGAGACTTGCAGACGCTCATACGATTCGAAAACGTCCAGAAACGGCAGATAGCTGTCCTGGTAAGCCTGTTCGAACACACCGTCGAAATTTCCGATCGGTTGGTGATTGTGCAAAACGAGGCAAAGGTGAGCTTGGGCGGTCATGAGCGATGAATCGATAGGGTGTCAGGAAGTGTCCAGGGCAGCGGCAATTGGCGATCGAGCCAATCCACGCCTGCACGAGCCTTGTTCCTTATCGGTCATCACAACCGTCAAAGTTTACTTGATCTGAATTCCTGCCCGGCCGATCACCCAATTTGGGGTCGGGTAGCATGCCAACGGTCCATAAAAAAACCCCGGTCGCGATGGGCTCGCTACCGGGGTGTCGATTCAAAGGTGGGGAAGGCGAACGGAACCTAACCAGCGACCGCCGCTTCTTCTTTGGCTTTCTTTTCGGCCGCGTTCTTGTAATCGACTACGTCCCACACCAAACCCGTGGCCTTGAGCACACGAATCGCTTGCCAGGTGATGTCGAATTCCCACCACTTGTGACCGTGTTTGGCCATGCGTGGATAAGCGTGGTGATTGTTATGCCACCCTTCACCGTAAGCCATGATCGCGACCAACCAATTGTTGCGACTGTCGTCGGTGGTTTCGTAGTTGCGATAGCCGAACATGTGTGAGGCGCTATTGACCAACCATGTCGAGTGCAGCACGCCGACCAACCGGACGAACATGCCCCAAAGCAGAAGCGATGTGGCCATGTAAAGGCTGTGGTCGAACGCAAAGTAACCGATCGTGAACAGAGCGGCGCCCACCAAAATGTGAAGGGGCAGGAACAGCACGTCGAGCATTCGCATGCCGCGTTCCTTGTACAAATCGGGAACCCATCGTTGCAAATAGGCTTTTCGATCGCCGTTGTGCGTGTGGAACGCCAGCCAAAAAATGTGACTCCAAATGCTGCCGTCGTGAGGCGAGTGGGGATCCCCATCAAGATCGCTGAACGCGTGGTGCTTGCGGTGGTCGGCGACCCAATCCAGCGGCGAACCTTCGCCGGCAAGTGTACCGATCGTGGCGAAGGTGTACCGAACCCACGGCTTAGCTTTCATGCCGGTGTGGGTCAGCAAGCGGTGGAATCCGAGGCAAATCCCCAAGCTGCCGGTCATCCAGTGCAATACGACCATCACGGCCAATCCGGTCCACGAAAAATAGAACGGTGCAGCCAGGACGGCGACGTGAGCCATCGTCAACCAGCCGACGGCCCAGTAACTGATGTTGCTGATCCGTTTGCGTTCGCCGACGGTGGGGTGAGCGTGCTTGCTCAATTTTGGTGCGGCTGCTTTATCTTCGACCGGCTCGATCAGGTTGGGTTGATCCCAAACCGGTGTGAGGGTGGCTGAATCGACTGCACGATCGCCTTTCGCGCCATCACTGGGGGCGACTTCTTTTGCTTGGTTGGCGTTTCGATCACAGATGCCATGTGGCTAATTTCCTATGCAAAGTTGGCTTCCGGGCGGTAGATGATGGCCAAAGTGTACTGAAAAGTGTGTAAACACCATCGGCCTGCAAACCCTAACTTTGTAACAGCCAGGTAAAATTCTTGGCGTGACCGGTTCCGCGGTTCCCGCCACGATGTTAACCGCGAGAGATCGATTGAGCCTTTGCCATTGCATCTTCAGCCTTCGTGATGTAGAGCTGCTCTTGGGTTCCAGCCCAAGCACGTTGATACGTCACGCTCAGGGCGGTGTAGTTGAACGAATCCGTAGGCTCCAATTCGCATGCCTTTTCGCCGTGCGCGATCGCCAAATCATGCTGTCCCGTTTTGGTGTACGCTCGCGAAAGCGCCAAATGGGCAAGCACAAACGTTTCATCCTCGGCGACAATTTCATTCAATCCGGCGATGGCCTCGTCGAACTGCTCGGCATCGATCAGCTTTTCAACTTCGTTGTACTTCGCGTAGGGATCGCTCATCGGTTTGCTCGTTTGGGATTAATGGGGGCTAGGTTCGAACCGCGTGGAGGCGTGTTGAATGGGCCGAAGGCAATCGCCCCAAGCTTTGTCGCCGTGCAGGAAGGGTGAAACCCGCGGCTAGCGATTCATTGATTGAGTTAGCCGCGACGCGTTGGAGCCCAGTTTCACAAGTCCACACCATTCGGGTCGAGTTGAACTCCAAGGCGGAAAAAAAAGGGACCCGCCGAACTGATCCGCGGGCCCCTCTCACTATCAAACGGCTTGGCAAGTGACTCATCAAGCCTAAGTAAACCCGCGACTACTTCTTGTTTCGAAGCGCGGCTTGAGCCGCAGCCAAACGTGCGATCGGCACGCGGAACGGGCTGCAACTCACATAGTCCAACCCGACACGGTGACAGAAGTCGATCGATGATGGGTCGCCGCCGTGCTCCCCACAGATACCAACCTTCAACTTGTTCTTGGTGCTGCGACCCTTCTTCACGCCCATCTCGACCAACTGTCCGACGCCCTCTTGGTCGAGCGACTGGAATGGGTCGACGTGCAACAAATCTTGTGACAAGTAATCCGGCAAGAATGTGTTGATGTCGTCACGGCTGTAACCGAATGTCATTTGGGTCAAGTCGTTGGTGCCGAAGCTGAAGAAGTCGGCATGCTCGGCGACCTTGTCGGCGGTCAATGCGGCGCGAGGAATTTCGATCATCGTGCCGATCGAGATGTCCAACTTGCCAGCAAACTTCTTGGCTTCGACCGTTTCCTTGATCGTTTCTTCGACCTTGCCACGCAGCATCGCCAGCTCGGCGGCGGTGCCAACAAGCGGGATCATGATCTCGGGCTGGGCTTTGATGTTCTTGCCCGCACACGAGATCGCCGCTTCGACAATCGCACGAACCTGCATCTCAAGGATTTCGGGATAGGTGACGCTCAAACGACAGCCACGGTGACCGAGCATCGGGTTGGATTCGTGCAACGCTTCGGCTCGCTTGACGATCGCCGCTGGCTTGACGCCCAATTCCTTTGCCATCGCCTTTTGCGATTCAGGATCATGCGGCAAGAACTCGTGCAACGGTGGATCGAGCAACCGGACCGTGACGGGCAATCCGTCCATCGCCTTGAAAATGCCTTCAAAGTCTTTGCGTTGAAAAGGCAGCAATTTCTTGATGCGCCGCGCGACGATCCTTTTCGTTTTCCGCCAAGATCATGGCACGCATGTGGATGATGCGATCGGCTTCAAAGAACATGTGTTCGGTACGGCAAAGGCCGATGCCCTCGGCGCCGAATTCACGAGCTCGTTTCGAATCGGCGGGCGAATCGGCATTGGTGCGAACACCAAGCGTGCGGTATTCGTCGGCCCACTTCATCAGCTTCGAAAAGTCACCCGACAACTTGGGTTCTTGGGTTTCAACTTCGCCGGACATCACTTCGCCGGTCGTGCCGTCAAGGCTGATCACGTCTTTGCCGGTGAAGGTCCGCCCAGCGACTTTGATCTTTTTGCCCTTCTCATCGATTTCGATCTCGCCGGCCCCGGCGACACAGCACTTGCCCCAACCGCGTGCAACGACGGCGGCGTGGCTGGTCATCCCGCCGGTGCTGGTCAAAATCCCAGCGGCGGCGTTCATGCCGTCGACGTCTTCGGGGCTGGTTTCCTTTCGAACCAGAATCACGCTCAGTCCGGCTTCGGCGGCCTCGCGAGCTTCTGGAGCACTGAACACCAACTTGCCAACAGCCGCACCCGGTGATGCGGGAAGACCGCGACACAAAACGTCCGCGGCATTCCGCGCGGTCGGCTTGAAACTTGGCAACAGCAGCTGAGTCAAATCGTTCGCCGGCACTCGCATGACCGCTTGCTTCTCATCGATCAAACCTTCTTTGACCATGTCACAAGCCGTCTTGACCGCTGCGACTCCGGTGCGTTTGCCAGTTCGCGTCTGCAGCATGTACAAAGTGCCACGCTCGATCGTGAACTCGATGTCCTGCATTTCTTTGTAGTGATCTTCGAGCGTCTTCTTGATGTCCAGCAATTCTTTGTGGACGGCCCGATTCCACTTGGGCATCTCGGAGACCGGTTGAGGTGTCCGAATGCCGGCGACGACGTCTTCGCCTTGTGCATTGATGAGGAACTCGCCGAAGAATTTATTTTCGCCGGTGTTCGGATTGCGAGTGAACGCCACACCGGTACCCGAGTCGTCGCCCATGTTTCCATAGACCATCGATTGGACGTTGACGGCGGTACCGAGCAGACCTCGGATGCCTTCGATCTCGCGATAGCGGACGGCGCGGGTGGTGTTCCAAGAACCGAAGACCGCCATGATCGACAATTCCAATTGCTTGATCGGGTCTTGCGGGAAATCGCTGCCGTTCGCTTTCTTGTAGAGCTCTTTGTAGTCTTCGCAAAGCTGTTTGAGCCCTTCGGCCGGTACCTCGGTGTCTTCGGTGACCTTGTATTTCTTTTTGATCTTATCAAACGCAGCTTCAAATGCGTGGTGGTCCATGCCCATCACGACGTCGCCGAACATGTTGATCAAACGTCGATAGGCGTCGTACGCAAAACGCTCGTTCTTGGTGCCCTTGGCCAATCCCTCGGTGGCTGCGTCGTTGAGACCCAAGTTCAAAATCGTATTCATCATGCCTGGCATGCTGACCGCGGCACCGCTTCGCACACTAACCAGCAGCGGGTTGGCGTCGTCGCCAAACTTTTTACCGAGTTCTTTCTCGAGCGTCATAACGGCTGCGTTGACATCGTCCATCAATCCGGCCGGCAACTTTTTCCCAGCTTTGTAGTACGCGTCGCAACACTCCGTCGTGATCGTGAACCCGGGAGGAACGGGAAGTCCGATTCGAGTCATCTCAGCCAGGTTGACACCTTTGCCGCCGAGAATGCTCTTGGACGCGTCTGCGCCTTCGGTTTTCGTTTTACCGAAGTAATAAACCATCTGTGATTTGGCCATCGATTTTTCTCTTGGGAAGCCGTAAGTCAGTGTGAATTTGGGGCGGCAGGATGGCCAACTCGACGCCCAACCGGGGTCGTCTCGCTGCCCAAAAAACAAGCCATTTTTGGGCTGAATGTATTTGCGTCGCGCGGTTTGGTCAATGACACGCGAAGCCTACCGAGCGGTCTTTGATGATCTGGTCGGCTAAGTGCCCAGTCATCAAACCGTTCGAGCTAAGGTCGCCGAGGAGCATTCAAATAGGGCTGACAGGAATCGAACCTGCACTCCGTAAGGAACTAGATCCTAAGTCTAGCGCGTCTGCCAGTTCCGCCACAGCCCCGAATTTGAATCGCGTTGGTCCGCCAAGAAATAAGCGAACTCGAAACAAACCGGATTTCCAGAAAGGGTGACAGGAGCCTCAGGGGCAGTTGAGGCTCCTGTCACATCGCACTGGGCCTTGGGGCACAAGTTCCAGGCGACTTTTCCGTTTGGAATCTTAAAACACTCACCTTCGATTGGGAATACCAACCTGGGTGATAAGCCGACTAAATTAGCTCAGCGAGCCGTCGCCGGTAACGGTTGGGACGACCCAGACCTTGACGCTGGCATCCACTTCGCTGTGCAGGTGAACTTTGACCGTGTAGAGTCCGAGTTCCTTCAGCGGCCCTTCCAAGCGAATTTGATCTGTCGCTAGCGTAAAGCCAGCGCCCTTGAGCGAATCGACAATCTCGTGCGGCCCGACGCTGCCATACAAATGACCTTCGTCGTTCGCATTGGCTTCGATCGTGATCGATTGCCGGCCAAGTTCGTCCGCCAGCTTGCGGAATTCGCTCAGCTTTTCCAGTTCGATCGCACGCAATTTCTCGCGGTGCTTCTCGACCATTCGCTTGTGGTGATCGGTTGCAACGGTCGCCAAACCTTGCGGCAGCAAGAAATTCAAAGCAAACCCGGACTTCACTTCGACGATGTCGCCTTGGCGGCCGAGATGCTCGACGTTGTGAATCAAAAGCAGTTGAACACCACCATTGGCGCCTTTGGGCAGGCGTTTGAAAGTTTGGTCGCGTTTTCGGGGAGTGGAAGTTGGCATGTCAGAATCTCGAAGTGATCGAACCGATGTTCAGTTGTGATTGATAGGTTGGAATAGGGTGGCGTGGTGATCCGGGTGCGGGCTCGCGTGGGAAACCATACCGAATGTTTTGCTAGAACGGAATATCCGGTTCGTCATAACCGTCGCCTTCGCCGGTCGGCTGAGCCGAAGGCCGCGCGGCCGGTACCGGTGGGTGACCGCTCTTTGCCGGTGACTCACCGACGCGGGCGGAGGTACCGCCGTGATCCGTTGAGTCTTCGCCGCTGTAAGTCTCGGATGCATGCGATCGCGACTCGGACGACGAGGAGCGTGCTTGTTGACCGGCGGGCTTGCTTTGGCTAGTCGAACCGCTTTGGCCGCCCGAACTGCCTGGCGGACTCCCGAGCATTTGCATTCGATCGCACACGACCCGCAGTTTGCTGCGTTTTTGGCCATCGGTTTCCCATGAGTCAAGTTTCAGCCGTCCTTCGATGAAGACGGGAGACCCTTTCGTCAAATACTCACTGGCAACCTCGGCCGTTCGACCCCAAAACGTGATGTCGACGAACGTGGTCTCTTCAACCCACTCGCCGCTCGCCGCCTTGCGTCGATCGTTGACGGCTACCGCGTTGTCCATCACTGCCGTGCCGCCGGGTGTATACCGCAACTCGATCTCCCGAGTCAGGTTTCCCATCAACATCACGCGGTTGTAACTGGCCATTGCAGGATCTCAACGAATTGATATCGGCGACTAAACTTCGGCTTCGACTTCGACTTCCGAGTCGTCATCTTCGTTGCCTAGGTCATCGTCCGACGAGTCGACCGAGGCGGAGACGCGAATCGATTCACCGCGGGCATTCGCCAAAATCGGCTCGATCAGCCGCGGCTCAAGCTTTAGCGTCATTTGACGCAGCACGGGTTCGCAAAGCTGGAAGGCACGATCGATTTTGGGCAGATTCGGGCCAGCCATTTCGAAGTAAGCCAACCAATAAGTGCCTTTTTGGTGCTTGTTGATCGGGTACGCCAGCTTCTGTTCCATCCACAAACGGCTGACCAAAACGTCGCCGCCAGCTTCGGTGATGATGCTGCTGATCTTTTCTGCAACGGTGCCCGGGTCGCGAGCGTACAGGTTGCTGTCCAGGATTAGCAGCGTTTCGTAGGTGTTCTTAGCCACAGTCGGTCAATCTCTCTAAAACAGTTTCGGTCGTTGGTCGTTAATTGCTGGTCATTCTAATTTTTATCTGGCCGCTTCACTTCTTCCGCGTTGTGCTGGTTCATGGACGCCAACACTCCTTCACTCACCCAGCAAAGCGCCGTCGCGGGCGGCCGCCGTCGTGGCGACCTCCATCTTCTCTCTCGCCGCTCGAGAATTTCCCGAGGACATAGTCGGTCACCTCCCAGCCTTCGGGAGGCCGGCCGATGCCGATCTTCAATCGTGGAAACGAATCCGTTTGCAAATGCCGAATCGTGTCGACCAGCCCTTTTTGGCCGCCCGCCGAACCCGACGCACGCAACCGAATCTTTCCACTCGCCAAATTCAGGTCGTCGCAAACCACGAGCACGTCCTCGGGGGCGAGCTTGTAAAATTCGACAGCTTTGCGAATGCTCTGTCCGCTGGCGTTCATGTAGGTTTGGGGCCACAACAGCGACACCTTTTGGTCGCCAGCCAACGCCTCGGCCAACAACCCCTCGAATTTCGTTTTCGAAGGACGAGCTAAAATCAACGCCGCGATTTTGTTTACGACTTCAAACCCGATGTTATGACGAGTTTGTTCGTACTTATTCCCGGGATTGCCTAGTCCGACGATTAACTTCACGTGCTCGCTACTCGTCTTCGTTCTCGCCACCCTTGGCGATCACTTCCGGCTCTCCGACCGAAGCCACCGCTTCATCACCTTCGGCTCCATCTTCCGCAGTCGCCCGTGGCTCTTCGACGTGGCAAACCACCGTATCGGCCGGGGTCACCAATTCGACGCCATCACCAAGTTCCAAGTCACCCGCCGTCAAATGGGCGCCGACGCCAATTTGCTGACGTCGAGCCCTACGTTTTCAGGAATTGAACCTGCGGGACAGCGAATCTCGACCTCGTGAAAGTTTTCCAACAGCATTCCGCCGTCTCGGACGCCGACGCACTCACCATGGACATGGATCGGAACGGTCACGTCCACCAGTTCTTTCAGATTGACCCGGATCAGGTCCATGTGCAGCACATCGATCCCCAACGGATCCCAATGAATGTCGCTGACCAAAGCCGTTTCTTGACAGTCGCCTTTTAGCTCCACCATCTTGCCGTGGTGTCGAAGCAGCATTCGGACTTGGGCTTCGGGCACGGCCAAATGCTTGTTGTCTTCGCCGTGACCGTACAAGACCGCGGGTACCATGCCCGTCATGCGGAGACGCCGGGTGGCTGCCGAGCCGACTTCTTTGCGAGTTTCGACTTGAAATACGTCCGCCATCGATGCGTTACCTTAAACTGTCAATTTAGATCGGGAATCTTTTGTCATGCGAAGCGGGTAAGTATGGCGTAAGAAGCTAGTCGTGCAAGCCCAAAGAGAGCTAGGAATTTCTCGTTTTTCGTCGCTTTCGGTCCTGTGGAGAAAACCCTTGCTGCTGGTACACTTCCGAGCAAGCCATTCATGCCCATTTGCAGCGAGACTTTTTTATGACCCAAATTTCCACGACCCGACGCAAGGGCTCCGAGTTTGCCGGCTTGTCCGTTGCGATCATCACGCCCTTCGCCGATGACGAAGTCGACTACGGTCGCTTGCGTGAACAAATTGAATTCCAAATTGCCGCCGGCACGAAGTGCATCGTCCCCGCTGGGACCACGGGCGAATCGCCCACGCTTTCGCACGATGAGCACGAACGGGTCATCAGCGAGGTGATCCAGTGCGTTGCCGGACGAGCCAAAGTCATGGCCGGCACCGGCAGCAACAGCACCGCCGAGGCCCTGCGATTGACGCGTCGTGCGGTCAAAGAAGGCGCCGATGCGACCTTGCAAGTCGCTCCCTATTACAACAAGCCGACCCAAGAAGGCCTCTACCAGCACTTCAAGGCCATCGCCCAAGACGTTGACATCCCCGTCTGTGTCTACAATATCCCCGGCCGGACCGGAAAAGAAATCGACGTCGAAACGATCCAGCGACTCGCCGAGCTCGATGGCATCACCATGGTCAAAGAAGCGACCGGAAAGCTTGATCAATGCTCGGCGATCCTTGGCACGACCGATCTGACCGTGCTCTCGGGCGACGACTCGCTGACCTTGCCGATGATGAGCGTTGGGGCAGAGGGGGTGATCTCGGTCGTCGGCAACCTGACCCCCGGCCCGATGATCGAATTGGTAAACGCCGCAGCAAACGGCGACTTCGAAACCGCACGAAAACTGCACCACCAAATGTTTGCGTTGTGCAGCAACATGTTGGGTATCGCGACGAACCCGATCCCCGTCAAAGCCGCCATGCAAATGGTCGGTCGTGACACCGGCGAGTTGAGATTGCCGATGACGCCGCTCAACGAGAGCGAATCCCAGCGTCTGCGAGAAACCCTGTTCGCCTTCGGTCTGCGAGAAGCCGCCTCGGTCTGATCGCTTAGTTGGGACGCGATTGCTTCAAGAAATCTTGGACCGTTTCCACCCGCTCGGGCTCGGGGGGTGCTGGTGTGAACAGCGACTTAAAGAACCCCGGCTTCGCTTCTTGAGCGGGCGATGCGGTTCTCGACGAAGCGGGTAGGAAGTTCACGGGGTTGAGCTTCTGAGGGTTGAACACCTCTTTGGTTCTTGACCAGCTGGTGGATGCCGTCTTGCGGACTTCCGTGAACAAACCGTCCTTCTTCTCGACGATGCGGGCCTTTTCTTCGCGGCCTGGCAACATCCCCTTGAAATCCGGCATCGTCCAGTTCGCTGGGTTCAAGTTGCTGAACATTCCCGCCATCGGCGAGGGCGGTTCAGCTCCAAGCTCCGGCGCCATGTCCTGCGCGCTCGCTGACATTGAAAAACCGATGATTGCGGTGGCCAAGGCGATCGTTCGGATCGCGGTTGCCGACACGCGGCCGTAAGTCGTTGCCGGCTTCGTTTGTTGAGTCATTTTTTTGTATCTCCTGCAATTCTTCCGATTCTTTGCATGAAGCATTCGGGCATGCGCGACATTTCCGCCATGACCGTCATCGGCTGTTTGTTGTCCTGGGCTATCGCAAACTCTTCGGCTTTTTCGCAAGTCCATTCTCGTCCAATCGGCAGTCTTTCCAGTTTCGCGCGTGAAACACTTGACGTCGCCAAACGAGTCTTGTATTATTCGGTTAACACAATGAGTCAATCATGCAAATCCATCTCTCATCCGACGGCGTGCCGATCTATCAACAGATCGTGGACCAAATTCGCAATCGCATCGTGACCGGCGGTTTGAAATCGGGCGACGAGTTGCCGACGATTCGTGCCCTCGCCCAAAGCGTTCAAGTCAATCCGAACACGGTCGCCCGTGCCTATCGTGAACTCGAAAACGAGGGATTGGTGGAAAAGCGTCGCACGACCGGTACCTTCGTTGCCGAAATCAGCGAGCGGCGCAGCATCGCCCAGCGACGTCAAATGCTCGAAAAGCATCTCGACAACCTGATCATTCAATCTCGTCATCTTGGCTTTCCGCTCGACGATTTGGTCGAGCTGCTTCGCAAACGTGACTCCCAGATCTCAAGTGTTGGAGAACGATCATGATCGATACCTTGAATGGGGCGGGTCTCGAAACCGCATCCCCACAGTCCCCGGTCGAACCGGCGGTACAAGTGGAAGGGCTGTGCCGCAGTTTTCGTGGCAAAATGGCGCTCGATGATATCAACTTGACCGTGCCGACCGGCACGATTTATGGATTGGTGGGTCTGAACGGTGCCGGAAAAACGACGTTGATTCGTCACTTGATCGGGTCACTCGCCGCGAAGCAGGGCCGTGTCCGAATTTTGGGCCAAGATCCCGTAGAGGATCCCGAAAACGCTTTGAAACGAGTCGGCTACTTGACCGAAGAGGACTCGTTGCCCAAATGGATTCGCGTCGGTGAGTTGATCGACTTTACCCGTGCGATCTACCCGACGTGGGATCAAGCGTATGCAGCGGAGCTTTGTGAACTCTTCTCGCTCTCTCGCTCGACGAAGTTGAGTGCGCTCTCCAAAGGCGGTCGGTCACGAGCGGGGTTGTTGGTCGCGATCGCGCACCGACCCGAGCTTTTGATCTTGGATGAGCCATCGAGCGGTTTGGACCCGATAGCCCGTCGAGACATTTTGGAAGCGATCATTCGCACCATCAACGATGACGGACGAACGGTGCTGTTTTCCAGCCACCTGCTCGACGAAGTCGATCGCGTTTGCGATCACATCGCGTTGATGCATGAAGGGCGAATCATCGAGACGACCACGTCGACGGAGTTGTCGTCCCGCTACGTCGAACTCGTTTGCAGACGTACTTCGTCGACTTCCATTCCGCCCGCGATTCACGGCACATTCGGATGGCAGACCCGAGGCGACGAATGGTCGGCGGCTGTGAAATTGGATCGCGTGGACCGCGGCCGGCTCGCGTCGATCGAAGGTTTTGTTGAAACTCGGCCGTTGTCTCTTGAACGATGGTTCGCCGCCCGCGTCCACCGCGACGCCGGCGAAGTTTTTGAACGAACCGTCGGACCTGCCAAAGGCGGCAAGGGAATTCCCGAAGGAGAAATGGAAGATGTCTGAGACCATTGCCCTGACCCGTTTGGCAATCTCGCGCAGCCGCAACATCATGGTGGGCCTCATCGGGGTTGCGGTCATCGGGATCTCGATCGGAGCGTCGTTCGAATTCACGTTCCATGATCCGTCCCGAACCGACCTGCCTTGGCTATCCGTCTTTATTTTTTGGAGCTCGATGCCGGCGGGATTCGCGACCTTTGTGTTGTTCGACTTCGGCAGCGGTCACGGAATCAACCTGACCGAGAGCAATGTCGATCGATGGATTTTGGGGAGTCCGATTCGATCATGGAAAATCGCGATCGTTCCCCTCGTCTTGAAAACTGCTTGGATCAGCGTGTTTTGGTTGATCGTGGTGATGTTTCTTCGCTATGCGGATGTCGAAGCCATTCCAAAGCTCATTCCCTGCATCGCACTTTCGTCGGTTGTCATTTGGGCGATGGCGATCGCGTGGCGGCCGATGCATTGGGGGTGGCTCCGGTTCATCTTGCTGTTCCTTGCCGAAGTCAGCACGATTGCCGTCTTCATCGTTTTCTTAAATGCGGATAATCTGCAATTTCCGCCATGGGAGCCTGCTTCGATTCGATCGTTGGCGTTGTGGTCGAGCCAAGCGTATTTGATCATCAATTTTGCGATCGCGATCTTCGCTTCGGTCCGAGCCGTCGAGATCGCCCGCACGTCGCCCGACGGGATCGTTCCCTCTCATACCCGCAATTCAAATCGCGGCATCGCGTCGGGATGGGAGCGATGGATCGACCGTCGCCGCAATTTTGCTTCGCCGATCCGAGCGTTAGCGTGGTACGAGTTCGCCACCGCAAGAAACTTGGTGCTTCGGCAACTCGCGTGGCTGGTGATTCCTTCGATCTTGTTGTTGGGGTTGGCATTCCCTTTTAACGGCGTGACGATCACGCTTGCTCTAGTCGCATTCGCCAGTTGGGCGACCGTGGCCGGGCACACGGCCGGGTTGACGGAAAACCAGGGCGAGTCACGTTTGTCGACGATGCTCACTCGCATGCCGCTCAGCAACGCGCAAATCGCTTGGACCCGATTGGCCGTTTCGCTCGCGATCATGGCGACGGTGTATTCGTGCATCGTGCTCGTGTTCGCCGGTTGGTCGCTGTGGCCCCCCAATCGCGAGGTGTGGATGGACTGGGCCGCTGGTTTGGCGGCGGCCCCCTCTCCGATTCCGGCGGGTGCGAGCATCGCTTTGAGTGGAAGCGGTACTTCACAAAACGAATTCGTAACGGGAAGTTTGCGCATCCATCTTCATCTTGGTGTCTGTGACCACACTGATGATGGGTGCGTCGGTAGGAATGATCTGGACTTCGGCATCTGGCCGCGACTGGGTCAGCCTCGCCGTGATCGTGGTCCTGTGTTCGATCGCAGCGGTGCTGGCCGGTTTATTTTTCCGATGGTTCACACGTCAATCCGAATGGCAATCGATGATCGAATCGTTGCATGAAATGGGTCGCTGGATCCCACCGCTGATCATCACCCTGTTAGCCGCGAAAGCGATTTCGGTGGGCTGGGTCGGCACCGCGCTGGTTCGATCGGGACTGGCGAGTTCGCGGGCGGTTGCGACCGTCGTCGCTGCGTGGTTCGTTCCGACCGTGAGCGTCGCCGCGATCCTAATCGTCTGCAATCCGACATCGTACATCGCTCCGCTGCATTGCGTCGCTTTTTCGGTCCTGGCGATTCCACTTGTCGGAATTTTGGGGTTGCCGATCGCCACCTCCTACAACCGCCATCGCTAAAAGGTGAATGGACGGCGCTAGCCCCACGCCACCTACTTTGACACCGATCGGGCTGGATCACCACGATCGCGACGCGACTTGAACCCAAAAGCACCCAATCGCCAAGCCACGCCGGCCCACAGTGCGACGATCGGCAGGACGAACAAATTGAGCGTCGCGAATGACCACCCCAGCGTCCTAAGCGTCCCGAGAACCTGGCCCGACGCCGCGTCGCCGCCCCGCAAAACGACCGTGTCGATGAAGCTCTTGGCCTTGTACTTCTCCTCGCGGCTGACCACTGTGAACAAAACCTCGCGGGCTGGGACGGTGATTCCATAACCGGTCGCCCGCGCAGCGATCATCACGACGATCAGTGTCGGTAGCGTCGGGCTGAACGCCAGCGATGTGAATCCGAGCGCGTACACCAACGGCAGGATCACCAGCGCGACTGCGACGCCGAGTCGCCTTAAGATCATGCTCGACAAAAACGCCTGCATCACCAGCGTCAACAATTGGGTCCCGAGATCCAGATTCGCAAACAAGACGGTCCGCGCTTCGACGGATTCGATCGATGCATTGACGATCTCGGCCTGTTGAAAGTAGAGCTGGGTTCCGCAGGACTGGACCAGAAACAGGAACACGCAAATGGTTGCCAAGTAGGGCGATTGGAAAATCTGGGTGATGCCGCTGACCAGTCCTCCGCCGGTCGGCTTGTCTGTGTCACCGATCGGCGTCTTGTCCGTCGACGATCGGCGCACGGCATGCTTTTCCAGTCGCCAGGCGCATCCCAATCCTATTTCGATCATCGCGATCGGGATCAACAACAACCATCCGGTCGACAAAACTCCGGCGAGCCGGGTGGTCACAATCGATCCGGTGATCGCGCCGGCGGTTCCGCCGGCGGCGACCAGTCCGAAGAGACGTTTGCCTTGCTCGGCTGAAAATAAATCCGCCAGCACGCTCCAAAACACGCTGGTGGCGAAAAGGGCGAAAACGTTTACCCAAACGAAGAACACTCGCGCGGTCCAGATCTGGACTTGATCGTTGTCCACTCGCATCAACACGAAGAATACGAACAGACAGGCGGCAAAGAAGTGGTAGACCACCCTCACCAACCAACGTCGGGGAAGCTTGGCGACGAGCCACGAGTAAGCTGGCACAGCAACTAGCATGATGACAAACGTCGCCGCCATCAAACCTTGCAATTCTCGAGTGCCGCCGATTGACCCCATCGTTTCACGGACCGGACGAACGATCAGGTAGCCGAGCAAGATGAAGAAGAACCACGCGGTGGCCCAGGCGACCGGCAACCCTTCGGCAGGCCGGATTCGGTCGTCAAAACGTCGAACCAGGCTAGCGACAAATGAATCTTTGGGGGTGCCAGTCACTCGTTTCGTCGTCCCTCAATTCAACCGTTCTTAATCTGCTGTATTGCCCAAATGCAAAGGAATTTGAACCGGACGCGAGCGCGCCCCGGGCTAATCCCATCATTGACTTAGGCTCGTGGCTTGCTGTTTCATTCGCGCGGTTTGACCTCGCATATGGTGTCCGAGCCGTCGGAGCTCGGCATCCAAGCGTAACGTCGCGATGTCGGAAGGCACAATCGGCGATGTGCCCAAGCGAACTTCGTTGTGATCCGTCGCCGGTGACGACGACGATGCGGCCAACGACTCTCGCACCATCAAGTCGCTTAACCTGATTTGCGTTCGTCGTGGATCGACCGGGATGATTTGCGGCGTCGACCAGGCCATCCGTACGCCACCGATTTGAGAGTTGGCGAGTTCGTTGATCATTGCGATACGGCCATCAGCGTCGTGCGTATCGACGTCGAAGATCCAAACCCATCGGCGAACGTCCGTGCGGTATGCCAACTCGAACATCTGCATCTGAGCTTGAAACAGGTTGTTAAATGCGTCCGCGTTGGCACGCGAAACCGCGGCACCCAAGACGACCGATCCGGCCGCAAAACGGTCATCGCATCGGGGTTTTCCCGAATCGCCGGCGATCTCGATCTCGATCGATGGCGGGTCGAGCCGGACGCGATATCCCGCCTCCGATGCAAGGTCGAGTTGCCGGCCCGGCAACTCATCACTTCTCAAACCGGGTTTTCGCAGTGGGCCACGAGTGGCGACGCGCGCCGCAACACGCCAACGCGACCAAGCTCCCGCGATCGATCGTGGTCCCGCCGCCGGCGTTGAAAAACTGACTTCCGTTCCGTAGCCCAATCGAGACCGAACTTGCAGTGTCGAAAAGTGTGCCGCCGCCAATGGGCGGCACGCTGGCAACCCGGGTCCCTCGTCATCGGAGACGCAATCTTGCCGCTGGGCCATTCGCCGAATCTCGCGTTCGGCGATACCGGCTCCTTGGTCGATCACTGACCATCGAACCATCTCACCCGCTTGGGCGCGCTGGAGACGCACCAGGACGATGCTATCCGGCTGACTCGCGCGGACCGCATGGGTGACAAGGTTGACAATCAATCGCTGGATCAGTGACTCGTCCGCAAATACGATCGGTTCGATATTGTCGGCGATGTCCCACATCACGTCGATGCCGCGTGAGGTGGTCCAAGTGTCCAACGTCTCATTGACTCGGCGTTGCACATCGGCGATCGAAACCCAGCCTCGATTGGCTCTTGGCGATCCCGCGCGACGGTGCTCGGGTTGGACCATTTCGCCGATCATTCGATCGATGCGATCGCACTGGTCGATCGTCGCCGACAAACAACCTTGCTGGGTTGAAGTGATTGGACCCAAGTCGCCGTCGTGGAGCGATCGAATCGACTTGCGAATCGAAGCCAATGGCGAACGCAGATCGTGTGCCGTCTCGCTGATCCTCCGCACGGCGGCGTCGGGCTGGGTCATCGACGCTCCACCATTCGGTGCTGGTACGCCGAGGCCCGTTTCCGTTGGGGACGATAGTGAACAAGACGCCCAATGAGTCGATTGGCGGACGGTTCGATTGGTCGCGGATCGTGATGAAGTGAAGTGCGAGTGAGTCAATTTGCGAGTCCCCTGCGAAGCAAGCTGTGACGAAATTCGTCCATTGTCTGTGACTCGGTTCGGGATGCCCCACGCCGACATCAATTCACGAGTTCACGTCACAAGTCGCGTCGAGGCGGCGTGGTCGGTAGCAAATGGTCGGGTCGTAGCGGCAAACCTTGCGACATCAACCTCGGCTGCTTAAACTCTTTCGTCTCCGTCAACCTCGGCTTATCTCCCCTACCGACACGAATCATGAAACGCATTTCGCCATTAAGCTTGTTCGCGATCGTCGGTCTGGCCGTGATCACGATGGGTTGTGGATCCTCGAAGCGGTCTGGATCATCCGATTCTAGGTCCGGGAGCGGCGACCGCCCCTCGATCGCATTTGTGACCAATGGTTCGGCGGCTTTCTGGGTGATTGCGAAAGCGGGCGTCGAGCAAGCGGGGAAGGAATTCGATGCCGACGCCAGCGTGCTGATGCCGGCCGACGTCAGTGATCAAAAGCGAATGATCGAGGACTTGATCACCAAAGGCGCCGACGGGATCGCCATCAGCCCCATCGATCCGGACAATCAAACCGATTTGATCAACGAGGCGGCTCAATACGCTCACGTGATCACGCACGACGGCGACGCGCCAAAATCCGATCGGGAGTGTTACATTGGCATGGACAACTACTTGGCCGGTCGAATGTGCGGCGAGTTGGTCGTCGAAGCGCTGCCCGAGGGTGGCAAGATCGCAATCTTCATCGGGCGCGTCGAACAGGACAACGCCCGTCGCCGCCGCCAGGGCTTGATCGACGAGATTCTCGGACGTAGCGAAGACCCCTCACGCTTTGATCCGTCCGACACCCCGATCCAAGAGGGCAAATGGAACATCGTCGGCACCTACACCGACCAATTCGATCGCGTCAAAGGGAAAGCGAATGCGGAGGACGCGATGTCACGTCACAGCGATCTGGCGGGCATGGTCGGGTTGTTCGAATACAATCCGCCCCTGATGCTCGAAGCTGCTTTCCCAAGCCGGCAAGCTGGGGAAAATCAAGGTCGTCGGATTCGACGAGGCGGACGAGACACTCCAAGGAATCATCGACGGAACAGTGCATGGCACGATCGTTCAAAACCCGTATGAGTACGGCTACCAATCGGTCCGCGTGTTGACCGGATTGTCGCGCGGCCAGACGTTGTCGGAGTTGGAGATTCCCGAGGATAAGTTTTTGAACATTCCCGCCGCGCAACTTCGCCGCGACAACGTGCAAGAATTCTGGACGAAGAAAAAATCGCTATTGGGTGAGCAGTGAGCGGGGTGACGGCATCGCAGACTCCGCTCTTAGAAGTTCGTCAAATCGTCAAGCGATTCGCTGGCGTCCACGCGCTGTCCGACGTTTCACTGAAGTTCTTTCCGGGTGAAGTTCACGCCGTCATCGGCGAGAATGGCGCGGGCAAGAGCACGATGATGAAGATTCTCGCGGGCGTCCAACGGCCCGACGAGGGCCAGATCTCGATCGACGGGGAACTGGTCACAATCAACGATGTCGAAACCGCACTCGGGTTCGGCATCGCGTTGATCCATCAAGAACTCAATCTCGCCGACAATCTGGACGTGGGTGCGAATATTTTTCTGGGCCGCGAACCGACACGGATGGGCCTGATCGATTTCCGCAGGATCGAGTCCGAGTCCCGCAGGTTTCTCGCAATGGTCGGGTTGGATCTTGATCCAAAAACGCTCGTCGAAAATCTAACGATCGGCGTGCAACAGCTCGTTGAGATCGCCAAGGCTTTGTCCGTCGACGCCCGCGTGTTGATCATGGACGAACCGACCAGCAGCCTTTCACGACATGAAACGGACTCGCTGTTTCGCGTCATCGACGGTTTGCGAGATCGTGGTGTCGCGGTGATTTACATCTCGCATCGTTTGAGCGAAATCGAACGTTTGGCCGATCGAGTCAGCGTATTGCGAGATGGCGAGAAGGCGGGTGAACTCTCACGCGACCAAATCTCTCACGACGCGATGGTCACTCGCATGGTCGGTCGGGACATCTCGCAGTTTTATCCGCACACGGCGCACCCCATCGGCGAACCAATCTTATCGGTCAACGGCTTGAAGACGCGGATGTGGCCGGGGCACGCGGTGACGATACAGGTTCGCTCCGGTGAAATCGTTGGGATTGCCGGCCTGGTCGGCGCTGGTCGAACGGAAGTCTTGAGAGCCATCTTCGGCGTCGACGCGCCGTTGTCAGGAACCGTTCAAGTTTCCGACCGCACGGTTCGGCCCCATGATTGTCGATCGGCGATCGCCGCGGGAATGGCGCTGGTCCCCGAGGACCGAAAAAGCGAAGGACTGATTCTGGAATCAGGCGTTCGAATGAACATCGGGCTGCCGGGTCTCCCGCGACACAAGAAGGCGGGTGTGTTTCTGAATCGAGTGCAAGAACGAAAAGACTCGGATCGAATGATCCTCGAAATGAAGATCAAGGCGTCCGACGACTCCCAGGCCGTCGAGTTTCTGTCCGGTGGCAATCAACAGAAGGTTGTGATCGGCAAGTGGTTGGCAATGGATCCAAAAGTTTTGTTGATGGACGAACCGACTCGGGGCGTCGACATCGGTGCCAAGCAAGAGATTTACCGATTGATGGAAGAGTTGGCCCAGCGCGACATGGCGGTGCTGTTCGTGTCCAGCGAGATGGACGAGGTGATGTCGATGTCCGACCGAATGTTGGTGATGCACGAGGGACGCATCGCCGGCGAGCTCAGCCGCGACCAATTCGATGAAGAAACAATCATGCAACTTGCGACCGGTAGCAAACGATGAAAAAAATTCTTGGCATTCTCGGATTGCTGATCTTCATTTGCGTGATCACGGCGCTGATGAGCGATCGATTTCTGACCCAGTACAACATCGAAAATTTGCTCCGGCGAAGTGCCCTGTTCGGGATTTTGTCGATCGGTGCTGGTTTTGTCATCATCACCGGCGGGATCGATTTGTCGATCGGCTCGGTGGTTTGCTTGATCGGGTGTTTGATGCCGTGGATGCTGGTGGACCAAGGGTTGTCGGTGCCAACGACGCTTGCCATCACGGCCGCGATGTCACTTGTGATCGGCGTGACACACGGATTGTTGATCACGAAATTGAAACTTCAGCCGTTCGTGGTCACATTGTGCGGGTTGCTGTTCTATCGCGGACTGACCCGCGGGATTGTTCAAGACCAAACCCAGGGATTCCAGGGCGAGTTCAAAACGTTGCGGGCGATCTCCCAGGGCCAGATCGCGTTGCCGGGCACGGATTTTGGCGTCCCAATGCCGTGTTTGATTTTGATCGTCGTGGCGGCGTTGGCGATCGTCTTTTTGAACTTCACGGTTTACGGCCGTTACATGCTCGCGTTGGGAAGGAACGAAACGGCGACGCGGCTGAGCGGCATCCATACGGATCGCATGATCTTGTTGGCGTACGTGATTTGCGGGTGTCTCAGTGGGCTCGGCGGGATGTTGTTTGTGTTGGATGTCGGCAGCGCGTTGCCGGTCGATTTCGGAAATTTTTACGAGCTGTACGCGATCGCCGGCGCCGTGCTCGGCGGGTGTTCGCTCCGCGGCGGACAGGGCACGGTCATCGGAGTCGTGATCGGTGCGGCGGTGATGCAGGTGCTCAAAAACACGATCACGTTGGTCGACTGGATTCCCACCAACATCGAATACGCGGTCATTGGTGCGGTGATATTGTGCGGGGTGATCGCCGATGAAACGGTCAAGCGGATCGCAGCTCGGCGAGCGGCGACAGGCCGAAAGGCGTGAAAGTTGCTGGGGCGCGGCGTAGTCCCGGCGGCGATTTCAAGCTACACTTGCGGGATGAATCAATCCATATCGCCAGAAATCGGGTCCTTCGACGACCTCGATCTGTCGCCCGTGATGCGTCGGGCATTAAAAAAAGCGGGGTTTGAAAACCCGTCACCGATCCAACAGGCTCTCATCCCGTACGCGCTTGACGGTCTCGACGTGATCGGGCAAGCCAGGACAGGCACCGGAAAGACAGCTGCCTTCTCGATCCCAATCCTGGAACAACTCGATCCGCTCGAGGAGTGTCGGGACCCGCAAGCGATCATCGTCGTGCCGACTCGCGAATTGGCGGACCAGGTCGGCCGTGAGGCTCAACGATTGGCTTGGGGTGAGCCGACCGAGATTGCCGTGCTGGCCGGCGGCAAAAACATCACCGGTCAACTGAGGCAACTCGAAAACGGCGTCCAAATTGTTGTCGGGACTCCCGGTCGGTTGCACGATCACCTGCAACGTAAATCCCTGCGGACCGACAAAGTATGGTGCGTGGTGCTGGACGAAGCCGACCGGATGCTGGACATCGGGTTCCGGCCTCAAATTGAACGTATTTTACGGAAGTGCCCTCGTGAACGGCAAACGTTGCTGTTGTCGGCGACGCTACCGGCGACCGTTCGCCGATTGGCGGAGTCCTACATGGTGGACCCGGTGGTGATCGATTGTTGCAAGGACGAAATGTCGGTCGAGACGATCGAACAACGTTACTTTACCGTCGCCCAAAATAAGAAAGGCGAGTTGCTCGAACGGTTGCTCGAGCGTGAGAAGCCTGAACAGGCGATCGTTTTCTGTCGCACCAAACGCGGCACCGACCGGCTGTTTCGACAACTGGCGCGTTCATTTGATCAATGCGGAGCGATGCACGGCGACATGCAGCAGCGCGAACGAGACCGGGTTCTGCAGAGCTTGCGTGATCGGAAATTGAAAGTCTTGGTCGCGACGGATGTGGTCGGCCGTGGCATCGACATCAGCACGATTTCGCACATCATCAATTACGACGTGCCGCAGGATTGTGACGATTATGTTCACCGCGTCGGTCGGACCGGGCGAATGGGCCGCGACGGAGTCGCCTACACCTTCGTGGTTCCGGGCGAGGGAGACGTGCTCACCAGCATCGAGCAGCGAATCAACAAAGAGTTAAAGCGAGATGTGATGGACGGGTTCGAAACCGTCGAGATGCCTGTCGCGGTCGCACCGAAAATTGAAGAGAAGCCGATGCGAAAAGTGCTCAACCCGATGCACCGGAAAGTTACCCGCCGCCGCTAACGCGAGCAGCGGATCGCCCACTCGGCTCGGCGTCTCCGCCCACTCGGCTCTGCAACTCCGCACGCACGGTACCCAGCGGTTTCAAATCGGACTGTCAATTTCATCTCGAATCAGGTTTTGCTGCGATTCGAGGTTCAAAGAGCGGAACTCGCTCTTTCTCGGGGAAATGTTTGCGATTGATTCGCTCGGGATCCTGTTGCGACCATGTTTCTCTCATCTGTGGTGCCGACACCCGTCTTAGCAAACCGTCGTCATGCCACTTACACTCGTGTCGATCAGGATTCCAATGCCGCGTCGGCAATTGGTTCTCGTGTTTTACCAGACGCCATGCTCGGACGTTGAATCGCCGGTCAGTGTCTGACCAGTCATAAAAGACGAGTTGACGAAACACTTCGCGACCTTCGTCGTCGACGAAGTGGTTCAGCTCAATCAAGTCAACCGTTTGATGAAACGATGCGGGAGAATTCGCATCGGAACCCGGCGCGATACCGGCTAACAAAAGTGACGCCATGGATAGCCACAATCCCATCGTCGTTTCCCTCATTTGGGTGCATCGGACGAATCAGTTTCGGGCCCGAGGCCGCCTTGGCGATGACTCGGACGCTGTATCGTTAGCACGCACGTCAAACGATTGTAAAGGGCGATCTTTGATTCGATTCGATCTGGTCCCCAGCATCGTCTTCTTAGGGTGCTTGCTCTTCCCGAGCGAAAATTCGGTCGGACAAGAACCGGTTAAGCCTGTCCCGTTTCAAATTCCATCGATCGCGACGGCACCCGAGGAAATAGCCGCGTTGATCGAAGGGGGAAACGTGACTTTCGAATCGGGTGACCGAGACCCGTCACGTGAGCCGATCGATGGTCCACGCATTGCCGCCGAGACGCGGTACCGAACGGCTTACCACTTTGAGAGCCATTCCGATTGGAATTTGCGTCGCGGAAGCCTTCGGATCCGAGTCCGTTTCAAACAGGTTCGGTGGAGCGTCAGCCACGTCATCTGGTTTCGAAGTCCGCCCTCTTTTGATGGCTTTTGGGACAACCGATTGGTCCGACACGAATTCGATCATGTCACGGATCTCGACCGATCCGCGAATCGAAAAACTGTTCCGGGACCGACTCGAGAAACTTCGTTGGATCCGACGCGACATCGCGCCCGGTGACTCCGTTTCCGATTCGGAGGTCGATGCGATTGTCGAGGAGACCGTGGAAACGATTTTTAACGAGGTCCAGGATTTGGTAACGATTCGATACCGAGAACTCGACCGAATCACGAGGCACGGAGTCTTGCCGTTACCGGTGGACGGCCCGTTCGAATTGCAACTTTTGGAATCGCCCGTGGACCGTTGACCAGACTTGTCACGGGGGTGCCAGATACTAAAAGTGTTCAGCAAATCGAAACGTCATCACTTTGAGTTGCCGAGTTTCTGGACAAACGGTACTATAAACACGTTCACTGATTGGATCTCCGGTTCACTAGGACCATCGGTGACATCTTTCCAACTATTCGGAATTAAAGGACGAGGGAATGGCAGCCAAAAAGAAGAGCACGACGGGCAAACCCAAGATCGATCCAGCGCTCAAAGAGATCTTGGCTCGCGAGCCAGGCTTGAAAACGACGCTCGAGCAAATTGACAAGGCTTTTGGTGAAGGTGCGATCATGCCCTTGGGTGCATCGCACCACCTGGATATCGAAGGCATTCCGACGGGAAGCTTGTCGTTGGACATGGCACTCGGCGGTCAAGGCGTCCCGCGTGGCCGGATGATTGAAGTGTTCGGGCCCGAATCGAGTGGTAAGACGACGCTTGCGTTGCACGTCGGCGCGGAAGCTCAAAAAATGGGCGGGATCGCGGCGATCATCGACGCCGAGCACGCGTTTGACCCGAGCTGGGCAAAGAAGCTCGGTGTGGACCTGGACACGCTCTTGGTCAGCCAACCGAGTTGCGGCGAAGAGGCGATGCAGATCTGTGAAATGCTGGTCAAAAGCAATGCCGTCGACGTCATCATCATCGACTCGGTGGCCGCACTGGTTCCGCGTAAGGAGCTCGAAGGCGAGATCGGCGATAGCCACGTCGGGTTGCAGGCTCGGTTGATGAGCCAATCGATGCGGAAGTTGACCGGGGCAATTTCAAAAAGCAAATGCACCGTCATCTTCATCAACCAGATTCGTGAAAAGATCGGTGTCATGTTCGGCAGCCCCGAAACCACGCCGGGCGGACGTGCACTGAAGTTTTATTGTTCGTGCCGGATTGATGTTCGCCGCATTGGTGCATTGAAAGACGGTGAGGAACAGGTCGGACAACGCGTCAAAGCGAAGATCGTTAAGAACAAGGTTGCGCCGCCGTTCCGTGTTGCGGAGTTTGACATGATGCACACCAACGGCATCAGCTATGAGGGCGACTTGCTCGATCTGGGGACCACCCACAAGGTCGTCGACCGAAGCGGGTCATGGTTCAAGTACGGCGACACCTACTTGGGGCAAGGCAAAGAGAAGGCACGTAACTTTTTGATCGAAAACGCCGATGTGGCCGAAGAGATTAAACAGAAGGTGTTGGCAGCCGGTGGATACGCCGGACCTCTCGAAGTCGAAGGCTCCGCTACCAGCGACAGCGACAGTGACAGCGAAGAGCTCAGCGAAGCCGAACTGAGCAACAGCTAGTCGGAGTGCCGACCGTGGTCGAGGCTGCCAGCCTTTTCATGCTTCCCATCTTCTTTGGAGCCCCCTGAGCGTGCTCACGGGGGCTGCCTAGGTCCACGTCATTGTGACGGCGGATCAATCGCGGCTCAGCTTCTGGAAGAATGCTTTGAGCACATTGAAATCCACGGGTTTGACGATGTGTTCGTCGAAGCCAGCCGCGAGAGCTTTCTCGCGATCGCTCGCCTGTCCGTACCCTGTCATCGCAACCAGCGTCATGGATCGACTGGCGTGGTTGATCTTGACTCGCTTGGCCAGTTCATAACCGGTCATGATGGGCATTGAAATGTCCGAGAAGACGACGTCGGCTTCAAAGGTTTCGAGAGTCTCCAAGGCCGCATGTCCGCCGTCGACGACTCGAACATCGTGACCGAACGTGGTCAGCAGACGCGACAAAACCATTGATAAAGCTCGCATGTCATCAACGACGAGCACCTTGAGGGGCTTGATCTCCACAGCCGGTTCGACTTCGGCGGCGGTGTCATTCTCAGGCTGCGGCTTCGCAACGAATGGTAATTTGATCGTAAACTGACTGCCCTTGCCGACGCCTTCGCTGGCGACGGAGACGGTTCCGCCATGCAACTCCACGAGCGTTCGGACCAGGGTCAGTCCAATCCCAAGTCCGGCAGTCCCACGCTCGACCGAGTCCTCGATCTGGGCGAACATCTCAAAAATGTCGTCGATTCTCTCAGCCGCGATCCCGCTGCCGTTATCCTTGACACAAACGACAACATGCTCGCCGACGCGTTCGGCCGTAACATCGATCTTGCAATCGACATCGCTGTATTTCGAGGCGTTATTGATCAAGTTGCAAATCACTTGGGTGATCCGCGCCGGATCGACATCGACGAGCATCCCCTCGGCCGCCACATCCACGCTGAGGTGTTGGTCGTTGTTGTCCACCAAATTTTGCGAGTTCCCGATTGCCGCGTCGACGATTTTACGAATCTCGATGACTTGTTTCTTGATCTCAATTTTGCCGCGACCGATTCGCGAGACATCCATCAAGTCGTCCAACAAACGCACGATTTGCTCGACCTGGCGTTCCATGGTTCCTCTCAACTCCGCAACCTCATTGGGGAGGTCCATCAAGGACATCAACTGCACAGCACTTTTGATCGGCGAGAGTGGGTTACGGAGCTCGTGCGCCAAGCGTTGCCAAAAACTCATTCTTGCGGCGAGATTCTTCCGAGAGCTCGGACGCTAAACGGGAGAGCTCGTCGCTATTTTGCTTTTGCTCCGTCATGTCACGCATGACCTTGCTGAAACCGATCAACGATCCGAATTCGTTACGCATTGCCGAGGTGATTCCCGACGCCCAAAACTGGGTTTCATCCTTGCGTTGCATCCATCGATCATCGCTGGCCGAACCATTCTTCGCCGCCTTTTCGAATTCCGCCTCGACAACTCCGGACACATGGGCTTGCGGCGTGAAGATCAAGGGTCGCACGTCGCGTCCCAAGAACTCGTGCTCCTCAAAGCCGAGAACCTGCCGGACACCGTCATTCCAAGTTGTGGTGCGACAATTCGTGTCCATCATGAAGATCGCGTAGTCCGAAATCTGTTCGAGGAAGAATCGGATTCGCTCGTCGAGTTCGCGGTTCTTGCTCTTGAGCCTCGCTCGCGGGCGACTGCCCAGACGACGCCGCCGACGAGTGCCAGCCCGGCAAGGGTAAGCACCAAACCGGTCAACCAAGCGGTCTGGTAAGTCCCTCGCGTCTCGGCGATTTGAATCGCGTGCCTGGTCCGCGCATTGTCACGCATCGAATCGATTTGGGTTTCGATCTGATTCATCAGCTCGATGCCGACATCCGTTTTGACGATGTTTTGGGCTTCGATTTCGCTGCCTTCACGCCGCACCTCAATCGTGAGGGCCAACTCATCACGCTTCGCTCGAATCGCACTGCGAAGTGATTCGTTGAGTTCATCCTGGGCACGATTCGCGGAAGTGCGTTGCTTAAGCTGTTCCAACAAACCATCGAGTCGCGCCTCCGCTTTCGAATACGGCTCCAGATAGCTTTCATCGCCCGAGACGAGAAAACCACGTTGGCCCGCTTCTGCCTCCCGCAGGGCCAGGGCGACCGAGTCGAGCGATTCTAAAACGTTGTAGGAGTCACCCACCTTGGCAACGTCCGACCACATCCGCGACAAACTTCCCAGCGTCACGACGCCGCTCGCGATCAGCAGAATAATGATGCTGGCGGCACCGATCGGCTCTAAGAGTCGGTTCAGCTTGCGAATCAACGGTCTTGGCAAATGACAATGCCCCGGTCGAGCGTTCAGTGTGGTGTCGTCACAGAAATTGAGATGATCATTCTACCTCAACGGAACGCCACTGCGAGGCGGGTTCGAGGGCCGTTCTCTCGCTTCGATCACGATTGCCGTGTTTGATCCGCGTCACCATCAGTGGTAGATTTGCGATCCGACAGACGCCGCTTTGAGCTCGGCGGGGACGCTTCTCGACGATGATGCAAGATTGCATCCCGGTCGGAACACGCTCGACTTGCCTCGAATTCGGCGGTGGGGTTCGCTCGTCAACGATTTTGGGGAATGACGCGAGCCCGATTTGGTCTTGCGTGTTGACTCGGCGCCCTGGCGAGGACCTTTGATCCTATCCAGCACACTCCAAAAGACCTTTCAATGAATCGCTTGATCCACACCCTGGCTCCGCTCTTCTGGTTGGTGTCGCATGGCTTGATCGTCCAAGTCAGCGCGGATGCGAGCGACGCGAAGCCACCCAATATCATTTTGGTGATGACGGACGACCAAGGGTATGGGGATCTGGGCTGTCATGGGCATCCTTTTTTGAAAACGCCAAATCTCGACACGCTCTATTCACAGAGCACCCGTTTCACCGATTTTCATGTCAGTCCCACCTGCGCTCCGACACGGTCCGCGTTGATGTCCGGCAAAGCTCCCTTTAAAAATGGAATCACGCACACGATCCTCGAGCGTGATCGGATGTCGCTTCGCACCACGACGATCGCCGAAGTTTTGAAGTCGGCAGACTACACGACCGGTATTTTCGGGAAGTGGCATTTGGGAGACGATGTCGAGTATCAGCCCGACCGCCGTGGATTCGATGAAGTATTTATCCACGGCGCTCGGGGAATCGGCCAGGAGTATCCCGGCTCGCAGGGTGATGTGCCGGGAAACGAATACTTCGACCCCATCATCAAGCACAACGGTCAATTTGTGCAAACCAAGGGCTATTGCACGGACGTGTTTTTTGAGCAGTCGCTTGATTGGATCGAGGCAAAGAAGGACGAGGGAAAGCCCTTTTTTGCTTATCTTTCGACCAACGCACCGCATGCTCCTTACATCGTCGACAAAAAGTATTCGGATATTTACGAAGGGAAGTGCCCTGAAAAGTCAGCGAAGTTCTTTGGGATGATCGCGAACATTGATCAAAACATGGGACGGTTGATGAAAAAGCTGGATGATTGGAAGCTCGTCGAAAACACTCTGCTGATCTTCATGACAGACAATGGCTCGGCGGCCGGCACCTATAACTTTGGGATGAAGGGGATGAAGGTCTCGCCACATGAAGGCGGGTCGAGAGTTCCGTTGTTCATGCGGCTGCCAGGCCTGACGATGCCCGGAACGGATATCGATGCGCTTGCTCGGCACTACGACCTGTTTCCAACATTGGCTGAATTGGCGGGTGCGAAAATTCCTGCGGATGATGAATTGGATGGACGTAGTTTGCTGGCTCTGATCAAAAACCCGAACGCACCGTGGCCCGATCGAAATCTCTTTTTCCATGTCGGTCGTTGGAATAAACGTGGAGCTCCGGGGCATTGGGGCACGGGAAATACCGACCCGGATGCCGCCAAACACATCAATTTTGCGGTTCGCACCAAGAAGTGGCGGTTGGTCGGGGAAGCCTTGTATGACATCGAAAATGATCCGGGCGAAACGACTGACGTCGCAAAACAGAATCCCAACACTGCCGCCGCGATGCTCAAATCTTTCGACGCTTGGTGGGATGAAGTTCGCCCCTTGCTCGTCAATGAAGACGCCCCACTTGATGTCGGCAAGCCGTTCAAAGAACAATTCGAACATCAGAAAGCGACCGTGGGGATCCCTGATTGGACCGCAACGCCGATCGACGTCTCCGAAAACTGATTGGCTTGACCTTAGGGTGCAAGCGACGTTCGCTAAATTTCCGGGATCGACACCACAGGCATTTGCGTGGGGTTCGTGCTTTTTATTTGGGCTCACCCGGCGGAAAGTTTAAAGCAATATAAGGTCTATCTCGCGAATATGATTGATTTCGAACTGATAACGGGACCGCACGGCGTTCCGATCTATTACCAACGCATTCCGGTCAACACCGTTTCTCTCAACTGGCTCGTGTTCGTCGGCAGCGCGGATGATGAACAGGCGGGCGGTCACGGCGTCTACCATTGGTTCGAGCACATCCCTTCTCGCGGGACACGAAAGTTTCCCGGCGGATACCGGGATACCGAAGCTCGTTTAGTGCGATACGGGGGGGACAGCGACGCGGAAACCGGATCCACTCACACGTCGTTCAGCGCCAATGTTCCCAAACGTGTTTGGCCAGATGCGCTTAGAGGTGCTCGCGGACATGGTGGGCCAACCGCTGTTGCGGATCGCAGACATCGAGGCCGAACGCGAGATCATCCTGCAGGAGATCGGCGAATGGCATTCGGATCCTTACCATCACTCGTTGTGTGCCTTGCCGGCATCCTTTGGCCAAACCATCCGCTTGGTCATGACGAACTCGGCACCGCCAAACAATTGCGAGCGATCGACGCAAACCAACTGCGTCTTGCCCACGCGATGGGATATTCCAGAAATCGTTCGGCCTTGTTTGTCGCCGGAGACATCGAGCGGACGCAATTGATGGACGTGGTTGCGACATGTTTAGAGCAGATGCCCGATACGCCGCTAACGCAGCGACAACGCCCGGCCACCTACGGTCCGCTTCCCAAATGGAATGCGGGCAAAGTGACGACCGTCGAAGCCTCTTACGCCGACACGATTGTTTATTTGCTGTTCCTTATCGCTCCCCTCGCGGACGGTATCGCCTCGCATTTGCAATGGGATTTTCTCGAAGATGTGTTTTCCGCAGGCGACTTGGGCTCGCCGCTGAACCGTCTCGTTCGTGAGGATGAACGGCTTGCATACTCACCCGAATTCATCAGCATGACGTATCCCGATGGCGGCTATGCCGGCCTCGTGACGCAAACGAGTGCAACCCGAACGAGTGCTCGATGCGTTCTGGCGATTAATCCAAAGCGAGGAACTGCGGTCCAAGACGTGGCTCGACTACGTTCGCGATACGATTCGCGGCAGCATCGAGATGCATGATCCGGACGCGTGCGAATACACCTCGCAAGGCAGCGCATCGTTGATTCATTACGGCGAATGCCTCTCGGATGCGAGCTACGCGGCAACCATGCTCAGCTACAACGATAACGACGTGGGAGACTGGCTGGACTCGCTCGTGCCGGGTGCGGCGCACGCGATCGTCTTCCGCGGTCGGGGCGACCAGGATGACCATGAATGATCCGGAGAGGGATCGAATGAAAAAGGGCTGCCGAGAACAAAATTCCGGCAGCCCCTTCGAGCTCGAATGAGTCGCGTCCAGCGGAGAAACGCTACTTCTTCTTACCCTTTTTGCCCTTCTTCCCTTTGGACTTCTTGCTCTTGGACTTTTTACCCTTCAGGTCCTTAGCTTTCTTGCCTTTTTTGCTTTTGCTCTTCTTGCCTTTTTTACCAGCCATCTCAATTCTCCTCAAAAAGTGTGTCGCCGGCGAATGCCGGCGACGTCAATTGCACTGGCGGGACCTTCCCGCCAGCGACTCTGGTTGGATTCAACGACCCAGCTTCTCGGATCATGATTTCTCGGAAAGCTGACGGCGCGCCTCGTGGACGAGAACGCGTCTGGCCCAATTGCTGAGGGAGCGCTCGTCGTGTGCGCTCGCCGATTCAAGCAGTGCGAGCTCCTTCTCGGAGACTCGCAAGTTGATTCGCTCGGTAAGTTTTTTGTCGGTTTTCGACTTTGGTTTTGATTTCGGCTTTGCCATGATCTGATTTCGCCTCACTTGAGAACGAGCATACGCCGTATGACAAAGCGTGTCAACGGATGACGCGGTCGTCTCCAAAACAAGACAATGCGACCCGAGCCGACAAACTCACGGACGCTTTTGGGTCCGAGCTGATGACTATGCTTATTACACGGCAGGCAGTTTGATCCTCGCGCCTCCCGCGTCGGTCGACTGCTGCAGCGATTCAACGATCAATTGGGTATCGATTGCTTGTTGTTGGTAATCGGCGAGCGACTGCTCTCCGATCAATCGTTTGATCATGTTCCGCTCTTGATGACCTTCGAACGACTCTGATTCGACAGTACCCGCGGCATCGTGGATCCAGCATCTTGCCGGACGATCGGGCCATGGGCGTGTGAAGTCGTCGCAGATCAAGGACGATTCCGATCCGGCCACTTCAAACCATTTGCGAGTCGCGGTGTCGTAGCCGCAACTGATCGTCGCCGTCACGCCCTCGTGGAAGCCCATCATCGCGGTCAACCGCTGCGGCACGCCGCTGATGATGGACGCATCCGCCACGACCCATTGGGGAAGCTTGCCGGTTGCGAATCGAACCAGCCCGGCGGCGTACCACCCCAGATCCAACGTGCACCCTCCGCCCAGCGATGCATCCAATCGATGGTCGTCGGATTGAAACGGTTGATAGAACGAAACCGATGCGCTGACGTGTCCGATCTTTCCAAACCGACCATTCTCGAGCCAAGTTGCAAAGGCACCGGTTCGATCGTGATGCAACCAACCCGTCGCATCAAGCCATCGGACGCCAGCATCCCGGCACGCTTGATCGATCTCCCTTGTCTCGTCAACCGAGACGCTCAGCGGTTTTTCGCAAAGCAGATGTTTGCCGTGCGTCGCCGCTTCGATCGACCACTCGGCGTGCATCGACGGTGGCAGCGAAATGTAGACCGCGTCGACGTCCTCTCGCCGCAGCAACGATGCGTATCCTTCGACGGCCTCGCCGATTCCATATTGATCGGCATACCAATGGGCACGCTCTCCCGATCGGCTGGCGATCGCCGTGACTTCGACGCCGTCCGTCGATTGCAAATCAGCGACGAGACGACGCGTGATCCGGCCCGTGCCGATGATGCCAAAGCGAGTCATGGTCATGCTCATTGTCTTCGAACCTAAGGGTTTAAAACTGTGCCCAAACGGTCCATAATCCTGTGACCAACATCGCGGCGGCGGAGAGCCACAACATGAAATCCCACGCCCGTCCCGGCATCAATTCCGCCGGACAACGCTGGTATCGAAAGTACAATGCCGCGCCGGCAAGCATCGGCAGCATGATGCCTTGTGCGATCCCACTCAACAATACCAATTGAGCCGGTTCGGGGAACACCAAATAGATGACCAAGCACAGCATCGGAAATCCACCGCTGAGCCACCGGATCCATTTGGACCTCGTTTCCGAATCGTCTTCGATCAAACCGATGACGCGCATTGCATCCGAGAACGTGCGGGCGTGTGATGCATTGGCGACGAAGAATGTCGAATACAAAACGGCGAAGGCGCCAAACAGGAAGACCGACGACGCCCAAGTGGAAAAGACGGGGACGAACATGACTGCCAACGTTCGCACCAAATTGTCTTTTTCGGGATTCAATTCGACGCGATGCAGGATCGCCGCGCCGAGCAAATAGAACGCAATGGTGGCGAAGGTGTAAACGATCATCGCCCCCCAGGCATCCACTCGCATGATCCGCATCCAGCCCGTCGCCCGGGTGACCCATTCGGGCGATCCGTCATTCTTGCCGACGAATCGACCATAGCCTTTTTCCAAACACCAATAGGGATAGACGACCAATTCCGCCGCGCCGACGCCGATGATTCCGAACGTGGCCAGCACCGTGCCGATCGGCCGCGCGTCACCGTTTGCCGTCGGCAGGCTGAACTTGAGCCCGCTGAGGAACTCAGAAAATCGGACGCGGAAATCAGGTTGATCTTGCAGCAAGAATAAGTTTACGACCGTCAATACGGTGAACGAAGCCACCAAGACCGTCGACAAGGATTGGATGATGCCGTATCGTCCGTTGACCAAGATCAGACTGGTGACGACCGCCATCAATGTGGCCCAGATCGCCGCGTCGGTCGGGGAGGAGATGTCGCCGAACTCGGCCTGAAAAGTTTGCCATCGCGATTGAATTTCCGCATCGGTCGTTGTGGTCAATGATCGTGCCTCTTCTCGGATTTCACTTTGCTGGTTCGCGAAGCGTTCAAATTGCAGCAACGTTTGCGCGTCGGCGATTTCGTTGTAGGCGGCTCCCGCTCGCGTGATCGGTGCGCCGATGGCGAGCGCTTGCCCGACGCTGCCGACGATCCCGCCGAGTTGGCTGATGCTGCAGAACCACATCACCAACCAATACCAGACCAGCCAATTCCCGCGCCGGCGAAACCGGGGTCCCGGAACCTCGTCGAGCGCCATCAGCGTCGTTTTTCCGCTGACGATCGCGTAGCGTCCGAATTCCACCTGCGCGAACACTTTTACGACGCAGCCCAAAATGATCAGCCAAAGCAGACTGAATCCCGCTTCGGCGCCCGTTTTTGTGGTCGCGATCAACTCACCGCTGCCGACAATCGATCCGGCAACGATCAATCCTGGACCGACGTATCGCAATATTTTTAGCGGATCGGTGGGCGGTTCTAGAATCGGATTTGACGATGGATCCATTGTCGGCTCAGCGATCGAATCAGCGTCGGTGGGACAATTTGGCATGGGTAGAGGAACCAATGGCTTCAAGCTGGACACCGAAAGTCAGCGACCTTCCGCGACTCTCAATCCAACGAGCAAGATAATCAGACGCGACGGCGAAGTGTACCATTGCGGTCGTCGCAAGGCAGGAACATTGTGTCTTGACCCGAGTTGCAAAGTGCGGTGCCGGGAACCGATAATGCACCGCGGCGGATTGTTCGTCTTTTTACATCGACCTCTAAATCACAAGAAGCACGCTCCGCCGCATGGTCGCTCTTCAAGCACTCGATACGACGATCGCGGTGGTCACACCCGAGAACATCGCTTTTGATTACCAATTGGCGGGTCCATTTCGACGATTGCCCGCTTATTTGATTGACGTGGCAGTCCGCTGGTTATTGATCATCGTGTTTGGGGTCGGAATCGTTTTGACCGGCGCTCTGATTGATTTTCGTTTGATGGGTCCGTTTGCGATCGCCGCCGGGCTGATCATTTACTTTGTCATTAGCTGGTTTTACGGGACCTTGATGGAAACGTATTACAACGGTCGGACCATCGGGAAGTGGCGCTTGGCATTCGAGCGATCGACGTCGAAGGCCGACCCATCACGGGAAAACGGGCTTTCCTAAGGAACTTGCTTCGCATCGCCGACCTCGCACCGATGGCGGCGCTTAGCAGTTGGTCGCCGGACGTTCCGCCGATGTTCTTGATCCCGACCGGCATGATCGGGTTGACCACGATGATGGTGACGCGGCGGATGCAGCGGTTGGGCGACTTGGCCGCCGGAACGATGGTGGTTGTGGACGAACGAGCGTGGAGCTTGCCCATTGCCAAAGTCGACGATCCGAGAGTGCCCGCGCTGGCGTCGTACATTCCGGGTGACTATCGAGTCTCACGCAGCATGGCTCGCACGCTTGCCGTCTACGCCGAGAGACGCCACTATTTGACGCCCGCACGGCGGCGAGAAGTCGCCCGGCATCTGACGTCCGCGTTGATCGATCGATTTGAATTCCGCAGCGACATTGATCCCGATCTGCTGATGTACGCCTTGTACTACCGGACGTTCCTGGCCGACTCGTCGACCGAGTCTCCCGATCTGGGACCACTGGCCGGTTACAGTCCCCTGCGTCGCGATGCGAACAAAATATTGCCGAAGCTAAGCGTGCCCCCGCCGGTCGATGTGGCCGCGCATGTCTCACTGCCGCTCAATGCACCGGAGAATGTCGAATGAATGTCGCAGCGTTGTTGGACAAACGACGAGTGCACTGGAGTGAGCTGGAGGCTCTGTGCGATGCGATGGAAATGCGCGGCCGTACGGACAAGGCGGGCGCGCCGCACCATCGCGGCGCCGAGGGCGTGTCCCGGTTTTCAGAATTGTATCGATCCGCTTGTGCCGACCTCGCTCTCGCGGACGCGTACCAGTTGCCGCCCGGAACCGTCATTTACTTGCATCGTTTGGTGGCGCGAGCCCATAACCAACTCTATCGGGCCAACAAATTCGAACCGACCCGATGGGCGGACATGGTGTTTCGCGAGGCGCCCCAGCAAATCTTTGCGGATCCGTGCGTGCGAATCGCAACAATCGTCTTTTTCGGACTGTTCGCTCTCGCGATTTATCTGGGACGCAATGAACAGTTGTTTCCTGGTTTCGCCGAGGCGATGGTCGGAACGGCTCAACTTGAGCAGATGGAAGAAATGTATGAGCAGCCGATCTCCGGTTCGCTGGACCACTATGTGCCGATGGCGGGCTTCTACATCATGCACAACACGGGAATCGGGCTGCAGTGCTTTGCTTATGGCATCTTGATCATTCCGTGTCTGTTCATTTTGTCATTCAACGCCATCACGTTGGGGACAGTGTTTGGTTACATGGGACGCGAAGGAGCGGTGGGAGGGGATAACTTCTATCACTTCGTGACCGCCCATGGTCCATTTGAATTGACCGCGATCGCGTTGTCGGCCGCGGCCGGTCTGCGACTGGGTGTCGGGCTTTTTTACACCGACGGGCTGACTCGTGCCGACTCGTTAAGGGTCAATGCGATCCGGTCGGTACCGGTGATGGTGGCGTCGGCCGTTTTGTTCACGTTGGCGGCTATCACCGAAGGATTTCTGTCGCCCAGTCCTGTGCCGTACTTGGTCAAGGCGATGTGGGCGATCATGTCGTCGGGTTTGATCAGCTTCTATTTCGTGGTGCTCGGTTTTCCTCGGGACGCTTTCGCGCGGCCATCCAACGCGTCGGCATCATCGCCGTGGGCGAGTGAAGAGGAGTCCAGCGATGCAGCTTGACCAGACTCACGTCGTGATCCGCTTGCGAACGATGTCAGAGATCGGTGACTTGGCACTGCTGATGATTCGCCAGTATCCGACGTCGCTGTTGATCGGCTTTACACTCGGAGCCTTACCCTGGGCGCTGCTCAATGCCGCGTTGCTCGGATGGATTCCGATCGTCGAAGCGGGCTATGGCTTGGATGATGAAGAATCGATGATCGAGATCACACGCTACTTGGCGTGGATGGCCGTGCTCGTGGTTGCGCAAACACCGGCGGCCGGAATCATGACCACTGTTTATCTGGGCCAAGCCGTCTTTGAACAGCGGCCGACATGGTCGAGCGTGTTCGGCGAAGCGCGACGCCAGTTTGGTCGTTGGTTTTGGCGCTCGGGGTGTTGCGGATGGCGGTGCCCACCATGATTTTTCTGCTGATCCGTTGGGGAAGCCCCGTATCTCCCGTTTGGGACGTGATCGGGCTGGTGGCCGTTCTTGCTTGGATCGCTTTGGTGCGGGCATCACGTCCGTTTTTGCCAGAAATCTTGATGCTGGAACAATGTCCGCTTCGCAGCACGGATGAGAGCGTGATTACCGCAAAACGACGTTCCAAGTCGCTGCATTCGCCAGTGTCGAGCGACATGAGCGGGCGATTCATCACAGTCTCGGTGGTGCTGGTCGCTTTGTTTTTCAGCGTCCTCTACACGCTGATGTGGGCCCGCGGAATCGCGATCGGTCAGTGGGCGTTTCGTGACTTGTGGGTCTTGTTGTTGATGTACCCGCTCGCGCTCTGGTGCGTCGCTGGCATCAGCGTTTTGGTGCGATTGCTCAACTACCTTGACACCCGTATCCGACTCGAAGGTTGGGAAGTTGAGCTGGCCATTCGCGCCGAAGCGATCCGTCAGTTCGGCGATGGTTCGGACATCCGATTGCGGCCCCCGCAACCCGCGTCCCGAAACGAATCCGTCACCGAACAAGAAATCCCAGTTGCGGAGATTGTTGGGTGAAAATGAATTTGCTGATCCCCAAACTCTCGACGAGTTTCGCGACGAAAGTGAATGATGCTCAATCGCAACTCACTCACGTTTGCATCGCAGTCTTTTTGTGTGTGGCGAGCTTAGCGATGACTTCGTCTGTCCGCGCCGCCGAACAGTCGTCCGATTCGATGGACGGCGTCGTGACCGATTCGATTTGGTTCGATGCGGACGCCAATCACCTGATTCCCGTCGAATTGGAACCCGAAGTCGACGACTCGTTGAACCGGAATAGCCGATGGTTACCCAAGCCCGAAAAAGTGGTCAAACCCAAAAATCCGGTGGCTGCAAACGTTCCCACCGGAAATGGCGGGCTGTTCGGATCGGGTTGGACGATGAGCAATATTTTAGGGTGGGCATTGTTGATCACGTTGTTCGCGGTATCGATCGCGATCATCCTGTTCGCAATGAACAAGGCAGAGATCGATCTGAGCGTTAACGCGGGACGCAAACAAGTCTCCGGTGCAAACGAGGATGAGCTGGACGAACAAACCATCCAGCGGATGAAACAATTGCCGGCCGAACTCCGGCGAACGGACGTGAACTTGCGGTCCGAGGCCCAGCGGCTAATGAATGAGGGCCGGTATGACCAAGCAATCATTTTGCTGTTCGGGCATCAACTATTGCTGCTCGATCGCGTCGGGATGTTGCGTCTGAACCGTGGCAAAACGAATCGAAAGTATGTGCGAGAAACCGCCACGGCTGATTCAAGCGTGGCGACCAAACTGCGAGAAACGGTCGACGCGTTCGAACGATGTTACTTCGGACGCCACGCCATCACGGCGGATGAGTTTGCCGCACTCTGGCAGTCCAACGGCGAGATCGAGGCGTCGATTCAGGCGAGCGAAGGAGCGGCGGCATGATGGGAAATGAAAATCCAACCCACTCAAAGGCTGCCCTCATCGCCGCGGCGATGATGCTGTTGATGGTTGGGTGCGGAGAGTTATCGACGGAATATGGATCCACAAAAGGTTGGCGAGGACAATCCAGTTTGAATGGTTTTGGGGCTTTTCGCACGACTTTCGAGAAGTCGGGCTATCGCACCCGTGACGTGTCCCGGTTGACCGATCGAGTTCGGTTGAGCGATGTGATTGTGTGGACGCCGCAGACGCCAGACGCCATCCAGAACGAGGTCACGAAATGGTTCGACCGCTGGTTGAAGAGCGGCAACAAAACGCTCGTTTACATCGTCCCGGACAGCGGCAGCGAAGCGGATTACTGGATCGAAGCCGGCAAGCTGGCCCCCGCCTCCCAACGAATTGAATACCGCAAGCGGGCCGCCCGCAGCGTTAACCAGCGAATGATGTGGCGGCTGAACCGACAAGACACGCCGAGCAATGGTTGGTTCCAGATCGAAGCCCAAAAGCACCAGACCACGATCGATCATGTCACCGGCCCCTGGGCGCAAAGCTTGTTGGGTGATGACGAGACCGAGCCTCGGTATTCGACCGAGTTTTTGATCGCGAGTTACGAGTCTGACGACGTGACTTCCAAAAAGTTGCCGAACGCAAATTCCACCTCTGCGAAATCGACCGGCACTCCGGCGCCGCCGGTTCCCGCGGCAAGTCCACCTCCCGCCCCCTCAACCACGCCCGGTCCCACCGGTCCCGGGGCTCCGGGTGTGTCGGCGTTCGGAAAAGCGAGTGACGTGACGGCCACAAAAACCAAAATAAGGTTCACTTCCGTCGTGGCCGACGAATCGGGCAACTCAATCGTGGCGACGGTCCACTCGCCTCAATGGAAAGGATCCGAGATCATCGTGGTGGCGGGCGGATCGATGTTGACCAACTTCGCGCTCGCCCATCGCTCCAACCAACGCTTGGCCGCTAAAATTGTCGAAGACTCGGCTCCGGCGCCGACCGCAAACGGTCGTGCACCGACGGCCGGTTTCTTGACCAGTGATTCGACGGGCGTTTCGGTCAGCGCTTTGAAGCCCGGAGTGCCGGTGGCCACCGGAATGGAATTGTTGACCGTTTGGCCGTTGTCGTTGGTGACGATGCACGGTGTGCTATTGGGGTTGGTGCTTTGCTTGATGCTGTGGCCTATTTTGGGGCGGCCCAAGCGGGCCAAGCTGGGTGAGCACACCCATTTTGGCGACCATCTCGACGCCGTCGCCGGGTTGATGAATCGAGCCGGTGGTGAAGACTACGCACGTCGTCGCATCAGCGAGTATTTCAAACAAATTCATGGCGAGACCGCGGGCCCTTGGGTGATCAACCAATCAACCGAGCGACGCGAATCGGCTCCCGCTTTGCCGCCGCCGAAAATCGGTCGGAAATCAGTCGGGCAAACCGTCGATGCTGACTTGCCCGCACCTTCTCCTCTTACAACTCCCGTTGTTGCCCCCGACAAGGAAATCTCTTGAACGATCCTTTGACGCCCTCCTCTGATTCGGTTCCCACTGCCACACCGCCGTCCACCTCCGTGCCAGCGAAAGCGGATCAAACTGCCGAGCGTTTCTTGCCGGTTCGGCAGTTGTACGAACGAATCGCTAACGAAATTTCGAAGCTGTACGTTGGTCAGGACGAGTTGGTGCTGGGCACCCTGACCGCCTTGTTCGCCGGCGGACACGTCTTGATCGAGTCAGTTCCCGGATTAGGGAAAACACTCTTTGTTCGGACGCTCGGGCAGACACTCGGTTGTGAGTTCGGCCGAATTCAATTCACCGCCGACCTGATGCCCTCGGACATCACCGGCGCCCCCGTCTATGACATGCAAAAGAGTGAATTTCGATTTCGCCCCGGTCCGGTATTCACTCAATTTTTGCTCGCCGACGAAATCAATCGGTCGCCCGCCAAGACTCACGCGGCGCTGCTCGAAATCATGCAGGAATACCGGGTAACCGTCGACGGAACCAGTCACCAGGTTCCACGTCCCTTCTTGGTCATGGCTACCCAGAATCCCCTGGAGAGCGAAGGCACTTACAACCTTCCGGAGGCGCAGCTCGACCGCTTCATGTTCAAGCTGCGAGTGGATTATCCGAGCGCGGAACAAGAGTCCGAGATCTTGAAGATGCACAGTCAACAGATCGACTTGAACGAGCGGCTGCGGCGCGAAGTGAACACGGTCACGAACCCCCAAGAGATCCTCGAGATCACCCAACTGTGCGCCACCGTTCGGATCGAAGACAGCTTGGTCGATTACATCAATAAGATCGTGCGGGCGACTCGCAGTTGGCCGGCATTTCACATCGGCGCGTCGCCTCGCGCCGGGTTGTCCTTGATGCAATCGGCACGCACGTTGGCGGCATTCGGCGGACGCGATTTTGCGGTGCCCGACGACGTCGTTGAAATCGCCATTCCGGCGCTCCGGCACCGAGTGCAGTTGACGGCGGAAGCAGAGATCGAAGGACGGACGCCCGATGAAGAACTCAGCACTCTGATACGCGGCATCGAGGTGCCGCGAGATTGAGGGCGAATCGAATTTTTGTCGCCGACGTGGCTTTCAACACGCAAAGAGGTTCGCGGTGGGCAACTCGCTGCGCGGCGGGTAGTATTCTGGTCTGAAGATTGAGACACGCTTCGTTACCACTCTGACCTCACACGCGATCCCTTTTATGACGCAAACGGCTGACCCGTTTTTCGAACCCTACGACCGCAAGGACATCGCTTACGGCGACGAACCGACGGCCGCGATCGCCGCGTTTTTGGACCAAATTCGTGGTGGCGGGCGGGCGATCGATTTGGGTGCCGGCGCCGGTCGTGACACGATCGCATTGGCGTCCGCCGGATACGAAGTCACGGCGGTGGACTTGAGCGAACGAGGACTTGAGCGCGTCCGCGAGCGGGCTGAGGCGGCTGGTGTGTCGAATTTCGTGACGACGAAGGAGGCCGACGTTCGTAAAGTCGAGCTGACCGCCAACTCCTACGACGCGATCGTTGCCACGACGGTCCTCGATCACATTCCATCCGCCGACGCGGTCGAGTTGTGGAAACGCATGACGGCGGCGCTGACCCGAACGGGAATGCTATTTGTCGAAGTTCACACGACCGAGGATCCGGGCAGCCCCGTGCGACCGGGTTGTGACAGTGAAGCGCCGGTCAGCGAAACAGCGGGCGCGGTGATCAATTATTTTCGCCCCAATCAATTGGCCAACTGGGCCGTAGATCCCGACTCCGCACTACGGATTCTGAGGTACGAGGAACGACAAGAGTGGGACTACACCCACGGACCCGAACACTTGCACGGCAAAGCCATTCTGCTAGCCGTTCGACACGAGTTTTATCCCGCATGGTTGGGTCAACCCGCCGCCTTTCCGCGAACCTCAAGCTAGCATGTCGGATCATCAACAGGGCGTTCCAACCACGGACGAGCTCGCGCTCGTGAGGACCGATTTGGCAAACGAACGCACGCTGCTGGCGTACACGCGAACGGCGTTGATGGTTTCCGTGACCGGCGCGACACTGATCAAGTTCTTCCCTGATGAACAGGCAATTCAGGTGATCGCATGGGGTTTCGTCGCAGTCGGATTGATCGTCTTATCGATCGGAGCAGCCCGGTTCGGCTCCCTCCGCAAGCGACTGCACCGGCAATAAGCTTCGACCTTATGCCAACATTTCTCGGCACGCTTCTTTGCATTTTCGGCACGCTTCAGCACACTGAGACATGTGTCGGTCGTCCGGAAATTTGTCGCATGCTTTCGCACACTGCTGACAGGCATCTGCACAGGCCTGACAGATCGATTTCGCAAACGGTCCTCCACGAGCAACAATCTGGGACGCCGCCACACAGACATCGGCGCAATCCTGACACGACGCTAGCGTCGCGGCGTGATCAGCATGCCCGGCTTTGAGTTGCGTTGCACAGTGCTTCGCACACGAATTGCATTCTCGCTGGCAATCCGAACATGCTTTCGCACACCGGTCATACATTGCATCCACTTCGGGGTGTGCGCCAAGCGGTTCGTGTTGGTCCGCCGAAGCGGGCGACTGACACGCGACGGCTGCCACCGCATAGATTCCCGCGATAGAAAATTCTCTTCGTCCGATCATGACTGAGGTCTCCTGAGTGAGGTTAGAACGACGGGTGACGTGGAAGCGGGGGGATGCAAAAATCGTGCCGCATTCGTCATCCACCGCCGGCTGGCGACATGTCCGTACCGCCATCGACTTGAAAGTCGCCAAGCTTGGCAAACTTGGCATCGACGGATCTTGCCGCGAGAGAGCACGCAGTACAATTCGGGACCATCGTAACCACTTTGGAACGCTCATCATTTGAATACGATGCCTGCATCCCTTGAACTCTTGCTGACCAATATCCGACTCGCCGATGTATTCGACATCGGCGTTGTGGCGATCTTGATTTATCTAGCATTGCTTTGGTTTACCGAACGTGCTTCTCGGTCGGTTGGCATTTTTCTGGCCCTTCTCTTATCGCTGTACGTCGCCGCGCGATGGCTGGAAATGTACTTGACGACGATGATGTTCGAGCTTGGTGTGATCGGTGTCGTCATCGCGTTAGTCATCGTCTTCCAGCAGGATATCCGCAGCGGTTTCGAGCGACTTGCCGCATCGAAATGGTTGAGCCGCACCATTGAGACCCAACCGTCGATTCGCGTGGTCGATACGCTTTCGGAAGCGATTTCAGTGATGGCAAGTGAATGCATGGGCGCGTTGATCGTTCTGCCGGGACTTGAGCCGCTCGACCGGCACGTGCATGGTGGCGAAGTCGTGGATGCAAGGCTAAGTCTGCCTCTGATCCACAGCATTTTCCATCCGCATTCTCTCGGTCATGACGGCGCCGTCATGATCGAAGGCGATCGGATTGAACGGTTGGGTGTCCATCTTCCGCTGACCCGTGACCTCGCAAAGATCGATGGCGGAACCCGCCACGCGGCAGCAATGGGTTTGGCTGAGCGTAGTGATGCGCTGGTGATCGTCGTCTCGGAGGAACGCGGAACAATCACCATTGCTCACAATGGCAAGTGCGAGATCGTCGCGCCCAACGAATTAATCGATCGTTTGCAAGGGTGGTATCAAGATCGACAACCCGTTTCGGCAATGACAACCAGAAATCGCGTACGAGGCCTCGGACTGAAGTTGGCCGCGATCGGGCTCGCCATGGCACTCTGGTTCAGCTTCGCTTACCACACCGACTTGATCCAGCGTTCGATCGTCGTTCCCATTGAATACCGCAATGTCCCCAAAGGAAAGATTGTTGATGAACCACGGGCAACACATGCCGAACTTCTGCTCAGTGGCACCGAGGGCGCGTTCAAGACATTGGAGCCCACCGCACTTGTGGTTTCGTTTGATTTGGCTACTTTCGCGGAGACGGAAGAATCACCGTATCGAACACCGACACGACAGAGCTTGATGAACGTTCCCGACGAATTGGAAGTCGAGCAAATCACGCCAAGTCATGTTTGGATTCACGTACGAGAAAAGTAGTCGCGAGTGGCGTGTGCCAATAGGCAATTCTTATGCGATCGTTTATTCATCCGCCTAAATGAGTTGGCGCCGCAAACATCGCCACGTTCTAATAGGCAGGTGGATCGCTAGCAGGGAACGATTCCGCGCCTGCTTCGTCGATCGCATCAACGATCCCGTGTGCCAAATCGAATTTCTGCACTCGGCGATCTGGTTGCGAGTTCGGCTCTATCCGCTCCTTATTTGATTCCGGACGCGAACTGGAATTCTCTCGAAACGCAAATCGCTCCAGCGTCACCGGGTTTGCGGTTTTCAATGCCGCTTGAGCTTCGTCCAGTCGCGGAGGCGTGCTGGTCACGATGACGAGGACACTTCCCGCATCGATCCGGCCTTGGTAGTCATTGCCAAAATGAGGTTCGACACCCCACGCATTTGCTTGCGAAAACAGATCCGCGACGGCGTTCTCCGTTCCAACCAGCCTTCCGAACATGGACCGAATGTTGCCCGACAATTCATCTGCCAACGATCCAGGGGATGCGTTTTGATGATCGACGGATTCAAGCGGTTTGACATGGCCTCGCCAAGCAACCGAGATCGCGTCCGGGTGGAAGTCACACTTCCGCAGTACTTGCAGTGCAATTTTTACCGCGGCGTGTCGCTCGAAACTCGGCAACCAAACATGCAGCATTCATCGTCATTTCCAATCTCAACCCAAGTACATCCAAGCAGCCAGACCAAGAACAATTACCGACAGCACCACCAGGTAAGATAAACCGACGAGACCGAACACCGCGCTCGGGGTGCGCTGCTCCATCGGCATATCCTCACTCTTTCCCCGTTCGCTCGGCGGCACATTCTCGTCCGAGTCGACATTTCGTTCACTTGTCTCCATGCTGAATCGCCTTTTAAAGATTTTGCAGATTCCAACGATCTATTTGGAGTGCAAGTTGTGGTGCAAAGCCCGTTCCAAAAATCATCGTCCTCGGCCCATTTCAGTCCGGGTTGAAATCGCGTGATTCATCCAGTGCTGACATCGTGTCAGTCCTCCTCAAGGAGGGGCACGCCGTCTGCCAGGAAGATGCAGATCGTCTTATCGGGCTGCGAACACCGAGTGAGATCGATGGCGACTGGAGAGACTGGAGAGAACCGACGTCGTGTGGCTGGGGGCGGACCAACAGGCGGGCGATCCACAGTCACCCAAACGGGAAGTATCCCTGCCACGACCTCAAGGTTGTGGACCTAGTTGCGGCCCGATCAGGACCAGTCTTCACACATCGGGGCCAGTCCCGACGATGGTGGACCGCAAAAAAAGCCCGCGTGTGACGGGCTTGGATAGGAATAAATGGGCG
>CAWAEA010000009.1:0-65227 GCA_963781095.1 Pirellulaceae bacterium
TCGCTACGCCGTCGAAAACCGAGGTTCCGGACCCACCGATCCGGGGTCTTGGACGGACCAGATTTGGTTGACGCTTGGCAAGGACGGCCCTAAGCCAGGACGTGGCGATCGTTTGGTTGGTACGTATCGCCACAGCGGTGTGCTGGAAATCGGCGACGGTTACGAAGCCGAAACGACCGTGAAGATCCCGGTCGGGCTGACGGGACAATACTTCTTAACGGTTTACGCCGACGGATACGGACGCGTTTATGAAGCATCATTCGCGTCGAACGTGAACCCCGATGCCCCCAACGACTTGGACGGTTCCAATTATGCCAGCACGCCGCTAAACGTATTGTTAACCCCGCCGGCCGACCTGCGAGTCGCGACCGTGACGGTTCCGACCGACACCGATGGCAATCCGATTCCAATCGTCGGCGGCGAAAAACTTGCTTTGTCGTGGACCGTCGATAACATCGGCAGCGTCGCGACAGACCGAGAATCTTGGGCCGACGCCATCTACGTCTCCACCGACGACGTCTTCGACAGCAGCGACCAGTTGGTATTCGCGCTGCCCCACTCGGGACGTTTGAGTGCGGGCCAATCGTACTCCCAACAAGCCGAGTTCACGTTGCCGCCGACCGCCGGGGCAACCACATCTTGGTGCGGACCAACGTCGATCCGCGAATCGCGCTGACCAACGAAGATAAGTTTCTCGACGAAGTCAAAGCCGTCTTGCAGCGCGTCGAAGCGGCAACGGGCAAACCGATCGGCGAAACCAAGATCAGCGATCTAAAAAAATTCTCCCAAACCGAACTTCGTGCGATCCTGGCTGGACCGACCAAGACGTTGGAACTGGTTTACGAAGGCCCCTTCACCGACAACAACGTCGGGTCGACGATCCTTCCGGTCGTCGACGTGCTGACCGATTTGGTGGTCGAAGCGGTGACGGCCACGCCGACCAGCAAGTCCGGCGAAGCGATCACCGTCCGCTGGACGATTGCCAATCAAGGCCAATACCCAATCGCGGAAGGCACCCAATCGGTATCCCAGCATGTGTTCCTGTCTAAGGATCAAGTCTATGACCCCAGCCGCGATGTCTATGCCGGGTCAAAGGTGCATGTCTTTTCCGATCAGCTCGACTCCGGCGAATCGTTTAGCGACACGTTAGTCGTTGCCACACCACCGGGCAGCAGCGGGACGTGGTGACGTGGCACGTCTTCACCAACGTCCCGCTCAACCGATACAGTGACCCGATCCTCAACACGTGGGACCGCAGCGGGTTTCCGAACTGGGTCGATTATCTTGCTGACAAACCGTGGGAAGACGGCAATAAGGCGAACAACTTTCGCGTCTCCAATCCGATTGCGGTCGAGTACGCCGAAGCCGATTTGACGATCACCAATTTGTTGGCCGTTCCGGTTGATCCCAACAGCGGCAGCTTGATCAACGTTGCGTTCACCGTTACCAACACCGGCACCCGTGCGACTCGCGTCGACGATTGGACCGACCGCGTTTTCTTATCTGTCGATACGTCCACCGATGCCTATGACATCGAACTCGGCAAACTGAGGCATCGTGACGTGCTGGGCATCGGTGAGAGTTACCAAGTGAGCTTTGACGTTCGAGTTCCTGATAACATCGGTGGCGACTTCAATCTGATCGCTTTCGCCGATGCAACGTTTGGTAGCGGGGGATATGGTCGTCCGCTGCCGTATCCGGCGACGACGGGACCGACGCGATCCCGACAAGTCTCGGACGCGGTGCTTGAATTCGATGGTGAAGGCAACAACCAGGTCTCGATACCCCTTGATATCCAATTTGTGCCGGCGCCTGATTTGGTGCTCGACTCATTGACCCACACCGCAAGCGTCCAAGTCGGCAGCGACTTCACCTTCACGTACGTCTACGGCAACGATGGTGGCGCGGTGCCGGATCGGCAAACGCCCTATTACGATCGAGTCTATCTCTCCCGAGATCGTTTCTTAGACGTGTCGAGTGATCACTTCGTTCGCCAGATCAAACGCACCGACGCTCTCGCCGCCAGCGAGACTGGATCGATCACGCAAACGGTTCGAGTACCACGTGGATTGGTGGGCGATTATTACGTGATCGTGGCCACCGACGTGCCGGGTGCATCACGCTCCGACGGCGAAGTCTTGGAGTCCGACGAGACGAACAATTTAATCATCGGTGATACGCCGATGTTGATCGTCTTGCCACCCCCATCGGATCTTCAAGTCATCAATGTGTCGGCGGCATCGTCGGGCCAAGTCGGCGACATTTCGTCAGTCAGCTGGACGGTACAGAACACCGGCGACGAGCGTGCGCGGGCTCGAATCGCTGACGCGGTTTACTTGTCCGCCGACAACGTTTGGGACGTCGGCGACTTACTGCTCGGCCGCGTCGATCCGATCGGCATTCGCACAATCGAACCAGGCGAAACGTACTCGTCGACACTCGATTTCGAGATTCCCGCGACACTGCCGGGCGACTATCGAATCATCGTTCGGCCGACATCTTCGATGACGTCTTCGAAGGCGAAAACAATCGCAACAACGATCTGCCGTCGATCGAGACAATCAATGTGACCGTGCCGTTGTTGCGGCTGGACATTCCACTGGCGGATCAATTGGCGGTGGGCGTCTCGCGACTCTTTCAACTCGACACGTCGCCGGGACAAACGATTCGGGTCGACTTGAACAGCGTCACGGACGTCGGTTCGCACGAACTCTACGCCAAACACGAGGCGCTTCCCAAAGCATTTGATTTTGATGCAGCCTACCAAGGCTATTTGAAATCCGATCAAACGTTGATCATCCCCGAAACGATGGGTGGACGCTACTTCATCCTCGCACGCGGTGGCTTGCGAATCGACTCGGAAGACGAGACCTACGATCCGAGGGTGCGGAACGAGTATCCCGTCGAAATGACCGCGACGCGGATACCCTTTGGCATCACCGGCGTCTCGCCGGACTCGGGCGGCGATGATCGCTACGTCACCATGACGATCACGGGTGCGGAGTTTCCGACCCAGGCGGCGGTGCGTTTGGTTCGGCCGACGATCGCGGAGTTGCGCCGGTGTCGGTCAAGCGGGTCGATGCCACAAAGATCATCGCGGTGTTCGATCTCCGCGACGCGCCACACGGGTTGTACGACGTGCAAGTTTTGCACCCCGATGGTCGCATGGCGATTGATCCATACCGTTTTCAAGTTGAATCGGCGGACCCGTTGGGAGTCAACGTGGGTGTGGGAGGACCGAGTTTGGTCGGGCTGGGCGAGACCGGCGCTTATGGTTTTGCGGTACAAAATCTGGCCAACGTTGATACGCCTTACACCATCATCGAGTACGCATTTCCAAATATCAAAAATAACTCCGGTCTGATCCGCGGGCCGGCGATCGAGTTCGCGACAGGGGCACGAGGTGATGCGGGAACAATTTCGCCGCTGTTTGACTCAATCTCCACTTTCGACATGGCGGACGTTCAGCCTGAATTGAATCTCGACGGTGTGTTGACCGCGCAGGACGGTGGCGATTGACTTACCGGCCAGCGGCGTGACCGAGATCGGAAGCTTGGTGACAATCTACCCTGGATTGCGTTTGGAACTTGAAGAGAATCCGAACTTCTTGCAGGAGCTCAGTCCATCCCAGATTGAAGATCTGGCGTTCGATTTTTACGTCACCGCATCGGCAACGCCGCTGACCAGTGCTCAATATTTGGACTACCAACGTGGTGAAGCGGCCCGGCTTCGCACCGCAATCCTGGCCGACTCCGCCGCACCGGTTCAGCTAGTTTCGATCGCGGGCGATGGAGAGGCGTTCGCAAATTTATTCTTGATTGCGCTGGCGGATGTGGGGCTGCTTCGAGCCGAGGATGCGCCACCGACGGCGACACCCACATCGGACAACGTGAACCTTTTCTTCAGCGCCCTCGGTGGCTTGCTGGGCGGTGAAGCCGGATCGGGAATCATCGACGACGCGACGGCGAACTTGGCGACATCCCAAGCGGCGCTGGTCGCCATGATCGAGCGACTTCGCGGATACTTTGGACACACCACCGATGTGTTCGCCGGCGGTGTGGTTCCCGCATTTGAGAAGTACGATTTGGGTCTGCCCAATCCGACATCTTTTGTGGCTTATGAATTGCGGGCCGTTTTACCAGGCGACGATGTGGGTCAAGTCGCGGACGAGGTCGTATTCAATCTTGATGATCTCGGACAACGCGTTGGCGATACAGTCTCGATCATGGGACCGACCGGCGTCGGCACGCAAAACTTTGTTCCCTTTCAAACTCCGCTGCCCTACACCGTGACGGCGACCTACGACAACGAGTCGTCCACGGCCGCAGGCCAAATTCGGATCGTGGTTCCGCTCGATGACACGATCGACGGCGCAGTTTCCTGTTGGGTGGATTGACGCTCGGTGGTCGCACCATCTCGCTGCCGCCGGGGCGTCCAAACTTCGTGGGCGAATTCGATCTTTCGGATACCCAGGGCTACCAATTGCAAGTCACCGCCGGTGTTGACGCCAACACGCGAGTCGTGTCGTACTTCCTTCGGGCGATCGATGCACGTGACGGTTTGTCCCCCGTGGATCCCAACGTCGGACTTCTGCAACCGGGCGAGTCGGTGAAAGTCACATTCTTTGCCAGCGTCAACGATACCAGTGCGGCCGGTCAAACCGACAATCCCCGAACCGGCGATGCAATCGAGATGACCGCGCGGGTGATCATCGACGCCGCCGCGCCGGTCGACAGTCTCGTCGCGACCGCGACGCTCGACGCCATCGCACCGACCAGTAGTTTCACGGTCACGCCGATCGGAAACGATCGCTACCAGTTGAATTGGTCCGCGGTCGATGATGCCGGCGGCAGCGGCGTGGCCGCTCATTCGTTATTGGTTTCCAACGACGGTGGTACGCGTTTTCGCAGCGTGCTCTACCGCACCGACGAAACCTCCCACGTCTACGAGGCGGGTGCGGGGGTGACGCCCACATTTTTGGTCCGATCGATCGACGCGGCTGGGAACGTGGAACCGGTGGCCGACGGCATCCTCGTTCCGCGATTAGTTGCGGACATCAATCTCGGCGGCGCCGCACCGATCACGTTTGAAACTCCGCCGGTACTTCCCGCCGCCGTGCCCCAGGCCACGACCGTGGCGGATCGATTGTTCCAAGAGTCATCACTCGGGATTCCCTCGCGGACAAGCGCGACTCAGCCCAGTGCCTTTGCGCGGATCATTCGCCCGTTGGCGGCTGAACGGTTTGCCACGATCCCAGGGATCTCCGGTGCAAGCATCGGCGCGTTGGCGATGGCCGTCGCACCGGACGGAAGCATCTACGTTTCCGGTGGTAGCGGACGTAACCAACTTTACCGAATCAACGCGACAACGGGTCAACCGACGAAGTTGGGTTCCGCTAACACGCCGATCTACGAACTCGTATTCGATGCGGCGGGACAATTGTGGGCTTCGACCGGTGGCGAGGGACTCTTGCAACTCGATCCGACAAGCGGTGCCGTGCTCGATCGCATCGGTTCAGGGATCTCGTTGGGACTTGCCGCCATCCCCGGTCAAAACGCGATCTACGTGGCAACCACCGGTGGCATCAGCCGGTTGGATACGGCGACACGCAAATTGACTCCGCTGAGCAAGGTGCGTGTGGACTCGATCGCCGTCGCCGCTGACGGAACCCTGTATGGGACCGCGTGGCCCTCGACCGGCGACGTGTTGCGATTCGACTTCCGTGGCCGAGCCGAAGTCATTGCCCGCATTGATGGCGGCGCCGAATCGTTGTCCATCGGTTCATCCGGATCGCTGCTCGCCGGCGCCCTCTTGGTCGGACACCAAAACAGCGGAAAGGTCTCCGTGGTCGATCCCCTGTCGCTGCGCCAAACCGTGGTTGCCAGCAGCGGTAGCGGACGTGTCGAAGGAATTGAGTCTCTGCCAGACGGACGATTTTTGGTCACTCAGGGCAACCAAGTTGACATCTTCTTTACCGTCGCAGCCCCCCGCGTCGTCGACACAATCATTCGCGAAAACAATCGCGCGGCGTTGGTGTTCGACGTGGGACTGAATTCCACCGACGCGACCAAAGCATTCAGCGCGACGCGGGGTGCGAACTACACCCTGGTCAACAAAGACACGGGGCAATCGGTCGGAATCGGTGCGGTCCAATACAACGCCGCATCGCGAACCAGCGAGTTACTTTTTGAGGCGTTGGCACCGGCGGAGTATGAGTTGCGAGTGGCGTCCACGATCGAAAGCGAACAAGGAATCCCGATCGGAGGAAATGGCTTCACCACGACGTTCCGCGTCTTTGAAGATGTTTCGATCGGCACCAGCGTGTCGTACTCGGCCACGCGGATCAACCGAGCCGATGGCACGTTGTTGGTTGATGTGACAATTACGAATACCTCCGATTTCGACATCGCCGGACCGATCAATGTCTACTTTGACGCACTCGGTGATGATTCCGTCATTTTCTTCGGCAACGATGGCATGCCGGCGGGCAACAACGGATATCAAGTATTGAGTGATGGCACGGTGTTGGCGGCTGGAATGTCGTCACTCGCTCAGACCGTCGTGATCGCGAATCCGACTTTGTTGGATTTAAACTTTGATCCGCGTGTGCTGGCAACGCTGCCGCCCAACATGCGGCCCGAATTTCAATCATTGCCATTGCGTTCCGCCACCGCGTCGGCCTCCTACGAGTACGCGGCATTCGCATCGGATCCCGACGGCAGCCGAGTGACCTACGTGCTAACCGATGCACCGGATGGGGCCACGGTCGATCCCGTCACCGGCGAGGTCGATTGGCTGCCAACACGGGGAGCTTCGCCGAGCACCCCGTTCGAGCTTCGCGCCTACGACGCCCGCGGGGCGTTCGAACGACAAGTTTGGACGGTCGATGTCACGGGGGCCAATCGAGCACCGATCATTGCGTCCGTGGACGACAAGTTTGTCACCGAAGGTGACTTGATTGAAGTCTCGATCAGCGGTTTCGATCCCGATGGCGACCCGTTGTTCTACTTCGCCGATCATTTGCCCCCCGGTGCGGTATTCGATTCGGTGGCCCAAACCCTGCGATGGCGCAGCGGTGGCGATGATGCGGGCGTCTACGAAGACGTCAAGCTGATCGCCAGCGACGGTTTCGTCGAGACGAGCGTCTCGTTCGACATCGTGATCGCAAACCGCAACGTGGCGCCAACGATTGCGCCGGTCGCGGACCGAACGATCAACGAGGGTGACGCCATCACGCTAAGATTGTTCGGCGACGATCAGGACGGCGACCGGCTCCGCTACGCGTCACCGAATTTGCCACCCGGCGCGTTTCTGGATCCGAACACGGGCCGATTCGAGTGGACGCCCGGCTTTGACCAGCACGGTGTCTTCGAAGTCCTGTTCTTCGCCGACGATGGAACGTCTCTCGCGCGTACGACTTCAACGATCACGGTCAACAACATCAATGGGTCGGTGGCGTTCCCAGCGATCAATGAATTCACGATCTTCGAAGGTCAACCGCTTCAAATCCGCGTCGCCGCGACGGATCCTGAGTTTCCCTTCGCCCCGACCAACCCGCTTGCAACTGGCGAAGATTTCTTTATCGAATTCGCCGGGTTATTGCCCAATTTGACGTACTCGACGAGCACCCTGCCCATCGGCGCGACCTACGATGCCGAGCACAGATCTTTTCTTGGTCGCCCTCATTCGACGCGACCGGAAATGAGCAGATGCGGCGATTCGAAATCGACTTTACCGCCACCGACGATGGCGATGGTACTGGCACGCCGACGAGCGATACGGTGACGCTTGCCATCAACGTGCGCGACGCCAACTTCCGTCCCCAAATCACAACGATCGAAAACAAAACTGTCCCGGTCGGAATGACGTTGGACATCCCGATCGTCGCCCGCGACCCTGATGGCACCGCGATCGCGCTGAGCGTTAAGATCGGCCAAGCCACGACGTTACCGTCTTGGGCGACGCTGGTCGATCACGGTGATGGAACCGGAACGCTTTCCGTCGCACCTCAGCCCGGTGACCGTGATGATTATCTGGTTACCGTGACCGCGAAAGAATCAACCGGTGAAGCGCCGCTGGGCGACTCGGTGCAGTTTATCTTGCAAGCGACTAGCCTCAATGAGCCACCGAAGTTGACGCCTTTGTTCAACTCCGTCGCGCTGGTCGGACAAGCGTTCACATTGGTCTTGAATACGACCGATGCGGACCAGGACCCATTGACGTTCACGTCCAGCACATTGCCGGCCGGAGCGACCTTTGTAGCGGACGATTTCTACGGGCGTGCCACGTTTGCATGGACACCGACGGCCGCGAATGTTGGAGTCACTTCGATCACATTTACCGTCGCCGACAACGGCAATGGTGGCGCGGGTGCCGTGTTGTCCGACACTCGCACCATCTCACTGACGGTGCGCGATACCAACTCTCGCCCCGACTTGGCCCCGATCGGCGCACAAACAATCGCCGAGGGACAAAAGCTCACCGTGACGGCCGAGACAACCGACGCCGACAATGATGCCGTCTTCTTCACCGCCGCGCTCGTCCAAGGAGCCGGAACGGGTGGGCTGCCCACCGGCGTCGTGATGAATGGAATCTCCGGTGCATTGACATGGACGCCTTCGTCGACCCAAGCCGGTACGTATCGCATTCGCATTACCGCATCCGACGGCGCCGGGTCCCGCAGCGAAGACGTTTTGATCACCGTGACCAACACGAACCAGTCGCCGGTCTTGAATCCGCTCCCGAAATTGTTCGCTCGCGAGGGTGATCAAACCGTCTTTTCGATTCGGGCCGGTGATGCCGATGGTGAGCCGCTGATCTACAGTTACACCGGAGAGGCGATCAATGGTTTCACGTTCGACCCGTCGACGCAATTGATCATTTGGGATGTTGACTTTGATTCGGCGGGCGAATATTCGTTGCCCTTCCGTGTCACCGATCCAAGTGGCGGCACCGACGCGATCGACGTCAACGTCCAAGTTTTGGCGACGAACCGCGCGCCGGTCTTAACCGCGCCCCAACTTCGCAATGCTCAAATGGGTGAGACGTTCACGCTCTCTATTCCGACATCGGACCCGGACGGCGATTCAGTCACGTTAACCGCCGCCGATCTACCCCAGGGTGCGACGTTGAACGTCTCGGATGGTGTCGGCGTGATCGAATGGACGCCCCAGAGTTTTCAAGCGGGGACGTACACGATTCGATTGACAGCCGATGACGGCGTGATTCAAACGCGGCGTGCACTGACGCTGGTCGCATCGCTGCAACCCGTTTCGCCCGACCTTCAAATCGTGCTGACGCCAAGTTTCCCCGCCACCCCGGGTCAAATCGTCACCATCGAGCCGATCGCGAGCAGCGATGTGGCAATCGGCAACGCGTCGCTCCGCGTCGATGGCGAACCGATCGTGCTCGACTCGCTCGGACGGGGCACGTTTGTCTCCAACGCGCCGGGGCGTTACCAAGTTACCGCTGTGGTGACCGACATCGAAGGTCGCACGACAACGGTCACTCGGCCGATCTTCATCCGCAATCTGGCGGATCGCACCGCTCCACGAATCGAAATTACGGAATTCACACCGCCGATCGTGACCGGCACTCGCGACATGATGTTCGACATCTTCGACGACGGCTTAGCCGAGTACAAAGTGGAGCTCGTTCCACGAGGCGGCGGCGAGCCGATCCTGCTTCGCGAAGGGACCACCAGCATCGTTCGTTTGGTGACGATCGATCCGGCCCAGTACGAAAACGGCTTCTACACCGCGCGGGTGACCGCCAGTGATTTTGGTGGTCTGAGTTCGGTCGCCACCTTTGACTTGGAAATCAATTCGGCCGATAAGTCCGGCGCCGTCGCCGAAATCGCGACCGACATGACGGTCACGCTCGCGGGCATCGCTATGGATGTCACGCGAGTTTATAGCTCCCTCGCCACGCTCGGCGACGACTCCGCCTTCGGAAGAGCCTGGTCCTGGCCGCTCATCGATCCGCAGATCGCCATCGGCGGCACGACCACCACGGACACATTTGCCGGACTGGCCGAAGGCACGCGGTTGTACTTGACCCTGCCCGACGGCCAACGAGTCGGCTACACGTTCTCGCCGACCCAGCTCACTGCCGCCGACTCCGGAGTGCAAACGTTCCAACCCGCGTGGACCGCTGATTCGGGAGTCACCTGGGCACTCGAAAGTTTCTCCGACGCACCGCTTCGCAAATCGGGAACTCAATACTTCTTCGTCGGCACGGGATTGCCCTATTCGCCGAAGATCATCGACGGCGTCGCCTTCAGCTTGGTTTCACCGATCGGCCAGCGACACGAATTCACATCCAAGGCGCCAGGGGCGGTATCGCTTGTTCGCATTGTCGCATCGGACGGGAACCGTTCGTTGCGAGTCACCGATAGCGGCATCATCGCCGCCGACGGATCGCGAATAACGATCGTTCGCGACAGGAATGGGAGAGTCACCGAACTCGTCGCACCGACCGGCCAACATCTCGTCTATCGGTACGACGATCATGGACGCATGAGCTCCGCAATCGACGCGGCCAGTGGCGAAAAAACGTTCTACGGCTACGACACCACGAATCACTTGACGATCGTCGCACCGACAAACGAACCCGGTTCGATACGCACTTACAACGAAGATGGCACGGTGAATGGGATTATGCCCATCCGGTCTCACTTGGGCGGAACACGGCAGTTGGTCGCGGCACCGATCGCCGGCACGCTCGCCTCCGGTGCAATCGATCGCTACTCGTTTACGATTACGGCTGGTGAATTGCGTACGAGTCCGACCGGAAGCCTCATCATCGGGATCGACGTCGAATCGACCGACTTTACCCCGAACACGATTCGAATAGAAATCAGCGAACCGGGTACTCACACATTTGAAATCAGCGGGGACGGGGCAGGTGATTACACGGCGAGTCTTTACCTGCTCGCCGATATCAACGATGACGGACGAATTGACGGCGATGACAGCACGCTGATGTCGTCGGCGTTGGGGTCGATCTCCACCGATGCAAACTATTCTCGGTCGGCTGACATCGACCGCGACGGCGATGTGGATGAGACGGATCGAGCGGCGACTGCTCGCCGGATTCGGTTTTGTGGCCAACCGTCCGCCATGGGTGACGGCTGATCCACTGCGAGTATTCGAGGGATCCAGCAACATTGTGGACGTGGCCGCCTGGACTTCGGATCCTGAGGAAGACGCAACGTTCACCAGTGTCACATCGGGAACCGTGACGGTTCAGCCGATCGGGGGCGGATTGGTTCGTTTGGTCGCGGGTGACATCGCACAGCCCGCGGCGACGCTTCGGGTCGTTGCGGACGACGGAGTATTGGAAAGTGTCCCCGCGCAAGTTTCCATCGAGGTATTGGCGTCCAGCTTTGTTCGGTTGGATGTCGTTCGTCGCGATCCTTTACTGGCGGCGGGCGCTGACAAGTCGCTTGATCGTTCGCGGTATTTTGGCGGATGGTTCGGAACAGATTCTGTCGTCCGATTCACTAACACTATCGACGTCTGATCCGGGTGTCGCGGTCGTGACAGATCTTGGATTGATCATTGCCAATCAGGTTGGCACCACCGCGTTGCGAATCGACGCGTTCGGGTTGACGGCGGCAACTTCCGTCAACGTGGGAACTCGCGATGATCGATTGTTGGACTTCTTCCCGGACGCTTACACGTTGAACGTCTCTGAGTCTCGCCAGTTGATGGTGCGCGAGCGTGTCGAAGCTGGCGTAATTGATTTGGCACAAGCCGCTTCGACGCGTTATTTCGTTGCCGACCCGTCGCTGCTTTCGATCGACGACACGGGCCTCGTCACGGCGATCGCAAAGGGAATCACGGAAATCACGGTTGTTCAATCAGGCATCTCGCAAGTCATTCCCATTTTGATTGCCGACGTGCAAACGGGCACCGTCGTGGTCGGAGCAACCGGTGCCATCATCGGTGATGGCGCTGGTATCACGGTTGCCATCCCGCCGGGCGCGTACGACGAATCGATCGAATTGACAGCCACCGCGTTGGCGTCCTCTGACTTGCCCTACTCATTACCGACGAATTGGAATTTTGCCGGCGGTGTTCAGATCAACTACGGCGACCGTGACGCCGATCTGCCGATGAGCATTGCGATTCCGGCACCGGCAACGAGTAGCCCCGGTGAGATGGCTTACTTGTTTCAGCCTGTCGACGTGACTTTGGAAAATGGCACGATCAGTCGTTCGTGGATCGTCATTGACTCGATGGTCGTGGGCGACGACGGTATCGCCAGGACCACATCGCCACCAAACATCGGTGTCGGTGCACGGACCGCGTCGCAGTTCGGACAGCATTTCGCCCGTCGATCACCGGTGCGATGTTCATGGCCCTTCCGAACGCGGCTTCGTTGGCGGCGCTTAGCGGTGACGTAGCCTTTCGCGCGAAAACGAATCAAGTCATTGTTCAAGTCAGTGATGTGTTTGGGGGCAGCGGTGAAGAGTCCTACTACCAGGGAACCGGCGTGTTGGGAGACACGCTTGTTCCGATCGTCCCCGACTTTCGCATCAAGGTGAGCGTCCTGGAATCCGACGTCAAATCGCTGAAGATTCTTTCGACCACCGAAGTCTTAGCCAACGTCAACCAAATCGTGCAATTGGTACTACCCACGGCTCCGCGTGTCAGTTACTCCGCCCCCACGCCATCGATCGGCGTTAGCACTTTAAAGTTTGGTGTGTTGGGAGGCGAGACCGGCCCGTACCTAGAACTCGACGGCAAGTTTCTGCTGAAAGACGATGAAACGACTCCGGCCGGTTCCTTGGTTGGGACTCGCCTCGAAGATCTTTTTGTAACATTGGAGATTGGTGGTCGTGACAACGACACCGCCGTCGTGGGTGGAGCCGATGTGATCATCGGTCCCGAGGACTTGTTCGCCGGCGATGACGACATGTTGCTGGTCCGTATCCCTCGCGGGGCACCGCTCAGTTTCGCTCGCGTGACGGTGACGCGAAAGCAAGAAGCGCCGCTAGACGGTCGTTACCGTGTGATCGAAGTACCCAGCAACCCCGTGGAGTTTTTGGTCGAATCTCGGTTTGGGTTTGTTCTCAACGGTGGCGATTCGACGGTGTCGGTGCTGGACTTGTTGGCCACCGAGCCGATTGGCAACGGCATCAAATCCGATCCGCGCGAAGTCGCTCGTATCAGCTTGGGAACGGGAGTCCCGGAACCCGGCAACTTCGCCCCGCAAAAGTCGGCGATCACGCCCGACGGCACGCGTTTGTACGTGACCAACAGTGCCCAGGGCAGCATCTCAGTGATTGATGCGGTTGCCTTGCAAGAGATTGACACGGTTCCCGATGTCGTCACCGATGTCGTTGAAGGCGAGCAAGTGATCGATCCCGACACCGAAGGCAACCAAGGCATCCCGCTGCCCATTGGCGCAAAGCCTTTTGATTTGACCGTTGATCCCGACGGTCGGTTCGTATTGGTGACCGATCGTGGTCATGGTTCGGTGTACGTGATCGACATCGATCCATTCTCACGCACCTTCCACACGGTGATCCAAACGTTGTCGTTGGAAGGCACGGTCGGCAACCTGACTCCGCTGGGCTTGCGCGGCATCGCAGTCTCCGCGGACCGCAAACAGGTTTACATCGCGGCGCCAACGGCGGACTTGTTTCGAGGCGATGCCGGTGGTCCCGGTCGGATATTGGTCGCCTCGTTGTTAACGATTCCCGAGCGACGTCGCCAAATCAACGAACTGGTCGACGATCAAGAAGACGTTCCCGAAGAGCAGCGTGAAGAGGTGATCGTCGATCCTTTGGTATTCGATGAAAAGCTGCCCGAGTCGATCATCGAATACGGCAAAGGGGTTTACGACATCACTGCCACCGACGATCCCGCAGTGATCGTCGTGACAGACCGCGTCGATGACCGAAACGGCGTCGGGATTATTCGCCGCATCGTCGGTTTCGACGACAAGGTCACGCACGACGTTTTACCGATCAACTTGGTACCGTTCGGATTGAATCCCCGCGAAGGTCGCGGTGTCCAGGCCTTCGGAATCAGCAATGCGCAAGGTGTCGACTTCGTTCCCGCCAACGCTTACGAGAGCGCGATCGGAAAGCACCCGTCCTATTTGGTCATTAGCGGTTACAACGCGGACAATTCGCCACTGGACTCGAAAAAGAATCCGGAACTTGGACCGTTCTTCGCCAGCTATCCCGGTCCTAATCCCGATACGGACCCCAGTGCGTCGATTCGTTCGATCACGCAAGAAGTTCGTACTGAAAAAGTCAACGGACAAACAAAGACTTCAACCGTTACCGTTGACCGAGCTCGTCAGTATGCCGTCGGAGCGGGCAGCAACCTCGGCTTCATTCGCAACCCACTCGGTAATTTCGACGATCCCCTGACGGTGCCTCGCTTGGTCGCTGGAACGAATCCCGTGTTGGCCGGATTCGCCGACGACGTGACGGTGACCCAGCAAGGATACGCGATGATCGCGATGCAGCGGTACGATGCGGTGTTTGCGTACAGCATGCCCGAAGCGATCCGCGTGATCGAGAAGGCCGCCAAAGCCGGCGCCAATCCGGTCGGTCGGATCGTATCGCAATACGCCGATGTGCCGACCGAACTGGAATCACTGGTCAATGGTCCGCTTGGACAGATTCCGATTGACCAGATTTATTCTTCGACGATTGTCGCCGCCAGCTTCGGCTATTTCTCGGATGGCAACAACACCGGATACGGCGTCCCCAAGGTTGGACCGGTCGGCGAGGATCCCAACCTATTCGGTCCGATTCCAGTTGGGAATTTGCCTCGCGGAATCGAGAGTCAACCCGAACAATTCGTTCCAGAATTGCGTTTACAGCCAACGCCATACACGTCCGCGGCGTCGCTTCAAGCATTCCCCGACGAGACGCAAACGGTCGAAGCCGGCCGCACGTCGCAGGTCGAAATCCACACCGGCGCGATTCACGAAACCCATACGCTCGTTTCGTACCGATCCCAAGAAGCATCGCGCGGTTTGGTATTGCACTATGACTCGCTTCGCGCCGAACCGCGGCCGCTCGCCTACTTCGGTTTGGCCAATTTGAACAAGGCCGAACTCGGCGAAAAGTTGGTCGTCCGGGCCACCGCGTCGCTGGGGGATCAAGCGTTCGCAGCCGCCTCCGGCTATGACCCCAAACCAGGTGAGTTGGCCGTGGGGTATCGCGGCGACGAACACTTCTTTGCTGTCGATGTCTCGGAGTTGAACGCGAATTCGATCGCCGGCGGATCGCTGCTGCTGGATCTTCGTGAGGCGCCAACAGGTGCCTACGACTTGGCATTTGACTTTGGTCTGTTCCAAGAATCCGCAGCCGGTTGGGTCGACGGTAACTTTCAAACCGAACGCGAATTCCTTCCGGTCGTGAACCTTCGCGACAGCGAATTTGGCGCGGGTTGGTCAATCGAAGGACTGATGCGGATCTACGAAGTCGATGGGGTGCTGTTGTTAGTTGACGGCAACGGAACCGAACAAATTTTCAACCCGCCACAGGTTACCGGACAAGCCTACACACCCGTGACGCTCGATCGCAGCGTGCTAAAGAAGCTCGACGACGGTTCCTATCTACGCCAGATGATTGACGGGACCGAGGAAAATTATCGAGCCGACGGCAAGTTGCAATCCGTCGTCGATCGTAATGGCAATGCCACGACCTATCTGTACAACGCAGCGGGTATCGAGAAAATTGTCGATCCCGTGGGACTAGAAACGGTGTTCGAGTATTCAGGACCACGCGTCAGCAAGATCACCGATCCGGCAGGTCGCGTGACCAAGCTGGACCACGCCGACAAGCAACTGATCCGCATCACCGATCCCGATGATTCAAAGCGTACTTTTGGCTACGACCCGCTTGTTCCCACAGACGATTTGATTGCACCTTTCGATTACTTGCTCAGCGATCTTACGGCGAAACGAGGCAACGATGGTGACGAACCTTTCGACAGCACCTTTAGCGAAACGATCACCTACGATGACTTTGGTCGCGTCAGCGGCGGTACACGAATCGACGGACAATCGTTCTCGCTTACGCCGGCACAGAAGAAGGCTGTCTCTCTTCCCGAACTGACATCCGATCCCGATTCGGCACCCCTGGTCGTCGACTTCTTGACCATACCCCCGCAACAACCTAGCGTCGAAGCGGCGCATGCGCGGTGCGGACTTGGTCCGGAAGCAACCGAGGGATCTACGTTTACTGCCGAAGCGATCTATACCGATTTCGATGGCGTCAAGCAAACATTCCAAATGAATGGTTTCGGACAGTTCATCCACGTCCAAAATCAAGACGGAAACGGCAACCAACCCGGCCGCGCATTCGGACGTGATGCAGCCGACGGACTCATCAGCGTTACCGTCGATCAAGTCAACAACATCACCTGTAGTACGTTCGACGAGTTCGGCAACACGCTGACCTTCACTGACTTTCCCGATCGCGACAGCACCACCGGCGTGACCACCACGTACACGTATGGCAACGCCAGCTTCAAAGGCATGTGGACCGAAAAGGTCGATGGCGTCGGTCGCAAAATCGAACGTGTGCTCGATTCCAGCGGAAACGTCATTTCCGAAACTCTCAGCACCACGGCGACGCTGCCACAAGGAAATCCGAAATCCTCTACCACACTTTGGGATTACTACTTGAGTGGTCCTGCCGACGGACTTCCAAGCCGAAAGACGGATCCCATCGGGATTGTGACGACCTACACGTACGATGCGTACGGTCGATTGACGAACACCACGTATCCCGATGGTGAGGCGACTCAATCTTACGCGAACTTGCGTGGTAACGTCACTGGCATGACCGATCCAGACGGCTTCGCAACCGTGATGACATACGACGCAATGAATCGATTCGAATCATCAAGCATTGTTGTCTCGATCGACGGCGTGACGTACACGGAGTCGGCCGATTATGACGCCGAAGGAAACCGGGTCGAATTCGTCGATCGCAATGGCAATATCACCAAATTTAGCTTTGATGAGTACGACCGTCCGATCGAGCAGATTGATTCGTTTGGTGATCTGAATGCAAAAATGCAGTTCGCTTATGAGTTCGGAGAGATGGTGTTGGCCGGTGGTGCCGATGTCGAGTTCAACCCCGACTTTAACTACATTTATACTCGTGACCCGCTCGATCGGGTGACGTTGATGGTCGAGGATCGCAAGGGCAATCCACGCCAGAGCGTCGATGGAATCGGACGTTCAACGTCGTTCACCTACAACGATGCTTATCAATTGACAGGCGTGTCATTTCCCAATGGAGGCGCCATGGTGATCACGGTCGATGGGCGTGGCCGACAGACTAAAAGTTCTGGCCCGACGACGGAAATAACTGAATATGCGTACGATGAAGAAAATCGCTTGATCAAGCAAACGATCAAGAACCCGCGAACGGGTGATCAAGTCACCACGTTCGAATACAACCTGTTCGCCACACCCGCCAAAACCACCGCACCCAATGGCGTGGTGTCACTGATCGAACATGATGCGTCCAACCGACCTCGCAAAATCATTGAAAACTTCGGCTGGTGCCGATGGCGAAGTCAAGACCACCACTCATGAATTGGATGTCCAGGGACGCCCCGAATTGACGACCGTCAATGGTGTCGCCGAGACGCGACAAACTTATTATCCAAGTGGTCGTTTGAAATCCGTTAGAAACGCCGAAGACGCCCTGTCGTCGTATGTCTATGACGAACTGGGCCGGATGGTGACCGGCACCGACGCCGAAGACTTCGTGACGCACTACGTCTATGACGGCATTGGAAATCGCACGGCAATTATTGATGCGCGGGCCGAAGGCGATCGCGACAATGAAACGTATCGACATCAGTCCAGTTTTGATGGTCTGAATCGAGTCATCACCGAATCGGATCCGCTGGGGAATACCGCTCGCTTCGATTACGACCTCGTCGGCAACCGCACGTTGCTGGTCGATCCGCGGGCGACCAACGACACGCCGATCCAAACCACAGTTCGAATACGACAACGCCAATCGGTTGCACATCGTCACCAATGCCGAAGGTCGCACCACCACGTATGCCTATGATGTCGGCGGCAACGTTGACAAGATTGATACCGAGCGTCTTACCGCCGATGGCATCATCCTCGACACCGTGGTTCACAAATTCGACAAGAGCAATCGCCGCGAGTACACGATCGACGCAGCGGGACAGCGTGTCGATTTCAAGTACGACCCCATCGGCAATCTGATTGAGATCAAAGATGCTCGCGGCGATGCCGCGCGAGACCACCTTCACGCACGACAAACTCAATCGTGTCGCTAGCAGCACGATGGCCGCCGGATCGCCGCAGAAGGCGACTAGTTTGATCGACTATCACCCGCTCGGAATGGTTCGAAAATCGACCGATCCGCTCGATCGTGAAACGTTGACAACATTCGATACCTTGTTCAACCCCGAAACGGTGACCGAGGCCAGCAACACCGACAAGCCGGCGCAAACGAAGTTCGACTACGACAAGGTCGGCAATCTTTTGTCGGTCACCGATCCGCGCGGTGACTTTTTCACGACCACGTTCGGTTATGACAAAACCAATCGCCAAATCAGCGTCAGCGGTCCCACCGGCAGTCCCGAAGATCCGAAACCGATGGACGTTACGATCGACTATGACCCGATCGGGAATGTCATCCGCCGCACCGACGCTCGCGGCAACAATCTCGAAATCCAGATGGACTACAACGCGGCCGGACGTTTGGAAAGGTCGCTGGACCAACTCGGCCAAGCGACGACGTATTCCTACGATGCGATCGGCAACGTCACGCGAATGGAGACACCGTCGCTCGACGGCGAGCATGCCGCGGTATTGGTGACGACCTACGACAAGCTTGGCTTTCGATCCAGCATCGCTGACACTTTGGGAAACACAACCTGCTTCGTCAACGACGACCACGGCCAAGTCATCGCGATGGTGGATCCGCGGAGCGGCCGACAAAGTTGTGAAGGTGCGATCAACGACGAAGACTATCGCACTCGGTTTTACTACGACGGTGTCGGACGTCGCATTGCGGCCGTCGATGCCGAGGGAAACCGATCGGAGACGTATTACGATGTGCTGGGCAACGTCGCGCTTATGGTTGACCCACGAACGTTCGACGCCGGAACTCCAGGACGTTTTGAAACAACTTATGAGTACGATCTGCTCGGCCACCTGATGAAAACCACAACCGGAGTGGGACCGCAGGGCATCGATGAGCTGGCGACCGAGAAGTACACCTTTGACAAAGTTGGCAATTTGCTTCGATACGAAGATCCTCGTGGTCCGCAATTTTATAAGGAGAACACTTACGATCCACTGGACAACTTGACCAGCACAACGGTCGGTCTCGGTGATGAAGACGGCGGTACCCTGATCACCACGATGGAGCACGATGTCGTTGGGAACTTGGTTTGGTTGTCCGATGCGCGCGGGGCTTATCACACCAATTACTACACGCATGACGCGGGAAACCGATTGCTAAGCGTCAGTGAACCGACCGGCGGCGAACAGGATCCCGGTCCTCTCGCCGTGACTCGGTTCACCTACGACCAAGCCGGAAACCTATTGTCGGAGCAGGATCCGCGTGGCAAGTTACTTCACGTCCACCTTTGTCATTGACGAACTCGGTCGAGTCAAAGAAACGTCCGTTCCCCAGGGCAGTCCCGACTTCCCCCTGGACGCCGCCATCACACGCTATGACTTCAACCCAGGCGGAACGGTCGCTCGAACTCACTTCCCACGTGAAAACGCGGGTGAAGACATCGTGCCAATGGTCTATCAATACGACGAGGCGGGGCGACAGACGGGCATGACCGACACGATCGGTGCGCTCACCACCTACACCTTCGATGCGGTCGGAAACATCGAGACAATTACTGAGGCCGGAAATGCAACCACGGCAACCCGCGCGACGACGTTGAACTATGACCAACTCAACCGAGTCATTCGCGTTTTGGACGCCGAGGGCTACCAGACGCTGACAACTTACGATTCGGTCGGCAATGCGATCAAGACGGAAGGCCCTTTCGCGAATGAGGATGGCCGAGCAACGCTAGTTCGCACCTTCGACGGACGTTCCTTGCTTCGTAGCGAAACCAACGCCGAGAACAACACGGCGACCTACGGCTACGACCTGTCAGGCAACCGAACGCTCATTGGAGACCCAAGGGGAAGCTGGGCGAATTCATTTTACGAGTACGACGGGGCGGGGCGTCTGATCCAGGTCGATCGACCAAGTGGCACTGAAGCCGAGCCCGGTCCAATGTTGACCTACAAGATGTCGTACGACGGCGTCGGCAATGTCATCATGTCGGCTGATCCACGTGGTGACGCTTTCGCCACGCTGACCACCTACGACCATCGCGGCAAACCTTTGACCGTCAAAACGGCGGCTGGCGATTCCGATTCGCCAGTCCTGGAAACGGATTCGTACACCTACGACATCGTCGGCAACCTGATACGCCAAGTTGACCCTCGCGGCGAATCTTATGCGACGACCTATCAAGTCGACGCGGCGGGACGCCCGCTATCCACGACATACGCGGTGCTGTCCGAGCATGGAACCCAGACGCTTACCGAAACGCATCGCTATGACGTCGAAGGCAATCTCGTTGAGCATGTCGGCATTGGCGGACCGCTCTACGTGACGACCTACTATTACGACGGATTGGGGCGGTTGATCCGCAGTGTGGATCCCGTCGGCGAATCAGTCGAATTGACTCGTGACCGCTTTGGGAACGTGTTGACCACCACCGATGTGTATGGCACTTCCATAAATACCTACGACGGATTGAATCGCTTGTTGACCGCTTCCAACGGCGAACGGGAGACGACCCAATACGACTACCTCGATGGCGGTTTGCGAGTCCAAATGACCGATCCGCTCGATCGGACCAGCTTCACCCTTCGTGACCGACTCGGTCGGGTGACCAAGACAATCGATGCGGTTGGCAACGAATCGACGACCAAGTACGACGCAGCGGGCAATGTGGTTGAAATGGTAGATCGCAACGGCCACATCAGTCGTAGCGAGTACGACGTACGCGGCATGGCGTTGTCGGTGACCCGGGGATTTGGCACGGCGGACGCGATCACACTCGGTTACGAGTACGACGAATTGGGACGCAAGACGGTCGAGATTGATCCCCGAGGCGAGTACTACCGAACCGAACACACCTATGACGCTCGTGGGCGATTGGTCCAGACACGGCGGCGGGCCGGCACGCCCGACGACGCTGGTGTGGGGTCGCCAGGCCAAACCGATTGGATCGTCGAAAAGTATGAGTATGACGGTGCGGGCAATGTCGTCTCGAAGACTCCCGCACGTGGCGACTTTTACAAGATCATCAATACGATCGATGGGCTTGGCCGGATCACCTCGATGTCGCACCAAACCGGTACGCCAGATGATCCACGACGAGTGCGTGAAGAGTTCATTCACAACAACGCCGGCCAGATCATTCAGAGCGTTGATGCACTCGGCCATGAAATAAGTCGCGTCTATGATCGTGTCGGCCGCATTACCAACGAAACGATTGTTCGTGACGGCGCGGATGATCTTGTCAATGCTTGGCGATACATCGACTCCGAAGCCGGTTATCGCATCGAACAAACCGATGCGGCGGGTCAAACGTCGTTGGCGACGGACTATGACGAAGCGCGGCGAGTTGTGAAGATCGATCCCCGCGTCGGCGAAACTCAAACCATCGAGTACGACGATGCCGGCAACACCATCGTCACCACCGTCGGTGCGATCACTCGACGATATGACTACAACGCCCTCGACCGTGTTGAAAGCGAGTCCGACGACTCGGGCAACTCGGTCACCTACACTTATTTTCCCGCCGGCAATATTCGCACCAAGCAAGACGCAAGTGCCGAAGGTCCCTACACCTACACTTACAATTCGCTGGACCAACAAATTGGCATCAGCGAACCCGATGGCGGTTTGACGCTGCTAAGCTACGACGACGCCGGTAATCTGTCGAAGGTCATTGATGGCAATGGCAACACGACGACATTCGTGTTCGACGCAATGCATCGTGTCGTGAGCGAAACGAACGAGTTTGGAACTCGCACATTTGAGTACGATCCAGACGGCAACGTGCTCCGTTACACCGACCGTAACGATCGCAGCGTGACCCGCACTTACGACGGGAATAATCGAATGCTGACCGAAGCCTGGCTCGGCGTCGATGATTCCAACGCTGGCGGTCTGGCGTTCACGTATGACGCGATCGGGCGGATGACTTCGGCGGACGGTGGGTCGGGAACGGTCAACACTTTCACGTTCGCCAATGACGCCAGCAGCCGAATCGATTCGACACAGACGACGTTGTTCGCCGGCGCGCCGACGTTCACGTCGCGTCTGACGTACAACGCGATCAGCCAAGTCGAGGCATTCGCGGTCGACTATGGGTCCAAACTCGGCGTGGTCGCGGAAGCGTTCACCTACGACGAAGATAACGACCGGTTGCGGGCGATCCGGCAAACCGGATCCAGCGTCGCCACGAAATCAGTCGAGTTCGACTATCACGACAATGTACCCGTCTACTCGCAAGTTCGTCGATATTCGGATGATGCGTTGATCTTGATGACGACCACAACCCTAAACGATCGCAAGTTGGTTGAGCAGATCGAGCACTTGGCGGGCAGCACACCGATCAACCGCTACTCGTACACGTTCGACGGCGACGATCGAATCAAGACGGCGAGCGATCGGTACGGCACGTCGACTTACGCGTATGACGACGCGGGTCGGTTGTTGTCGGTCGATCACACCGACCCGCATAAGCCGGACGAATCGTATGTGCTAGATGATGCAGGAAATCGAACCGAATCATCGATTCATGGCGGGGCGTATTCGTATCTGCCCCAGAACCGTGTCAGTGGCGATGGAGTCTTCAACTACCAGTATGACAATGAAGGCAATTTGATCTCTCAAACGCGAATCGTCGACGGAGACGTCACGACGTTCGCCTGGGATCATCGCAACCGTTTGATCGCGGCGACGACTGTCAACACCGCTGGTGAATTGATCAAAGTCGTTGAACTGGGATATGACGCGCTTGATCGCCGCGTTTGGAAGCGGGTCGACTCGGATGGTGCGGCGTCCAAGCCATCAATTTGGCGTGGCTATCTGTACAACGACCAGGACGTGTTGTTGGAGATTGTCGATGTCGACGGCGTTGGTTCGGGTAGCGATCCGGTCATCGACGTCGTTTACCTGCACGGTGCGGCGGGCGACACCCCGCTGGCCCAAGATCGCGGCGGTGACGTGCTGTGGTTATTGCCCGACATGGCTGGCACCGTCGGGGACGTGGTCAACGTTGATCAAGAATTGGTCGACCACATCCGTTACACCGCCTATGGAACGATTCTTTCACGCACCGATGAAGAAGTGATCCAATCGATACTTCTTTGCGGGTCGCGCCTATGAGGAAGAACTGGGTTGGTATCAGATGCGGCGGCGGTACTATGATCCATCCAACGGACGATTTATCAGCGCCGATCCTTCGGGGTTCACCTCGTCGGAACCGAATTTGTACCGCTACGCGATGAACGATCCGGTCAACATGGCCGATCCGAGCGGTTTGTCGGCGACCGCGATTCAGAATCCGTTTAGCGATGCGATGACGGCGGTTCGTCGAGATCGGTCGAACCAGAAACTTGCTTGGGAACAATCCAACACCACTAGCGTGTTCGGCGCGCCGTTCAATGTCGCCACCTTCGGAACGGGCGTGGCGAAGGACGCGATGGAACAGATTCCTGCGATCGCCACTTCGCTGGCGCCTGCGATTCCCGTGATCGGGCAAGCAATCGGCGTCGGCTTACTGGCCTATGGCACGATCAAGGGAATGTACGATCTTTATGGAAACGCCAAGAAGGACGATTACGATCGCGGATTGCTTTGGGTCGACGCCGGCAAGATCTTGGCTGGATTCGTTGCAGCACGATTCGGTGGACGCACGGGTGCCATACATCGGCTTCAGCAGCAACGTTGCCGATACCGCAGCCGCATTCGCGTTCGAACCGACGTTCGATTCGCGTTGGGCACGATTGCAAGGTGCCGCGATCGGTCTGGCAGGCGACCTTGTCGGATATGCACACAGCCGAGGTGAGTACAAGGAAATCGGAGTTGAAGTCCGGTCGGCTGGGACGCGCATTTCGGACGACTTCGTTGCCTACAAGGATAAGGTCGTCGGAACTAAGAATGACGCCATTGACGTCAAGTCGGACGTTTCGCGTTTGGTGGATTACCAGGCCAAGGCCAGTCCCAACACGGTGCCCAACGTTGGCAATCGATCGAGTTCCAAGGGCGGACAAGTCGATCCGCCGCTGATGCAAGCGAATACGTTTGAAAAAGCATCTGTCGTGCGTGGTAGCCGCGCTGATGCTGCGATGCGGATCGCTGCCCGGCGGATCAGTGAAGCCGGTGTTGAATCAGGCGCCGCCCTACGCCGCCGCGTTGTCGACAAAGAGATTTCACCCACCGAAGCCCATCGACTGGGCCGCACCGAAGCGGATTTGATCAACTCGGCCACGAGAACCGATTTCCTAAATCCCGGCCGTGGACCGATCATGTTGGAACAACAATTCATCGACCAATTGCAAAGTGTCAGCCACAGCGAAGCGGTTCGTTTGTCGATGAACCACATCATCACCCAGAACATTGCCAAGAGCACCACCTACGACCGTGTCTTCACCGACATGATGCACGATGCAGTTTCGTCGACGGGAGCCCGCCTGGATTCTGACACCTTTACCAATGTTCGCAACCAAGCAATCGCGTTGCACGAGTCAGCACTGCTGGACAGCGGTTTGGATGGGTTTCGGACTCTCTCGGCACCGTTCTCGCACGCGGACATCATGGCAAAGTTGCCCGACATGATTCGTCGTGGCGAAGCCCAGCAAACCTATCGCAAATTTTCGACAGTGGAAGCGGCCAGAATGCGAATGGGTATGGCCGAGGCGGCAATCAACTCCGGACGTGCCACCTCGGCGGACGTCCGGTTGGCAAAGATATTGCCCAACCAGATCGATGTGCTGCTCAATCAGCGCGCGGCGTTGAAGGTATTCGATCAGAACATGCAACAAGCATTCCCCGGTGGTAAACAGGCGGTGATGTCATCCGAGATGAACTCCTACCGATATACTCAAGCCGAGGCGTTGCACACGATCCTGAAAGATCACCCGTTCACGTTCGAAGGCCCCTTCGGCCATCTCACAGATCGATTGCTCAATCCGAAGAACAATAAGTTCAACGACATTTTGGATTTCCCCTTCACCGATCGTGCCCAGTTGGGAGAGCTTGCGGATCTTGTCCGGGGCATCAACAACAACACAACGACGATCACAGGCATCCCAGGAGGCGAAGTGGTGGCTTTGATGTTGCAAGGAACTGCCGGTGCAACGTTGACACAGATTGCTTATCGCGCCGAATTTGTCAAAGACGTTTACTCGGGCAATACCGCTCGGTTGGCCGACACGTTGCGGCGACCGTTGGAAGCTTGGCGGACGTTGGCGGACTTAACCAAAAGTCCAATGATGCCTGGTTCAAGTGACCTCGACATGGGTTTAATCGTTCGCGGCGGGGGTGACAAATTGCTAAGCATCTTCGAAAAATCGAAGGTCCAATTCCCCAACGATGGGAAGGCTCAAAATCTTAAAGGCGGTGCAGCGATCCAGTCAATTGTCGATCAAGCAAAGCCCAACAGCGTCATCGGTCGGCTGGCGCGACAAGAAGGACTCGATGTTCCCGTCGAGTGGTACGCTTACCAGAACGCGGCGCTCGCCCAAATCGCCGACGCCGCAGGTGCGATCGCAACACCGATCGCGCAGGGCGGAATCAGTGTGATTGCCAATAATGGTGTGATTGATGTCGTCACGCACTACTCACCCTACCTCGATCCGGCTTACCGCAAAGGTCCGCCTTCGGCGATCAACATCCATGGTTTCCTGCACTCCGATTCCTTGGCCGCGGGCTCGACCGGCACCTTCGTCGCCGCCGCCGCCCAATTTAGTCCGCTGGTTGCTCAAGCACTCTTGAACCTAAAAGTGGCAACCTCCGACGATATTCGTCTGCAAGTGAACCTGCATGTCCAATCGCTCGAAGGCACCGCACTGGGATATGCGGTGGTCGATCGAGTCGACGACCGTGGACGAGCCATCGAAGCAACAATCGTGTTGGACGACGATGCCGCCGGCCACGGTTGGTTCATTGACTCGACGCCAGCGGACGACAACGAATTCGATGCCGACGGAAACTTTTCCATCACCGACCCGAACGATAACGCTGGCACCAACCTGTTCGATGCGTTGACCGTTATCTCCCACGAGCTCGGTCACGTCAGCGGCTTTACCACCGCGTTCGATGGATTCGCGAGCTTGGACGTCGGCTCGCATGATGGACGGCGTCACATTGCCACTGCGGAAGGCGACCTGCATCTCGACCCCAGCGGCAATGAACTGGACGCGTGGCAACACCCGTCGCATTTGATGGCTGGCACACTATCACCGGGCGTCCGTAAAGCGATCGACCTTGCAACTTCCGAAGTCATCCGCACCGCGTGGGCGACTTCACAAACGGGTTTTGATCCATCATCCGTGCTGGGCAATTTGGTAGGCACTCAACCGCTTGGTTTCGTCGCGCTGCGTGGTAATCTTGCGGAGGTCACCGCGGTCGCTACCGGGCTACAGGATGCAGCGTTTCAAACCAATCCGTCCGATCCTTCGCCCATCACATGGCAAACAATCGGCAACGTTGCATTTTCCGACGGCACTGCCACGATCAGCGAAGATGTGGGCATGATCAGTGACCTGTCGCAGACGTTTGTGGTGCCGGCCGGTTTGCGGTCGATTTCATTCACCCTCGGCGGTGTGTCGATGGACGTCAGCGGTGATTTTCCCGCGGAAGCTTTCGAAGCCGCGATTCTGCGTGCGAATGATTCGGATTCAGTCTCCGGTGAGATGGTCGGGATGAACGGCGGCGATGCGGCGTTCAATTTTCAAGCGAACGGATCCGTGGACTTCGCCAACGGCGTGACCGTCTCCGGTGCAAACACCAGCGGCGATGTCATCGATGTCAACCGCGAAGACATCCGCGTCACCCTGCCGATTCCTGATTCGATGACCGGCGAGGCGGTCACGTTGTACTTCGATTTGATCGGGTTCGGTGCCGACCAAAGCAGCATCACGCTCAGCGACGTTCGCATGAACTTCACGGTCGGTTGGCAAAATCCCATCGATCGATTCGATGTGGACGGATTAGGTGATCCTTCGGCTCGAGACGCCTTGTTGATCATCAACGAATTGGGCCGCAAACGGGTTCACGATCCGGCGACGGGTAATCTGTTCGAAATCACTGATGAAGTGGGTCCCCCGCCGTTCTACGATGTCAACGGCGACGGCCGGATCTCCGCACTCGATGCCTTGCAAGTGATCAATCAAATGGGGCGTTTATCGGGACTTCTCGAAAATGAGTTGCCCACATCGTGGCAGAATCCGATCCAAGCAGGCGACGTGAACAACAACGGCGTCGTCACCGCCGCCGATGCATTGGTGGTCTTAAACGAGTTGGCCCGCGGCAGTGTGCATGACAAGGCAAACGGTCGACTGCACACGATCACCGAAACCGTCGGACCGGCACCGTTTTACGACGTCGACGGCAACGGGATGGTGACGGCCCAAGACGCGCTCAGAGTGATCAACACGGTGGCAAGACAACAAACGGTCGAACCCGAATCGATCGATGAAGCAATCCTATCACTGCTGGATGAGTGATGGCCGTTGCACGACTCGACGGTCAAGCACCCTCAGCAAAGGCGTTTCTTGAATTTGACAGAGGAATGGTTGACAGAGGAATCGAGCGATAGCCGCGGAGCTTCAAGCGATTTAAGGATAAAATTTTAGGATCAACAAGTCCAAGGTTAGCTCGTCGTCTCATCGAGTCCACACCAATCGCCGTAGACTTGGCCTCAGCGATGATTTCGCTTGGGCAGTGCGAATTTCCATAGCAAAATCCACGCTTGATGCCACATGGCAATTGACGCACCCCCCGAAAAGCGTAGAATCATGGTTCATGAAAGCGACGCGTGCAAAATGAAAAATATTGTCGCTTACCAATATTTTAGAATCGAGATTAAAAAAAGAATTGGTATCAGAGTTCTGATTCTGGAAACTTGCTGCTGACCACGCGATCCACGGTCGGCGGGTGGCTGAGATCACAACAATCACGAAGTTTACGCGTGGTGCAACTACGCAAAATCCCCCGCGCGGATCTGCAAAATATGCCCGTTGTTCGACGTTATGCGCTGGCCTTCTTTTTGCCTACCCTAGTCATTTCATTCTCGCTGTCCTCCCGGTTGTGGGCACAAGAAGAACGAGTCTGGACCAGCTCGGTAGGCACTTCGAAACGTGGGACTGTTGTAGCGCAAGACGCTGGAAATATAAGACTTAGAGTTAGCGAGAACGCAGCTGAGATTACAATTCCAATTCACCTGCTATCCAAGCAAGACCAAGACCATGCAAAACTTCTTTGGTTTAAGAAGCAAGACCAGCGTCAATACGAAAAAGTAACCGACCACTTAAGAAACTTGCAAGAGAACCCGAAGACCGTCGAGGGTCTGCTGCTTGGCTTGCACAACGATATCCCAGAAAGTCCGTACGCGGGGCTCTGGGCTGCGGTAGCAAATATTAGTGCGGATAACAATCACAAAGCAGCTTCTTCGATTCTTAGAAATGTTATCAAGCGAATTGAGGAACAGCAAGAAGTAGATCCCGAACGTCATTCAATGACTCTTGCTTCGGCGAACAACAATCTTGCGGTCTGCTTTATCAAGGCTCGGCGAGGCGATTCTGCCACCATGTGCATGGTCAAGGCGATGGAGTCCCGCCCTGCAATTCCAACAATCCTACTTTCAAACGCTTTGACTTTGAATGAAACTGCAACGACCGCTGGCAGCTTGATTAGTTTTTCCAAATCATCGACCAGCCGATTGTACGATGCGATTAACAATGCAAATAGTGTTGGTGCCGGAACCAAGCTCGCAAGTGGCTGGCACTACTCACTCGATTTCAATCTGCCCGAGGGCTCGGCTGGGTCCGAGAAGATTGACGGTATCGAATCCCCCGGGCCCCAGTTCAAATTGCTAGCCCAGGGCAGCGGGTTTGTCGCAGCCCCTGGGATCGTTTTGACTAGCAAAAACGTTGTTGAAACGACCAACTATCGTGGTCCAAAGCTATTGACCGTTGTGACTAATCCGACAGCTTCGAATTATAAGAGCGAACGAGTGAGCGAAGTCGTCATCCAGGCGGTCAAGTCCGTCGTGACTGGCGGACAGACCTCGACCTCCAACACGTCTGCCAGTTTTTTTCCGGGTGAGTCAATTCAAACAATCAATTCATACACAAACTACGACTACGTGCGATCCCAGGACGGTCACGCTGGGGCAGAGCTTGCTGCACTCAGGGTCAGCAATTTGCGAATCACACCACTGGAAGTTGCAGAATCAAGTCCACCTCAGAATTCCGATTGTGTCGTGTGGGGATTTGGCCGCGGAAGTGGCGCGGTCGCCAATGGGATTCAATCCGAGGTCGGCCGCGTATTGGAGGCTCAAACGATCAACGGGAAAAACCGAGGAACTAGCGGTCAATTTTCGAATTCACGAGTGATTCAAACGTCATCACGTGTCTTGGGAGGAAATCGTGGTGGTCCAGTGCTAGATAAAATGGGCGTAGTTGTTGGAATCGCATTCGACACACCTATTGGAGGCACAAACGCCAACGGCTGGATTTTCGGGTCAACCGAGATGCGGCGTTGGTTCGATCGAAATGTTCAAACTGTGCAGCTCACAGACCCAACGAACAACTCTGGCCCAGAAGCTCGTAGGGCAGCGTTGTCAAATGCAGTATTGCCTGTGTTTGTCTGGGGAATTAGAGACGACAGCAGCGACGTTTTTAGTGTTGTAACCGAAGGCGGAAGCACGAACGGAGGTTTATCCATTCGTGACGGATGGTGCATCGCGTGTGACGGAAAAGGAATAACGGACTGCCTTGATTGCCAAAACGGACGACGAAATGTCGGTATGAAAACTTTTAGTACCGGAATTGATCCAATCACGGGACGACCGAGAACAATGACTCGCGGCGTCACAGCCTCGTGCACGTCGTGCTCGGGATCTGGAAATCAAAGTTGTCGCCATTGTAACGCCGGACGCTTGTAGTTTTTATCGAAAAACTTCGGCACCGAGTTGCCTCAGAACCTCTCATTACCGCAGTACTCACACTTTGTAGTTCTGAGTCCTTCCAAGGGAATCTGGCGGATCGAATTTGACAGAGGGTGGTTGACAGAGGAATCTGGTTGTAGGAAAGCGGACTGAGCAATTCCTCTGTCTGACATTCCTCTGTCATCCTTACCGATCGCTTCGCACAAGCTTGCGGAACGCTTCGTTCAACCTGGTAGTGATGGGTCCGGGTTTACCATCGCCGATGGTGCGACCATCCAACTTGACCGCTGCGATCACCTCCGCCGCGCTGCCGGTCAAAAAACATTCATCGGCAATGAAGATGTCGTGCCGGGTCAATGTTTGCTCAACGGTTTCGATGCCGGAATCTCTCGCTAATTCCAACACGGCATTTCGCGTGATGCCCTCCAAGATGCCCGCATCGACCGGCGGCGTCGACAAGCGGTCGTTTTTGACAATAAAAATGTTGTCGCCGGTGCATTCGGCCACTTCTCCATTGATATTCAACATCAATGCTTCGACACAACCCGCACGAAGGCCCTCCATTTTGGCCATGATGTTATTCAAATAATTTAGCGACTTGATTCGCGGGCTGAGTGCAGCGGGATGGTTGCGAATCGTCGACGCGGTCACCAACTCGAGTCCGTTCTGATACATCTCCGCCGGATAAAGAGAGATCGTATCGACGATGATGATGATTTGCGGTTTGCTGCACTTGTGAGGATCAAGTCCCAGCGGTCCGCTGCCCCGGGTCACGACCAAACGGATGTATCCGTCGTCCAATCCATTCTTCTTGACGCATTCGTTGACGTCATTGGCGAGTTGTTCCATCGTCATCCCGATGGGCAGGGCAATCGCGAGCGCCGATTCCCACAACCGAACCAAATGCTGATTCAGGCGAAAGACGTTCCCGCCATAGATTCGCATGCCTTCAAAGATTCCGTCGCCGTAGAGCAATCCGTGATCATACACACTTACCTTGGCATTCTCGCGGGAGAAGTATTCACCGTTGATGTAGATTTGTTGGCTCATTGAAACTGAAGCGGGCGAGAGGATCTTGATCTTAAAATTGGACGGAGCAAAAAATCAGTCGACCTCAGCCGCGGTGACCGCGCGGACGACGGATGCATCGAAGTAGTTGATCGACATGCCGGCGTCGACGACGATCGATTGGGCAGTGATCCCGCTGCTGCGGGGACTCAACAGAAAGACCGCCGTCGACGCAACTTCGTCGGTTTCGAGGGCACGGCCACGCGGAATGACTTGTTCGGCGTACAGATACGAATCCACGTAGCCGGGGATTCCAGCCGACGCGCTGGTCTTCAACAAGCCCGACGCGACGCTGTTGAATCGGACCTCACTGAACCGGCTGAATGATTTCGTCAGGAACGCCAGCGAGGATTCGAGTGCCGCTTTGATCGGCGCCATGAATCCATAACTTTCGCTGGCCATGCGAGTCGTGCTGATCCCGATCGTGACCACCGACGCGTTGCGATCGAAGACGTCTTTGAGCGCGTTGCAAACGGCGGTCAGCGAGTAGGCCGAGATGTCGATCGCCTGCAGGAATTGAGTCCGAGTCGTTTCATGAAAAGGCCGAATCCCTTCGGGATAATCAGCGAACGCGATCGAATGGACCAAACCGGCCAGACGCGTGCCGTCGGCAACGAGCGATTTCGCCAACTGGTCAATCTCCGACGGTTTCTCGACGTCGCAAACGACGATGCGTCGATTGGAAAGCAGTTTGGACAAACTGTCGTGGCGCGTTTGACTTCGCACGCTGTAGATCACCTCGACACCGGACTCTTCTAAGATTTTTGCGATGCGGAATGCGACGCTTTTTTTGTTTGCGACGCCCATGACCAAAATGGTCTTACCCGTCAGACCCAAAAAGTCAAAACCAGGTTCAGAGCGGGACGCATGAGAGTTGGGCGACTCGGAATTTTGGATCGGGTTGGAGTCGTTCATGATGCCGGTCCCTGGGGGCTTTGGGTTGAGGGTTCGGCCGAACTGGACATGCTGCAACAAAACTCCAAGCGCGTCGCCAGTTTTCCGTCGATTGTCAACTTGCCCGTCATGTAGAAGGCATTGCTAAGCTGCTCATTGAGCGTGGCTTCAACTTGGACGGTATCACCGGGGCGAATCATCCTTTTGAATTTCACACCATCCATCCTCGTCGCAACGGGAACGGCATCCGCCGCGAAGTCGCCGCCGCGTCCAGCCAACAGGACTGCGCCGGCTTGCAAACAGCACTCGCACTGGATCACGCCCGGGACGATCGGTGAGTCGGGGAAATGGCCTTCAAAGAAGAACTCATCCGCACGAAACGTCTTTCGGCAGACAATCGATGTAGCGTTTTCCGAGACGATCTCGTCGAGCAAAAGCATCGGGCCACGATGCGGGATTCGTTGTCGGATTTCTTGGGCAGTCATCCTGATATGAGACGGGAAATCTGCACCGCACGTCAAGCGGGCGCCGATCTGATAAGTTGTCGCTTTGGGACGCAATTCAGCACTCTTTACCGTTGATCGGATCATGACGACCTACTACGCCAACGGCAGCGAAACGAACTCACTCACCAGCGACGATTTGCGTGGGGCACTGTTGGAAACATTCGCCGCGATCGGGCCACGCCAGAAAGTACTGTTGCTGCCCCCCGATCAAACACGATTGTTTAGCCGGGCCGGCGAATTGACGGTGATGTGTCACGAAATTTTGGGCGAGCGAGTGACCGACATCATGCCGGCGCTGGGAACTCACGACGAAATGGAGCCCGAGCAACTCGACCACATGTTCCCCGGTGTCCCGCATGAATTGTTCCGCCCGCACCGATGGCGTGACGATGTGGTCACGTTGGGCGAAGTCCCCGCATCGTACGTCAAGCGAGTGACCGACGGACTCTACGACCGCCCTTGGAAAGCGCAAGTGAACAAGATGCTTGTTCAAGGCGGTCACGATCTGATCTTCTCGCTCGGCCAAGTCGTTCCGCACGAGGTGATCGGGATGGCGAACTACAACAAGAACGTGTTTGTGGGAACTGGTGGCGTCGAAGGCATCAACGAGAGTCACTACCTGAGTGCCGTGTACGGCATCGAGCAAACACTCGGGCAAGCCAATACGCCGCTGCGGCAAATCTTAAATCACGCACAGGATGAATTCTGTCAAGACATGCCGCTGCTCTATGCCTTGACAGTCATTCAGCAGATGCCCGATGGCACATTGCACACACGCGGCTTGTACATCGGTGACGACCACGATACTTTCTTTGCCGCAGCCGAATTGGCTCGCAAGGTCAACATCACGCACCTGGATCATGCGCCCAAGCACATCGTTGCCTATTTGGATCCGCGTGAGTTTTCGAGCACTTGGTTGGGCAACAAGGCGATCTATCGAACTCGGTTGGCGATCGCGACGGGTGGCCGTTTGACCGTGCTCGGCCCGGCAGTCAAAAAATTCGGGGAAGATAAGTCGATCGATCTGTTGATCCGAAAGTACGGCTATCGAACCAAGGCAGAGATCATTCAACTGTTTGACGAAAACGAGGATCTGAGAGGCAATCCATCGGCGGCCGCTCACCTGGTTCACGGCTCGCACGAGAATCGTTTCGAAGTCGTCTATGCGGCCGGCAAACTCTCGGCTGATGAAATTCGAAGCGTCAATTACACGCCCGGCGACGTCAACGAATTGATGCAGCGTTACGACGTCAATAAGCTCGATGACGGCTTTCACACGGACATCGACGGCACCGAGTTTTACTTCATTCGCAATCCCGCCCTGGGTCTTTGGCAGGCACCATTGAACGTTTGAACTGTCATCATCCCAGGAACAAAATCAGGTATCCGACGCCGATGATGCCGCTGAGCATGGTGATCCACCACGCAATTTGAATTCTCTTTCGGCGGCGAGGATCGAGGTAGGCATCCGGTGGCAAGCTCCGCAAACGCGAGATGACGTAAACGGTCGAGAGTGGCGGAAACAGTAATGTGGAAGCAGTGGCCGCGATCATCACTTGTCGGACTTGGTCGTCGAGTGACTCACTCGAAACCGTCACGCGGGTGACGCGACGATTCGATTTGAAGGAGTCATTCGCCTCGTCCACCAAGACCGGGCGGTAAGGGTTTTGATCATCGGGTAGATTGGTTTTTGGCGATTCGACTTCCAGGTCGCCGAATCCTTCGGACACCTGATCCGTCGTTCGCGTCTCTGAATCATGCCCATCAATTCGCACGTCATCTTCGCTCCGCGGTTTGCTGCAGCTCCAACAAATCTCGAACGACGATTCGTTGGGTTCGCCGCAACGTCCGCAACACCAACCGCCCGCTTCTTGACGCACCCGTTCATCACGCTCAAGCGTCTCGATCGCTCGTTCGTAATCTTCCGGCGCGACTTCTAATCGCACACCCTTCGACGTCGCCGCACCACCCAGGCTGAGTGCGGTGGCCATGTCAGTTCCCTTGACGTAGCAGCGGATGTCGGCGGCGGCCAAGCGATCGCGAACGATTTCCGCTTCGAAGACGTCGGGGAATCCACGCAGGGTTCGATTTGCTTGAGAGGTCAAGGTGTCCCTTTCGGAGCGGGCGATTAAACTCTCGACCATCATAGTCGCCTATCAAACCGATCGGGGTTCGCATCGGTCGATCGGTCGACCAGCTGTCAAACGCTTAGGCCACGCGAGATCGCATCGACGGGTAAGACGTCATCGATTCGCATTCGTGGATCCATCGTCTCAGACGCCGAGTGCTGGGGAGTCTTCGGCCCCGCAGTTGGGCTTGGCCCTGGCTGCTTTCCGAGAACCGTTGCAGATCGCGATACAGCGTCGCCGGCGATTCGGTGGCCAATCCACGGATACTGCGGCGATGGATGCTAACCAACAACATCGCGTCGCGGGGCATCATGCCGGGAACGGATGCCGCGAATCGAATCGCCCGACGGTAGTGCTGGATCACGCGAAGCGCTTTCCTTGACGCGTTAAAATGGCGGGCCACTTTCGCGGGATCGGCTGCTGCCAAATCGCCCGCCGTCACGATACCGATCTCTGTCAATCGTTCGCATCGACGAGGGCTACAAATTCGGATGTGTTCCAAACGCATGCCCAACAATCGTTGCCGATGCGAACCGGTGGGGTGAGGCCGCGACGCTTTCAAGCGTCTGGGTAAAGTGGATTCATTCGACAATGCGACGTCGTTGGTCGTCGCCGGCGATACGCGAGGCAAATGGGCGTAGAGGATCACCGAATTCGGATGGTCCGAAGCGATCGGCTGGGGCGCAGTTGGCGACGAGAATAGTCGCAGCAAAGAACGAAACAACATGACGATTCCGCGTGGAGTGAGAGGAGAGATAAGGCACTCGACACTTCACTCATTAATCAACAATGGTTTCGCAACGCTAGTCGAATTTTTTTGTTTAAGACAGATGTGAACCGGACCCCAGGAACGACAACGACGCAGATCCGGCCCACTTAGTAACGAGCGATGAATAAATGACGCGTTTAACGTCCTCTCTTCCCCCGCCGCGCAGCGATTTGCGGGGGAGAGAGTTAGAGAGAAGGGAAAACGAGAAGTCACTTATTGATCGCTCGTTGCTTAGTAACCCAGGCCGATGCGGAACATGAAGCCGTCATCGAGATCGAGATTATCGTCAGGGTTGTTCTTGTATCGAATTTCGCGGTTGAAGACGTATCCGATCTCGGCGAACCCTAGTCGACGTCCGGCGCGGATCTCGTCGCTGCGTCCCCACTCCAGTCCCGCGATCGCCCGAACGTCGTTGATGTCGATATTGTCTTCGTCCCCGTTGGTCCGGGAAATTGTCCACGATCCACCGCCGTAATCGCCGCTGAAGTACCACCATACATCTTGGGTTCCCACCGTTCGCGCGTACCTGGCGAACTTGGGTTGAGGAAAGAACAAATCGATGCGGGTGTAGGGGTTGGGTTGGCACAACACGCCGAATGCCGGAACGATTTTTAGTTTGTTTCGATCCAGATAATAGACGCCACCTTTGAGGGTCGATGTCGGCGTGATTCGGAAGCTGCCGAGTGCTTTGCCCAAGATGCGAATGCTGTCGCTATCGAACGTGTCGAAGTCGGTGAAGGCTCCGACGCGAACTCCCAATTCGGTGCTGAACATCTGGTTGGGATCTGAGTTCCAACCGACATCCAAAAACGCACTGTAGGCGCTGCCGGGAAGATCCGCGTTGTTTTGAGGCGTCGTTATCGGCCCATCCCATAAGTGCAGCGAGAAAGAAGGGATAACGAACAACGGTTGGTTGGAATAAAAGAAATTTGGAAACGCAAAAACGAGAGAGACATCCGTGTCATTCATGTTCAAGTCGTCGGAGCGATCACCAAAACCGACGTATCCATTTCGCACTCGCGGCCCCCTCAGCAGTCGATGAGCGCTATAGGCTTCGCCGCCCATGCCGGGAAAACTGCCGCCCGAAAAAAGGCCTTCGGGAAATAGAGTCGTGGGGGATGACGAAGGGTAGATCGAATTGGGAAAGGGTGGCGCGGTGGGTGCCCCGAAAGTGGCCGGCGGACCGTACACATTCGGATTGTCGTATTGAAATGATGGCGAGTCGTAAACCGAAGGTGGCGGACCAAAGCCGTTATTGATCGGCGACGAAGCGGGCTGAGAAAACAATCCACCGAACGGAGTGAAGGACGGCGGTGACGCGTTGGGAACACTCGTCGGAGGTGGCGTTCCCATCGGTGCGCCGATGGCGGCTTGTCCGGGTGACGTCGCATAGGGATCGAATCCGCCGTAGGTGCTCGGCGGATATGCCGCAGGCGGAGGCCCGACGGGAACCAAATTGGTTTGTGGACTCTGGGCCGATGATGTGTTTTGGCCACTGGAGTGGTCGGCGACGAACGACGACACCAGCATCAAGACGACGAGCCGCAACGCCGATCGACAAATTTCGAGCAGCCCAAATGCGTCGGAAGCACCGGGCAACGCAAGACGTTGTCGTTGCGAGCGGCCACAATCGTAGCTTTGGTTTGCGGTTGGATTCATCGCGGTCAAAAAGCGTGGCAAAGCTTGGGGCTAGCGAACGCACTCGTCCCCACATCGGAATTACTCTGCGGCGGCAATTCCGGTCAAGGCGAATCGCTCGGCAACTTTGGCGAACCAGGCCACAAAAAATCGAAAAAGAGATCGCTCTTTTTACCAATGCAAGAATCTGCTCAGCATTTCAATGCCCGGCTCGGTCAGGAAACTTTCCGGGTGAAACTGCCATCCTTCCAATTTGAATTCCCGATGTCGCACGCCCATGATCTGTCGCTCGCCGCCGGTATCGGTCCAAGCGGAAACGATCAACTCAGCGGGCAAGCTGGCGGGCTCGATCACCAACGAGTGGTAGCGGGTCGCGATGAACGGGTTGGCAAGTCCCGCGAATAGTCCGCCGTTGTCGTGAACGATCGAATCGGTTTTGCCGTGCATCAGTTGGGCGCACGAACGATGGTGCCGCCGAACGATTGACCGATCGATTGATGACCCAAGCAAACACCCAAAACGGGCACGCGTCCGGCGAAGTGCTTGACGCAATCAAGGCTGATTCCCGCTTCGTTGGGCGTGCACGGGCCGGGCGAGATCAGCACGCGAGACGGTGACAATTCGTCAAGCTGTTGGACCGTCATTTCGTCGTTTCGGAAAACACGAATGTCGATCGCCGGATCGATCTCGCCGAGTCGCTGGACCAAATTGTACGTGAATGAATCGTAGTTATCGATGACGACGATCATGGGAGAAATTCCGGCGCTGATGTCAATGGTGAAACGGGTCGAAAGCGTTAAAAAAGATATTCTTTCGCTACCAGCTTAAACGCTCTTTAGCCAGTTCGGATACGGTGCCTATAATGAGGCCGTCGCTTGAGCGATCGATGGCTGGTCTAGGGTGAATGCCAGACGGTGTCGACATGAAACGACGATTTCACCCTTCCCTTTTCTCGTCTTATGGATATCCGCTGTGCTTTCGGTTCGTCCCAAAGTTGCCGAATTGGCATTCCACGTTTTCAGCCGCTCGCTCCATCCCGAGCTGTACGCCATCCACCAGACTCGCCAGATCGAGCGAGATCACTATAGCGCTCAAATCGACATCACCAACTGTGGCCACGTCGTCACTTGGAACGCCGCCGGGATGACGCTTTGCGAGGTCGCCACCAGCGCTCATCAGCCGCTGCCCAAACGACGCTGTTTATTATCCAAACCGCTCAAAGGTAGTCGCACCGAACGTGCGAGTTGTCGTCACGGCGTCAATTACCGAACCCACTTCCAGCTCGAGACGGTCGAGCCAGATCTGTTCTGGATGGTTCAACAACAACTCGGAAACGGCCCGACCGAGGGACTTCTGCATCGATTCGATTCGAGTGGCCGGATGGCGCTTGGGGCCCTCAGTTACGTCAATGTCGAAATGCGTCGTAACTCGATGCTGATCCAAGCGATTCACACGTTCCCCGATGATGTGGCAATCGTGAAAGTCGAATCGCTTTTCTCGCTCGAATCGGAAAGCACTTCGGCTTGATCGACAAGATCATCGGCGTGATCGACTTGGTGGATTCGTTGGCGGTGCACGCCGTTGCGGGTCACCGAGACGATTATCGCCCGATCGTTTCGGTGAAGGACTCATCGCCGCTCGCGATGGTCGATCACTATCGGCGACTCGGTGTGCCGCAATTTTATGTGGCTGATCTCGATTCGATCGTCCGTGGCAAAATCCAAACCGAGTGTTTGATCGAGATCGCCAATCATGCGTCGGCGGACGCGTTTTTGATCGACATCGGTTGGAAAGGAGAATGCGTTCAACAAGCCGACGCTGTGGAGAGACTGGTGCGAGAAACGGATGCATCCACACACTTCATCATCGCCACCGAATCGGCACGTCGGATCGCGGCACTGAGCGAGCTGGTCAGTCGTGTCGGAGCATCGCGAGTGCATTTGAGCTTGGATTTTCGCAGCGGAAATTGGGTCGGAACGGTCGCTTCGGAATCCGAGTGGATCGACGCGGCGATTGAACAAAAGGTTGCGGGCATCATCGTTTTGGATGTCGCGCAGGTGGGAACCGCAGGCGGGCCGATCACTCAGCCGCGCTGCCGTGCAATCAAACGGATGTGCCCGGATCAACGTGTCCTCAGCGGCGGCGGAGTCCGCTCGATCGCGGACGTGGCCTCGCTCGTGGACTCGGGTTGCGAAGGAGTATTGGTCGGAACGATGCTGCATCCTTGAGAAACGGCCTCACTCACCAACCCCACGATCCTTCACACATCGACTTTCATTTCGAAACGTTCGATCGATTTAGCTTTTCCATTTTCCTTGGCTTCGACGAGAGCTCCACAAAGGCGGACATCGCGAGTGGCGACGTGAAAGTGGCACGGCTCAAACGTTCGAGTCGTTTGCATGACGCGTTTGATGTCCCGACCGATAATGCTCTCGTAGGGGCCGCACATTCCAACGTCGCACTGAAACGCCGTGCCACCAGGGAAAATGCAAGCGTCGGCGGTGGGGACGTGGGTGTGGGTTCCCAAGACGGCAGTTACTTTTCCGTCGAGGTATCGACCGATCACCTGTTTGTCGCTGGTGGCCTCGGCGTGAACATCGACCAGGATGTGTTTCGCCGAGTCGCCAATTTCCGCAATCGCGCGATCGCACGCGTCGAACGGGCAATCAACCGGCGCATGTAAACTCGGCCCATCAACGAGATCACGCCGAGCGGTCCTTTAGCGGTGTCGACCACCGCCCACGTTTTGCCCGCGGCATCGGCAGGGTAGTTCGCTGGCTTGACCATTCGGTTGGTCTTCTTCAGCGTCGCGATGATCTCTTTGCAACGATAGATATGGTCACCCAACGTGACGACGTCGACACCCGCGTCGGTCAACCGCTTGAATTGGCGGGGCATCAACCCCGAACCGTCGGAGGCATTTTCTGCATTGACCACCAATGCGTCCAGCTTCAACTCGGTCCGAAGAGCCGCGGCGTGCTGGACGACCGCGGTGTAACCCGGCTTTCCGACAATATCGCCGAGAAAAAGAATCCGCATGACGTGACGCTGCTTTCCGCGAAAGATGGACAGCAAGCCTTCCCACATGAACCTGCCTTTTCAGCCGCATGATACGCGATCATGTCGCCAAGATTCAGACCCTTCAAAATTCTTCGTTCGCGATCGCTTTCGACTATAGTTCGGATCAAAGTTTTGGCTGGACAGCAAAAACAAGTCTCGCGAAGGAATGGAAATGATCACCGCAAACAGAATCTTGATCGCGCTGGCGCTGATCACTTGGATCGGAGCCGGGTTCGGCAACGGACCCGCCACCGCCGACGAGCCGACGGATCCGAATTCACCGTCGACCGGCCAACTCCAACTCCCAACTGACGCGGTGCCGAAGACCGAAATCATGCCGCCCAAAGTGGCAAAAAAATCCCTGCAAGAAATTCGGGAAGCCCTTCAAGGTAAAAATGGAGGAGAAACCGGCGACGGGATGCTCGATGACGTGCTTGGTGTGATCCAAAGACAGGGCAGCATCCTGGACAACAGCATCTTCGACGACGAACCGGTGGATCTAGGGACCGATAAACGACGCAGTGAAACGCCGATCGACGGGGTCGCAAATTCGCAAGCGGACATCAACAGCCGCGCGGCCGTGGCCGAACATTTGCTTCGAGTCGCAAGGATGCTTGTCGAAAGTGAGCCAATGAACCAAGATCGTTTGAACTTGGTTGCCCGAATGCGATTGGAAGCGGTCAAGTTGTTGAGCCAACCCGTCTCATCGGAAAAATCCGACCTCCAACCCCCCGCATTTGATTAAGTCGACGATGAAGTCAAAACGTTGGGGATGGGTGGCGGTTGCGGCGTTATTGGCAGTATCCGGCGTCGTGTTTGCCGACTATTGGTCGGCCCGCCCACCCGAGACGAAAGCCTCGTTCGTCGGTCGATCGACCTGTATCGAATGTCACAAAGATCAAGCCGTTCTGTTCACCGGATCGGACCATGATAAGGCCATGGACCTTGCGACGGACGAAACCGTCTTGGGTGATTTTAATGACGCGGAGTTAGAACACGATGGAATGACCAGCCGGATGTTTCGCGATGGCAAGCGATTCATGGTTCACACCGACGGACCGACCGGCGAGATGGAAGACTTCCAGGTCAAGTACGTTTTCGGTGTCCATCCTCTCCAACAGTACATGGTCGAGTTCGATCGAACCCCCGACATGCCCGACGATGAAGTCGCGAGATTACAAGTATTGAGGATCAGCTGGGATACAGTTTCTAAACGATGGTTCTATTTGCGTCCGCCAGACGTCGAAGAAAAACTTTTGCCCGACGATCCGCTGCACTGGACCGGGATTGCCCAGCGCTGGCAGACGATGTGCGCCGATTGTCATTCGACCAATCTAAAACGCAACTTTGATCCCGTCGCCAACCAATATCACACGACGTTTTCGGAAATCGATGTCAGCTGTGAAGCTTGTCACGGCCCCGCCAGCCTGCACGTCGAGCTGGCTCAATCGAAGTCCCTTTTCTGGGATCGCCATCACGGTTACGGACTCGCAAAGCTCAAAGGCGATGATCCTGAACCGCAACTGCAATCATGCGCGCCCTGCCACAGTCGACGCGGTCTATTGAATGATCACTTTAAACCAGGTGATTTGTTTACTGACCACTATAACCTCGAACTGTTGCGTCCCGAAACGTATCACGCCGACGGGCAAATCAAGGACGAAGTCTATGTCTACGGTTCTTTCATCCAGAGTCGTATGTATCACAAAGGCATCCGATGCACCGATTGTCATGACCCCCACTCGTTGAAATTGAAACAGACGGGCAACGAGACATGCACGTCATGTCATCAACACGCCGCGGGAAAATATGATGTGCCATCTCACCATCATCACGCGGTCGGAACGCAGGGTGCGATGTGCGTCAACTGCCACATGCCTCATACGACGTACATGGACGTCGATGAGCGGCGTGACCATAGCATCCGTGTTCCCCGTCCCGACCTTTCGGTAAAGCTTGGTACACCTAATGCGTGCAGCCATTGTCACGTCGGGGATCAACTCGAGTCGATCGGCGGCGAGCTCAAGGAATCGTTCACCGACAAAGACTACGCCGAATGGTTGGTCGCTGCGGAACAAGGGAACAAAGTCATTGCCGACGCGATTGAAAAGACGGATCGCTGGTGTGACGAAGCGTGCGAAAAATGGTACGGCGAGGAGCGGAAAACACCGCCCCATTTTGCGGAACCGATTGTCGCGTTTCGTCGCGGTGAGGCGGGTTCGATTGACGGCATGCGACGGTTGGTGATGCAGCCGGATGATCAGGCGCCCGCACTCGCGCGCGCCTCGGCGCTTGCAGAACTCGTCCAATCCGGTGCCCCCCAATCATTACTAACGGCTCGCGAAATTTTGAAGAATCCGGACGAGTCGGCGATCGTTCGCGCCGCTGCGGTTGGGGCATTTGTTTTGGCTTCGCCCGAATCGGCGAGCCGAGATTTACGACCGTTGCTTGATGATCCGTCACGATTGGTACGCACCGAAGCGGCACGCATGTTGGTCATCTCAGGTGCGTATCGAACCATGAGCGGTTCCGGGCAACTTCGCGTCGACCAAGTGATCGATCAAGTCCAGGAGTCTTTGATGGCGACGTCGGATCGCGCGGCGCTCACATGGCTTGGGCGTTCCTCTGCGAAGGGCAAGGCCGGTTCGACGATGCCATCGCGGCATACGAAACTGCGATCCGGGTTGAACCCACCACGACGGGTCCAAGATCTAACTTGGCTTCGCTCTTGGAAAACTTGGCCTCACAGAATCGTGGCCCCCGCTCGACCGAAATGTTGGCGAGAGTGAAACAATTGCGAAGTGATGAGTTGCCGCTGTTACGGCGTGATGCCGCAGCTCGCTCCGGACATTGCCGCCGTCCAATATCGTTTCGGCTTGTGCATCTACTTGGTCGGCGAAATGGATGAAGCGCTGAGGCAAATCGAAAAAGCAGTCGAGTTGGATCCAGAAGTTTCCGAGTTCCGCCAAGCACGCGATTTACTAAAACAAAAACTCGACCAAGAGCAACAGGCAATCGAATGACCAGTCTGAGATGCCTCCTTCCGAGGCGAGCATCTCTACGAACTCGATGGCCGAAAGCATCGATTTGTCGTCTCCGAAAACGGCGACGTCAATTAACTTGATCTTTGCCTTGATCTGGGGGGTCCCTCTAGTTGCATGGTGGTGCGGGGGGCGTAAGGATTGGTGGGTCTCCGTTTTTTATGGATCCTCGATAGAGGCTCGTTGATGCTTGCACGACTGAAGACCTACACGCTCTTGGGCATCGAAGCGATGGAGGTCGATGTCGAGGTTGACATTTCGCCGGCTGCGATGCCCAAGACGATTTTGGTGGGGCTACCGGATGCGGCGGTCAAAGAATCGACGCATCGCGTCGAACGGGCGATCGTGAACAGCGGTTTTGTTCGCCCCCAAGACCGCGTCGTGATCAATTTGGCGCCCGGCGATTTGCCCAAGCAAGCGGCGTCGTTCGATTTGCCGGTCGCCTTGGGAGTGCTGGCGGGCAGCGGCCAATTGGCGACCGATCGGCTGGAAGATTATGCGATCATCGGCGAGTTGGCGCTGGAGGGCCACACCCGTCCGGTCAAAGGTGCCTTGTCGATTGCGATCGAGGCGGCCAAAAATCCGAAACTTCGTGGCATCGTCGTGCCCGCCGATAACGCGGGTGAGGCGGCCGTGGTCGAGGGTCTCGAAGTGATCCCGATCCGATCGCTCGCCCAGGCGGTCGCGTTCTTCGGCGGCGCCATCGACATCGATCCGGCCCCCAGTCGATTGGAAGAGTTGTTCGAAGAATTCAGCGTCTACGACGTCGATTTCGGCGACGTTCGCGGTCAAGAGTCCGCCAAACGGGCGATGACATTGGCCGCGGCCGGCCGGCATAATCTGTTGATGGTCGGACCCCCGGGCTCGGGCAAGACGATGCTCGCCAAGCGGATGCCGACGATTCTGCCACCACTCTCTGCATCGGAATCGATCGAGACGACTCGAATCTACAGCGCCTTGGGTCAATTGCCAGCGGGCCAACCCTTGATGGCCCGTCGTCCGTTTCGCAGCCCGCATCATACGATCAGCGACGCGGGGCTGGTCGGTGGCGGCAGCCCACCGTCGCCGGGCGAAATCAGCAAAGCCCACAATGGCATTCTGTTTTTGGACGAGTTGCCCGAGTTCAATCGCAAGACGCTCGAGGTGATGCGGCAACCGCTCGAGGACGGCGTCGTGACGATCAGCCGCGCACTGCGTTCGACCACTTTCCCCTCGGACTTCATGCTGATCGCGGCGGCCAATCCGTGCCCGTGTGGTTATCGAAGCGACCCCAGACGAAGCTGCAATTGCACGCCCCCGCAAATCGAAAAGTACATGGGAAAGATCTCGGGTCCGTTGCTTGACCGAATCGACATCCACATCGAGGTGCCCTCGGTCCCCTTTGACGAGCTGGCCACGCTGGTCAGCGATGGGACGACGAGCGAACAAATGCGAGCCGACGTGGTTGCGGCCCGCCGTCCCCAGAACGAACGTTTCGGCGACGGACCCGTGCGCTACAACGCGTCGATGACCAGCCGACAAGTTCGCAAGTTTTGTCAGCTCGACAAGACATGCCAATCGATGCTTCGCCACAGCGTCGAAGAAATGGGCTTATCGGCTCGCGCCCATGACAAGATTTTACGAATCGCTCGCACGATCGCCGACGTCGCGGGCGACGACACCTTGAACGAAATGCATCTCGCCGAGGCGATCGGCTACCGAACTCTCGACCGTGATCTTTGGACATAGGACGTAAGTGATCAATAAGGGGTGCGTTTTAGTCCTCTCTTCCCCTGCCGCGCAGCGACTTGCGGGGGAGAGAGTTAGAGAGAGGGGAAGAATTGCCGCTTATTGAGCAGTCGTCGGCTAGGATGCCGGCAACGGATCGAGGTGGGGGTCAAGGCCGAGCTTGCGCATGGCATCGGCGAGATGCGTATCGACGAGTGTCAATCGAACCCTTTCGGCGCGATGAGCCCGCGTGACTTTGTTCTGGGCACGCCTCAGATAGGGGCCGAGCCAGGCAAATTCGGCGCCGGCCGAATCCACGCTGGTGCCATCGCTTTCCGCCAGCTCTTGAGGTGCCATGGACCGTTTGCGGCTCGCTCGAGTCTTTAGGCGGCGGACTTTCTCGGGACCGAATGCCCGCACCAGGATCTCGTCGTCGGCGCTGCCGAACAGGCGGCTGGTCCCCGGGTCGCCGCAACGGGCGCCGCGGCCGATCAATTGTCGATCGATTCGCGATGACCCATGGGGTTCACTCAAGATCACGTGCAGCCCGCCCGCCGCGCGGGTCTCATCCGACAGGGTGATGTCGGTTCCGCGGCCTGCCAGATTCGTTGCGATCGTGACGTGTCCGGACTGGCCCGCCCCAGCCACGATCTGGGCTTCGCACTCGAGATTCCGAGCCGTCAACAGTTGGTGCTCAATTCCGGCTTGCCTGAATTGACGACTGAGCATTTCGGATTGCCGGATCGTTCGCGTGCCGATCAACACCGCTCGTCCGGCACCGATCATCGCGAATGTTTCCTCGACAATCGCGCGGCGTTTGGCATCCGCGTCGAGAAAGTACCTGGGGGACCAGACCAACCCGCGGCTCGGCTTCTCCGGTGCAACCACATGCATCGAAAGATCATAGACGTCGCGGAGTTCGTGCCGATCCTCCCAAGCCGTCGCCGTTAATCCGCAAACGTGATTGAACTTGGACACAAAGTCCTGGGTCGTGATTCGACCCACAGTAATACCGAGCGGCGTCAGCGCGAGTCCCTCGCGAGCCTCGATGGCTTGATGGAGTCCGCCACCGAGCGTTCGCTGATCCGATTTGCGGCCCGTGTACTCGTCGACCAATTTGATTCGGTTTTCCTCGACGACGTAGTGAACGTCGGCAAAGATGGTTTGGTTGGCGAGGATCGCGAGTTCGACGACGTGCAGCATGTCGGTGGTCGAGAGTGATCGCATCGCGGTGGGCATCTCGCGAAACAAAGCGCGACGTCGTCCCGCGGCCGTCAACGCCACCGTGCTTTCCGCCGGATCGAAGTGGAAATCGATCTTCGTCGTCATCGTCGTTGCCACCACAGCCGCCCACTTGATGCTGGCGTCGGTTGCCGGATCGCTGCTGGATCGTGGAGCGGAAATCAGCATCGGCGTTCGAGCTTCGTCGATCAGCAAGCTGTCGGCTTCATCGACGATCAAAACGTCTCCCGCGAAGGGCGCGTCTTCGGCACAGTCCGCGGTTTCCAAACGTGCTGTGTTGCTCGGTGACGTCGACCGAGCGAGTCGCTTTCCGACCAGATCCTTCAAATGATCAAATCCGAATGAACGCAGCGTGCCGTAAACGACATCCGCCCGGTAAGCTTCATTTTTGTCTGGACCAATCGATGCACCGGTGGTTGCGGAGTCCAAGTACGACACGCTGATGCCGAGACGTTGGTAGACCGGGCGCATCGCGGTGGCATCGCGGGCGGCCAAATAATCGTTGGCGGTCGCGATCCAGACCTTTCGCCTGCGTCTGGCAAACGCGGTGGCCGGGATCATTGTCGCGATCGTCTTGCCCTCGCCGGTGGGCAATTCAACGACTGCGCGAGACATCAGGCGGCGACCGGCGGCAATCTGCGACGCCCTCATCGTCAAACCGAGTTGGTCCCGGACGGCATCAAGGACTGCGTCGACGGCCGACTCTATAGAAACAGCAGCGAGATCCCGCCGATCGTAGCCATCTCGGCAATTGTGGCGTGCGGATCCAACGGGAACGGATTCCAATCGCTGGGATAGGTTTGGCATGTTTGACAATCGCTTCCGCACTCGGTCGGGCAATCCGGTCGCTGCTTGGCCATGTGATAGGGAAGCGTCATTGTATTCGAGAGAAACCGGAACCCCGAAATCGCATTTTGGAAATAGCCACAACTGCGGCCACAGCGTTCCAGATTGGGCTGCTCAAAGTAAAGCGGCCGATAACGGAAGCACTCGGTGTAGCGGTTCGGCAGCGGAACGCCGACCCCGGTGCTGGTTACGCGGATGATACCTGGTGAATCTTGGCGCATCGCTTCGGCGGCGAGGTTCTCGGGCACGCGTCCAGCCGGCTCGTCGTCGGCTAAGCAGATCGTGCTGAGTGGTTTGCGTAGCCGTGCCAACGCGTTCTCGCTGGATCGAATCTCTGACTCGACTTGGCCCCCAAGAGAGTCCGTCTGGGCGTGGGCAAAACTCCCCCCCCATCCACAGAAGCAAAGCAAGATCAAGCAGAGCGACCAGGGCATCAGGGCGATCGCCTTGTGGGAGGATTGTTTTGAAATGGGGCGAACGTCGCCAACCCCTCGGAATTCGATCGGGCCGGATACCCTTCGCGAGCTCGGCTTTGACGACAGTGTCAACCCGGGATCCATGGGAACGGATCGAGTCCGTAAGTTAGTTTCGTCACAACTACGCCACCGTGCCAACAATCTCGACATTCGACTCATAGCCGACGTGAACGGCCGAATCTACGCGGCTTGCCTCATTTCACTTCCTGCAGGAAATTTTCGTCCCGCCGTTTCCCGATTTCAGCACACGGTCGACGCAAAACCGAGGCAACGGATTAGGATACAAGGCATTCTACTCGTCCTGTTCCGCTTCCCCTTCAAGATCGTTTCGGTCCATCGATTGAGTGATTCCATGCCCGCACGCGGATCTCGACTGACGTTATTGAACCGGTTGAGTAGGGTGCTGCGCGGGTCATCACACGCTTGCGTTCCGATTCGCCAATCACGAATGGCCAACCCGACGGTGGGACGGCTCGAACCTCGGCTGGTCCTCAATGCCACAGCCGAACTGACCGCGTTGGGCGAATTGCTGATCACCGGCACCGATGCCGCCGAGACGGTGTCATTGTCGATCGATTCGAATGGCGATTTGCAACTTCGTGATGCCGCGAGCGAAGTCATCGAGATTGCGAACCATCCAGGCAATCCCAACGATCCGCTCTCGCCTGATGCGATCACGTCTGGCCGAATTCGATTCAATTTGCTCGATGGTGATGACCAAATCCAAGTCCAGATTCCTCAAACGCTCAGCGTTGAAGTGGTCGCGGGCGGAGGAATGGATACCACAGAACTCACCGGAGCCGAATTGGACCCCGCAGCGGGTTCACCATCACCGACACCCGATCGTTCGATCCAAATCGAATCCGACGAGATCCGGGTGGGACAATTCGATCAGCAAATGCTATTCGATTTGGGTGCGGCCAGTTTGGATCTGGATGGTCGATTGATCGTCACCGGTGACGTGTCGATTGCAACCTCCTCGGCGATCGATCTTTCGCAAACCATCGTCACGGCGGACACGGCCGGATCGACGATTAGGTTCGACATGGCGGATGCACCGATATTTTTTGGAACGTTCGATGCATCGGGCGGTCAATTGATCCAGAACGTGGTGGTCGACGCCGCATCCGATGTCCGGTTCGGATCGTCGCTCGACCAGCCGCCATCCGGCCCGCCGACGCCGTTTGGAATCGCCGGCGATCTTTCGCTGCGACGGATCGCCGGCGATGTGTCCGTGGATTCGACGATCGAAGCGGACTCAATCTCGATTTCGGCCAAGGGTTCCGTCGACGTGCAACGATCCATGGCGACGCGTGGAGGCGATGTCGACTTGACCTCTGAATCCACGTTGGTCATCGCCGATCGGATTTCCACCGCCTCGACTGACCGCTTCGGATCGATTCGGTTGACCGGCGAGATGAATCAATTCTCGAATGCGACCCTCGTCACGTCGGGCGGAGCGGTAACAGTGGCGGGGCATGGAGAGTTGGATGGTCTGACACTTATCGATTCAGGAAACTCGGCGACCGCGGAGTTGGGCGGACAAATTTTGTTTTTGGATTCGATCGAGTCGGCGGCGGGTGAATCCGCCTCACTCATTCTGGATTCAAGGGGAAGCCGCGTTGGTGGGTTGGTTCGATTGGTGGGTGACATCGGCGGCACCGATCTGAATCCGTCCGCAAACGATCTGGGCTCACTCACCATCGTCACAGGATCCGACACCGGCCAGATCGAGACGCGATCGATCGGCGTGACGGGTGGCGACGTTCGATTGACGGCCGAATCGATACGGATGTTGGGAAGCAGTTATCGAACGCGGCAGAGCGGCGACGTCGTTATCGACGCTCTGCTCCGGTTACCGATCGGTTCGTCTCGGATCGAATCCGCTGGCGATGCCACCTTCGCTGGCGAAGTCATCGGACAATCCGCCAGCGAAAGGTTCTCAGTGACCGCTTCGGGTGATGTGCGGTTCGACGAAAGCATTGGCTCGGTCGATTCGATCAACGTGGCAGCTGGCAGCACATTGACGTTTTTCGGGAACGTCTCGATTCGTGGCAACGTCGACGCGATCGCAGATACGATTCGAGTGATCGGCAATGTGAACACAACCGCGGAGGGGTCATCCGGCAATGTTTCGTTCGGGTCCACGAGTTTGTTGGATATCGACGGCGACGTCTTCGTGGGCACAGGTGCGATCGCGATCGATGGCGGCGGCGGTCGAATCGACACGACGGCGGGACGATTGGAGAGTGATTCGGTGTCGGATGCGATCACCCTATCCAACGCGAATCGGGTGCAACTCGGGGACACGTTTGCCGAGCAAGGGCGACTGACGCTGGGCCTGCAAAAAGCATCCGCGGCGAAATCGATCAAGCCGCGGGAACACGTGTGGTGGTCGACCGTTTCCGTGCTTCCAGCACCGACGCAATCGATTTATCGAACTCGACCAATGACTTCAACACGATCCAGCAAATCGATGCTGGCAATCGCATTTCGCTCGTCTGATTCGCTCGGCGAAATTCGCTTGGTTGACGTTCGCTCGGCGAGCGGTGGTGTGTTCGTCATCGCAGCCCAGGACATCCATTCCGAACGGGTCCAGTCGGGCGGCACGGGACCGATCGAATTGCGAGCCGGGCGAGACGTGGTGGCGAGCGGACTCCTGACGACCTCGAACGGACAAATTCTCATACACGCAGGCCGCACGATCACCGTGACCGATCAGAGCATCGGCGCCGGCAATCCCGCTCAGCCTTCGGCCCCCGAACTTGTCGCCGGTGGAACGCTCGGCAGGATCGAGTTGATGGCGACCGATTTAGATCCAGCTGTCTGACGACGTCCAATTGAGTGCATCGAAAATCACTCGTCTTTATCTCGAACCGGAAACCACTCCCGGTCAACCGAACTTTGTGCCTCCGCCGCTGACCGATGCGGACCGAGCCGTGTTGGTCGACACGTCCCAGTTGGTCATTGGTGAGCGAGTCCAGATCGATACGGGGGTGGGCCAGGGCGTCGCACGTGTGTTCGCCCCACGTCCGATCGAAATTCCTCGCGACATCGCAGCGGGCGGCAACACGTCGGGCAATCCCGGTTCGAATCCGTTCGCCTTTTATGATCCCGATTCGGTTTCCGTGAATGTGCTCGAGCAGGCGCTCGTCAACGACGCCACGGGCACGTTGGGGCTTCGCATCGGCCAACCGGGTGAACGCGGGTTGACCGTCGACATCGATTGGGGCGGTCCGACTCGCCGCTTCCAACAAATCAATGGCCTCTCGGCCGATGCAAGCACCTTCGTCGGAGTCACCGCCGATGGGCGACCGATTATGCCAGTCACGAGTGCCGGGTCAGGCACTTTGACGGTCCAGCACTTTTACGACTCGCAGGATGACATCGTCAACAGTCGGTTGAATGGACGAACCTCCGCCACCGAGCCACTCCAAGTTCGGTTCGCGGTCCGCCAACACGAATCGATCCTTGTCCGCAGCGACTCCGTCGTTCAAAACGAAATCACGAATCCCGTCATGGGTCGCTTGGCATCGTCGACCGACAATCCGCTGACGCCTGGATTGGAAAGTGGCGGAGCCCAATTCACGATCCCGAGTTTGACGATCCCCGCCGCGTTCATTCCGGTTCGAGACGTGATCCCCGAATTCGAAAGTCCGACGTTCGTGATGCGTCCACAAATTTCGTTCGCGTTTTCGAGCTTCGTGACAGAGACGACCGAAACGGCGTCGACTTCGACGATTACACGCGACGAATTTTTGCAACTTCGTGTTTTGTCGCCCGATCCCGACGGACCCGATTTGGTCGCCCCGCTGAAGTTGCCAGACAACATTCTGGAGGGCGATCGCTTGCAAGAACTGTTATCGCGACTTCCCGACGGATCGTACGTGATCGAATACGTGATCGGTGACGGAAACACGCGACCCATATTGCGGGTCGATGTGCGGGATGGCGAAGCGACGATTCCGGAAGTCGACTTGAACGAAGGAGAGCTTGAATTGAAGCGTTTGGATGTCGAAGCGGTTGACGGCGCATCGGGCGCCGTCGCCGTCGGGACGGCATCGGTGATCGCTATGCCCACTCTGCGGCGCGGGCGGCGACAAATCCATGCGACGGAAAACCCCTTCACCCGGGCAAGCCGCTTCGGCGACCGTCGCAGCAGTTAAGTGGTGGGCCCCCGCAAGGCGTGACTATCATATCAAAGACAACCTAAGATCGAATGCCGGACGAGCCCGCTGCGTTTTATGGACAAAGACAAGAAACCATCCCGGAATCCCGCGTCGGCGAATGACGAGACCATTCGGATCGAGCCGGACGAAGCGGTCGAAGCGGATGTCGATGCAACGATCGCAATCAGTGGAAGATCAGTGCTGGCCAGCCGTGACATTGACGCCACCGTGAATCCCCGGGAATTGTCCGCGAACGAGGCCACGTTGTGGAACACGGTCGTTGGCAATGATGGCGATTCGATCGATACCGACAAGACCGTTGCCAACCCCAGCCGCGCCGCGAGTCGAAAACCCAGCACCAACCCGAGCGTTGATTCGCCGGCGATCGATCGGACATTTTCCGATCGCCACCTTGAAAGGTTGCGGCGAAACGCGGTCCTCGAAGCTCACAGTGACCCAAACCTGCCTTCGGATTACCGAATCAATCGCAAGCTCGGCCAAGGCGGGATGGGCGACGTGTATTTGGCTCGTCAACGATCGCTCGACCGCTTGTTGGCGCTGAAAGTCATCAAGCCGCTGGACTCGAAACGTCGGGGACAATTGCTGCAAGCCGGACGGCTCGAAAGCGTCGAGGCCGAACGGCAGATGCAGTTCCTTGCCGAAGCGATCATCACCGGCGACCTGGATCACCCCAACATCGTTCCCATTCATGACGTCGCGGTGACCGAAGACGGTGACCTGTTCTACTCGATGAAACGGGTCGATGGGACACCTTGGTCCGAACGAATCCACCAACTTTCCCAAACGGAGAACTTAGACATCTTGTTGCGAGTCTGCGACGCGGTCGGATTCGCCCACACCCGCAACGTCGTGCATCGTGATATCAAACCCGAAAACATCATGTTAGGTGACTTCGGCGTCGTAATGGTGATGGATTGGGGGTTGGCCTTGCCGACCGGCGATTACGACAAAGAGAAACAAACTTCGATCCTATTGACCTCGGGTTTGGGTGGCACTCCCGCCTTCATGGCTCCCGAGATGGCGACCGGTCCGCTCGATCGGATCGGACCGGCATCGGACATCTATTTGTTAGGTGCCACGTTATTCATGATCGTGACGGGAAACTCGCCGCACTTCGCGCGAAGTGTTTCGGAATGCTTGAAAGTGGTGCGCAGCAACGCGATCCGAGAAGTTGATCCCAAGCACCGCGGCGAACTGTTGGACGTCGCGATGCATGCGATGGCGACGGATCCGTCGGAGCGGTTCCAAAGTGTCAAAGAGTTTCAAGACGCCATCCGCAAATTCATCGCGCACGACCAGAGCATCGGACAGACCGACCGCGCCTTTGACTTGCTCCAGCAGGGTAAACAGACTCGATCATTGGCCATCTTCCACCGCGCCAGCCAAGCGTTCGAAGAAGCGATCAAGTCGTGGAGCGGGAATGACCGGGCTCGTCGAGGGTTGGCTGAAACGACGATGACGCATGCCAAAATCGCGTACGAAGTTGGTGAGTTGGAGTCGGGTATCGCGCTACTGGATGAAAACAATCCTGACCACGCGGAACTCTACGAAAAGTTGGTCAGGGCCCGTGACGAGCGGGAGTCGCGAGTCGGTCGATTGCGATTACTGAAGCGATTAACCGCGGCGTTGTTGGTGTTCATCCTGGTTGGCGGCGGCGTCGCTCTGCTGTTGATCAATGACCAACGAAATCTCGCGATCGCGTCGAAAAGCGAAGCTGAGAGGGAGGCCAAAAAGGCTCTCAAGCAAAGTGGCATCGCCAAAGAACAAGCGAAAAATGCCGAGTTGGCGACCTTGAAGGCAAGAGCGGCCACCGAACTCGCTCGCAAAGCAGCCGATCGTGAACGGAAAGCAAAAGACGGTGAAACGCTAGCCAAGAACGAAGCGATCGCGTCTGAGAAAAGTGCAAAGAAAAACGCGACCGCAGCAAAGGCGGCCGAAATAGAAGCCCAGGACGCCCAACGCAGAGAATCAATTGCACGTCAAAACGCTGACCGACAACGCGAGTCCGCTCGTTACGAAGAGTACGTTTCCAAGATCGGGCTGGCCAAAGCACGCCTGGAGACCAACGATGGCAAAGGCGCTCGCAAGATTCTAGAAGAACTCAAAGCATCGCCGCTGTCCAACGGTTGGGAATGGCGCTGGCTTTGGCAACAAGCCAATCAGTCAGAATCCGATTTGCAAACCGATGCGGCCGTGATTGACTTGTCCGTTTCAACCCGGGGCCGAACCGGAGTGATCGTGACCTCCGACTCCGTCGTCTCGTTGATTCAATTTGATTTGGCGGGCAAGATTACCGGCAAACAAGACATCGCGCCAGAGCGGGTGGGGGGCGGCCAACGACCGACGTCGGTAGCCATCTCGCCAGATGAATCTCAAGTCGCGATCGGAATGAAGTCGGGCGAAATTGTGGTGCTGTCTCCACAGGGTGATCGCGTGCTGCGTGCCCACACCCGTCCGGTGTCCGATCTTCAGTTTTCCGAGGAGGGTCAAATTGTCAGCGGCTCGCTCGACCGAACGGTGCGGGTGTGGAACGCCCGTACGGGACGAGAATGGACGGCCAATCAGGCACTCTGGCACTGGTCTCCGGTGCGTCAACTTGCACTCTCGGGTGAACGGAGTGCCGCCAGCGATGGGAGCCTGCGAATCGCTGTCGCGACGGCTGACCAGAACATCGGACGAGTCACGTGTTGGTCGATCGCCAAATCACGCGACGACGGCCACGACTCATTCGAGCCGACGAAGGTGGGCGTTTTTGCCGATCATGTCTCGCCCGTTTCAGCCGTTTCAATCACTCCCGACGGCCGATCCGTCGCCTCCGGCGACGCCCGGGGCAACGTTTGGATGTGGAATTGGGACGCCTTGTCCCCGATTGACTCGGGTGCGTCGATCGCAGAAGCAATCAAAGGAGTTGATCGCGAGGTGGATGAAGCATCCAGCACGATCCCGTTCGTCCGGTTCGTCGATGAATCGCCCAACGAGTTCGCGCGGCTCGTTTCGACCTCCGGCACGGCTTCCGAGTCGCACGCGCACGGCGATGCGATCCGTGCGTTGCGGTTTCGCGGTGACGGCGAGAGCTTGCTGACGGCATCCGACGACTACACCGTCAAACTTTGGGACGTCCAGAGCCATCAAATGCGAACGTCGCTGCGCGGGCATGGCGGGTGGGTCGTGGCCGCGGATTTCTTGGGAGTGAAGGGGGACGGGGTGGTCTCGGCCTCCAATGACGCATCCGTACGGACGTGGGTCGCGGCGAACGCACGCGGTGAATTCATCGGCCAAGACATTCGCCTGGTGACCGAGGCCGGCGACGATGAAACCGGCTCGGGCCCGCGCGACGCCGAGGCGCATTCGCAAGGAATTTCATCGGCTCGTTTCTCGCCCGACGGGACCATGATTGTGACGGCGAGCCATGATCACACCGCCCGCATTCTAACGATCGACCCAGTCACATTGGCGTTCAAAACTTCGGCGACGTTGACGTCGGACCCGATGGACCCTCCGAATAAAACTCCAGCCGGCGAGACGTTTGACGAGGGGACGTCTTACGTTGCGATGTCGATGGCGATCAATCAAGCCGGCAACCGACTGATGATCGGCAGCGCCGATGCAACCATTCGCATCTGGGACATTCAACAGGGCGTCGAGGTCGACCAAGTTCGCGGCACGGGGCTAAACAGTGGTTTCTCTTTGTCGCGGGACGGCACCTTATTGTTGACCGGATCCAGTTCACCCGATGCGAAAGCGATTCTCTGGTCGATCGACCCCAGTGGAAAAAAACCGCCGCGAGTGAAGAGCCGGTTTGCGGGGCACGAACAGGCGTTGACCGCGATGGCGATCTCGGACGATGGATCGAGAATCTTTACGGGTGACCGTGGCGGCTACGCGCTGATCTGGGATATCGCGACCGGAAAACCGATCGGGGCCCCGATCGAAGATGTGCGAGGTTTCCGGATCAACGACGCTCAGTTCTCACCCGATGGTAAAACCGTTTTCATTGCCGCCGACGATGAACAATTGACTCAAATCGACATTGAGACACGTCGCCGCGTCCGTCGCTTGGATCACGACGGATTCGTGACAAAATTCGCGATCGCGGGTGACGGACGATCCGCGGTCACGCTTTCTGAATTGTCGACGGAAACGAGTTTGACGACCCGTGCCACCTACTGGAATTTGGCGGACGGATCGAGCCGGCTGCTTTCCCAGGTAACCGATTCGCCCGATCGAGGGCGTGGCGAAAATTCTCGCCAGCGATCGCGGATCACATCAGTCCGAATCGACCCGGCCGCGTCCGTGATCGCGGTCTGTCAAGCAAACGTCGACTCGTCACCTGGTAACGTTGGCAACGTGGTTGACCTGTTTGATTTTTCGGCCATCCGTCGCGGGATCGAAATTCCGAAGGCACGCCAGCGATTCGAGATTCCTGGCGGGTTGGAGGCCTCCGAAGTCGGCATCCCATTGGATCCATCGCGGCTTTTGACGATGAACCAGAATGCGGCGTTCGAGTGGGACCTGGGAACGGGAAGGCTGGTAAAAAGTTTTCGCTCGCACGCCGAGCTGACGCAAGCTTGTTTTTCGGGCGATGGGAGATGGGTGGCCACCGCCAGTCGTTCGGTAAAAATTTGGGATGCTGCGACGGGCAAAGCGATGGGCAAATTGGAGTCGCCGCACATCGGTCCGGTCCGCAGCGTCGTGCTGGCGCCGAAGCCCATCGCAGGTCAAAACGATGTGTTCGCAACCGGTGGCGATGATGGCATGACTCGCATGTGGAATTGGGATTCCGAGTCGCGAACGATCAACCCGTTACAAACGTTGGGCCAAAAATCGGGATCTGGCATTCGCCGAGTCGCATTCTCGCCGGATGCCAAACGATTGGCCGCGGTGGGCGACGGCGGACACATCGCGGTCTGGGAGCTGGGAATCTCGGAGCCGACATGGACCCTCGACGCACCCGGAATGGGTGATTTCGTCTGCGTTGCTTTTTCCGACGACTCACGGGTGCTTGCCACCGGCTCGACAGATCATCTGGCGCGAGTTTGGCGCTCGGAGAAGAGGGCGATGGGATCGAAATTGGAGGATCGCTTGGGGAACCAATCATTTTGGATGGGCATGCCGACGTCGTGCGTGACGTGAAGTTAATCGGTCGGGAAGAAACGATGCGAGTGTTGACCGCATCAGCCGACGATTCCGCACGAGTCTGGGATCCTCGAGTGGGATCTTCGGACGCCATGGGAAAGCCCGAACAGGGTCGCGAGATCGTGTCGCTGCGTCGACACAGCGGTGACGTCACGTCGGTGGATGCGACGCCCAACGGACAGTTGTTGATGACGGCGGGTGACGACGGCAAAGTGATTTTATGGCCAGCCGAACCACCCCACACGATCGAAACCAACAACCTGTTCGACGCGCTAGACGAAAAATAAGAAAAAGTAGTTGATCGCTCCGCCGATCAATTCAAAGAGTAGTTGATCGCTCCGCCGATTAATTTAAAGAGTAATTGATCGCTCCGCCGATCAATTCAAAGAGTAGTTGATCGCTCCGCCGATCAATTCAAATTGATCGGCGGAGCGATCAACTACTATCACAATTGCGAAGACGGACCGCAACATGAGTGTGGAAAGTGTTTACGCGGGCTCACAATCGATCCTTGTCCAAGTGGGTTGTTAGGGAAAGGAAGTACCAGCCAGCGGGCTGGGGTTCGATGGGCGAGGGGAGCGACGCGCCGGCCATCGGGACCCGCCATGGTGAGATTCAAAATCGACCGCCGCCACTGACCACCCTCCGAACCCTGGGGTGGTGGAGGTTGGGCGTGAATGGTCATGCGTCTACAATGAACTCGCGATTCGGTCTGCGGAACTCGGGTGAAAGTTTTAAAGTTGATGAGAGTGCGCTTCGTCATTGCGATTTCGATGATTTGGGTGGGCATGGCGCGGTGGGGTAACGCGGAAACATCCGACGTCTCGGCGCCAACTCCCACTGAGATTTCCCGAGCGGACCTTGAGTTTTTCGAGAAAAGCGTTCGACCGCTGTTGGTTGAGAAATGCTATCGCTGTCACAGTTCCGATGCAAAACAGATCAAAGGAAATTTACGACTCGATACGCGACAAGGAGTCGCCGCGGGCGGCGACAGCGGCGAGATCGTCTCGGATCATGATCCCGATGCAAGCCTGTTGATCCAGGCCGTTCGGTGGGACGGCAACGCTTCGGAAATGCCGCCCGACGAGAAACTTTCAAAAGCACAGGTCGCGGTCTTGGAGCGTTGGGTGTCGATCGGCACCCCGGATCCACGGGAAGCGTCTGGCGATGAAGCTGTGGTGTCCCAGAAAAGTGCGATCGATATTGAAGAAGGGCGCAAGTGGTGGGCCTTTCAACCGGTCAAGCCGCTCCAGCCGCCGAATCTGGGTACCTCCCATTGGCCGATCACGAAACTCGATCATTTTGTTTTGGCGAAACTGCAAAAACGTGACCTTGAACCGTCTCCCGTTGCGCAGCGCGACACATTGATCCGTCGAGTCTGGCTGGACCTGGTCGGATTGCGTCCGAGTTATGAACAGGTCCAGGACTTTGTGAACGACGATTCACCCGATGCCTATGCACGACTGATTGACCGGTTAATGGAATCCCCACAGTATGGTCAACGATGGGGCCGATACTGGCTCGATGTCGTCCGATACGGCGAGGATAATTTCACCGGCGAAGCGACCACGCCGCCTTTTCCCTATGCGTGGCGATATCGCGACTGGGTCATTGACGCGATCAATCGAGATTTGCCCTATGACCGATTCGTCAAGTTGCAGTTGGCGGCCGATTTGATGCCCGACACACCGCGGAGCGACATGGTGGCGTTGGGGTTCCTGGGGGCCGCTCCGTCCTATCACAAGGATGGCCGGTTATCCAAAGAGGTCGTTGAAACACTCTACACCGACGATTGGGACGAACGCGTTGACACAGTCACGCGTGGATTACTTGGGCTGACCGTTTCCTGTGCTCGATGCCACGATCACAAGTTTGATCCGATTCCGACCAAGGATTACTACGCGCTGGCGGGCGTGTTTGCATCGACGGTCCAGGCACCTCGTCCGCTTGCCGAGATTGATCCAGTGGCGGAAGAGAGATTCATGGTTGACTACTCTGCGCATTTTCTATCGCAGCTATGTTGCAAATTTGCTGCGCGACGATCCAGGATCAAAGCCTGTTGAAGCTCGCGAAAAAGTTAAACGCTATACGAAAGAAATGCTTCAAATTCGAGATGAGAACTCAGGCTTGCGCGACACGCATCCCGAACTCTATGATCACCTCGCACGTTTGGCCCGCATCCCGAATCGATATCCGGACGAGGTCGTCGACGATTCAAACGGTGACCAGCGCGATGATCAACGTGACCGGGGGAGGGGACGTCGCAGGAGCGATTCTCGACCAATGTTCCAAGCCGTTTACGACGCGGGGTTTTACATCGATGGTGGTGACCCCGATTTGACCATGCTTGACGTCCGTCTGGATGAACCGCGCGACCTGGCGGTGCTCGGCGGTGGAAATGTCTCTCGACCAGGAGCGACGGCGCCGCGAGGCTTTCTGACGGTTCTATCAGAAGGAGACGCAAAATTTCGCCACGGCTCGGGACGTCTTGAATTGGCCGAGCGAATTTTTAGTGATGCGGGTTCGCTCTCGGCTCGAGTGATCGTCAACCGTGTCTGGGCTTGGCATTTCGGCAGTCCGCTCGTCGGAACACCCAGCGATTTCGGTGCCCAAGGAGAATTGCCGACGCACCCGGATTTGCTCGATGACCTCGCCGCTGGATTCATCGAAAACGGGTACTCGCTGAAGTGGTTGCACCGGGAAATCATGCTTTCTGCAACCTACCGCCAAGCTAGCCAGCCTCGCGACGAAGCGGTGAGCGTCGACCCGGCGAATCGGCTGCTATGGCGCATGAATCCACGGCGACTCGACATCGAAGCGTACCGTGACTGCATGCTGCAAGCGAGCGGTGAATTGGAGATCGACCTTGGAGGACCTTCGCTGAACTTGGATGACTCTCGCAATCGACGCCGAACGGTGTACGGTCGAATTGGCCGCGAACGCAACAGCCCGATGCTGGTGCTCTATGATTTTCCGCCAGCCAATACGCATAGCCCCCAGCGTGAGTCGACGACATCACCCCTGCAGCAACTGTTCATGATGAATAGCACGTTTGTTCAGGACCAAGCGAAAATCTCGCCACCTTAGTTCGTGACGCCTCGACGCCCACCGATCAAATACGATCGATGTATCGCCGCATTTTGGGACGAGATCCAAACAACGTTGAGCTTGGGATTGCGGAAGAATTTTTAGAAACATCCACTGCTGAACAGTTCGCTCAAGCGTTATTCGCCACCAATGAGGTGATCTTTTGGCCATGAAACCTTGGACGCCTCGCCGACATTTTCTGCAATCATTGTCGGCTGGGTTGGGATCGGTTGCATTGTCGAGCATGCTCGAGCAGCCCTCAGGCACAAGCTGGTTCCAGCCAAGATATTGATTCGCAATTCGCCTCCGTGACCAAAGCGACGGCCAACCACAACATCGTGTTGTTCATGCCGGGCGGTCCATCTCAGATGGATTTGTTCGATCCGAAACCGGCATTAAAACGATATGAAGGCCAGCGTCCCGAGGCCGCAGACCTACGCACCGAGCGGACCACGGGCGGCTTGACTGCCGTCGCCGTTCAAGTTCAAGAAACACGGCCAAGCGGGGATCGAAGTCAGCGAGTTGCTTCCCCACCTCGCCGCCATCGTTGACGACCTGTGCATCGTTCGATCAATGCACACCTTCAACCCGACACACAACCCGGCTCGTGCGCTGATGAGTTCCGGCAACATTGCCGCGACCCGACCCTCGATGGGATCGTGGCTCGACTATGGTCTCGGAAGTGAGAATGAAAATCTTCCCGGCTTTGTCGTCTTGGGTCCCGGTGGGGGAACGGGCGGGATGGCCCGCAATGGCTTCCTTCCATCGAAGCATCAAGGCACAGGATTGGATTGTGCGCAGGACGAACCTGAAAAGATGATTCGGTTTCTGAAGAACCAACAACTCAGCCCGACAGACCAACGTCGGCAATTGGACCTGGTGCAAGAACTCAACCAGGATCACTTGGCGTCGTTCGGACACGATGCGTTTCTGGAGGGACGGATTCAAGCAATGGAAACCGCCTACCGGATGCAATTTGAAGCAACGGATGCGTTCGACCTACGAGATGAACCGGAGCAGATTCGCCGGGAGTATGGTGACACCCCGTTCGCCAAGGGATGCCTGCTTGCTCGTCGATTGATCGAACGTGGCGTTCGGTCCGTTCATGTTCACTACGGCCCAGGACAACCATGGGACGATCACAGTCATATCAACGAGGGATTGCGCAAGCGATGTCCGGACATGGACCAAGCTTCGGCCGGCGCTGATTCGCGACTTGAAACGCCGTGGTTTGCTCGATGAGACCGCCGTCGTGTGGGGTGGCGAGTTCGGTCGCACCCCAGTATCCGAGAGCGAGTGACGGTCGTGACCACAACCCGTATGGTTACACCATGTTCATGGCCGGAGGTGGTTTCAAGGGCGGTACGTGCTATGGCGACACGGATGAATTGGGTTTCCGAGCGATCGAGGACCGAATTTCGATCCACGACTTTCATGCGACGCTGATGCACGTGATGGGCATCGACCACGAAAAGTTAACCTATCGATACGCCGGCCGTGATTTCCGGCTCACCGACGTCTTCGGTGAAGTCATTCACGATTTGTTGGCATAGAAAATTGCGAGCCTTATCCACTGTGACGCTTAGGCTGCGTGGTAGAGCATTCTTTCCAAACGGTCGAGCGTCGTCACCATTTGGTTCCACTCCGCGACGACTTCGATGGTCGCCATGCTGATGCCATCGGCACGATCAAAGCCACGCTCGCTGACGGTGACGACGGCTGCTAAAACAGCGAAACCTTGCGAGTCGGCACGGTGCGCCTTGGACGCCGCGGTTTGGTCCGCGTCGTCGGACAACGGCAATACTTGCTGCATCGTTTGATGGACTGCCCACAGTGCCGCCTTGCGGCTCGATTCGGCTTGGACGATGGTGCGGACGGTACCCGATTGGACGTAAAACTTGGCCATGACAGTGATCCCGAAAAGGGTTAGGTTTTGGTGGAATGAGCGGCTAAAGTGTTTGATTCGCCTCTCGTACCCCTATCATCGCACGACGCTGTGACACGTCTGGTCCACGCGATTGCATTCCTCGTTTTGGCGCCCGCATGAAACTGATCCATCACGGTGCTCACCACGGTGTCACCGGATCGTGTCACCAACTGTATTGGGACAAAAGCCACAGTTTGCTCGTCGATTGCGGAATTTTCCAGGGCGACGATGCGGCCAAGCATCCCAATCCCGAAATCGAGTTTGCGATCGACTCCGTCGTCGCGATGCTTTTAACCCACGTTCACGCCGACCACGTCGGGCGGCTGCCCTACTTGATCGCGGCGGGTTTCGACCAGCCGATCTTCTGCAGCATTCCGACCGCCCATCTGTTGCCATTGGTCATGGAGGATTCGCTAAAGATTGGGTTCACCCGATCTCGAAAATTGATCAAAAAGTTTCACAGCAAGATCCATCAAATCCTTCGTCCTTTAGAGTACGGAATTTGGCATGAGGTGACGGAGGGTCTCAAGATTCGTCTGTCGCCCGCCGGTCATGTGTTGGGATCCACCATCTTCGAAATCGAACTTCCCGACGGAGAACGTGTCGTCTTCACTGGTGACTTGGGGTCGGGCAATGATCCACTGCTCCGCAAACCGGTGCCTCCCGAGCGAGCCGATCTGTTGGTCATGGAAAGCACCTACGGAGACCGGCTGCACCCCACGACGGCGGACCGTCAACGCATGCTCGAGGACATTCTCTGCCGGACGCTCGATGACAAGGGAGTCACCATCATCCCCGCATTCAGCCTGGGTCGGACCCAAGCATTGCTTTACGAAATGAATGGGATCTTCCAACGGATTGAAGAATCGCGAGGATGTTCGCTAATGAAGAAAGTCGATGTCATCATCGACTCACCGCTGGCGTCCCGGTTTACCGAAATCTACCGGTCGCTCAAAGATTTTTGGGGAGTTGAGGCGACGAAATCATTGGAGACGGATGACCAACCTCTCGTGTTTGAAAACTTGACAACCGTCGGTGGGCATCGCGAACATCGTGATACGGTCACTCACTTAGCCGATCACCAATTACCCGCGATCGTGATCGCGGGCAGTGGCATGTGCACCGGCGGTCGGGTTGTCAATTATCTAAAACGCTTTATCGGTGATCCCACCACCGACATCGTGTTTGTCGGTTATCAGGCCAGCGGCACGCCAGGCAATGTGATCAATCGCGGCGGCGATTGGGTTCGACTGGACGGCCGCCGGTTCGAGATCGGTGCGAAGGTGCATCAAATGCACGGCTATTCCGCCCACGGCGATCAGGCCGACTTGATCCGGTTTGTTAAATCGATGCCGACCCCGCCAAAACAAATCCGTTTGGTCCACGGTGAGTACCAGCCCAAGCAAGTCCTCGCCGAAAAGCTCACCGAACTTGGATTCAACATCATTTAGCAACGATCGATAAATAAGTGATGCGTTTAACGTCCTCTCTTCCCCCGCCGCGCAGCGATTTGGGGGGGAGAGAGTTAGAGAGAGGGGAAAAAGAGAGGTCACTTATTGATGGCTCGTTGCTTAGTAAAGCGTTTTATCGGACAACTGTATTAATGAGTGAACCACAAGAGAGTCTGGATATCGCAATCGTCGGCGGCGGGCTGGCAGGGTTGACGTGTGCCGTGCTGCTGGCCGAGTCTGGGCGCCAAGTCACCCTTTTGGAAGCAACCGATCGCATCGGAGGACGAGTTCGTACCGACGTGGTTGACGGGTTCACGATGGATCACGGATTTCAAGTTCTGTTGACGGCCTATCCGGCGTGTCGTCGCATGCTCGACTATGACGCGCTTCGGCTGCGGTATTTCGAACCTGGCGCCTTGATCCGGCAACGCGGCGACTTTCACGTGCTGAGTGATCCCTGGCGACGTCCCACCGCGTTCATCCCGACCCTGATGAACCCCGTCGGCACCCTCGCCGACAAGTTACGGATTGCAAAGATCCGCCGCAGAGCACGATCGGGATCGCTTGACGATCTCTATCAACGTGAAGACCAGCCCACGATGGAGTATTTGAAGCATGCGGGTTTTTCATCATCAATGATTGACGGATTCTTTCGACCATTCATTGGCGGCGTTTTTCTCGACGAATCACTCAGCCAATCCAGCCGTCTGTTTGAATTCGTGTTTCGCATGTTCGCGGAAGGGAAAGTCGCTGTCCCTGCGGACGGCATGGCAGCGATTCCCAGGCAACTCGCCGAGCGGCTGCCGCGAGGCACGATCCGACTGCGAGAAAGCGTCACGCGAATCGACAGCAATCTCTTGCACCTGAGCAGTGGTTCATCCGTGCGAGCTCAACAGATCGTTGTCGCAACCGAAAGCACAGCGGCGGCACGCCTGTTCGGCACCGAAACCGTGGCGACCGGTTGGAATCAAACAACCAATCTGTACTACGCCGCGGATCAGTCACCGAACAATCGACGATTGTTGATGCTGAGAGGCGACGACCATGGTCCCGTGCAAACGATAACCGTCATGACCGACACGGCGCCCGAGTACTCATCCCGAGGACGTTCGCTGATCTCGGTCAGTCTGGGAACTCTCGAATCCGATGGAGATCACAACGATTTGGATGCGATCGATCGGTCGGTGCGAAAGCAACTCGTCGGATGGTTCGGCGCGGACGTCCATCAATGGGAACGTTTGGCGGTCTATCAAGTTCCGTTCGGGCTGCCGAGTCGTCCGCTCGACCCCGTGTTGCGTTCGATTCAAGCCTCATCCTACGGCGGCCCCGCCGGCGTTCTGGTCTGTGGTGACCACGTCGAGACCCCCAGCATTCACGGGGCGATGAACAGCGGAATTCGAGTCGCTCAAAGCATCATCGATCGATGACAATCGATGGAGCTCGGTTTGCATAGATGTAACTGTTCCACTACGGGAACAGCGATTACTTGCTCTGCGGTGATCGTACAACCTCGAGTCGGCGGTAGATCCTCCGCGACTTCAATTCATCGCATTCTTCGCCGCAATCGTTTTACTCTTTCCGTGTTGGTACCGGATCGATAGCACGAAGTCATGATCGCGGTGAATAGGAAACACCGGGCATTTGACAAGAAGGATGGATGCCCAATCGAGTATTCGTGCAAGCGACGATTTGAATACGGTTGCGTCAGATCCTCGAAAATGTCTCGCGAGGCCGCCAAGGTGCGGGCAAGGCGTCGACAATTTCATCCAAAGAACGCCTGGCATCACGGGGCGGCCGGACGGATGCCTCCATATC
>CAWAEA010000010.1:0-237500 GCA_963781095.1 Pirellulaceae bacterium
ATGTTATGTAACCCTACTTCGACTTTTCAGTTACGTATTGCTCCGCTAGAGCTTCCTGGATCACAGCAACCAGGTCGACAATCAGTTCTTCCGTGTACTGATCAAGGTGCAGTTGAGTTGGGGGAATCGGCTCGGCAAAAATGTTGTCGGAGGCACCGTTCACTTTGGGTGCACTGTGGGTGTGGGTGAAGGTGACGATCAGGTGCTCACGCGCGAGCTTGGTGTGCTCCGCAAGCCGCCGATGAACTTCGTCAACCAAAGTCGAGCGGATGCCCAGACTGTCCAGAGTGACCAGTACGATTGGTTCTTGTTTATCGGTGCCGATCGCTAATGCTCGAGCCCACAAGGGTTGCGAAGTACCTTCCGATTCAGTCTTTCGAAATGCAAAACCATTCAGTCGAACGGGGTAAGATGGGGAAATGTCTTGTTTGGCAATGCCAACACTATAAACCGCATCCGCAGGCGGACTCGGTTCGGCGCCCCCGATCCGCACCAAGTTGATCAGAGACTGGGCAAGAACCAGTGAGACCAGGTGGGCGGCAACGCCACTCGAGAACGGGAGGGAGCGGATGGCTCGGTTGTTACCAGCACTACCAAAGGTGAAACGATTCGAGAACATGTGGGGTAGTCAAGGAAGGAGTGCAGGAGGGCATGTTTTGATTCGCGACTTGTCAAGAATCTGCGATTGTAAACACCACTGGGCTCGCATCAGGAACCGAACCAGAAGATCGCCATTGCTGCATTGATACTCAAAGCGGACGCGCCTCCCGAGGATCGCAAAGCCCACCAGGAAGAAGTTAATGCAGTGCAAAACGGAGAGCTCGTCCGCATCGACAACGCGGGACACAAGACCGAACGGTTATGCGACGTCTATCTGAACCCCATCACGTCGAGGCGACTCGAAAAGGTGCGGAACGTGTGACAGAGTACAGACCGTATCTTTTCGCATCGATTATGACTGCAGCAGACTTTGTCTTCGGCCCCGGCGTAGGTTACAAACCCTTCACACTTTACGCGATGGAACCGAATCGGCTTCGGCACCAAAAGGAGGATATTACCTCTCAGTCACGCTAGAGTTTGAGACCTCACCCAAGAGCAAAACGTGGGACTACTTCGATGAGAAACAGCTGGGGCTGTCTGTGCCGTCGGATAGCAAAGGTGAAAGTTCCAAACCTACGGTTGAAAAACCATGAAGTTGCAATCGATTTCATTCTGGACCAGTTGCCTGTACGCTGCTTTTGCGACTCCAGTTGTCGCCGATTCATCCTCCAAAGAGGGATTAAGGATTCAGCATATCGTAGAGATGCGGAGTTTTTCGTGGGAAGCGAGCGAGGGCCAACCCGTGATCGCCAGCGTCGCCGGCTTGGCAACGTTTTCAATCCTCAACGCATCGCATGCCGGCAAGACCGAAAGTCAGTCACACTCTATGGCATGAATGACTTCTCCAGGCTCGACATCGTACCGATTTCAGCTGTGAAATTCTTCCGCAAGTAATTTGCGGTTCGTCACATCGGTAATTTTCGGCAGCCGGCGAGCGGAACGAGGTGACCGCGTTTACCGCTCGATTAAACTTTTGCCTTGTTACAGTTCGGCGCCCGGCACGGGTTCACCCAAGGCGTCGGCGTGGGGCTGATCGTCGATGGATAGTGCCCTGTAACCGCCGATCATTCGGAAGTAGATCAACAACCCGAGGAAACCGACAGTCATTGCAGCAGGCACGTAAGCGGTCAACGTCAAGGCTCGACGCCCTCCGGCGAGGTAGGCTGCTTGAACGGCGGGAACGTCTTCAGCCGAATTCGCCAGCAAGACTTCTTTCTCAGCTTGCGGAATCAACTTCGCATCCGCGATCGCAGCGGTGGAACCGACGACGACGCCGTCGTCCACCTCGATGCCGTTTGCGGCATTCAGTTTGGCCGGGTCGAGTGGTCGATAATCGTAACTCCAGCTGGACGTCATTTCGGGTGACGCGTAGCGATCGAAGGTCTGCGTCGCATTTTGTTGCAGGCTTTCCGACATGCTGTATCCCTGTTGAGCACCGATGCGGGGGCCAGCAATTTGGCCGACGCACAGCATGCCGGCGGCACCAGAGCGCCATCGCGACCGAACCGCTCTGCGGATAGCGTTCTCCGACCACGCCCAGCATCGTTGGCCACAAAAATGCCTTCCCAAAGCTGTAGAACGTCGCAGCGACGAAGATCATGAAGACGCTTTGAATCGGCGAACCAAGCCAGAGCAAACCGCCACAGGCGATGATCGAGCTGCCGAATAGCAGTCCAATCGGGTTGATGCGATGGACGATCGGACCGGCAAAGAACCGCAAACCGAACATTAGCATTGAGGTGTAAACCAAAATGATGACCGAGTTGGGCAGCAAGTTCTCCATCAACTTGGTCATCCAAGAATCGACACCCAACTCCATGTATCCGATCATCGCGTGGATAACGATCAGCACTAAGAACGGAATCGACGCAAAACAGGCGAACGTCTTGCCCATGGATCCGGCGGACTCGCTGACCGTTTCCGGGAATCGCTCCGGAATCACCATCACTCCATACGCAATGACAACGATTGCAAAGCTGGATGGCGCATATTGCCAAGGCAGTTCGACGAACCACGCATTTTCGCCGATGAAGCCGGCGGCGAATAGACCGCCGATGATCATGCCCGCGGGCCAACCGGCATGCAGAATGTTCAGATAGTGAGTCTTACTGTCCGGATAAAGTTGGGCGATCAACGGGTTGATTACTGCTTCGTAAAGTCCTTGACACAAGGAAAACAGAAACGCACTCCAAAAAAGGACGTTGAAAACTTTGGCGGTCGCCGTCTCGGGGTCGCTTTCACGCCATCCCGCGAATAACGGGTTCGCCGAGAAGAGCAGCGCGGCACTGATCAGGTGCAATACAAAGGCGATCATCAGCAGTTTTTTGTAACCGAACTTTTCGACCAGAATACCACCGAAGAAAATCATCAAACCGAATCCAAGGAACCCGGCGCCAAGAATACGCCGAATTCTCCACCACCGATGTTGAACTCCCTCTCCCATGGGCCGCCGGCCGCGGTCCGCGTGGCGAAACCGATCCCTGAGGCCACCAGCGTTAAAAAACTGGCGAGCATCAACTTTCCACGAGCAAATTCCATCGTTTCTCCGTTCAGGGTATTCAGTGTGCGGGTAGGGAGTCGGGAATGCTGCCAGCCGAGTCTAGCGGCGTCAAGTCTTCCGCGAGCATTCCGTGAAGATGATGAACGTAATTCGCCGGGGCCTGCGTTGCCACTGTCAGGCTCGCTATACTGGGCCTAGAAGTGAAAATTTTTCCTTTCCCACCTTCCGAATTACCTGCCTTTCCCCTTTTAGCGGAGTGTCCGAGCGATGCGTACCCTATTGAGCTTGATGTTTGCGTTCACCGTTTCTGGAGTTTTAACCCCGATGGCACTTGCTGATAAAAACGAAGGCGAGCACGAGTGTGCGCTGGATTTCAAGGTGAAGTCGATCGACGGCGACACCGTTGACCTCGAAGACTACGAAGGCAACGTCGTGCTGGTCGTCAATGTCGCCAGCAAGTGTGGATTGACACCCCAATACGCCGAGCTCCAAAAACTTTACGAAACGCACAAAGAAGACGGTCTGGTGATCTTGGGCTTCCCCTGCAACCAATTCGGTGGCCAAGAACCGGGTACCAACGCCGACGTCAAAGCGTTTTGCAGCACAAAGTACAACGTTTCCTTTCCGATGTTTAGCAAAGTGGACGTCAACGGCGAAGATGCTGCACCGATCTACAAGTACTTGACCAGCAAGAGTGTTGAGCCGGTCGGTGATGGAAAGGTCAGCTGGAACTTTGAAAAGTTCTTGATCGATCGCGAAGGCAACCTTGTCCATCGCTTTGCCCCACGCACCGCGCCCGACAACGATGAGTTCGTCGCCGCCGTCAAAGAGCAACTGGCTAAGAAATAGCCTTCGAGCTTGCCGCCGTACGACGCTTCGACCGATCAATCCATGATTCGTTTCTGAGGACCTTCGATGTTTTTGGTGCTCCTTTTTGCTGGCTTGCTGCAGTCCGGCCAGCCGCTGCTGAGGTCCGGTGATCGCGTCGCCATTTTGGGAGGCACGATGGTCGAGCGGATGCAGGACTCCGGAACATTCGAAGCGGAGCTGCAGACACGACGTCCGGATTGGCATTTGTCGTTTCGAAACTTGGGCTGGTCGGGCGACAATGTGCACGGGGTCGCGAGAAAACGTTTCGACGGCCCCGAAGACGGGTATCAACGCATTCTCGCGGATGTTCGAACGGCCGATCCGACGGTCGTGCTTGTTGCCTATGGATTTTCGGATGCCGGCAATGGCTCCTCGGCAGTGGACCGTTTCGAAGCGGGGCTCGTTCGTCTAATTGGCGATTTGCGAGCCGACAACCGCCGCGTGATTTTGGTTTCCCCCTTCGCGATGCCTGGTTACCAGTCCGACGGTTATGCACCCGCCGTGGAGAGAACTCGATTGATTCTCGGCGCGGTTGCGAAGCAGACGGATGTGCCGGAGATCGCGATCGATTGGAGACCGTCGGCGGGCGAAGTTTCCGAGAACGGATTGGTGCTCAATTCGGTCGGCTATGGGAAACTTGCATCCGAGTTGTCGGGACCGCTGTTGGGTGAGCCGTCCGGCCGCAGTGATTCACCGAGCGAGCAATTATCAGCTCGCGTCGTCGAGAAAGACAACTTGTTTTTTCATCGGTTTCGCCCGCAAAACGAGACCTATCTGATGTTGTTTCGAAAGCATGAGCAGGGCAACAACGCAGCCGAGATCCCATTGTTCGATCCATTGGTCCGAGCGGCAGACGAGAAGATTTGGAAAACCGCCTTCGAGTCCGCTACGGTTCGTTAGACTGGGGAGCGAAATCAACACGGCGAGGGTGCCGCCTGTGGTTGATCGCTTCGGACGCCGATACTTATTCGACTCCCCCCTCCTGTGACACGAACATATTGATGCGAGCTAACTTGGCCATGTCGATGATGCATCGGATCGTTGCAAGGGTTCTCGTTCTGATCTTGGTGTGCTCAACCGGTATCACGTGGAATGGATGTTGCACCGCGGCGGAAGACGTCTTATCCGAGAACAGTTCCGAGATCGATTCCCGCTTGATGGTGGTCGAGGATTTTATCCTCCAGCACTGTGTCGGCTGTCACAGCGGACCGGAGGATGATCGGGCAGGTGGTTTGGATTTGGAATCCTTTGATTTTACTTCTCACCCCTGGACCGATCGCAAGTTTGAAAGTGATGTTTGGGAAGCGATCTTGAAGCGGACCACCGCCCGCCAGATGCCGCCCGCAGGTGAAGATCGACCGAGCGAAGCGGAGTACGAAGCGGCGACATCGGCATTGAACGCGTTGTTACGCGATCGCGCTAGCGAATATCCTCGGCTTGCACCCACCGAGTCGTTGCGGCGGCTTACCCGCACCGAATATCAAAATTCGATCCGCGATTTGTTGGGCGTCCCAATCGACGCCACCACTTTGTTGCCACCGGACGAATCGAGTCACGGGTTTGACAACATCACGGTGGGCGAATTGTCACCCATGCTGATGAGCCGATACGTCTCGGCCGCTCAGGGAATCGCACGTACCGCGGTTGGACGCATGGATGCTGGACCGATCGGTTTGACCGTTCGCGTCCCGGCCGATCGGACGCAAGCGGACCACGTCGAGGGATTGCCGTTCGGGACTCGTGGCGGGACAGCATTCGAGCATCATTTTGCGGCCGCGGGCGAATACGAAATTGAGCTGCGTTTGACTCGCGATCGTGACGAGATGGTCGAGGGCTTGACCGAGCCGCACCAGATCGATGTGTTGATCGATGACACGCGAATGCATCGCTTCACCGTCAAGCCGCCGCCGGGGCGTAAAGACTTTACGCACGTCGATTCAAATCTGAGGACTCGCATCGAGGTATCACGCGGGACCCACCGAGTCGGTGTGACGTTTCCGCGTAAGGGTTCGTCGTTGTCGGAAACGAAACGGCAACCGTTCGACGCCAGCTACAATCGTCACCGACATCCGCGCAGCGAACCGGCCATCTTTCAAGTTTCCCTCATCGGACCGTTAGCGCCACGGGGGAAAGATGATGCGGAGGCCGACGGTTCGACGAAGAACGGGTTAAAGAAGGAATATCCGTTCGGGGATGATTCGAGTGGTCAGCGCAACATCGATGATCTGATTTTTGCATGCCGCGTGGATGACGACGCGAGTGCGGAGCAGCGACGGGAATGCGGCCTGCGAATCGTGCGAGACCTAGCTCGTCGAGCTTATCGTCGGCCGCTCACCGAGGACGATCTGCGCTCGCCAATGTTCTTCTTTGACGAAGGAGACCGCGAAGGTGGTTTTGATGCCGGAGTCGAGTCCTGCGCTGACGTCGATTTTGGTCAATCCGAATTTTCTGTTTCGGATCGAATCCGATCCGGGAAAGGGTCCGACACCCGAGTCGGAAAACGGACCAGAAGTTGAAAATGAATCGCTTGCGATCGGGCGCATCAGCGATGTGGAATTGGCGTCGAGGTTGTCGTTCTTTTTGTGGAGCAGCATTCCGGACGACGAGTTGCTATTGCTGGCGGAATCTAATCAGCTGCACGAGCGGGAGGTTTTGGCGGGCCAAGTCCGACGGATGTTGGCCGATGTAAAATCTGACTCGCTGACGACCAATTTTGCGTCCCAGTGGCTGTACTTGCGAAACCTTGATTCGATCACTCCCGATCTGCGATTGTTTCCCGACTTTGACGACAATCTGCGGCAAGCGTTTCGTCGTGAGACCGAAGAGTTGTTTCGCGACATGGTTGAGAGTGACCGCAGCGTGTTGCGTCTGATCGATTCGGACTACACATTTCTGAATGAGCGGTTGGCAAAGCATTATGGAATCGGGCACGTCTTTGGCATGCGCGTTTCGTCGGGTCGATTTGCCGCCGGAGAGTTTGAGGGGCGGCATTTTGCGTCATGGCAGTGTCTTGACCGTGACGTCGTATGCGACGCGCACGTCACCGACCATTCGCGGTCATTGGGTGCTGAAGAACATTTTAGGAACGGCTCCGCCGCCGCCGCCTGCTAACGTGCCGAATTTGAAAGAGAAGTCGACATTGGCGGCGACCAGCGTTCGTGAGCGACTAGCCCAACATCGAGCCGATCCGGCCTGTGCCAGTTGCCACGATTTGATGGATCCGGTTGGATTTTCGCTTGAAAACTTTGACGCGGTGGGCCGTTGGCGCGATTTTGATGGCGAGTTATCGATCGATTCTGAAGGAATGATGCCCGATGGTCAGACGATCGATGGAATTGACGCCCTCGAGGCGGGTATACTGGTGCGTCCCGCGATGTTCGTCACCACGCTGACGGAAAAATTGATGACGTTCGCGCTGGGACGTGGCATCGAGTCTGATGACGGGCCGACGATCCGAACCATCGTTGCCGATGCGGAAGAGTCGGATTACCGATTCAGCGAGCTGATCATCGGCATCGTCACCAGCAACACCTTCACTCACCGGAGCAAGCGATGATGATTCCTGGAAAAGCCTTGTCACGTCGAACCGTGATGCGGGGCGCGGGTGCCGCGTTTGCGTTGCCGTTGCTCGATGCGATGATTCCGACGATGAAGGCGACGGCGGACACGGTTGCGGCGGCATCTCAACTCCGTCGACTCGGATACATCTACATTCCGATGGGATTCAATCCGGCCGAGTGGATTCCCGATGGCAACACACTGGAAACGCTCTCGCCGACGCTGATGCCGCTCGATCCGGTGAAAGAGCAAGTCACCGTGGTGACTGGGATGGATCTTCAAAATGCCTACCCGGGTTCGCATGCCACGTCGAACGCGGCGTTTTTAAGTGCGGCGCGAGCCAAACGAACCGAGAGCACCGATTATCGATTGGGCACCACGGTGGACCAGATTGCGGCCAAGCACCTCGGCGGCCAGACCCAATTACCGTCGCTCGAATTGTCGATGGATTTGTTGTCGACGGTCGGACAATGCGACAACGGATACGCCTGCGTTTACCAGAACAATTTGTCGTGGTCGTCGCCGACGACTCCGCTGCCGAGCGAGGCTCATCCGCGGATCGTGTTTGAAACGCTATTCGGCGACGGCGGAACACCCGAGCAGCGCCTCGCGGCGCTGCGTCGGCGTGCCAGTCTGCTCGATTCGGTGACCGCGGAAATCAAGCGTTTGAAGAAGTCGGTCGGACCCGCGGATCGCAATCGTATCGACGGTTACCTCGAGAGCGTCCGGGAAGTGGAACGGCGGATCACAAGCGCCGAAGCGACGGCGAAAGATAATCCGCTGCCGGATCTGGATCGACCGGTGGGTGTGCCGGCCCAGTACGCCGACCACGCTCGGTTGATGTTTGATTTGCAATTGTTGGCGTTCCAGGGCGACATCACGCGAGTCGTCTCGTTCCAGCTCGCGCGAGAGGCAAGCACGCGGACGTACCCCGAGATCGGAGTTCCGGATCCTCACCACCCGATCACGCACCACGGCAACGATCCAGAGAAACTGGCCAAGATCGCCAAAGTCAATCGGTTCCACGTCTCGTTGTTCGCCGAGTTCTTACAGAAATTAAAAGCGACGCCGGAGGCGGGTGGCACGTTGTTGGATCACACGCTTTATCTTTACGGCAGCGGGATGGGAGACTCCGACGCGCACGATCACACGAACTTGCCGATCTTGGTCGCCGGAGGCGCGGCCGGAAACATGCGGGGCGGTCGACACATCCGATTCGATCAACCGACCCCGCTAGCGAACTTGCACTTGACGTTGTTGAACAAGGCTGGGGTGCCGCTTGAGTCTTTTGCCGACAGCAACGCGACGGTCGATCAATTGTTCGACCCGGTCAACCTGTAAGTCACCCGCTCGACCGACAAACATGGCTACAATGCGGGTTGAGCCTCATCCCGCCTCGGACCCCGCCTTACCATGCGAATTTTGGATCTCGTTACGCCCACAGCGTTGTCGCGCGTTGCGAGATTACAATTGCTGGCACGCCAAGTCGTCGAGGGATTCTGTTCCGGACGTCACCGTTCGCCGCACAAGGGTTTTAGCGTCGAATTCAAGGAGCACCGGCCGTACGTTCGCGGCGACGAGTTGCGAACCATTGACTGGAAAGTGTTCGGAAAAAGCGACCGGTTGTACATACGCGAGTATGAAGAAGAAACCAATCTAAGATGCACCTTGTTGGTCGACCGCAGCGGTTCGATGCGTTACAAGGGGGATCATGCAAGTTCGCTCTCCAAGTATGACTATGCTCAACAGTTGGCGGCCTCGCTCGCCTATTTGATGTTGGCACAACAGGACGCGGTGGGCTGCATCACGTTTGATGACCAACCCCGCGACGTGATCCCCCCCCGTAGCCGCCCATCGCATTTGAGAGCCGTGATGACGGCGTTGGCGGCCGATGCCACCCGCCGTGAAACGGACCTGGGTGGAGTGTTCCAAAAGGTCGCCGCCAAGTTGGGTCGGCGTGGTTTGTTGATCATCATTTCGGATGCCATGGGTGACACGGCTTCGATCGGTCGCGCATTGACGCAATTTCGTTCCAAGAATCACGAGGTCCTGTTCTTTCAAGTTTTGGATCCCGATGAGCTCGAATTTCCGTTTTCGGGTCGGGTACAGTTTCGCGATCTCGAGAATGAGTCGAACCAGCATGTGGTCGATGCGAGACTGGTTCGAGACGTCTATCTCCGGCGGCTCGCCGAACATCAATCCGAATTACAAAGTGCATGTCGTCGCAACCGTGTCGATTACTTTCCGATCACAACGGATCGATCATTCGATGATGCGTTGCACGAGTACTTTGCGACGCGCAGGAGGCTGCGGTGACACTGCTCAATGGTTTGCTCGCGTTTGGCGGTCTGGCGTTCACAATTCCGCTGGCGATTCACCTGCTCTTTCGCAGCCGATTTCGCACGGTCGACTGGGGCGCGATGCACTTGCTCGACAACGTCGTGCGAGTCAATCGGCGCCGGATGGAGCTGTTGAATTGGCTGCTGTTGTTGCTGAGATGCTTGTTGCCGATCTTGTTAGCGTTTTGTTTGGCGCGGCCAGTTCTAACCGGTTTCCGCTCGTTGCCGGGCGACTCGGCCCGGACTTTGGTGATCGCGATCGACGATAGCCGCAGCATGGCTGCGCGTGGCGATGACGGACAAACTCGCATGCACCAAGTGGTGGGCGACTTGACGAATCTATTCCGTTCACTTTCGCGGCGTGATGAAGTCATCATGGTGCGAACCAGTTCCCTCGACGCGGTCGTCGGTTCGATGGGCAAGGCCGACGCGATTGAAAAAGTGAAAATGTTGACGGCGTCGGGTGGTCCGGTCGACTTGGGCCGATTGGTTCGTCGCGCGGTGGAGGTCTCTGGTGATGCCGCAAACCCCCATCGCCAGATTGTGGTGGTATCCGATTTTCAGAGTCACATGGTCGACGACGTGGCACTTCAATCGCTCGCCCGTCTCGAACCATCGCTTGCCGGACAATCCGTCCGGCCTAGCATCAGCTTTCTGAATGTCGGACACGAGTCGTCGGATGTGGGAAACGTGTCGGTCGAATCGGTCGACCAGGATTCGCCCGCCGTCGTCTCGGGACGCAGTGCAAAGTTCACCGCGAGCGTCCGAAATTCAAGCGACACAATCATCAACGACGTTCGATTGGTTTGGACCGTCGCGGGCAAGCCTTTACCGCCGCGGTCCATCACCCTGCCGCCTCGATCAACGACCGTCGCCCTTCTGACTCACAAATTCAACGAAGTGGGCGTGCAGGCGATTACCGTTGCGGTGGAGCATTCGGACCGATTGCCCGAGGACAATGATCGCACGCTGGCGGTGGATGTGATCCGCGAGATCAATGTGCTGTTGGTCGATGGGAGTCCCAGCAATCGGCCGCTCCAGGGTGAGACCGACTTTCTCGCGGTTGCGTTGAGCCCTTTCGCCTTTGGCGGACTCGATCAACCCGATGCCGTTCGCACCGTGGTCACCGCGACCGAGAATGCGATCAACGAGATCGAAGAAAAGTTACCCGACCTGGTCGTGCTGGCGAACGTTTCAAGCGTCGACCCGCCGACTCGCAATCGGTTGGCGTCGCTGGTTCTCGGCGGCGGTTCGATCCTCGTGTTCGACGGTCCAAGTGTCAAACCCGACTCCTACAATGCGATGTGGGGCGATGGTGAGAGCGGATTTCGACTCCCCGCTCGATTGAGCGACGCCGTCGGCGCGTGGTCGCCCGGGGATGACCGCGACGATGTCGCGGACCAGGATCGTGAACGTTTCCCGATCGGACGGCTGAGTCCCTTGTATTCGCCGTGGTCGATCATCGGATCGAGCTCCGGTGCAGACGGCGGTGTCGGGGCGCTGGACGATGTCGAGGTGACCAAGTACCGCAAATTAGTAGTCGAGCCCTCGGAAGCAAACGTGTTGCTGGCGATGGCGTCGGGGGATCCCTTGGTGGTGCGTGCCCGCCGCGGACTCGGACAAGTCGTTCAGTTTGCGATCCCCTGTGACGTGTCTTGGACAAATTTACCAACGCGGCTGTCTTACTTGCCGATGATGCAGCAATTGGTGTTGGACTTAGCCGGATCCCAAAAGCAGACAACGGTCAACGTCGGTTCGCCCATTTCGGTCCCGATCCGAGAATTGACTTCGCTGAGGCCGGCGGACGTCAAGATTGACGAATCGTTTGCTCCGTCGTACACGGTCGAAACACCTGAGGGTGTGGAATCACCGATCGAAGAATTGAGCGAACGGCGTGATTGGATCGGCGTGGCCAACGCATCGTTGCGCGGAATCTACCAATTTCGCGAACTTCGTCGGTTGGTCGACGGGGAATCGGTGGTGACGCGTACGACACGCGTGGCGGAGGTGCCGGCCATCGAATCGCAACTTCGCGGCGTTGATCCGTCCCGCCTGGACGCGGCCGCGGAGTCAGTCGGTGCAACGGTTTACCGAGACTTGGATTCTTTTTCCTCAGCCGACCAGACGCGCCGATTCGGTCGCGAAGTGTGGCGTTGGTTGTTGGTGGCGCTATTGTGTGGGCTGGTCGGCGAATTGTTGCTCGAACAACGTGGGATCGGCCGGCGTAAATCGACGGCCGGGGGAACCCCCAACCGACCGATCACCGGCCGACCGATTGCGGAGGTTCGATGATGATCGCGTCGATTCGCTTCGCCGGAGATTTGTCGCCTTGGTGGGTGCTTGCGATGTCCATCGTCGCTGGCGCCTTGGTGGTTTGGCTCTACTCGCGGGAGACACGTGCGCTTGAAGGTCCGCTGAGTTACGCCCTGCCCGCTCTTCGCGCCGCCGCGGTCGTGATGGTGATCCTCGTTTTGGCGGGCCCGGTTTGGCACCGACGAGTTACGGTCGGAACGCTCGGTCACGTGATCTTTGCGGTCGACGCGTCACAAAGCATGGGCGTGACCGACAGTGATGCGGCGTCCATCAACCCCAATCGTTTAAAGCGTGCGACGCAAATGCTCGTCGGCAGTGGCGACGACGCCGGATGGCTGGACGCGCTTCGTGCGACGCATGACGTCGAAGTCGTCGCGTTCAATTCCGGTGACCCGGTGACCGTGTGGTCCAGCCGCGATGCCACAAACGTTGTGACGGGAACCGACGATGCGATGGACGCACGCGGCGTCAACTTGGAAATTGAGCCGTCGGGAAATCGCACCGATCTGAGTTCCGCGATGACGCCGCTCGTTAACCAACGATCCGTTGCTGAGAGAGACACCAGCGCACCGCTGAATCAAACCGCCCTCGTGATCATGTCGGATGGCCGCAACAATGCCGGTCGATCTGCGCCAGACGAGTCGATCGCCGGTCGATCCTCGGTCGACTTGGCGGGCACGCTTCAAGCAATGGGCGCCGTCGTTCACACGATCGGCGTGGGAAGCGAGAGTGAGCCGCCCGAAGCCGCGATCGTGAAAGTCGAGCATCCCGATGCGGTCGCATCAGACGGCACATTGACTGGTAATATTTTGACGAACCAGTTCGGTTTGGATGGCAGCGAATTCAACCTGCGAATCGAATCGGCATCGACAGGCGAAGTGGTTTGGCAATCGTCGGCGATCGCGACTTCCAACGCGACGCAGTCGATTCCTTTCTCGATCGATGTCGAGTCGGTGCTTGCGAGTCTCGATTCGGATTCTCCTCGTGGCGTCCGAGTTAGCACGATCGTGATGGACTTGCGAGCGGTGTTGGACCCCGTTCAAGGTGATCGGACCATCGAAAACAACCGCGTGTCCTTTCGCGTGGCCGCATCGACTCGAGATCGACGGATGTTGATTCTTGATGGATCGAGTCGATGGGAGATGCGTTACGTCCGAAACGTGTTTAGCCGCGATCCGTCGTGGTCGGTTGATACGATTCTCTACGGGCCCGGCACCGACGATTTGAGGCTCAAACGCGGCAATGAACCAGGTGAGTTCCCGCAAACGCGCGAAGCGATGGGGAGATACGACGTGATCGTATTGGGAGAGATTCCACCCGAACAATTCGATGCATCGGACGCGAGCGTGATCCGCGAGTTCGTAACCCGCGGCGGCGGTTTGATCGTGATTGACGGTCGATTCAACCGTGTTGCCCGACTGGCTAACGACTTCTTAAGTGATTTGGTGCCCGTGCGGTTTGTCGAGCCCGAGATCGTGTCGATCGGATCCATTCAGCCGACGCGGTTGGGGTTTGAGCAATCGGTGTTCAAACTGGGCAATGAACAAACCAACCTGGAAGAATTATGGAGTCAGTTACCGCCTCCCCAATCGGCCGTCGACGTGGAACTTCAAGAGGGTGCCGAATCGTGGGCCGATGTCGTACGTCCCGATTCGTCGCGATCGCCATGGTTGGCGACTCGATTGTTCGGTGCGGGACGTGTTTTTTATCTGTCGTCCGACCAATCGTGGCGATGGCGATACAAAGTGGCGGACCGATTCCATGCTCGTTTTTGGAACCAATTGGTCGCCGCAGCAATGCAGCCACCCTATTCCGCCAGCGACGAGTACGTCTCGCTGGGTACCGACCGAATCGAATACCTTCCCGGCCAATCGCCGCTGATTCGTGCCCGTTTGCAAGACACCGAGGGAAAACCGGTCGGTGATGCGACTGTTGATGCGGTGGTGATCTCGGACAACGAAATCGTTGCGATCGTACCGATGTCGATTGACGACCCGGCACGTGGAACGTACCGGGCGTCGACCGGCCAACTCGCCGAGGGAAGTTATCAAGTTCGGGTTCGCGCCAGCGGCTTTGACAGCGTCGCTTTGCAAGCTTCGACGCCGTTTTGGATCGGCGATAAAGATAACTTCGAAATGAACCGAGTCAGCCTCGATCGCGGTGCGCTATCGGAGATCGCGGCTGCCGGCGGCGGGATTTCGGTGCACGAATCATCCGCCACAGAAGTCCTTGATTTACTCAAGCCGTTGTCGTCCGGAACGATTGTCGAGTCCGACGTTTTAGTTTGGCAGTCCTATTACTGGTTTTGGGCCATCATGATCGTTCTCGCAGTGGAATGGTATTTGCGCAAACGGGCGGGGTTGGTGTAACGATGGCATCCGTAACCAGAGACATCTCGGCGTCCCTTCGTCTAAACCCAAGCACTTCCTCGGCTTTGGAGCGGTTTACGCGGCGACGTCGAAACCTGTTGATCGTCCGGGGCGTGGCGGCGGCGGTGATCACCGCGATCGCGGTCGCCTCATTGATTGCGATTTTCGATTATGTGTGGATCCTGGCGGACGTTCTTCGATGGACGCTTAGCGTGCTGGGATACGCCATCGTGGCGGCCTCGGCGTGGCAATTCGGACTGAGGCATCTTGGCCCCCAAGATCCACGCAGTATCGCTCGCCAATTGGAGTCCGCCGATCCACGGTTGCGAGAAGATTTATTGTCCGCGGTCGAATTGGCGGATCCGAATGCCGCGAACGGGTCCGAAGAATTTCGAGCACGACTGCAATCCAGCGTCGGTCGCCGCACCTCGATGATCGATCCGGTCAAGTTGTTGCCCATTCGTTTGATCAAGCGATGGATGTTGGCGGCGATGGTCGTGGTCTTGATCACGGCGACATTGACATTGATACCCCGTGCCCAATTCGCACGACGTTTCGCCCGCGCGATGCTGCCGGGATTGGCGATCCAGCGAGCTTCATTGACGACCTTGCAAATCGTCGCTCCCGATCCGGCGACCGGCTTTGTGGCCCAGGGTGATGCCGTTGCGGTGATCGCTCGCGTCGGAGGTAGCGGTGCAGAAACGGTCACACTGCGATGGCGGATCGACGACGGCGCCAACGGCCAAACGGTCATGACGCGCCGGGATGATGAGCTGTTCGCCGCAAACGTGTTGGTCGGTAATTCTCCGGTTCAATATTCTGTGATGGCAGGTGATGCAATCACATTATGGCACGTCCTGACCCCGTTGCCGCGTCCCCGCGTGGTCGCTTTTGAGAAACGATATGAGTTCCCCAACTATGCCAAGCTGGATGATCGCGTTGAAGAAGCCGAGCATGGCGATTTGGAGGCGATCGTCGGCACTCGCGCCGACTTGACGGTTCGATTCGATGAAGCCGTCCAGAACGCAAAGATCCGTTTCGGATCACGCGGCCCCGTCACTCCGCTTGAACCTGTTGACGAGTCACAGACTCGTTACCGAACGATGGTTCCGATCAAGACGTCCGCCCAATACCAAATCGACGCCACCAGCCAACGGTCGGGGCTCAACAATCCGTTCAGTCCCCAAAACACGATCGTCCCCATTCCAGATCGGCCGCCGACAATCCGCTGGTCGCCCCGCCAAGCCAATGAGTTGATGGTCTCGCCGTTGGAACTCGTTTCATTGTCCGCGAGCGCGGTCGATGATTTGCCGATGGACCGAATCGTGCAAGAGTTCCAAGTCAATGATCAACCGTTGATCCAAATTGACGTTCCCATCACCAAACCCGACCGCCAAATTGAAATCGAGTCGGACTGGGATTTGTTGCATCGAGAGCGGGCCAATCTCGAAGCGTCCAAATTGATCGGCGGCGACGTCGTGCGAGTGCGTTTGGTTGCGATTGATCGATTGGGCCAGCGAGGTGAATCTCCCTTCATTGATTTGCTCATCGCGGACGACGAGTTCGATCGTGACCGGCACGTCCAACTTGCTCGGTTGGCCGAGTTAACCACCCTGGTCGGTGAATGGACCGGCAAGGCATCCGCACGAAGCAAAGAAATGGAAATCGCGTTCGAGTCGATGGATGTCGATGCAATCAAATCGGTGCAATCAGACTTGGATGACTTGACGGCCGCTACCGATCCTTTGATGAATCGTCTGCAACAACAACTTCGACAGACCTCTGAGTTGTCCGACGGGCGGACGATCGAATTGGTAGGTCGCGGACTCGCGGATCTGGATCGGTCCCTCAAACATGCAATGGCGTCGGCAACTCTCGCCTCCGAGGAGACTCTGCCGGCTTGGGAGGAAACCCGTCAACGAGAATTGCGTCAAGCTGCCGGACTCGCACGGAAAATCGAGGCTCAAGCATCACGGGTCGATCAATTGATGCGCAGCCACTTCGGAATTCGCTTCACCATCGCGATGGCGTCCGACGTCGCCGCGTTGCACCAGAGTCTACGCCCATTGACACAGGCGGAGATCGCGGACGGGACCAAGATGCCCTTCGACCGTTTCGGGCGTTACTTAAAAGTCGTTGCCGGACGGATGAAAGAGATCAACCGCTTGATCGATCAACATCAAATGACCATGCCGGAGTCGACGCTCCGGCATTTCACCGGCCATTGGATTCAGTGGTCCGATAATTGGCAGAACCGGTTCGATGAATTGACGCGAGAGATGCGGCCCGAGGGTCAACTGCGCGACTTGATCGCGTCGTTCGCAAGCGAAACGATGAACAAGTACGCCACTGCGCTGAACGACGATCGATTGTCGTCAACGATCCAGTCGATGGTGCGGGACATCCAAAAAGAAATCGGTCCGATTAGCGGAACCATCGAATCGATGGAGCGGGCGGGTCGAGCGTCAAATGATTCGCGACAGCGCTTGGAGAATGAAAAAGATTCGTCGCTGGCGGCCCAATCCGTGCGTGATGCCGCATGGCATGACCACGAATTCGAAAAATTCAAAAGCGATTTTGTCAAACGCGTCGAAAGTGACGAAAAACTGCATCGCTCGCTCGCATCCGTGGACTTGGAATATGCCGCGGACTTGAATCGGATCAAACGGGCGATCGAAAATGTGACCGAAGCCGGTTTTGTCGCCTACCGTGATGAGCCGGCAACCGCGATTCACCAAAAACTAGCCGCTGCGTTCCTGGTCATCGAAGCCGCACATCAAACCGAAATGGGGCTGCGTGAAATCAAGGCGTTGTGGGATGCCGAGCGAAGATTAGTGGCCGAGCCCGTCACGAAATGGGGTCACCCGATATGGTTGGAGCGATTTTCGGCGGCGATAGAGGCGCCGGTCCAAATGCTCCGAGAAGCCAAGGTCGATTGGAATTTGATCGAGCCGATCGATCGAACCCGCTACAACGATGACTTCCGCGCCGCCCGCGATCGCACGACGAAGCGTCGCTGGACCGGCGACGAAATCATTGCCGCCGACGCGTCATTGGAGTCGCTCCACGCGGATCTGTTTGTCGCGAGCGATGGTCTAAACCCGTTGGTCGATGAGGCACGGGCGACCATTTTAAAATACATCCTGTCGTTGCCCGAACAGGCGAACAAGGCGGCGGAGAAAGTTGAACAGACTAAGAAAGATGTCCAACAGCGTCCCGACCCTTCGCCGCCCACGGTGCAAGAGCTTGCCGCGGAGCACGAAACGGCGACGGAGGATGTGAAAGAAACGCTTCAGGAATTAGTGAACTTCGCCAACACCGCCGATTTGGCATCGGAACCGCAGCGGCAATTGGCTCGAGATGCGGACGCGGCGGCGGCCCAAGTGCAAGACGCGATGGAGCGATCCGACGCCGCAATGGCGGATGCGAGCCAACCATCATCGGACGAAGCCGAGCGTGACGATGCATTGGAGAAGGCCGAAGCGGCGATGGAAGAATTGTCGAAGTCGTTGCGGCAAACCGCTGAGCATTTTGAGAAGGCTGCGAATGGCGAAGACGTGGCCGAGTCTCGCGAATCATTGCGACAAGCCGAAAACGACCTGCAAATCGCTGATGAGCTTCAGCAACGTTATCAGCAAGCTAAAAACATGGCCGAAGCGGCGCAGAGTCGCCCCAAGGATTTGTTGACGCGACTTGAGGAAGAACTCAAACGCAACCCGCCGATGCAAAACGAGTTGTCGGACATTGCAAACCAAGCGGTGGAGGCCGCCCAGAAATCGCTCGACCAATCGGCGCGGGACGAGGCCGATCTGGATCGCGCGCTCGAGCGTAGCGACGAGGCGTTTCAAGAGGACAAGATTCGGGCCGCGCTTCGGCTTTCCGATGTCGCCCAGCGGACTGCGACGATCAACGATTCGCTGCTCGCCACAGCCGAGCGAGCGATCGAAACGGCCAATTCTCCGGCGGCCAAGGAATCGCTCGATGCTATCCGCGATCAACTCAACCGAACGACCGAACGAATCAAACAACTCGCCGACCAAAATTCACCGTTGAACCAGATTCAAGAGGCGACAAATCAAATGACCGAAGCGGTCAACCTCGCTTCCCAATTGCTCGCGGAGGTTGACAAGGCAGCGTCGGACGCATCCGACGAATCGTTGACGGACCAGAACGACAAACAACGCGAACAGAAAGCGAGACAATGGGAGCGGGCCCAGAGGGATGCGTTGACTCAAATGGCGCGGGCGGACGCGGCACGTCAGAACGCTTGGTCAAAAATCGATAGCGATGCGAATCGGCGAATCCAAGCGGCGCAACGCAAACAACGAGATGCCAAACGCGATCGGGACAACGCCGAGGGACTTCTCAAGAAAGAACCCAACCGCCATTTGGCAATCAACAAGGAGATCGAGCGCACCGCGGCGAGGATGGATGAAGGTCGCCAAGCGGAAGACGCGGCGCGGGAATCGGCCAAGTTCGCTCAAACGATGAAAAGCGAGGCTAAAGAGCGGCAACAACGATTCGAGAAAGAACCGGTAGGATTGCTTGACAAACCCAATCCAGCCGCCGAACTGGGCCAGAGAATGGCGGCCAATGCTCGAAGTGAGTTGGAACAAATCCAGCAACAATTGACCCAATTGGCGGAGCGAGCCGACGTCGGAAATCAATTGCGTGCACCGCCGGAACAAACCCAGTCGTTAGCGAAGCAACAGCAGCGGGTGGCGGCCGACGTCGATGCGGCGTCGGAGAGTTTGAAGCGTGCCTCCCGACACGAGGAACGTCTCGACCGCCAACGTCAATCGCTGGCCCTCGATGAGTCGGCCAAGGCGATCGACGAAGGGGCCAGCCCAGCGGCGGCGAGCGCGACGGAGTCGCTCAAGCAAGCCGGCGAAGCGGCGGACCAATCGCCTGAGGCGAGTCGCAAACTGACCGCCGCTCAAAAAGCGATCCAGGATGCGGCGGACGCGCTGGGGGAGAAATTCGGCGATCCGAAACAAGACCCTGTTCCATTGCCACCCGGTTCCACCCCACCAAGTGAATTGACCCAGCAACGAGCCAAACAGCTAGCCCAAACGCTCGACGAACTCGATCGATCAATGGCCCAAAAACCGTCTTCGCAATCGACCCCGCCGGGCGAGTCGCCAGATTCGCAAGCCGGCGAAGGTGAGGGCGAAGGGAAAGGTGAGGGCGAAGGGAAAGGCGAAGGTGAAAGGCGAGGGCGAGGCACAAAGCCAGTCCGGCGATTCTCCGGGACAAAATCCGAGCGGAAAGCCGCCGACGGCCGCCGAGGCCTCACCCACGTTGTCGGGCTTGATCGAATCCCAGAAGCAAGCTGCCGCTCGTAAACGGCAGACGAAGATTGATCCCGCATTGCCCGGCCAAGGACCGCCTGGGAAATCGGGTCCGCCCGGGAAACCGTCGGACGATCCTTCGCCACCCGGAATGCCCGGCACCGAATCGGGGGCTGGCGAAATGCCCGACGGTGGCACCGTCGATTCGAGAAACATCGATCGAGCGGGCGTCCAGTGGGGACAATTGCGAGAGCGGCGCACGAATGATGCCGCCGAATCGGCCGCTCCAAACGTCCCGGTGCAATATCGCCGCGAAATCGAAGCCTACTTTCGCGCCATCGCCAAACAAGCTTCTGGCGAAAAGATCGAAGCCGGCTCCAACGCAAAAGAATGAACCGATGATTTCAAGAGATTCAACTCACGTCACCTCGCCAGACCCAAATTTCAAAAGTCATCCTACACGTTTTACGCCGAACCGGCGGCGATGTTTGCTGGGACTTGGTTCGTGGTTGGCTGCCGGACCGATCATGACGCAAACGTTGCGGGCCGATGACGCGGACATTGCATTCTCGTCGTCTTTGTATTTGAAAGATGATGTCGATCGCGCGGTCCAATCGGGTGTGGACTATCTCGTCAAAACGCAACGTGCCGAGGGGGCGATTGCCGACCGTGGTCACGACGTGGCGATGACGGCGCTCGCGGTGATGGCGATGGCCGCGATCGGAACGCAACCGTCGGCGGTGACCGAGCGAGGCCGAACGATGCAGAGCGCGATCGATTTCGTTCTCGACCCCAATCACCAATCGATGGAGGGGTACTTTGGGGGGCGAGATGGATCGCGGATGTATGGTCACGGAATTGTGACGTTGATGTTGACCGAAATGTTGGGCATGGGGGCCACCATCGACCAAAATGCGCACATTCACGAATCGCTCGTTGATGCAATCAAGTTGATCTTGGCGGCTCAACAGGTACGTAAACCCGAAAAACTCAACGGCGGATGGCGCTACACCCCCGACAGCCATGACTCGGACTTGTCGGTATCGATTTGGCAATTGATGTCCCTTCGCTCAGCCAAAAATGACGGGATGGAGGTTCCGGGCGAGGCGATTGATCAGGCGCTCGACTACTTGAGGTTTTCTTACGCGTCGCCGCTGGATTCGGAAGGGTTGCCTCGCGACAAGGTGAGCGGATTCACCTACACGCCGGGAACTTACCATCCCTCATTCACGATGACCGCGGCAGGCTTGTTGGCGATGCAGGTCTGCGGCCAATACGACTCACCGTTGGTCGCCGGTGCGTCGGAGTGGCTGCTACAGAATCCACCAAAATTGAATGATCGTTTTTTCTACTACGGCATCTATTACTACGCCCAAGCGATGCACCAGGCCGCCGGAAAGTTCGCGGAAACGGCTGACAAACTGGTGCCCGAATTGATGCTCGAACTGCAACAGGGGGACGGATCGTGGATCGCACGCAGTGGTGAAGAACGCAACGTGGGAACCGTCTACGCTACCGCGCTGACGCTGCTCGCGTTGAGTGTCCGCTATCACTACCTGCCGATCTATCAGAGATGACGCAGTCGGGCGGATGAACCAAAATCCGGCGGCCCGCAAAGTCGACTTAATCGCGCCACGAGGCACGAAGTCCATGCCGGATGCTCGATTCCAAACATACGATCCGAGCCAGCGCCATAATCGGCCGATCCTTACATCTACCGGCAAGGATCATCAGTGTCGATGGTCCGGTGCTAGGGGTTTTGTTGCGACGAAACCCTGAAAAGTTGAGCGGTAGGTGAATGGGTTGTCGTCGAGTGGGATTGCGGCGACCGATGATCTGAATCCTCTCGTGGTTTTTGAAACAAACGGTGAGACAGCCTTTCGAGGTTGCCTCGCCGTTTTTTTTTCAAAAAATGGGAGGCAATTGCTAGTGCCTCTGCAAAGGCGGCTTCATGGGAGTACCCAACTGTGGCATCATTCCATGACGCCAGAGCAGTCGCCATTTGCGACCGCCGACTCTTCCAATCTGCACGAGCCACGCGTGTTAGCCATCCGCTCCTTCCGCAACGACGATCTGCCGGATCTGCTACGCGTTTGGGTTGCGCATTGGTCGGCCGTCGGCCATCCGCCGAACGTCAATCTGGCCCGGCTTGAGCAAGCGATTGTGTCTCGCACGTTCTTCGATGCCCAGTCGCTCTTGGTGGCCCAGCTTGATGGAGTCGTCGTCGGCTGGACTCAATTTTTATCGGATTTTGACATTGCGTCCGCAGTGATGCCCGCGACCTGCATTTCGCCGGAAGTCAGCCGCGACGTCGACGACGCATTGCTGCGAGAATTGCTACTTCGCGCACGAGCGGGCGGTTTCAAGATGGTGACCGCTGGTGTGGCTCGTGACGAAACGTTCGGTTATGCGGGACTCGAACCGATCGGCCACGGCATCGGGATCCCCCAATTCGACAGTCGAACCGGTGATGTTCTTGAAAAATTCGGATTTGTTCCTCGGCGATCACTGGTCAGGATGGTCGCTGGGATTCTGTTTTACCGACCGCCGGTAAGCCGAGAGGTGTTGCAGTTTCGTCGGACGGCAAAGTTGGAATCTTTCACCACCATTCCCGACGTCCGCCGCCGAGCCTCGGGCCTTTCCCACATCGACATCGAACAGTTTCGATTATCGATGCGGGACGGGCCGCCACTCGCGGAAGTTGAATTTTGGTTCAGCGATCCCGAAGCTGAGGTGCTCAGCCCGACCACGGCGATCCTGGATCTGGGCCCCGCGCAGGCCAGAGGCGAGCTCTCGGCGGCCGAGAGCTACTTGGTCGCCGGGGCGATGCAGTCGTTGGCGGCACGAAATATTCAAAAGGTCGAGACGGCGGTCGATTCCGAGAAGAAAACGCTGGTCCAGCAGTTGACCAAAATCTGTTTCGAAGTGACCGATGCGGGTTCGGTTTGGGAATTGATTCTGTAGAGTCGGTTCGTTTTTTGACGATTCTGTGGATTCCAGCCTGGAAAAATATCCCGCAAGGTCGAGATTATTGGGTGCGGGCACGTTTCTGCTTGGTTGAACCCCTTGGCGGGATTATGATAACGCGAGAATCGAATCGCCCGATTTTCCACTCCTTCACTCTGTGCCATCCGCGTCGTAACTCTTCGCCCGCGGTCGGCGAGGCGAAACCAATTCTAAAAGGAACGTGTTCGTGACTCTTCTGCCTTCGCCATCTCGCCCCGCGACATCACTTCGAACTGCCACCCTCGCGTTCGCAGCCACGGCACTTTCGGTGCTCGCGACACCGCTTTCCGCAATGGCGGATCGAGCGAAAGATGAAGCCGCCGTGGTGACGGCCGAATGGTTTGCGGCAATGGAGGCTGGCCAAATCGAAGTCAAAATCATTCCCCAAGACGCGACCAAAGCCAACGTGCTTGTCCGTAACCTCACCGAGCAACCGCTCACGCTCAAACTGCCCGAAGCTTTCGCGAGCGTACCGATCTTAGGTCAAGGCATGGGCATGGGCATGGGCGGCGGTGGGATGGGCGGCGGAGGCATGGGCGGCGGCGGAATGGGCGGTGGCGGCGGGGGTGGTCAAGCCGGTGGTGGTGGCATGGGCGGCGGCGGAATGGGCGGCGGCGGCATGGGTGGCGGCGGCATGGGCGGCGGCGGTGGCGGCTTCATGCGAGTCCCACCCGAGCGAATGATGAAGGTCGCGGTACAGACCGTTTGCCTCGAACACGGCAAGCCTGATCCAAATCCGCGGATGGCCTACAAAATGGTTCCGCTCGATCAATTCACCAACGACCCAAGCGTACGTGTGTTGTGCGAATCGTTGGGTTATGGACAAGTGACGCAAAACACGGCACAAGCTGCTGCGTGGCACATCATGGATAACTTGTCTTGGCAAGAACTGGCGGAAAAAAATCGCGTCGAGAGCAAGTACACCGGAAACATTCGTTGGTTTTCGCAAATTGAATTGCGAACTGCCCAAGCCATCGTTTCCGAAGTTGCGAGAATCGCTGAGTCGCGAGAATCCGAAAATGAACCCTCGGAAAGCGAAGGCAAGTTCTCGGCCGAATCGAGCGACGAGAGCTAATCATCGGTCCCCCGATGAGCGAAGTTGCCCAGCCTGCCAAAACAAGAATCCGCTCGTCAGACTCGAGTGACCGACGCATTTTGGCACGGCAAATGCTTTCTGATCGTCCGGATCAGTCAGTAATACGCGAAGGGAATCGGCAACCATGGTCGCATCGATGAACCAACACGAAGAGATCTTTTTTCCAAAACTTGACGTCAGCATCGATGTCGTTCGACATGACGGAAAGCCGACCATGATCAACGTCCGGACGCCAGAAGCGTTTCTGGGGGAAGGTTTTGTTGCCAAGGATTGGCCCAGCGTCTCCGCCGACGAGCTGGATGATCACCAGAGGTCGGTGCGTCGCCACGCCCTCTGTAACAGTCTGCATGTCGCGAGCATGTCGCTCGATATTCTCTATCGACAAGTTGCCGATGGGGAAACTGAAGCGATGGAACAGACCCTCGAGATTGTCGTGAACTCTCTGTCGGAACTCGAACGCGTCGCTCCCGAGCGACCCCGTTGACCACGAAGGCGCGATGGCGTCATTTCGATCTTCTTGCCGCTCGAGGGTCTCAAGCTTGGCCATGCGTCACGTTGGATTGCGGATCGAGCCATTCGCTCGGTCCCGGCCATTGTTGCGTGAATGTGATCCCGATGATCGGCTGACTGCGATCACGGGATGAAATCGATGAATGAATTGTAACCCACTGAATCTCCTTCTATCTCCTTCTAGGAAAAGCAATGAAACGTACTCGTGAAATTAGCAATCTGGTTTTGATTATCTCTGCATTGACGATTGGTTTTGTCGTCGTCGGTTGCGCTCAAAAAGAAACTGTTTTGGACGTTGACACGCCCGATGGCGGAGTTGCCATCGAGAGAGATGTCGATGACGGGTCGCTTTCTGTCGACGTCGACGAATAGTGTGAGAATTGGTCCGCCAATTGCATTGGAGAGGTTGGCGTCGATCACGACAGCATGTGATCGATGCAGTTGACGTAACTTTTACCTCACACTTGGAACATTGCGATGAATTGGGATCAGATCACTGGAAAGTGGAAACAATTTAAAGGTCAGGCTCAACAACAGTGGGGCGAACTGACCGACGACGACCTCGACCGCATTGACGGCAAGCGTGAAGAGCTCGTCGGCAAGGTGCAAGAGCGATACGGCATAGCAGAAAGAAGAGGCCGAGAAGCAAGTCAAGGCATTCGAGAACTCTCGCAAGTAATCGGCGCACGAATTGATTGTCAACGATCATGGTAGCTGTTCTCAAAATTTGAGAACGCGATCGAGGAAGGCATGTGTGGGTCGGTTGAACTTTTGCTTTAAGTGTTCGTGGTTCGTTTTTACAGCCGATTTGGTCGATCCATTCGGCTGTTTGCAGAGGCTGAGGCGGCTTGGATCGCCTTGTTCTCTGGTCCAAGTTGAACGCGCCTTGCGAACCGGAGGCGAGTCCGGTGAAGATCCGGCTTGCCCAAGATTCCAGCTTGTCAAGGATTAACGTGTTCTCCAATGCACCATCGGTGCATCGAGAACCACCAATGTGCTCGTGATGGTTGATGATTCGTTTTCTGTACCACCTCATTCCCTTATTCATTCAAGCTCCGAGCTCATATGACTATTCCAAAGATCACATCGAGTGACGACGTGGAAATCGGTAACATGGGGGAAGCCCATTTGGCCCATGGAAAGAGGGTCGCGATGCGACGATGGCATGAACCCGCCGGCATCAAGGGTGAGCCACATACGCGGCCTTACGAAACGGTGGGATACGTTGTCAGCGGCTCACTTGAGCTCAATCTTGACGGTGAAACGGCACATCTCAAAAAGGGCGATTCATGGTTAGTGCCAGCCGGTTCAACTCATTTCTACCGCGTCATCGAGGATCTCGTCGCGATTGAAGCAACCTCACCGCCGGCGAGGGAGGAGTCAGAAGAATGACGGCGCACGCTAGTCGACCAAAGGTCTCTAACCTTGTCGTGATTTGGAATTCCGGCTCGGGTCGGGCGGACCAGGTATCGGAATTGCGGACTCGCCTAAGCCAGTATCACACGAATTGGATCGCGGTTGACGAGACTGACGATCTTGTGGGCGACCTGAAGACCGCGTTGGAGCAACCTTGCGTTTCCGAAACGAGCGAAACGCTTGGACAATCTCCGAGCGACGGGCGTAAAAAGTCGGATGTTGCCGCGACCGTCTTGGCCGCCGGAGGTGACGGGACTGTCAACGCGACAGTCAATGCATTGATGTCGATTGATGAGAGCGTACGCCCCGCAATGGGAATCATCCCTCTCGGCACGGCGAACGATTTCGCACGCTCGCTGCGAGTTCCCGACACGATCGAAGGAGCGGTGGAGTTGTTAGAAAGCACTCCGGTTGGCGTGGACGTGGTGAAGATGCACGGTCTTGATTTTGAGAGATATTTCGCGAATATCGCCGCGGGAGGAAATTGTGTCCGCGTCAGTGAGGCTATGACCGACGAGGTCAAATCTCGCTGGGGTGCCTTCAGCTACATACGTGGTGCCGTGGACGTCTTACCCGATATGCGTACTTACCGGGTGCAGGTTAAGTGCGATGGCGAGTGCTTTGATGATTTTGAATCTTGGGCCATTTTGGTGGCAAATGGAAAAACAAACGCGGGCGGCATTGAGGTCGCGCACGAGAGCGTCACCCACCGATGGTCTGCTCGACATCATCATGATCCGTGACGGCACGCTCACCGACATGATCGAGATCGTGGCCAGCAATCTAGCGAACCATTTTCTTGAAAGTGAGCACGTCGTGTTTCGACATGCAAAGTCTCTCGAGATCGTGTCCGATCCGCCAATGCGGTTTACCATTGATGGCGAGGTCGTGGATAAAGAGCCCGTTCAGTTCAACGTGGTTCCATCGGCAATCAAGATGTACATGGGACCAGAGTGCGTTACCTAGGGAACATCAATTTCAATAGCTGCGAACGAAACCGCGTATTCGGGATCGTTTACCGCACGACATTCTTTGTTCACTCCGTTAAACAATTTAAATAAGTTTTGATTAGGACACACGCGAATGAAGCGAACAATTTCGATCGAATCAACTCAGCCACCGACGCAAGCGATCGCCGGAGAGAGTCCTCGGAGCGAAGAGCCTTCGAGGAAGTCAAAGCCATCGGTTAGCGGGATGGGGCCCATCGTCCTTGACGGCGAAGTGGCGTTCAGGGTTTGGGCACCCAACGCGGAATCGGTCTGCGTCGTGGGCGATTTCAATGATTGGAAATCGGGTGAGTCTCCGATGCTTCGTGAAGACAATGGGTGTTGGTACGTCTTGATTCCCGAAGCCAAACCGGGTGATCAATACAAGTACGAGTTGACAAACGGCGGGCAAACATTTCAACGGATTGATCCGCGTGCTCGCGAGGTCACCAATTCGGTCGGAAGCGGTGTCATCCACGATCCAGAATTTGATTGGCAGGGTGATGACTTCCAGATGCCATCTTGGAACGAATTGGTGATTTTCGAAACGCATGTCGGAACTTTTTTCCGCGGCGAGGAAGACCGGGTGGGGACGTTCGACGATTTCGCGAATAAGTTTAAGTACCTCAAAGATCTTGGCGTCAACGCTTTACAGATCATGCCGATCGCAGAATTCGCTGGCGATTTCTCGTGGGGATACAATCCGGCTCATCCATTCGCGATCGAATCAGCGTACGGAGGGCCACTCAGCTTCAAAAAGTTCGTTCGTGAAGCGCATCGATTCGGCTTCGCCGTCATCACAGACGTGGTCTACAACCATTTCGGACCCAGTGATTTAGATCTTTGGCAGTTCGATGGATGGAGCGAGAACGATAAAGGCGGGATCTATTTCTACAACGACTATCGCAGCGTGACGCCCTGGGGTGACACGCGACCGGACTACGGGCGTGGAGAGGTCCGATCCTACATTCGCGATAACGCGATGATGTGGTTGGAAGACTACCATGTCGACGGACTACGTTATGACATGACGTTGTTCATTCGCAGCGTCGACGCCAGCGGTAAGCAGGAAATTCCGGAAGGATGGGGTTTGACGCAGTGGGTCAATCGAGAAGTCAAAAGTTTTAAGCCTTCGGCAATTACGATTGCGGAGGATTTGCAAAACAATCCTTACTTGACGAAGTCGGATATCGAGGGGGGAGCGGGTTTTGCAACCCAGTGGGATGCAAAGTTCGTGCACCCGATTCGCGATGTGATCACTCAGGTCGATGACGCGTCGCGTGACATGAATAAGGTTCGCGATGCACTTAACCATGCGTACAACATGGACGCGTTCCAGCGTGTTGTCTACACCGAATCGCACGACGAGGTTGCCAATGGCAAGTCGCGTGTGCCCAGCGAAGTCAACGAGGATGATCCGGATAACTGGTATGCACAAAAACGAGCGACTCTCGGCTTAGCGCTGGTGATGACGGCCCCGGGGATTCCCATGATCTTTCAAGGTCAAGAATTTTTGGAAGACGGCTGGTTTCAAGATGCAGACGAGCTCGACTGGGAAAAGGCGAAAACGCATCGCGGGATCATCAAGATGACCCAGAAACTGATTCGGCTGAGGCTCAACCAAGACTCGGTGACGAAGGGTTTGACCGGACAGCATGTTGATGTGTTTCACTTTAATAATCATGACAAAGTGGTTGGCTTCCGGCGCAGCTTCGACGGCGGTGCCGGTGACGATACCATCGTGATCATCAACTTTTCTAACGACCATTTGAATCACTATCAATTTGGCCTTCCATCAGGCGGCCAATGGAAGCGTCGATTCAGTAGTGATCGAGAGATCTACAGCGACGATTTTGAAGGCAATGCGAGCGGCGACATCAAAGCAACTCAAGAGCCCTATGATCATCAGTCTCACAGCGCGAAAATCGAGTTGCCGCCCTACACGGTCTTGATCTATTCGCAAAACGCTTGAAATCGCGGTTGTGAGGCGGGTGGGTGAGGTAGCGGTCGTGCTGCCGATTTGCGGTGACCTTGTCTCCAATCGAATATGGAATGCGTTTTGCATGATGTTTGAAGACCGTTGAGAGATCCAATGTGGATCTCTCGTGATTCATAACAGGCGGCTTGCGGGTCAGTGACGCTCGACGCTCAACAGGGGAATGATGATGGAAGCTCCCGAAATTGGCGATATGTATCGATGTGGCAAGTGCGAGTTCGAAGTCCATGTGACGAAAGGCTGTGACTGTCAAGATTGCAAGACTGTGATGGAATGTTGCGGTCAACCGCTCGAAAAGGTCACCAGCCCCTCCGTCCAGAATTCCTGATTGAGATTTCATCGATGTCGAGGTTTCGACGCCATTGTCGGTACACTTGTGCTTGCGCAATTGGGCTTGATGGGCTCATCGTCGCATCCGCAGTGCCGGACCACCGTTGGTTCGCATACTCATTAACTTCGGGATTTCGGCGATGATGAATTTGGAGGGTAGGGAAACTGAACTGGCGCGGAAGAATTCGCGTGATCATTTCGATGTCTTCGGAGCGAGTGACATCGGAAGAAAGCGATCGGAGAATCAGGATCATTTTTTGGTCGGCGAGTTGCGGCGTCAGCTGATTGTGCATCAGACGGATGTCCCTGAGACTCGAACCAGCTCCTTGGTGGGATGCCAGGAAGGACGTCTGCTGGTCGTGGCGGATGGGATGGGCGGTCACCATGGCGGAGAGCAGGCGAGCCGTACCGCGGTCGAAGCGTCGGCGCGGTACGTGCTGGACATGATGCAGTGGTTTTTGAAGCTCTCGATTGATGACGAGCAGGACTTTAAAGAAGAGCTGGCGAACTGTCTGACGCAGGTTCAAAAGAAGATTTGGTCGGTTTCAGTGGGCCCTTGCGGTCAAAGTGAACGATCCATGGGAACTACGGTGACGATGGCCTATGTGCTGTGGCCGCGGATGTTTATCGTTCATGCGGGGGACAGCCGGTGCTATCTTTTGAGAGATGGTGCGCTAAGGCAGATGACGACCGATCACACCATCGCCCAGCAATTGATCGATTCAGGTGGAATGTTGGCTGATGATCCGGCGTTGACGAATTGGCGACATGTCTTATGGAATTGTGTAGGTGGCGGACGCGAAAAGGTTCACCCAGAGGTGATTCGTTCGCATCTGCAAGTCGGCGACGTCTTGATTCTCTGCAGCGATGGATTGACGGGGATGGTCGACGATGCCCAAATCACCTCGATCGTTTCGTCATCGACGTCCGCCGAGGATGCCACGAAGAAACTGATCCAGGCAGCCAACGATGCGGGGGGGTGCGATAACATCTCGGCGATTGTCTGCCGTATCGATCATCAGATTGATGATGTCGAGGATTGCGAAAACGAGCCATCGTCATTGGCGGACACGACGATCATCACCTGATCATCTCGGATAATTCGTTCGCGAGCTCGGCAACGTCTTGGAGGAAAATCGTGCTGATTGGATTCCCGAGACCCACTTTCGCAAACCACTTTTGATCACTACACTTCGGCACCCCTACAAGCCACTCGGAGAATTTGATCCATGCCGTCCGGAATTGAACGTGTTCGCGAAATCCGTCGTCGTCGTACTCGCAAGAAAAAAGTTGCGAAGTTGTTGGCGAGGGCGAAGGCTGGGACCATGGAAAAGTCGGAAGTTGCACGCAAGTTGCGTCGGATGACGACGGGTGCGGAAATCATCATCGCTCGTGAAGGTCTCCAATAGGGTCGTCTTTTTGAGACGTTCTTAACGGTTTTTGATTACCAATCCGCCGGTTCGGCCAATTGGCTCGCGATCGTCGACGGTGAAGGTGTCAATCTTTTCTGACATCGCTGTTTCGATTCGCTGCAGAAGTTCAGCCACGTCTCGCGGTGGACCTTCCACGTCCAATGTCACGCTGCCGTCGGGCTCGTTCCGGACGAAACCATGCACGCCGAGGCCTGATGATTGGTGGACCGCCGTCATCCGGAACCCCACGCCCTGGACGTGGCCCGTGAACATGACGACCGCGCGTTTTTGCTTTGAACTCATGCTTGGCTTGGCGTGCCGGTATCGATGAGAATGTCTTCGTCGAGCGTGTCATCCAGGTTTTTTGTCGGATGAGCGACGGCTGCGGTCAATCGTTCGATCACGACCAAGCACATGTCATCGAAGGGTGGAGCGTCGCCAATATGCTGGAGGACAGCGTCCACGATTGAGTCCTTGATGGCGTCGGCGTCGCCGGGCGCCGCCGACAGTTTCCTCAGCCTATCGATTCCAAACTCGGCGTCATTGGCGTCCATCGCTTCGTTGATGCCGTCGGTGTAGAGCACGGCCAGATCTCCGACTTCGAACTTAAACCGAACGATGTCGTACTCCATGCCGTCATCGATTGCGATGGGCAATCCCGATTCATTCTCGCTCGGCTCGCAGATGCTGCCGTCTGATTTTCGGCGAACCAGCGGCGCCATGTGGCCGGCGTTGACGATCGATACCATTTCATCAGACGGATCGATCACGATCACAAGCAGCGTGATAAATCGCTCGACTTGCAAACGGCTCATGCGATCATTGAGTCGCTCGATGGCTCGGCCGATATCCGCGTCGCTCGCCAAGCAGAACCGTGTCTCCGCGGAGAGCTTGGCCATGAACATCGCAGCTGCGACGCCGTGACCGACGACGTCGGCGACAACGATTGCGACTCGACCATCGCTTAGGTGGATGTAATCGAAGTAATCACCACCGATGTGATTGGCGGCTTTGTAAAAGCTGCGGACGCGAAATCCGGTGGCGTCGGGCGGCGTTTGCGGCAGAAACGCTTGTTGAACTTCCATGGCAAGTTTTAGATCTTGCTCAACTTCTTTTTGCTGCAGCACCCGTTCATGCATCCGGGCATTGTTGATCACGACCCCGGCCTGAGCGGCGACTCCGGCCAACAGGTCCGCATCCTCTTCACGAAATTGCCCACGGCCTTGGGTTGAATCGATTTGCAATGCGCCGAACGCTTTCCCATCGGCATCGATCAGCGGTGCGCAAATCATTGACTTGATGGAGAAATCGGCGATCGATTGGCTGCTATCGAATCGGCTGTCCTCGGAGGCATCGAGCGACAGGATCGCTTCGCCCGAGTTCATGACTTCCCGCAGAATCGTGCGGCTGATTCGGATCGTTTCCGTCTCGTCTTGGAGTGCCCGTGTCTTGACCCATCGTGGGACCAAGTTGCCGGCGGCGTCCTGCATCACGATGAAGCCACGGTCGGCGGCGGGAAAAATTCCAAACAAACTGCTCAAAACTTTGGGTAGCACCTCATCGACCGCCAATGCACCCGTTAGGTTGCGATTGATTTGCATCAACGCCTCCAACTTGGCTTCCGGCGTTGCCACCATCTTGAGCCCCTCGGCGGAGCTGCGGAATTCAACTTTCGGGCCAAAGCCGGATCTCGACTCGGGGTTGGCAAAATTCTTGGTCTCGTTCTCGTCGACCATCATGATGCCGAAGTTCGATCCGTCGAACGTCATCGCGTTGCTGGCACGCGCAAATTCGGGAACCACATCATCCTGGAATTGAAACTCGACATCGCTGACACGAATCCGGTCCCCTTGGGTCAACGTTTGCGGGCCGGTGAGCAGTTGGCCATTCAGAAACGTGCCATTGCGGCTACCCGAATCTTCGACAAAGAACAGGTCGTCTTTCGCGAACACTTTGGCATGATAGCGGCTGACGGCACCCGCTTCGACGACGATGCTGCACTCGGGATGACGGCCGAGGGTGGTTTCACGATCCTTCAATTCGAATCGGTTGGATTCGCCGTCGCTGTTGTTGCTAACCAGAAATGCCATCGATAAACCTTGGTGCGATCAAAACGCGGATACCGGCTCATTGTAGGCCTGCCAGCGGCGGGCCACGACGAAGCAAATCACATCGGCCGGGGAAGGACTTTGAGTGATCTGGTGCACTCGACGTGGGGTAGGAGTCACGCGGCGGCCATCATCGCTCGTTTTGCTTCAATTTGGTCGATGGCTTCGCAAACGTCGGCCGCCGAGATGGCCCGCATGGCCGAATTATCAGCGGACCGGCGGTGAGTGCGTGAACCGCTCTCAAACGCCTTTTGGATTGAGAACTGGCCGTAGGGACCCGAGTCGCCCGGCCGCGTAGCGCCGTACAATCCGATCGTGTCGGTGCCCACCGCGACGGCGATGTGCAGCGGCCCGGTGTCACCACTGACAAACAGATCGGATTGCTCGATCAGTGCCGCCAAGTGATGCAGGTCAGTATCCGGGGCCAGCGTGGCTGCACCGTCGGAATGCCGGACGATGTCTTCAGCCATCAACCGTTCTTCGAAGTTGCCCCACACAATGACGCTGCGATAGCCATACTTGTTTTGGGCGTATTTGGCGGTTTGTCCGAACCGGTCGGCTTCCCACATTTTCGAGGCCCACGTCGCACCGGGATTCATGACGGCCAAGCGGCTCGCGGCGATCGTCCGTCGCCAACGGCTGGCCCAGGATCGCGCCGACACCGAAAGCGGCAACTTGAAGTGAATTTTGGGCGAGTGAATGTCAAGTGGAATCAGCAACTCCAGCGACCGGTCGACAATGTGCGTGAACACGGGCGGCACTTTGATGTTGTTGAGCAGCCGGCTGAACTCGCCGCCGTGCTTGCCCGCAAATCCGATCCGCGTCTTCGCACCCGATAAGTATCCCGCCAATGCGGATTTGGTCAGCCCTTGGCAATCGATCGCGATCTCGAACTGATGTGGCTTTAACAGCGATCGCGTCTCACGCACCCGCTTGGGCGATGTGAACCAGCCGCGTTCCAGTTCGATCACCGCATCGAGTGTTTGGTGACCGCGGACCATCGGAGCGGCCTTCTTTTCGATCACCCACCCGATGTACGCGTCGGGAAAATGTTCGCGAACCGCACAGGCGACCGGCAGGGTCAGAATCGAGTCCCCGATCGCGCTCATGCGAGAAATCAAAATCCGTGGCGAGCCCGTGGTATTCATCACTGCGATCCTTCGCGCGAGAGAATGTGTGTGTGCACCCAAAGGGTACTTTGAAACGACCCCCGCGGGAAAGAGGAAACGCGGCTCGGTTTCGAGGTTGGCACAATCATCGCGTGTGGCCAGAATACGGACCCCCATCTCAACGACGCCGTCTCAAAGCACCACCGTGCATCGCCGGCGTGGCCCAGGATATGATGACTATGTTGATCACCCTTTCGATCCCGCCAACTCACCCGCTATATCCCATGTCCCGCATCTTCGCATTGCTGCTTATGTTCAACTTCGCGTTTGCGTCATCGTCACCCGATGTGTCGGGCGACGAAGGCATGTACCTGTTCAACGATCTTCCCAAAGAGATGTTGAAGACTCGGCACGATTTCGAGCCGACCCAAGAGTGGGCCGACCATTTGCGGCTCAGCTCGGTGCGGTTCAACAGCGGCGGTAGCGGATCGTTCATCTCGTCCGACGGACTGGTGTTGACCAACCACCACGTCGCCAGCGACACGCTGCACAAGTTGTCGACCCCCGAGAGGAACCTGATCGACGACGGTTTCTTGGCCAAATCGACCGACCAGGAATTGAAGACGCCTGACTTGGAGCTGAACCAGTTGGTGTCGATCGAGGACGTCACCGACCGGATCAATCAAGAAGTCCAGGAGAGCACATCGGCCGAAGACGCGGCCGCCCAACGACGTGGCGTGATCGCAAAAATTGAGTCCGAGTCGACTGAAGAAACGGGGCTGCGCAGCGACGTGATCACGTTGTTTGGCGGCGCCCGTTACCACTTGTATCGGTACAAGAAGTACACCGACGTGCGGTTGGTGTGGGCTCCGGAAACGGCGGCTGCTTTTTTCGGAGGCGACGCGGACAACTTCGAGTACCCGCGATACAACGTCGACGCGACGATCATGCGGGTTTACGAAAATGGCAAGCCGGCCAAGCTGGATCATTTCCTGAAATGGAATCGCGACCCACTCGCGGTCGACGAGTTGGTATTCATCAGCGGCAATCCGGGGCGGACCCAGCGGATCTTCACCGTCGCGGCGCTCGAGTTTTTGCGTGACCAACGAATCCCTTACGTGCTGGACTACCTGCGTCGAAAAGAAATTTTGATGCAACAATTCGGGCTGGACGGCAAAGAGGCGACACGCCGGGCCCGTGATGAGTTGTTCGGAATCCAGAACGCACGCAAGGCCTACACCGGGATGTTGGCCGGGTTGCAGAACCCGCAAACCATGGCGACCAAACGCGGAAGCGAAGACCGGATGTTGCAGCAGATCGCCGGCAACGAGGAATTAAAAGACTTAGCATCCGCGTGGACATCGATTCAGGAAGTCCAATCCGAGAAGCAAGAGATGCTGACGCAAACGGCGTCGTTGCGAAGCACGCTATTCGATCTGGCTCAACAGATCACGTTGCTTGCCGCGGAGAATCGCAAACCGAACGAGGAGCGGCTGAGAGGTTTCACGGACTCATCGCGTGACTCGTTGTTGCAAGAGTTGTTGAGCGAGGCGCCGATCTATGCGGACTTGGAACAGGCTAAACTGGCGGATGAATTGTCGCGAATGATCGAGGAGCGTGGGGCAGACGATCGATTGGTCGTCGAAATCCTGGCCGGCCGCGGACCTCGCGAACGGGCCGCCGAACTGGTCAGCGGCACAGACTTGTTTGATGTCGATGTGCGTCAGACTTTGATCGATCGCGGGCTTGACGCCGTCTTGGGCAGTGACGATCCGATGATCCAATTGGCTCGGAAAATGGAAGATGAGTATCGTCGAATCCGCAAACGCAACGAAGAGATTGAAGAACGGGAACGCCAGGCCTACGCGAAGATCACCCGAGCCACCACGTCGATCGAAGGCACCGGCGGTTATCCCGACGCCACCTTCACGCTGAGATTAGCCTTCGGCACGGTCAAAGGTTACGAAGAGGATGGAAAATATATCGAGCCGTTTACGACGTTTGAGGGAGCGTACCAACACGCCGCCGACCACGAAGGCCAAGAAGATTTTGAGCTGCCCCCGTCGTGGACCAAAGCCAAGGGCGATGTGAACATGGGAACTCAATTGAATTTCGTGTGCACGGCTGACATCATCGGCGGCAACAGTGGATCGCCGGTGGTCAACCGAAAGGGCGAGTTGGTTGGGTTGATCTTCGACGGCAACATCCAAAGCTTGACAAGCGATTATGTCTACAGCGACAAACAGGGCCGAGCCGTCAGCGTGTCCGGAGTCGGAATCATCGAGGCCTTGCAGTCGATCTACGGAGCCCAAGCACTCGCCGACCAAATCGGCAAATAGGAGCCCGGCCCCAATCGCGGCCCTAATAGCGACAGCGACGCAGATCTGGCGGTCTCCTGATGCGCGGGATAGGCTTCCAGCATGTTGTTTCTAAAATGACAGGCTGGAAGTCGATCCTAATGATTGATTCCGTTTTCGAACGGCTTTTCAACAAAATTTTTCACGGACGAGTTTTGCATGGATGCACTCTTTGGCGATCATCCGATTTTCGGATTCGGAGCCGACCCGCTCAGCCCCCATCCGCCGCGACTGATCGATGCCGTTGGTGACGCGAGTATCGATGGGCTGAGGGCGAAAGTGATCCAGTCGTGTCCGCGGGTTCCAGGCGTCTACGGGATGCTTGATCGCAAAGGCAACCTGATTTATGTCGGCAAGAGCAAGTCGCTGCGCTCGCGCCTGCTCAGCTACTTTGCGGCTTCGAATGCGCAAGAGAAGGGGGGGCGGATCATCGAGAGCGCACGGGCGATCCAGTGGGAGACCCAGCCCAGTGAGTTTGCCGCCTTGGTGCGCGAACAGCAATTGATCCGTCGCTTCGAACCACGATGGAATGTTCAAGGAGTGCCCAAACGCCAACGCCCGGTGTACTTATGTTTGGGAAAGAACCCCGCGATGTTCTTCACGATCTCTCGACCGTCCAAAGAGAAAACGCTCAAGCAATTGATGACGAATGATTGCATCGCGGTGGAAGGGCCGTTTTATGGTGCTGCGCGGATGAATGCGGTCGTCGAAACCCTGAACAAGGTGTTCAAGCTGAGGGATTGCAGTCAGAAACAAAAGTTCCGCTTCGCGGACCAATTGCAGTTGTTTGATTTGGAGTATCGCCCCGGTTGTCTGCGTTTGGAGGTCAACACGTGTTTGGGGCCGTGCGCCGCCGCGTGTTCTCGATCGGCGTACGACGAACGAGTCAACGCGGCGGAGAGTTTTCTGGACGGTTTCAACCACGAGCCGCTCGACACGATCCGAACTCAAATGGAAATGGCATCGGCGAATCGGCAATACGAGTTGGCCGGGCGGGCTCGCGAGACCATCAAGGCGATGGAATACATCGATCGGAAATTGAAGATGTTGAACCAGGCCCGGCGTCGATTCACGTTCATCTACGCGGTTCCGGGGCATGACGGATGCGGCACGTGGTACTTGATCCACAGCGGTGAGATCGCAGATTGTGTCGCCGCGCCACGCAATGCGTCGGAGTACGAAGCCATCCAAGACAAGATGAAATCGTGGGCGTCGATGACCGCCCGTCAACTCGATCGCGGCCACGGCGCCCATCCGCACACTCTATCGTTGATCGCATCTTGGTTTCGAAAGAATCGCGACGAGCTGGAGCATCGCACGTTCGCGCCCCATGCGGCCTGGGATGGCAAGCAGCAATCGGCGGAATGTCCGCCGGCACCGATGGCCGTCTCGACGCCGAGACGATCCCGCCGAGCATGATGATGTTGGTTGCAGTTATGAGATAAGATCAGTGCAATCTTTCTCTTCACGATCTCGCAAATTCCGATTTGAACATGGCAAAAAACGTACTGGGCACCGATCTGGCGACGTGCAGCACGGACCCGATGACCGGATTTTATCGCGACGGATGTTGCAACACGGGCGGCGACGACGCCGGGCTGCACACCGTGTGTTGCCAAGTCACCGCCGAGTTCTTGGAATTTAGCAAATCACGCGGCAATGACTTGAGCACTCCGATGCCGATGTACCGCTTTGCGGGACTCAAACCGGGCGACCGATGGTGCTTGTGTGCCGCCAGGTGGAGAGAAGCGTACGACGCCGGTGTCGCTCCCGCGGTCGTCCTGGAAGCTTGTCACGTCTCGACGCTCGAGTGGGCCAGCTTGGAAGAACTGACTGAAAAGTCGGTTTGACGCGGCTGGAGGGCTCTCTTCCATCTTGACGCTAAAGTCATGGCATTTCTATACTTCCGGGCCTGAAACAATTGTTTGCCCATCGGATCGAAGTCCACGGAAGATCATGAACGATCGACGTCACGAACTGCAACAAAACGACCTCGCGCATTACCTAGATCGCATCAATCGGGTCATCGAACCGCACTCCAAGTTGATCGCGGTGGTGGTCGGCGGACTGATCGTGGCCGGGTTGGCGTGGATGCTGTACAACGGCGAACAGAGCAGTAAACGCAGCTTTTCAACGTTCGAGTTGATCGAAGCGATGAACGGCCAGGACACTGAGGTGTTGGCCGGCGTCAGCGAGAAGTTCCCCGGAACGGTCGCCGCCGAGTGGGCCAAACTGTATCAAGCGAACCAGTTTCTGTCGGACGGCGTCGACGCGTTGTTCGCCGATCGGGATAATGCCGCGACGTTGTTGGGCGACGCCAAGACGGCGTACGAAAACGCGTTGGCGGGCAGCAACGATCCACTGCTGCTCTCGCGTGGCCATTTTGGACTCGCTCGAACTCACGAATCGCTCGGCGAACTCGACGAAGCGATCGAGCAATACAAAAAAACGATTGCCGTCGGCGAATCGGACGAGATGATCGAGAAGTCCGAAGAACGAATCGCGACGTTGGGGAAGCCGGGCACCAAAGATTTCTTGGCCTGGTTTGCCGATCAAGATTTCTCGCCCGCTGATCCCTCGCTGCCGCCGTCCCTGCCGGGCAGCGCTTCGCTTCCCGATCTGCCCGACCTCGATCTGCCGGACTTGGATTTGCCGGACCTGGACCTACCGAATTTGAACCTGCCCGGCGGCGAAAATTCGGAAGTGATGGAATCCGACTTAGGCTTGGAATTGCCCGCCGACGACGACGACGCGATGCCCGCGGATGACAAAGCAAAGCCAGCGGACGAGACCGAGGCTGTCGAAGAAGGGGTAGCGAAGAAGTTAGCGAAGAAGTTAGCGAAGATGCAGAAGGCCGAAGGCGAAACCGACGGTGCCGAGTAATCGACGCGGCGACGCTTCGCCGCGAAAAAACGATTCCACGGAAGGACAGACCGATCATGAACAGCGCGACGGTGACGACGTCGACGGTGAAGCGATGGTCGCGGAAACGGTCTACCGTGATTTCGTCGTGCCGGAATCGGCCGAGGGCGACCGCATCGACTTGTTCCTGTCTCAAAGTTGCGACGGATACAGCCGGACCCAGATTCGGGCGGCCGTCCAAGACGATGGTGCGGAAGTCGACGGCAAGGTGTGCCGCCCCAGCCTGAAACTCAAACCGGGTCAACGGATCCGGTTCCGAATGCCACCGCTCGCGACCGACGACACGGTGCCCGAGAACATTCCGCTCGACGTGCTGTACGAGGACGACGGAATGGTGGTCGTCAACAAGCCACCGGGCATGGTGGTCCACCCGGCCCGTGGGAATTGGAGTGGAACGTTGACCAGCGCGCTGGCCTATCGTTTCCAGTCGCTCTCCGATGTCGGCGGACCGACCCGGCCCGGCATCGTCCACCGACTCGACCGAGATACTTCTGGCGTCATCGTGGTGGCCAAGACCAACGCGGTCCACGTCCATTTGTCGGCACAGTTCGCCGACCGATCCACCGAAAAAGAGTACTTTGCGATTACCAACGCGCCGCTGGATCGGGATCGCGATGTGATCGATGCACCCATCGGACGGCATCCTTACCAGCGTGACAAAATGGCGATCCGCGAAGGGCATGTCACCAGCAAGCCGGCCTCGACGTTCTACGAAGTGATTTCACGTCACGGCCGATTCACCCAAGTCCGGTTGCTGCCCAAGACCGGACGCACCCACCAATTGCGTGTCCATCTGGCGCACATCCGGTGCCCGATCCTGTGTGACAAACTCTACGGCGGCCACAGCGAGGTCAGTGAGTCGTCGCTCAAGGAGGGCAAGCGTGATGAGTCGGACTTATCGGTGGTGCTGAATCGCCAGGCACTGCACGCTGCCAAACTGACGATCGTGAATCCGCAAACCGGCAAACCGATGACGTTCGAAGCGCCGATTCCGGACGACCTGAGACGCGTCATTGAGATGCTGCCCGATCCACGCTGAACCGCTAGGCGATTTCGATGGCCTCGCCCGCTTGGACCTGCTTTCGTAAACTGTGTGGCGGATGGGAGACCGTGGATTGCGGTCTCGCGAACTAATCTTTTGGGAAACGCGCGTTATGGCAGACACGATCGTAATCTTCGGGGCATCCGGCGACCTGACCAGCCGCAAGTTGGTTCCCGCACTGTTCCGTCTGTTTGTCAAAGGCCGCTTCCCCGAAGGACCTCGGATTGTTGGCGTCTCAAGAAGCCCGTTCGAGCATCAACAATGGCGAGATTCGCTCGAGACGACGACCAAGAAGTTTGTTGGGAAGCATTTCAACGCCGAGGCCTGGTCCAAGTTCTCGGAAAAGATTTTTTATCATCCGGGCGACATCAAAGATCAAAACGACTTCAAGACGCTCGCCAAATTTTTGGACTCGATTGAGGGTGAAGAACAATCGGGACGTGTCTATTACCTCTCCACAATGCCTCAACTCTACGAAGAAGCGATCGAGCAACTCGGGAAAGCGGGTCTGGCGGATGACCAGAACGGTTATCGCCGCGTCATCATCGAGAAACCGTTTGGTACCGATTTGGCATCCGCTCAACGACTCAACCAGTCCATCCACCACGTCTTTCGTGAAGACCAGATCTATCGCATCGATCACTATCTCGGCAAAGAGACGGTCCAGAACATCTTCGCTTTGCGGTACGCCAACAGCATTTTCGAGCCGATCTGGAATCGTAACTTTGTGGACCACGTCCAGATCACGGTGGCCGAAGAAGTCATCATCGGACGTCGGGCAGGATACTACGACACGTCGGGCATCCTGCGCGATATGTTCCAAAATCACATCTTGCAATTGATGATGATCACGGCGATGGAACCGCCGGCACGGTACGACGCCGCGATGGTGCGAGATGAGAAAGTGAAGGTGCTGCACAGCATTCGTAAGATGACGGGCAGCGATTTCGCGAACAACACGATGCGCGGCCAGTACGAAGGTTACTTGGCCGAAGAGGGCGTGCCCAAGAACAGCCAAACCGAGACCTTTGCGGTCTTGAAACTGTACTGTGACAATTGGCGATGGAAGGGCGTGCCGTTCTTCCTGCGCAGTGGCAAAGGCATGTCGTGTCGCACGACTCAAATCGTGATCCAGTTCAAGAACGTTCCGCACATTCTCTTTGGTGAGAAAACACGGACGCCCGTCGGTAACCGATTGGTGATCCAAGTCCAACCGGCCGAGGGAATCCAATTGCATTTCGAAACGAAAGTGCCGGATTCCGAAATGAAGACGCGGACCAGTCACATGGACTTTAGCTTTCAACAGTCCGGCGGGGACGAACTCCCCGATGCGTACCAACGCCTGTTGCTCGACGCCATGAACGGCGACGCCAGCCTGTTCGCCCGCAGCGACGAAGTGGAATTGGCGTGGGGGATCATCGATCCGATCATCGCGGCTTGGAAGAGTCCCGCAGCTCCGACCCTGTTCCCCTATCCGACCGGATTATGGGGACCAACCGAAGCGATGCCATGGATGGCCGAGCAGCATCGCGAATGGTTCGACGTCTGCCCCGTCCTCTAGCAGGCGACGGGTTGAGGGGGCTGGACGACGACTGGCATGCTCTCGCGGCGGATGCCGTCGCTGCCGTAAAAAATTACCTGTTTCTTGGTGAAGTCGCAGATTGCGGTCAACTTGACGCTTCGCGGGCCGTGGACACAGAAATAAACGCCAACGGTCTTTCCGCCCCGAATCACTTCACGCTGGGTCATCGGAAACTGGTGGGGCACCAAGTGCCCGAGATCGCACAATCGCGTTTCGATGGTCTCACAAAGCGACGGGAAATCGATCTTGCGAGGTGATAAACCGATCATACACTTCCTAGGGGTGGGCAAGAGTGCGAAGGGCCCGGGATTCAGTCGTCACCAACTCGGCGAACGTTCGGGCAGTGATCGGTATCGTCTCCGAATCGCCGCTTCGTTAGCGCTGAAAAAAGAGTGATGCTCTGCGGACCCTCGATGCGGTAAGGACTGACGGTTGTGACGTTTGACCGCCGCATCAAAGATTCTTTGGCGTCCGCGGAGGGCAATTTCCAGTTCCGCTAAAGACGGTGGCAAGATGTGTCGATTATTCCGATTGTAGCGCCAACTGACCTCTCCCACCGAAGCACGCGGGCCATACGATGCAAACCATTGACCGAACCTATCATCTTCCTGCCTTTCCCGCCTTTCCCGCCGTTTCACGATACGTCGCGTTGGGCAGCGTCGAAGAGGCGTTCACGCGGGTTTGCCGCAGCGTCGACGCGCAAGAGGCCATTTCGTTGGTGATCGGTCCCCCCGGAACGGGCAAGAGCTTGATTTGTGGCTTGCTGGTCGAGCAATACAAAGAGACCCACGAAGTGGTCGTCCTGGGTGACACACCGATCGAAAACCGGGCTGCGTTTTTGCGGCATCTGCTGCATCACTTGGGAGTCAATCTTTCGCAAGGTCCCGAAACGGACTTGCAGTTGGCGCTCGTCGATCGCGTTTGCGGACCGACGTCCGCCGAAGACGGGTTGTTGATCGTCATCGACGAAGCTCAAGCGATTGCACCGGAGGTCTTGGAAGCGGTTCGGATGGTGACCAACATCATGCGTCGCGGGGTGCCGCGAGTTTCAGCGGTGGTTTGCGGCGGTATGAAGTTGGACGAAGTGCTGATCGATTCGACGCTGGAGTCCTTCACTCAACGTGTCGCGACTCGATGCTATCTGCACCCGATGAACGCTCACGAAACGCGTTATTACATTCACGAGATCATCACCAACTGTGGAGCCGACCCGGCGGATGTGATCGAAGATCAAGCGATCAGCGCGATCCATCACGCTGCCAGCGGCGTGGCTCGGTTGGTCAACCAAATGATGACGCAGGCGATCGACACGGCGGAAGAAGCCGGTGAGTCGCTGATCACCGAAAAGGTCATCGATAAAGCTTGGGCCACGCTGCAGCAATTGCCCAGCCCGATGATCGAGGAACCGTCCCTGCGAAGCTCGGGCGGATCATCGGTCGAGTTCGGCGAGCTCGAACTGGCGCCGATGAAACCGCTCCAGAAGAAGTCGATGCAGAAGTCGACGGGCGAGACTTCGACCGCATCGAATCCGGCGAGCCAAATGAGCGAATCGCCGAAGGATCACGAGCCTTTGGGGTTTGCCGACGAGGACTCGTGGGACTTGGCCGCGAGTGAAATCGCGTTCGAGTCGTCCGAGATGTGGGTGGATGAATGTGACGATCCAAAACAGGCGTCCACGCCGATGCCGTCCGCATTGTTCGGCGACTTCGAAATCGAAGAAGAGATTGACGTCCGCGGATCGCTCAAGCTAACCGCATCGACGTCAAATATTCCGCGGAAAGTGGACAAGGTGACTCCGCGAGCGGCGGAGCAAGTTGCCGCCCCGTCGCCGAAGTCGGTTTCCCGAGAACCCGTCGCTGAAAACCCAGTCCCCCGAATCAGTCTGGAATCGATGTTGCATCAGGAGATCGTAGGCTTGTCAAGCTTCGATCCCACGGTCGAGGTTCTAGCGGAACCGGATGATGACGTGCCGGAGTTGAAGGTCGCTCTGGGAGATGATGATGACCAGGATTGCGAAGACCGCTGGGACGACACTCCGCGCATGACGCACGACGACAGCGACATGTTGGTGATCGAGGACGAGTTGGAATTGACTCGCACGGATTCATCGAGTTCCGCGACCGCTGCACCGCGCAGCGTCACAATCGACTTCCAAACCATGTTGTCTCGAATGCGTACGGGCACCTAACCATGTCGCTCGATCTGCTCGCCGAAGAAGTGGTACGCTTGTCCGCCACGGGCCAAACCACTCCCGTCTTGGTGACGCCGACGTACCTTTCGTTCCGTCCGTTGTTCTACCACCAACTCGTCGTCGCGGTCGCAAAACTGACCGACCGACCGGTGCGAGTGGATTGGTTGCGGACGGGAAGCGGAGTCTCGTCGCTAATCGCGAATGCGTTCGCAAAGCGTGAAGCGGCGCGAATCACGCGACGACTGCAACGCGAAACGGGCGGAAAGCACTCGATTGAACTGAGTTCCTCGATCGGGCGGCCCGTGGACGGACGCGCGGGGCGATCGCCGATCGTGTTAGGATTGTGCCGACAAGGCGAGTCATTGCCATCGTGGGCGACGACGATCCCGCTGAGCGAAAGCCGCTGAGCGAATGCCGTGAATTGGCTTACGGAGAATGCAAATTGCGAAATGAAGACGACATGATTCCTGTCATTTCCAAGGACACCCGGATCGGCTGGATCGGGACGGGCGTGATGGGGCGACACATGTGTGGCCATCTGATCGACGCCGGATATCAAACCACTGTTTACAACCGATCGCCTAAGAAAGCATCTGAGTTGGTGGACAAGGGAGCGGTCTTGGTCGACACACCGGCCCAGGTCGCCCGGGCCAGCGACCTCGTGTTCACGATCGTCGGATTCCCGTCCGATGTGGAATCGGTGATCCTGGGTGACGACGGCGTCCTCTCCGGTGCATCACCAGGCGCGGTGATCGTCGACATGACGACCAGTAAGCCGGCGTTGGCGGTCGAGATAGCTCGGCGGGCATCGGAAGTGAATGTGCATTCGATCGATGCCCCCGTCAGCGGTGGTGATTCGGGGGCCCGCGACGCCGCGCTCTCGATCATGATCGGTGGCGATGCCAAGGTCGTCGAATCGCTGCGACCGGTGTTCGAATTGATGGGAAAAACCATTGTTCGCCAGGGACCGGCGGGTTCGGGCCAACACACCAAAATGGTCAACCAAACCTTGATCGCCTCCGGAATGGTTGCCGTTTGCGAAGCGTTGCTGTACGCCGAAAAAGTCGGCCTTGATGTGGAAACGGTATTGAAGAGCGTCAGCAGCGGAGCGGCGGGCAGTTGGGCATTGTCCAACTTGGCACCCCGGATGATGGCGAACGATTTTGAGCCCGGGTTCTACGTCGAGCATTTCATCAAAGACATGGGCATCGCGTTGGAGGAGGCCGCACGGATGAACCTGTGTCTGCCCGGACTCGCAATGGCGCACCAGCTCTACCAAGCCGTCGCCGCCCAAGGTCATGCGAAAAAAGGAACCCAAGCGTTGTTGCTGGCGACTTAAAAAACTCAACACGTGATCCACCCGCCAAATAAACGGGCAACCCTCGTGGCCCCGCGACTCCGCTCGCAGGGATTGCTCCGACACATTTTCAACTGGCTTTGCCAGTTCACATCCTGCGAACGGAGTCGCTGGTCCACGAGGGTGGCCCTGAAACGGGCCGACGAACATGAATCGATATCGAATGCGGTTTGCGCCGCGGGTTTGGACGCCGTCTCTGAGTCCCACGTTGGTTCATTGGCTGCGGGGTGCGTCACCGGCAATGTGATCGTGAAGTGCGAATTTCGGCGATCGAGATGACAGGGGACGCTCACGTGCGCGATCACCTCGAAGCGGGTCACGGGGTGATGATCATGCCGAACCATTCGTCGCATGCGGATCCCTACGTCATCCACGCAGCCGCCGATCGGATCGGAACTCCGCTGTATTTGATGGCAACGTGGCACGTGTTTCACGATAAGTCACGAGTGGTCCAATGGTTGCTCCGAAAACACGGCTGTTTCAGCGTCGATCGGGAAGCCAACGACATCGGTGCCTTCAAGTTGGCGTCCGGTTTAATGCGAGAAAAAAGTGAACCCTTGGTGATTTTTCCGGAGGGAGAGATCTATCATTGCAGCGATCGAGTGACCCCGTTTCGCGAGGGAGCGGCAGCGATCGCGGTGGCCGCGGCGCGTAAAGCAACTCGTCCGATCGTGTGCGTTCCCTGTGCGATCTCGTATCGATACGACGAGGATCCAACCACGTCGCTCGTCGAGACGATGGGCCAATTGGAAGAGTCAATCTTTTGGCGGCGGCAAACGTGTCGACCGCTGGAAGAACGAATTTATCGATTTGCCGAAGCATTGTTGGCCGTCAAAGAACTCGAGTATCTCGGCGAGACCCGTTGCGGGCGGTTGCCCGAGCGGATTCGTCACCTCGGTGACTTCATTTTGGACGCGGTCGAGTCGCGGCATGAATTGACGGCGATCAGCAAGTCGATCCCCGAACGGGTCAAAGCGGCGCGGAAAGTCATCATCGAAAAGTTCGCGGCCGAGACGGTGTCCGGTGAAGAAAGACGGCAACTCGACGATGACTTGGAAGATTTATTCTTGGTCGTTCAGTCGTTCAGCTACCCAGGCGACTACGTGGTCGATCGTCCATCGATCGAACGGATGGCGGAAACGATCGACAAGTTCGAAGAGGACGTGTTGGGCCGGTTCACCGCATCGATCAAGGCACGCCGCCGAGCGAAAGTCATGTTCGGCGAAGCGATCGAAGTGATCGGTGATAAAAAGATCAAAGGACAAACCAGCGACATCACGTCCGAGATCGAACGACGGGTGCAATCGATGCTGGACTCCGCCCGAACCGAGTCGAACTAAAAAAAATTCGCAACGGCGCGAGCGTTCCAGTGCCACGATACCGGGCGGCTCGTGTCGCTTCGCTACATCCTATGGCTGAGCATTCTTAATGGTTTGAAACCATTCTTCGGGTTGCATCGATTCAACCCAACTCATCAGTTGGCTGGAGCCGAGTTGCGGGTCTTGCTCATCGAGTCTCGGGCCATATTGGGCTGCCGCCAAATCGGACCGAATTTGGCCAATCATGATCGGATCGCCGTATTTCCCCGTGTCGATCATCTCGATCACCTGCCGAGTGAACCGATCGACGTAGCGATCGGCTCGGCGACGCTCGATCCACGATCGGTGGTTGGGTGACGAAAGCAATTCCTGGTCCGCGAAGTATTTTTGGGCCACGACCGGGTTCGATTCGAACCAGCCATCGCTATTGTATCGCTGCCACTCGCGGATCAGCGCAACCCGCCTCGAACGGTTCCGAAGCTCGGTCGAGGGGATGAAATCGCGGAGCGGCTTGTCTGAAATTTCTGACTTCATCAGTGGATCACCGTTCATGAAACTCATCGCCAACGGTTCCACTTTCTCCGCGACCAACATCAACTCTCTGAGTCCTTCTTTTCCGTCGGCGACGCGCTGGCGAACGAGCTTGGACCACTTGAGCAGAATCTCCATCGCGATCCGACGCCGCTTCTTTACCGTCGCGGCGTTCCCGCCTGTCACTCTGTCGAAGTCATCAGACAGAATCGTGTCATCGACGGGAGAAACCTCGACGACTTCGCGATTCCCAGAATCACTCAACTCGTACGTGGACGACGGATCTTCAAAGAGCTTTACAAGTTCTTGGAAAGAAACGTGCCGGCCAATCGCCCGTCCGGCGTTGACGTCTTCTAATTCGTCACGCAATCGTATATCGATTGCGGGCCCAATGTCATTTTGGACCCCAAAGCCGCGATCCATCGCGCTGGTTGCAATGACGGGCGACGATGAGATATCGCCCCGCCTCATCGTTGAACGATCGAGCGTCGGCAACCTAACTGCAATCATACTTGCTCGCCAATCCGTCATCACGGGCGGCGTCGTCCACCACCGCAATCCGAGCACCACGATCATGGGCGCCGCCACGGCGATTCCCGTCCATCCGATCACTCGTAAATGGAATCCGCGATCGATGTGACCATCGAGCCAACGACCCGTCATCCGACGCGTCGTGAATAACAAAATGGGGACCATCAACAAGATCGCGGGCATGTAGAGATAGTACGGAATGAAGAACCAAGTCAGAACAAATGAGATCGATTGCGGCATAAACGGGCGTCGCGAAAAACGATAACGCTGGTCGCTTGACCCACTGGGAAACCAATTGTCCGAATGCGTATCCGTAGATCAGAAAGATGCCGACGAACGAGCGAACATCCCGAGTTGAATCGACCCATCGTCCAGTTGAGCGCATCACGTCATCAGGAATGCCACCAACAACAGAGCGGGCAAGCAGCGTCGGTAGCATTCGCGTCCACCATACGGCGCACTCTCGACGATGCCACGGTCGGCGAAGTATCGACTTTGATTTCGGACGGAGTCACCATAAAAAGTCACGGCACCCATCCACATGAACGATAGCGCCGCAGATCGGATCATCAGTCCGCCGACGCGCCGTCGGAAAAGCTCAAACGTCGTCGCAGAATGCCTAGATTGCGGAAACGATCGTGATCGCGAATAACGACAATATCACGCCGCGGACTTGCCGCCATTGTTGCCACAGCAACGCGTAGATCGGCGAAGGTTGGTACATCGCTGAGACGACTTTCGGCGGCGGTCGATAGGCGTCCTGACGCACGATCCCACGGATCGGATTTCGAATCGTCAAGCGTACCATCGACAATCGATAGCGAGCCAACGCTCGCTGCACGCAGAACAGCAGGATCAATACCAGCAAGCTCGCGGCAATCGCTTGAACCCACTGTGACGTCGTTGCGTTGACATAAGCGATCGACGAAGTGTAGGGAGAATCCAGCAAGTAGGCCACGAACCAATACACGGAAAACCAAACCACAGCGATCGTTGGCAACAATGTCACTAAACCGGCCACCGGCGATTTGATGGCGTACGCAATGACCATGCCCACCATCAACAACAAGCATGTGAAATAGAAAGCTTGGCCGACACCGTGCACGGTCAGCAGACCCGCCGAATAGCGGCTCCGAATTCACGTTGCCCCACGACGACGTCGAGATCCAAAGAGCAAGCGAAGCCAGCAACCATGCGGCCAACGTGCAGAGTGCTGCAGTCACAAATTTCGAATCCGCAATCGTTTGCCATCGAATCGGCAACGTGCGAAGCCAGCCCAGCGTGCCGGTCTCTTCTTCGGTGCCGATCAACATCGGCGGCAATCCGATCGCCATCAAGTTGGGCAACAGGATCCACAGCATGATTGACCACACGACCGCGGAGCTTCCGCTGTCATCGCTCGCCACTTTAGCCAGCGCCGCGATGAACGGCATCGCCACGATCGATAGTCCGATCGCCAGCAGCAATGGCCGGATCGTGACCAGATCTTTCCAAACCAACCGTTGCCAAATGCCAAATCCGTTCATGGTTTGTCCTCCGTGCACACCGCTACGAAAATCTCTTCGAGTGAGGCCGGCACCGCTTCCACGTTGTTCACACCGCTGTCGACCCCGTATTGGGATTGCCAATCGTCGGCCAATTGGGACACGACAAATCGAAGTTGACGACCGTTCTGGATTTCCGACAACACGTGTCCCGGCGGCACCGCCACGGTCGAATTGGCGTGATCGAGCGTCATGGTCAGGATGCACGTTTGGGACCTAAGTTTCTCCAGCGGCTCGCAAACTCGCAACTTGCCTTTGTGAACGATGGCGACCCAATCCGCGACCCGCTCGACTTCGTTGATGTGGTGGCTGGAAAGCAATACCGTTCGCCCCAGCGCCGCCCGGTCCACCATCGACTCCAAAAACTGGCGACGCACCATCGGATCCAATCCGCTGGTGGGTTCGTCCAGGATCAACAACTTGGGGTCGTGAGCGGTCGCGAGCGCCAATGCGACTTTGGCTCGCTGGCCCTTACTCATGCTCCTGATTCGCACGCCCGCGGGGACGTCGAATGCCGCTAACAATTCGAGATACCTCAGCGGGAAGGCATCGTCGTAGAACGCGGAGGTGAACCAACCGATCTCCTCCGCCTTCATCCAATCGTAGAGGGCGGGTGAGTCAGAGACGTAACCAACTGCTCGGCGAATTTCCATCGAATCGTCGACCGACGAGTGACCCAGCACCGTGGCGCTGCCCGAATCGGGACTTTCGAATCCGGTCAGGATCCGAATCATGGTCGTCTTTCCGGCACCGTTTTCGCCGAGCAGTGCGAACACGACGCCTTCGGGGACCTCCAGCGATACGTGATCCAGCGCGGGTGCGTCCGTACCGCTTCGAAACATTTTCCAGCGAGATGACTGAATTCGTCATGATTCAAGACTCCGGTGCAGTAGATTGTTTTTCCAGTTCGACTTCAAAGAGCGTGCGGAGTTCGTCCGCCGTCATCCCGCCCGCGATCGCGTCGGCGAGCGCTCGACGAACCGCGTCGGCGACCAACACGTTTCTGGCCTTGGTGCAGCGATTGATCGCGTCGCGGCGGACCACCATGCCACGACCGCGAAGCGGTTCGAGCACCAGATCATTCTGCAGTTCGGTGTAAGCCCGCGCGATCGTGTTGGGATTGATGGCCAATTCGCTAGCCAATTGCCGGACGCTCGGCACCATCTGGCCACCGACTAAAACGCCGTCCGCGACCCCAAGTTTGACCTGACGAACAATCTGTTCGTAGATCGGCGTGCCGCCTGATGGATCAATGGAAAAGAACATTCGTCACTCCAAAGCTCGGATGCCATGTGTACTGGTGTTATGGTACACCGGTTCGCATGACGACGTCAATCGAGTTTGAGAAAATGCGTAAAAAAACCCAGTGCTGGCAACTGCCAGCACTGGGTCATGAACTTCTTACCGGTGTACCCCTCCCAATCAAATGCGGGAGAGCGCCCTGGTCAATTCCCAGGAAAACCGGGGATATTGAACTGGGGGCCGCCTTGGCCGGGAGCCTCCGGTGCCGCCTCAGCGGTCTCGGATTCGAACAGCTCGTCACGCTTGATCGTTAGCTTCGCATAGGTGTCTTCGGGGATGACGTAGTACCAGTCGGCGAAGCGTTCATTGAGTTCTCGCACCCGACGCTCGGCAATTTCAATCTGGTCTTTCCGAGCGTCCACTTTGCGTTGGTTCTCTTTGGTGATCTTTTCCTGCTCGGCTTCCAGACGTTCTTGCCTCTCTTCGTCCGTCAACTTTTCGGTTGCGGGCTTTTCGTCTGCTGGCGCTGAATCGGGAGCCGCTTCATCGTCGGATTCGGCTTTGGGTTCGGCCTCGGCGGGTTGGCCGGAATCAACCTTCTCGGCGACGTCCTGGTCAGCATCTCCAGCATCTCCAGCGTCTTCGGCACCTCTTCACCCTCGTCTTGAGCCTGACCCGTACCGGTCGCTTCGCCTTCACCTTCGGTGTCGACTTCACCTTCCGTCTCCACTTCGCCTTCGGTCTCGACTTCGCCTTGGGTCTCGACTTCGCCTTCGGTCTCGGCTTCGCCGTCCGGCTCGGCTTCACCGTCCGACTCGGGATTGGATTCGGGTTCGGCTTGACCGGCTTCGTCTGGGCTGGCCTCTTCGACTTCGGTTTGTTCCGCGGTGGAACCCCCCTCGGGATCCGCCGCGCCGGCCTCTTCCTTGGTTTTCGGTTCGGCTTCGGGTTCGGATTCGGCTTCGGGTTCGGATTCGGCTTCCTCAGCCGGTTTCTCGGCTTCTTTCATCTCCGCTGCATCCGCCTGATCGGAATTCGCATCATCGCCTTCCTCGGCGTCGGACTCGCCCGGTTGCTCGGGCATGTCCATCGGTTCGGGAGAATCCACTTTCGGCGGATTCAAAATTGCGTCGAGATCTTCGAGCGTTTGCGGGATCTCTTTCAACTGGGGTGCCGGAAAGTTGGACTGGTCGACCACCGTGCTGACGAACAAGAATCGATTCACGCCACCGACTGTTGCCTCCGCATCGTCTTCCGAATCTTCCGCCTCTTTGCCTCCTTCGCTAACGCCGGCGATGTTGCCGAAGCGAAGCAGGTACTTCACGCCGTCTTTGAGCGAGACGCTGAGCTCGCCGTTTGCGGACAAAATTTCGGCTTCACCATCGGGACCGAGTTCGATCGGGTAGAAGCCGCGTTGGGCCAACGATTCGATCGCATCTTGGTCGGACAACAAATCTTTGCTGGCCTTCAAGCGTTGCACTGACTCCGTCGGGCTTGCGAAAGACGTTGACGATTTTGAGATCGTCGAGTGCGTTTTTCAATTCGTTCAGCTTCGTTTTGCTGAGCGTCTTGCCGGCGGGGGCTTCCGCCTTCTTCCCTTCGACCCGTGGGTCTCTCGGATCAAAGTCCATCAAATTGGTCAATTCGTACTGGGCTCCTTCGACCGCCACATCGGCGGTGTATTTTCGGCTCAGCGAAATGCCGCCCTGGCCCAACGTGGCGGTGTAGTCTTTGATCTCGAGACTGTCGATATCGATGCTGCTAAGTTGCAACAAGTCGTCTTCGATCCAATCGCGGAAGTTTGTGGTAAGCGGCGCCTCATCGAACTTCACGACGTACACCGGATCCTGGTTCGGAATTCGGACGTATCGTTTGGTCGGGTCGTCTTTGAGTGAGTCGCCAATGATCAATGACGCCAAAGTTTCCTGGGCATCATTTTTAAACGTGACCATCCTCCCGACGCCCTCGTCGCCGACTTGCAAGTCTTCGAGTGCCGGCTCGCCAACCCCCAAATCATTATGGTCTTCCGCGTTGGAGGTTTGGATGTCGAGGATCTTGATACCGACCAATGCATTGGCGGCATCTTTCATCTGCTGGATCGCGTCGGCGGGATAACCTTCGCGTGACGGAATCGTCCATTGGCCGGTCTCTTTGTTTTTGCGGATTTCGAACGCGTCCAACGTCCCCTGGGCCTCATCGAATGTCACGATTTTCATGCTGGACGCGGCCAGCGGATCGACAAACTTTTCGAACAACATCTGACCGGCGATGCCGTCGGTTTGCACGACCGTGCGTGGCCATGCGATAAACGCGGCGACCGCAGCGGTGGCAACCGCAACGACCCAAAAGAGTCCAGTTTTCTTGCCTTCGTTCATGGGAATAGGTTTTAGGGTTTAGGTTTTGGGTGTTAGGTTAAACGATGCAGGCTTCTGATTTTGAGAATCAGGTTTTAAGCGTTTGTCCCAAAACCTAAAACCTAATTTCTAAAACCTTGTTCCTACTTGAGCCGGCTCTTGGAGATGTTTTCACGTTCGCGGAGTCGCCGGGCTGCGAGCACGATCACTCCCACGACCAGCGGCGGGATGCAGGGCAACGTGACGGCGGCCGCCTTGACCTTGTTCTGGATTTTGGTGACTTGGTCTGCAGCCGTTCGTTCGATGTCGCGAACTTTCAATTCTCGGTCACGCTCCAACTTGGTGCGACGAACATCCAATTTGCGTTGCTCCAATTCTTGTTGCGTTTGGAATGTTTGTAACTTCGCTTGCAATTCCGCCCGTGAGACTTTGCCGTTTTCGTTTTGCTTTTGAAGTTTTTCAACTTCATCCTGCAAGTCTTTCATGCGATCTTGTTGGGCTTCTTGGGCTTCACGGATCGCGTCGTCGTATTCGGTCTGAAAGTCTTTGCTGCCGTTTCGAACCGCGGTTCGGGCTTCGTCTTTGACCGAATCGATCATTCGCAGGGACGCAAAAATCGGCTCGTGCTTACGGACTTCGATGAAGTCATAAGCTCCGGTCAACCAATCGATCACGTTCAAAACGAAAGTCACGTTCTGGAACTGGAACTTGGCCTCGGTCACCGTATTGGGGTCGGCGCGAATCATCAAAAACTCGGGCAGCATCAAATCGGTATCCGCAACGTAAACCGCTTTGATTCCTTTGGAGGGAGCCGGCGTTTCCTCGTTGCCCTCGGAGGCATCCGTTTCGGATGTGGCGTCTGACGCTGCAACTGCTTTGCCCTCGATTGCCATCGCAATCGGGATCGATGGTTTCAATCCGCGAGCTTCGCGAGCGATCGTGGTCCGACGAGACATGATTTCTTGCATCTTGTCGCCGCTGATCAAACCGCTCAGCCCGCCGGTTTGCAGGAGTGGCGTATGGACGAGTGTCGAATCGGGCTTTGCCATGACGGCGCCGGCGACGATTGCCAGCACTTCTTTGAGTCCTGACGTGATCACATTCTCGCTGCTAAGCGTTTGGCCTTCGACGGCACCGGGTGCCTCATCATCGATGAATACCCACAACTCATTGGATTGGTCGTCCAAGGTGGGATAAGGGTTGTGTTGTTGCCAAACGACATCGGGGCTGAACATGTCTTGCATCCCGGCGCGTCCGGGTACGTCCAGTTCGAGTACGTCCCACAGTTGGCGGATGTCGGCTTTGGGTGAAGGACCGCCACCGCCGAACATGCCACCGGGTGCCTGTTTGGGTTGCCCGGTGGGCGTGATGTATCCGGCACCCACGGGTGCGGGGTCTTCGAAAACGGCCACGGGGACACCAGCCCGAACGGCCTCGAGCAACCGTTCGAATTGGGGCGGCCCCAGCGACGAGGGCTGGACACACAACAACGCCGCATAAACGTCCGGCGAAACCGGCGAATTCAGATCCACTTCTTCGACGTCGTATTGCTTGCCCAATTCATCGACCAACATGTGACGCGGAACTTGTTGCATCGACATGCCGGCCATCACGCTGCCGCCCATCAACCGCGCATCGGTCGCGACGATGCCCAGACGCTTCTTCGCACCGGAGGCAACCGTGTTGATCGACCGTACCAGTTCGTACTCGACGGGAATCCCGTATTCAAAAATTGGCACCGTTACCTTTTCGAGTCCCGATTTGAATGCCGCGCCAATGATCAGCTGCTTCTGCTGGGACGCTCCCCGTTCTTTCACGAGTCGCGTTTGCGGCGCAATTCCGAATCGCTCTTCGGCCAACGCGGCTTCGTCGGAGAACAGTTCAATGTCGTCGTACAGGTTGACTTCGATTTCCCGGCCCTTCGCACCGGCTTCGCTTCGGAACTCTTTGAGCAGGTTGATCAATTCGTAGCGAGTCTTGGCGTAAACCTCCGGAATGTCTTTGCTGATGAAGGCATCGATCACGATTTTGCGGTCCGCATCGAGTTCGCGGATCAATTTCTTGGTGGCTGGCGCGAGTGACGAAACTTTGCCCTCGGTGAAGTCATGACGGAACACGTCTTTGTTTCGAAACAGGGTCACCGCTGCGGTCGTGATCACGACGAGCGCGATGACCCGGGCGATGTAGTGCCACGCCATGGTGTTGCCGTCTTTGCCACCGGTCCAGTGACGCCGACCGATCAGCACCATGCAAATGTACAGCGCCACGCTGGCGACCATCACGAAGTAGACCACCGACGACGAACTGACCACGCCGCGTCCAAAATCGTCGAACGGGCGAGCGATTCCACTCTCGGCCAGCCACGACGCCAGTTTCTGGTTCGGTGACACGGATTCGGCCAACGAGGCGAACGCCAACGGCGCATTGAACAGAGCACCCAAAATGAACCCGACCGTCAGGTTGCCGGTCAAGAACGAGGCGATCATGCCGATCGCGATCATTGCCAGACCGACGAAGTAATAGCCCAAATAGCTGGTGAAGATCAGCCCGGTGTCGAGTTGACCCTCGGTCAGAATCGCCAGCGTGACGAAGGTGCTGATTTGGCTGAACAGGAGCGAAGCAGTGAAAATTGCTGCGGCGGCCATGTACTTGCCAATCACGATGTCGAAATCGTCGGCCGGCAACGTCAGCAGCAACTCATCGGTGCCTTGACGCTTCTCTTCGGCCCAAATGCTCATCGTGATCGCGGGGATGAAAACCAACATGATCAACGGGAACCAATAGTTCAGTTGGTCGAGCGTGGCCAGGTTCTGGTTGAAAAATTCATAGGGCCAAAAAGCCGCGACGGACGTCAAGAAGAACAAAGATGCACAGAAAGACGTAGCCGGTCGGGTTGCTGAAGTAACCGACAAAGTTGCGTCGCATGACTGCGAAGGCGGCCCGTTTGGTCCCGGCCAGAATCGCAACGATCGCAATCAAGATCAACAGGAAGATCAGGTCGTAAACCAGCAAGCTGAGCAATGCGGTGGTGACGTTATTGAGCGCCATGGGATCTTTGGGTTCAGTGGTGGGTGGGAATTCGGATGACGCCGGGTGCATCGCACGGTCGGTCGCGACGACACCAACAGCGGAACGAGGTCGTCGCGGCTAGGGCATCGTCAAGGAATGGAATGCCTGGTCCAAGTCGCCGGTACCAATCTCGCGTAACTTCGTGACGTCGCCGTCGTAGACCACGCGTCCTTCGTTGATCATGATGACGCGGTCGGCCATCGCTTCGACTTCTTGCAGAATGTGTGTGCTGAGCAAAATCGTTTTCGTCTCACTCAGCCGCTTCATGGTGGCCCGCACCCCCCGGATCTGGTTCGGATCCAAACCGGCGGTCGGTTCGTCCAAGATCAACACATCGGGTTCGTGCAGCAGAGCCTGGCTCATGCCGACGCGCTGCTTGAAACCCTTGGACAATTTGCTGATCGCTTTGTACATCACGCTAGACAGGTCGCAAATTTCGACGACCTTGGCGATCCGATCCTTCTTGATCGCCTTGGACATACCGCGTGCGTCGGCAAAGAACTCCAACATCGTCAGCGGGGTCATTTCGGGATACAGCGGTCCGTTTTCGGGCAAGTATCCCAATCGTCCGTGAACCGGCGATGCGATCTTCCATCATGTTGTGACCGGCGATGCGGGCCGTCCCCTCGCTGGCGGCGATGTACCCGGTCAAGCATTTTCATCGTCGTGCTTTTGCCCGCACCATTGGGCCCGAGAAAGGCGACCAACTCGCCTTCGCCGACCGAGAAGGTGACGTCGCGGGCGGCCGCGAATGGACCATAAAACTTACTCAGCCCGACGGCCTCGATCATTGGACGCCGCGCCGCTGGAGGAATCGCCGCGGAGGTGCCCATCGAATCGGTCGTCGGAGTGGCCGGCGAATCATTCTTGTCGCTCATTCGTTTCCTGTTTGATCCGTAGGGAGGGTTGGTGGTGAAAAATATAGCCGCCCTGGCCTGATTCTCAAGCTGACGTTACGCCGAGCCGACTCGGGTGGTTCGTAAATTTGGCTTACAATGCCCCCTTCCCCCACCCATTCCGCCCGGAGTCGAGCCCATCGTGAAAAATTCTTGCACCCTGCCCGTGTTGTTGGCGGGCTTGTTTACAAGCTGGTTCCTCGGCGTTGCCAACGCCGAAACCAAACAGCCCAACATTCTTTTTGTTTTTTCCGATGACCACGCTTTGCAAGCGATCGGTGCCTACGGTTCGACGATCAATCAAACTCCCAACCTGGACCGGATCGCGACGGAGGGCGGTATTTCAGAATTCGTTCTGTGCCAATTCGATCTGTGGGCCCTCACGCGCCTGCATCCTGACGGGCAAGCATTCTCACAAGAACGGGTTCCTCGATAACCGAACCCGATTCGACAGTTCGCAGATGACGTTCCCGAAACTGATGCAACAGGTCGGGTACCAGACCGCGATCATCGGCAAGTGGCACCTCGAAACCGATCCGGTCGGCTTCGATCACTGGGAAGTATTGCCCGGGCAAGGCAGCTACTACAACCCCGCGCTGATCCAGATGGATGGAAAGCAAAAGCGGTTTGACGGTTATTGCACCGACATCATCACCGAGCACACGCTGGAGTGGTTGAAGGAAGAACGCGATCCCGACAAGCCATTCGTCATGATGTGCCAACACAAGGCGCCGCACCGGAATTGGTCGCCGCCGCCGCGATACTACTCGCTGTTCAATGACACCACGATTCCCGAACCCGACACGTTGTTCGACGACTACTCCGGACGCAGCGAACTTTTGAAACAGAACGAAATGTCGATCGCCAAGGACATGCATTGGGGCCACGACATGAAGTTCCACGGAGAGAACCAGTTTCCTGATCACTTCGCGGATGCCCACAAGAATGGTGAGTACAACCGTATGACGGCGGATCAGAAAGCGGCATGGGACGCCGCCTACGAACCGCAGAACCAAGCCTTCATCGAAAAGATGAAGGCCGGTGAACTGACGGACAAAGAAATCACCCAGTGGAAATATCAGCGATACATCAAAGATTATTTGCGATGCATCCAAGCCGTCGACGACTCGGTCGGCACATTGCTCGACTATCTCGATGAGTCCGGTCTCGCTGAAAACACGATCGTCATCTACAGCAGCGATCAAGGTTTCTACTTGGGTGAACACGGATGGTACGACAAGCGTTGGATTTTCGAAGAATCTTTGCGGATGCCGTTTCTCATCCGTTGGCCCGGCGTGATCGAGCCCGGCGTCGAATCAACGGCAATGATTCAGAACATCGACTACGCGCCGACGTTTTTAGAAGTGGCCGGGGCCGAAGTGCCGGCGGAAATTCAAGGCCGCAGCATGCTGGAATTGCTGAAGAATCAAGGCGAGGCGTCCGCGAATTGGCGCGACGCGATCTATTACGCCTACTACGAGAACGCGGCCGTTCACAACGTCCCGCTGCACGACGGTGTCCGCAACGATCGGTACAAGTTGATGTACTTTCCGCGAACCCGCCAGTGGAACTTGTTCGACTTGAAGACCGATCCCAAGGAAATGACAAGCGTCCATGATGATCCGGCGTACACCTCCGTTCTGGAGGGTATGAAAAAACGGTACCTCGACTTGCGAGAGTTTTACGACGTCAATTCGGCGATCATCCCCAGCACCCGTGGCGATGAACCGAAATGGGCAGCTCGCGATCGTGAGATCACTCAAAAAGCTCGACAAGGCGATGTTGACTTGGCATTCATCGGCGACTCAATCACGCAAGGGTGGGAGGGTGCCGGCAAGGAGGTCTGGGAAGAATTTTACGGTGATCGGAAAGCGATTAATCTGGGCATCGGTGGCGACCGGACTGAACACGTTTTGTGGCGATTGAACCGCGGCAACCTTGGCAAGATCCAGCCCAAGGTGGCCGTGTTGATGATCGGTACGAACAACACGGGCCACTTCGATCAGGATCCGGCGGAAGTGGCTGCCGGGGTCCAGGAGATTTTGAACGTGCTGGAGAAGCGGTTGCCCGATACGAAAGTCGTGCTGCAGGCGATCTTCCCGCGCGGCGAGGGTCCGATGGATCTGAAGCGGCTCAACAATGTGGCGATCAACCAGAGAATCCGACGAATGGCCGACGGGACTCGGGTGCATTATCTAGAGCTGGGTGACCAGTTCCTCGAGCCCGACGGATCGATCAGCAAGCAGATCATGCCCGACAAGCTGCACCTATCGCCGGAGGGTTACCAGCGATGGGCAGAAGCCCTCGAACCGACCCTCGTCGAGTTGGGCTTGTAGAAGGAGCCCTGCGAATCCGGTCGCAGGGAGTGCTCCACAATCTCACTGGCGTTACCAGTTCACATCCGGGCAACCCTCGTGGCCCTGCGACTCCGCTCGCAGGGATTGCTCCGTACCACCAAGCTGGCTTTGCCAGCTCACATCCTGCGAACGGAGTCGCAGGTCCACGAGGGTTGCCCGTTGCTATACGCTCACGTCTCCTGCGAGCGGTGCCGTGGTTTAGCCGGCTAGCCTTGAGATGCGGTTGTGGGGCTCGGCCAATTCTTCGGCGCTCGCTTGATAACGATACTGCATCAGGTAGGCGTCTTCGTCGGTGTCTTCATAGAAGTCACGCAGGACCGAGACGGCCCGGAAGCCGATCTTCTTGAAGAACAATTGTGCTTCGAGGTTTGTCTCGCGAACTTCAAGCATGATTCGGTTTCGACGTTCTTGGGACAGCTTGCCCAACAATTTTGTGACCATCGAGAGTCCGACACCCGAGCGTCGATGATCTTCGCCGACGGCAAAGTTCAGGATGTGCAGCCGGTTCTTGTGCAGCTCATAGATCATGAAGCCGACGACCTTGTCACCTTCTTCGGCCACCATGCCGATACAGTTGCGTTGACGCAGGCAGCGGATGAAATCATCCTCCGTCCAGGCGAACTCAAAACTGTTGTTTTCGATCCCCAATACAGCCGGCATATCCCGGCGGATCATCCAGCGAATGTGAACACAAGTTCGTGTTTGTTCGGTTTCCACCCTGGGACTCCTTTCCAGCGAAACAACCTTGATCGAAAAATCAGAAGTGTTTTTCGAGCCGCCCCTGGCCGTCATGGCTTGGCGAATCGCAGATTAGCAGATGACCAAAAATGGTCCAAGGTTAAAAAGCAAACTTGTTACCCTTCCTCAAACTTTTTGACTTGTGAAACGATCATGAAACAACGCCCCCGCACTGTGGCGCGGTCCCGCGTACCCATGAAAAAACCTGGGCTGCGTTAGCAATCCAGGTCATTGAAGATTCGTGCGTCGTTGCTAGGTTTAGCCAGCGATTCGGAGGTTTGGCTTCGCCGCGACACAAAGAATATCTTTCAATCGTTCAAATTCATCTGAATTGGCGAAGTGGATCGTGATTTTGCCTCGCCTTGGGTCGACTGTTTGATCTCGACCTTTGTGCCCAACTTCATCCGCATCTCTTGCTGCAATCGATTCGATCTGTGGCGAGACGGGACGATCGTTTCTGACCGAGCGCGTTGATTACTTTGCGGCCGGTGTCTTCGTCCTCTTCGCTTTTGAGCAGTTCGGCCGATGTAGGCTTCGGTCGCCCGCACGCTCCAACGTTCGTCCATGATCTTTCGAGGCGATGTTGACTTGGATGTCTTCGTCACCGACTGGCAGGAGGGCGCGAGCGTGACCCGCACTGATTTCATTGGCGGTAAGCAATCGTGATCGTGTCGGGCAATTCGAGCAATCGCATCAGGTTGGCAATTGTGCTTCGATCGATCGCAGGCGACGGGCAAGGTCATCTTGTTTGCACTTGTGTTCTTGAATGTAGCGTTTGAACGACATCGCTTTTTCGACCGGGTTCAAGGTCCTTGCGTTGCAAGTTTTCGATGATTGCCAATTCGGCAACCAGACGATCGTCTGCTTCGCGAACTTCGGCGCGAATCCTTGGTCAGACCGGCGTGAATGGTGGCTCGCAGACGTCGCTCGCCGCTGATCAGTTGATACTGTCCCATCGACGATCCGAACCAGGATCGGTTGCAGTTGTTGATGGCTTTTGATCGATTCGGCAAGCGACGCAATTTCGTCGAGATTGAATTCGCGTCGCGGTTGGAAAGGATTATTCTCGATTTCAGTGACCGTCAATTCGAGTGATTGAACACCGCTTCTCGCGGGCGAGATACCGACTTCGTCCGGAGTTACCCAGCAACGCGGTCAACCCATGCCGAGCCGACGGTCTTCATTCATCGAGTTCTCGGGCCGCATTTGGCAAGTCCCTATCCGATCCCGATGTTCCGGTGGAATTCTGTGTCGCGGTCGAATTAGTCACGTTCGAGCACCTCCATGCAAAGCTGTGTATAGGCGTACGCACCGCGACTCCGCGGGGCGTATTGAAACACGGTTTGTGCCGTGCGATGGGGCCTCGCCAAGCGAAACGTCCCGTCGGGACAACATTATCAAAAACGATGTCCCCAAAGAAATCCCGAACGTCGTCATCGACTTCGTGAGTGAGTTCCAAATGCGGATCGTACATCGTCAGCAAGATGCCGCCGAAAGTCAGTCGTCCGTCGCTGGACGACGATCACCTTGGCGATCGTTTGAACGATTCGGCCAGACCCTCCATCGCAAAGTACTCGCACTGAATCGGTATCAATACATCAGTCGACGCCGCCAGTGCGGTTTGCGTCAATGCGCCCACACTGGGCGGGCAGTCGATCAGCACAAAGTCGAAGTCGTCGATCACGGCGTCGAAGTGGCGACGAACCAACAAGCTGTGGGCACCGTCGCTGTGGGCGAGTTTGTCGACGTCGTGAAAGGTGCGACTTCCCGGCAACAGGGACAGTTGGTTCTGGCGAGTCTCGACGATGTGATTCACCAAATCGTCTTCGCGGACCAGGGCGTGTCCGTCGGTCGGCACGACGCCGAGTGACGTGGTTGCATTGCACTGGGGGTCCATGTCGACCAACAGCGTCCGCTGTCCGGCAATCGCCAGCGCGGCAGAAAGATTGACGGCGGTGGTGGTTTTGCCCACGCCTCCTTTCTGATTGACCACGCAAAGTATCCTTCCCACCGGGGATGTTCTCGTCTTAGAGAATCTGGCGATTCGCGACGCCCAACCGGACATCGCTCGATGGGTGGGAACGTAGGTGATAAGTTCCGCATGAAACAAGACTGGTTTCACAAGAAACTACCATTGACACAAGCCGCCACTTGTGTATCCGACATCGGGCAACCCTCGTGGCCCTGCGACTCCGTTCGCAGGGAATGCTCCGCAGTAATTCTGCTGGCTTTGCCAGCTTAGATCCGGCAACCCTCGTGGCCCTGCGACTCCGTTCGCAGGGAATGCTCCGCAGTAATTTGCTGACTTTGCCAGCTTAGATCCTGCAACCCTCGTGGCCTTGCGACTCCGTTCGCAGGGAATGCTCCGCAGTAATTCTGCTGGCTTTGCCAGCTTACATCCTGCGAGCGGAGTCGCAGGTCCACGAGGGTCGCCCGTTGGGTGGGCGATGCGGAATTACTATTCGATGTCGGGTAGATAGAGCTTGTATTGACTGGCTTTCAAATTCGCTTTCTCAGGGTTGGTGGCAAGATAGTTTCGATATTTTTCGAATTGATCGCCGCCGCGGACCAAGTGATCAAAGCTCTCCGCTTGCAGGAACTTCCCGGATCGACCGAGATACTTGTTGGCCTGGAAAGCCTGGTAGTGCTTCCACGAGTAGCACTGTTGCAACATCGTTCGCCCGGGATCGATTCGAGCGAGGACGTGCACGTGGTTTGGCATCACGACGAACCCGCCCAGTAGGTAACGCTGGCCATCGAAGACGCGCAAACTCTTGGCCACGATGTCGGATAGATCTGGATCTTCGAGCTGGCAGTCGCCCGCTAGCTTGTCGAGCTCCGATTCAAAAGCGATCGCGAAGGTGCGCCGAAAGAGATCCCGCAACTTCGCCGGTTGATTCCTAAGCTTGTCAACCCAATAAGGAAGCGCTGGATCAATCCCACGACCGCGAAGCCACTCGTTCCTTGCCGATAGGATTCGATCAAATGCGTCCTGGGGGATCGAATCAACGAGTCGATAGGTGATGAAGTAGGTCGCGCCGGGTTGTTCCCAATGAGGCAGGTCGCCAGCGGTGACGGTGAATTCGCAATCGGGATCAAAGAACTGAAAGTCGGTGAGCCGAAGCATAGCAACTCCAAACGAATTGATCGGGCAACCCTCGTGGCCCTGCGACTCCGTTCGCAGGGAATGCTCCGCAGTAGATTGCGGCGAGTAATTTGCTGGCTTTGCCAGCTCACATCCTGCGAGCGGAGTCGCAGGTCCACGAGGGTTGCCCGCAGTAATTTGCTGGCTTTGCCAGCTCACATCCTGCGAGCGGAGTCGCAGGTCCACGAGGGTTGCCCGTTGGAATTTTGCTGGCCTTGCCCCGTTAGGTGAGTGGATTGAACGTCAGGCCACTGAGAAGCTTGGGATAGAAGTAGGTGCTTTTGGCTGGCATGCGCTCTTTGTGCAAACTGATCTTCTCGACGTGATCCAGTGTGGCTGGCATGACGAGTGCCGCCAGTGTGTAGGGATCGTCGGAATCGCTCTCAGCCTGGCTTCCCCGGCCCTTGAGCCCTTCGACGACCTCGCCGATCTCGTGCACGTAGGTCGGCTTCGGATGACCTTTCGCCTCGAGCAGTTGATCGATCACCAATCGGTGCAGCAGGCTAACACCGAGGCTCTGCCAGTCCTGGCTTTGATCGCCCGCGATTTCGCTCATCCTTGTCACGGCTTGGCCCGTCGCTTTGCACAACAGCCACGTGTCGTCTTTGACAGCGTACAGGCCGATCCATCCTTGCTCGTCGGCTTGCTCCATCAAGTCCCACACCGCCGAAGCCATCTCGATGCCGCCCAGTACGGATTCGCATTCGAACAAGCCCGCCAATTCCGCAGTGATCTCAGCCGACGAAAACCGCTTGGTCCCACGCAGGAGACGATGCGTCGGCAAAACGATCATTCCGGGGTCGCTCATCCCTACCAACATCGTCATCACAAAATTCGCGGGATGATCGTCCGGCAGCGATCCGCCATGCTCGCGAGCGACTTGCTCCTTGTAATCACAACTGGTCTCGTAACGATGATGTCCGTCAGCCACGAACATCGGTCGGTCTTGGATCATGGCACTGACTTGCGCGATCACCGCTTCGTCCGTGACGGCCCAAAGCATGTGACGTACTCCGAGGTGATCGGTTGCCTCGATCGGTTCGGTCCCGGCGGTGGCTGCATCGAGTGCGTCGATGATCTCGTTTTCTGGATCGGGATACAAACCGAAAATCTGGCTGTTGTTTTGCTGCGTCGCCGTCGTCAATTTCAACCGATCGATTTTGGCTTTCGGATGCGTTTCTTCGTGAGGATAAATGTCGCCCTCGCCAAACGGAACGGTCCGCACACGACCCTGGAATCCACGCCGGGTCACCGTCACGCCATTGACTTCAAATGTTTGGTGATAGACGTAGTAAGCAGGCTTGGCGTCTCGAACCAGCACTCCCTCGCGGAGCCATTGCTGAATAAAATTTGCCGCACGCGAGTACTTCGCGTCTTCGTCCTGGTCGCCCGGTTCGGAACGATTGAGGATGATCCGAACCACGTTGGCGGCGTGTCGCTTATACAGCTCGTCCTGCAGACTCGGGCCAATCACGTCGTACGGGGGAGCGACAACGTCAGACAGAGAAGTGACATGGTCCAGGTTGTACCGCAATGCGGCGAAAGGCAATGTTTTTGGCATTTGAGCGATGAAGTCGATTTTGGTTGAAGTCGCCGTGAAACCGGCAGTGTATCAAAATCAACTGGCCCGCCGAATCTACTGAGTTCAGAATCGGGCAATCCTTGTGGCCCTGCGACTCCGCTCGCAGGGAATGCTCGCCGGTGTTCAAACACCTTGCCGGAAATCATTGGAAAAACGGTTCGCGAGCGTCCCGCCCGCTTTCGACAAATCGGCGCGCGGGACGCCCGCGCACTGAAAGAGGTTACATTGAAGCACTCTACAAGACGTGCTTAGACTGGCTTTGAAAGTTCACATCCTGCGAGCGGAGTCACAGGTCCACGAGGGTTGCCCGAAGGGCGCATGAAAAAACCCGGACGCTTTTAGGCGTCCGGGTTTTCGCTCGTTAAATTTGAAACGCGGGTTAGTAGCGGTAGTGATCGGGCTTGTAAGGGCCTTCAACGGGCACTCCCATGTAGTCCGCTTGGTCCTGGGTCAGCTTGGTCAGCTTGACGCCGACGGCCGACAGATGCAGACGAGCGACTTCTTCGTCGAGCGCCTTGGGCATCAAGTAGACTTGGACCTTGTACTTGTCGTTGTCCCGGTTTTCCCACAGCTCCATCTGGGCCAGCACCTGGTTGGTGAAGCTGGTGCTCATGACAAAGCTGGGATGGCCCGTGGCACAACCCAAGTTCACCAGACGGCCCTTGGCCAGAATGATGACGCTGCGACCGGTGTCCTTGAACGTGTACCGATCCACCGCCCCGATGTCCGCCGGCTTGATCGAGCTGGCGGTCGCCTTGCCGTCCACGACTTGCTTCTCCACCCACGCCACGTCGATCTCGGTATCGAAGTGGCCGATATTGCAGAGGATCGCATCGTTGGGCATGTGCTTGATATGGTCGCCCAGAATGATGTCCTTGTTTCCAGTCGTCGTGACAAACAAGCGACCTTCTTTACAAGCTTCTTCCATCGTCGTGACCTCGAAGCCTTCCATCGCGGCTTGCAACGCGTTGATCGGATCAATTTCGGTGACAATCACGCGGCATCCGTAGCTCTTCAAGCTGTGGGCACAGCCCTTGCCCACGTCGCCGTAACCACAAACGACCGCGACCTTACCCGCCAGCATGACGTCAGTGGCCCGCTTGACTCCGTCGGCCAGCGATTCACGACAGCCGTACAGATTATCGAATTTCGACTTGGTCGCCGAGTCGTTGATGTTGATCGCCGGCACTTGCAGACGCTTTGCCTTGTTCAACACATCCAGTCGATGAACGCCGGCCGTCGTCTCTTCGCTGATGCCGGCGATGTCGGTCAGCAACTCAGGGAATTTGTCGTGAACCATCGCGGTCAAGTCGCCGCCGTCATCCAAGATCATGTTCAGCTTTTTGCCATCGGCGAAGTCGAGCGTCTGCTCGATGCACCAATCGAATTCCTCGTTCGACATGCCCTTCCAGGCGAAGACGGGAATGCCAGCGGCGGCGATCGCGGCTGCCGCGTGATCCTGGGTGCTGTAGATGTTGCAGGACGACCAGGTGACGTCAGCGCCCAATTCCACCAAGGTTTCAATCAGGACGGCAGTTTGGATCGTCATGTGAAGACATCCGGCAATGCGAGCTCCCGAAAGAGGCTTGGTCGTGCCGTACTTTTTGCGCAGGGCCATCAGCCCCGGCATTTCGTTTTCGGCGAGCTCAATTTCTTTGCGGCCGAATTCGGCCAACGAAATGTCTTTGACTTTGTACGGGAGTCGGGCCGTTTCAACTTGCGACACGTGGATCTCTCTCTTCATTGGGAACAAAAAAGGGGAACGTCAAACCTGGTCTCCGCTTCAGACGAAGACGTGACGGACCGAACACAGGGACTCCCGCTGATTCGCACTTTGATTGCCAGGCAGCTTCATGATAGCGGTCAATCAAGAGATTTATAGGGCAACTGCCCAATCAAACGCCCGAAACCTGGTGGGGAACTGGTACGCTAATGCGAATCATTTTCAATAGAGCGTTGCAATGTTCCACTTTTAACACAACAATGGGTGAGTTAAATGATGCACCCGATTTTGGCCGCCCACCGCCCGTGAGTCCCCGATGCCTGACAAGCCGACACCGCCCCCGACCGAGCTGGCGCCGACCCGGGTCCCGATTCCGACTTCTGTCAGTGCTCGCGTGCCGGCCGCCGCGAACCAGCTCGTGCCTACAGAAGATTTGCCGACGCCCAAGGCGATTCATCCGGGGATGCCCAAAATCGTCAAGTTCAACGAATTGGCGCGCTGTGGCGAAGAAATTTGGATCGAACACGCGGGCCAGCTCTATCGGTTGAGGCGGACGCGGCAAGACAAATTGATTTTGACCAAGTGAAGATCGTGAACGCGGCCGAAATGCGTGACGCCATCCGCGAACGGGTTCCGCTATTCGGATGAGCCGAACTTTTGGGCGGCAATGAATTGAGCGATACGCGCGGGGGATTTTGTGCCTTTGGGCGATTCCACGCCGCCCGCGGTATCGACGCTGGTCGCCGAGCTGGTCCGCATGGCGACCGCCACATTTTCGGGCACGAGTCCTCCGGCGAGTGTCCAGGTGACGGAAGGGTTCTGGTTCGCCCACGCCGCGATCGAAGGCCAGTCGAGCGTCTTGCCGCTGCCGCCGTGGGCCGCCCCCGCACAGGCGTCGAGCAGCAAATGGTAGCCCGCACAGATCCAATCGCGACTGGCATCGTCGATCTGGTGAATTGTCAGCGGTCCAGTCGCCAACTTGATGGCGCGAATTTTGACACCCGCGATGGCGTCCGCTTCTTCGATTGTTTCGTCGCCGTGAAGTTGGATCACGTCCAATCCCACCGCCTGGACGATCTGGGCAATCCGATCGGGCGATTCGTTGACGAACACGCCGACGCGTAAGATTCCAAGCTCGGCGGCCAGATCCGACAACTCACGGATGGCCGGATCGCTCGGGTCGACGTACCGAATGCTCGGTGAATAAAAATTAAAGCCGATTGCATCACCGCCACACCTGCCGACCGCTTGGACGTCATCCCTGACACGAACTCCGCAAATCTTGACTCGAAACATCTGCAACGCCCTCACGACCCGAAAAATTAGACTAGTCCTGCTCGCACCGGGTTTCCGATAACAACCGTATAGGTCGCTAAAAAACAGGAAAACGTGATGACTGGAAAGACCCGTTGGATGCCTCGGCCCGACTTGGCGTTCGTTTTTACGACCGTCTTTGTGATTGTTTTGGCCAATCTTCCTGAGCCGGTCGCTCACCAGGTCATCGAAGTCCGATCTCCGGGCGTCACCGGCGCACCCCAAACGTACTCGTTGGCGGTCAATGACCCAAGGCTGAGTCGTTTGACTCGCCGCGTCGAAACGTATGGCGAATCCGCTCCCGCGGCCGCGATCGGAAAACTCAAATGGATGGCCGAGACGGCTTCCCTCTATGCCCAGCGAACCGCGGACGATCTGACAAAAATTGCAGCGGAATCGGACGCGGCAAGCTTTGCATAACGGGGACGGACCTTCTTCGCCAATCATGCGAGTCGCCTACGTAAAATCGCCCCATGCACCGCCGACTGAAACCAACTTGGTCGAGTACTGGTCGACATTCAGCGATCGCTGCGATGATTCGATCGCGAGCATTCGCGTTCAATGGCAGGAACGCGTCCGAACGCTCGGCCCGCCTCCGGTGACATTGTCGAACATCGTTCCGGGAGTCGTCTCGCTCCGATCGATCTATGTGGCCACCATTCTGGGAATCTTCGCGACGGTGATCCTCGCGATCTGGCGTGCGGCCTGCCCGACTCGCCGCATGGATTGTGTCACATCGATCAAAACTCCGAGCCATTTGATGTCAATCAATGAGGCGGGGACAAACGCATGCGCGGTGGCGATTCTGTTGCCCGCCGATTCCGTGAAACTGCACCAATCGGTGTGGGTACATCTGCGACACGCGACTTACGCCGGATTGTTGGCGACCGCCCTGCTCCAGTGCATCGGATGGTAACCGAAAACGCGGCGTGAGGCTGTTCCGAGTTTACTGGTGCTTGTGGAAGGCGCGCTTCGCGTCGGCTTGCGTGATCCGACCGAAGATGTCCCTCAAGATGACCTGCTCGAGCGACGCGTCACGACCCAGCGGAATCCAGCCCAACGTTTGTGGGCTGTCGTCATAACCATCTTCTCGCCGTACGATCGTCCCGTCGTGCCGAACGGCCGAAGCAGATTCGGTCGAGTATTGGCTGCGGTCGGTATCTTCGAGATCTTTCTGGACAATGACTTCGATCGTGTACGCCGCGCCCCGAGGGCGAACGGTCACGGTGGCCCGCCGGCGAATCGATTGAAGCGTGCTTTGCAGACGCTCAAATCCCGCGGTGCTGTCTTTTCGCCATGGTTCTAAGTACGACGCACCGATCCGATAGGAAGTTTCCACGGATCCATCTAACACGATGCCATCGGAGTTTTGAACCGGTTGTTCGCGAACGATACGAAAGTAGTCGTCGACCGAGTCGATGACCTGGGACCAAACGAAGACATCGTTGGCGGGTGGCAATTCCAAGGGATTGGGAACAAACGTGTCCGGCACATCGTTTTTCAAGCGATAGGCCAATTGCCCGCAACCCGTTGAGCAGGCCAGCGCAACCAGCGAGGCGAGCCAAGCCCGCCGTGTGATCGACCCTGATTTGGAAACCGCGGTCGATCGTCGCTCGAATGTTAACGCGCGATCATCCATTCCCCATGATGGGCCCGGCGAGGTCATTTGATCTGTCGTTGGCGTCGGCATGCGTTGAAGATACGTCGAGTGCGTAAAGGGCCGGTTGCGTGAGGATCCGTCGATGGGACGCGTTACTTGCGCGCTGCGATTCTTGTCGGCATGGGCTGTGCACCTGGGACATCGTCGGGAAACAGCGACCAGATCGCGATCCGGTGCTGCATTGACTCCAAGACTTCGCGTTGCGATTTGTCGATTTTTTCTTCGCGAAGCTTCGTGCGAATCTTGTCTTGGACTTCGCTCAAAGATTGCACACCGGCCTCGACGCGGTCCAAGACTCGGATGATGTGGAACCCGTCTGCATCTTCGATGATTTCGCTCATCGCGTTGGTGGGAATCGAGAAGACTTGTTGATCCAATTTGGGCGACGCCAGCGACCCCTTGGTGGTCCAATCGTGAAGTCCACCCTTGCTGGCGAACGGCTCTTGGCTCTTATCGCGTGCCACCGCTTGAAGATTGCCACCGAAATACGCTTCGCGTCCCATCTCCGAGATGGCGGCGTAGGCGTCATCCTTGCTCGGGAATCGCGAGAACATGACCGACATCTGTTCCCACCGTGCTCGCGTGGGTCGATAGTAGTCTTCTCTGTTGATTTGGTAGTACTCGTTGATCTCCGAGATCGAGACGTTCGGTTCGCGATTGACGTTTCTGCTAATGTAGAGGTGGCCGAGCATTTGGTCGACGAATTCGCGTTGACGTGATGCGAGCGATGATCCGTTCTCGCGGAGCAAATTGTCCAGCTCGGAGCGGTCCTCCGTCTTGTACTGTTTCATCAACTCAGGCAATTCCGAGTCAAAGAACATCATGCGGGCGCGGGCGGTCAACTTGTCATCCGCCTCGCGTCGTTTGTCGGCACCCGCGGTGCCAACTTGATCGATCAGGAATGCTTCACGCATCATCTTGTTCTGGATCGTTTGGGCCAGCAGTTGGCGAACCAGAGTGACACGGAATACCTTTAGCTGTTCCTCGGGGACCTCTTGTCCGGCCTTCTCGAGCGTCTCTTGGATTCGAGCGTCAATTTTCGGCAACAAATCACCCAACAGGACTGGGGATTGGCCGACCACGGCAACAACCGTTGCCGGATCGTTCGGCAATTCAGGCGCGGCACCACCACCGGCGCCGGGGGCCCGTGCGCCGAATCCTTGCGCACCGGCTGTTGGTGTAACGAAAGCGACCGCCAAGATGATGATGGCGACAGGCAATGATTGGCGGCTTAGCATTCCGTATCCTGCGTGAAGATCACGGGAAAATGATTGAGTTGCTTTGGCTTGTAATGCGTCATGCAATCAAGAAGCAATAGGAAAAGATTTTTATGCCATCCCTTCGCGGCTAGGAATAAATTGACGCGGCTGTGAACGATCGCGGGTTGCCTTGACGTCGAGGTTCGAAACAGTTTAAGAGCGTATTCCCGAAGCGGGGCTGACCCGCTTTCGAATCCTTTCGCGCATGCGTTCATGGTTCCGACTCGACTCATCATCGCCGCATTCGTGCTAGGCGCGTCCGGATGCCGGATGACGTCGCCGATTCACGTTTGGCAACCGCCGCTTCTGCAATCCGCCGTCGGGAAGCGAGTCGCCGTGTCGACCGTCACCGGACCGGAAGAAGTGGCCGAACCGATTCGCCGCAAGATGTTGGCCTTTGCCCCATCGGATGTGGGAAGGGCGATCGGCGCCGTGGATCCTCAGAAAATCCCCAGCACTGAAACCATCCGCCTGGTGTCGGCCGTCGGCGAAGTCAACGACATCGCGTTGGCGTCGGTGGCTCGACAAGAAAACATTGATTTCGTGTTGCGAGGCCAAGTGATGACCCGCAATCAACTTCCCGATTCACCATTCGACCCCAACGCGCCGCTGGCGATCTCATGGCGGTTGATGTCCATGGCGGGTGATCGGCACGTCGACGGCCTGCCCGTGGTCGTCGATCTGCGATCGTCCCAATTGACCTATCCCGACTTGGCACTTGCGACCGATCCGATGGATGCGTTGACGACCGCAGCGGTGCGGGACACGTACCGATTGATCACGCCATCGATCGTCCGCGACGAAGTCGAGTTGGCGGTGCCCCGCCTATTGCCCGGCAGCAAGCAGGTCCGCCGCGGCAACACTATGGCCCATGCCGGCCGATGGGCCGACGCCACGAAGGTCTGGCAAGAGACGCTCGATCGTTATCCGACGCAAACCGCGGCGCTGCACAATTTGGCGATCGCCGCCGCGGCGGGTCAAGATTTTTCCAAAGCCAAAGAGTTGGCCCGTCGGGCGATCCGTCGAAACCCGATCTCGCTGCACAAACAAACGCTGGTGTGGATCGAACAGAAACAGCGTCTCTACCACGAAGCGTTCGACTTACCCGATCCGCCCGAGGGATGGTTTGTCACCCATGATCCGGCCGAACCAGATCGATCGCTCCAGCGGAAATCATTCGATCGCTGATCCGACGGGCGAGTTCGATCCCGGTTTCGACACCGTTGGTTGCACGTTTGCCGGTGAACTCGATCGAGTCCGCTTCGTCAATGCGACGTTTGCCATCGGGGCTGAGAGCGACGGCCGACATGGTCAACACGTTTTCAGCAATGTGAGCGTAAGCGGCGATCGGGGCCAAGCAACCGCCGTGAAGCGACGCCAGCAACCATCGCTCGGCCGTCACCGAGGCTCGTGATCGAACGTCGTCCAGCATTGCGACCGCATCCATCGCAACTTGATCATTGCTGCGGACCTCGATTCCCAATGCACCTTGCCCGGGCGCCGGCAACATTTCGTCGAGTGTGAAGTGATAGCGCGGCAAGTCCGACATCCGCAATCGGATCAATCCCGCATCGGCCAGCACGATTGCATCGAAATCGCCTTCGAGTTTGCTGAGCCGTGTTTGCACGTTACCACGAATCTGTTCGATTTCGAGGTCGGGCCGTCGGCTCAAAATCTGGGCAGCCCGCCGACGACTGCCGGTGCCAATTCGGGCGCCCATGGGCAAATCCAAGAAGGCAACGCCCGATTTCGAAACCAGGCAATCCGCGACCGTTTCACGGGCGGGGACCGCCGCCAACGTGAGCCGATCAGACACCTCGGTCGGCAGATCCTTGAGCGAATGGACCGCAATGTCCGCCTCTTCATCCAACAAAGCTTGTTGGATTCGTTTGGTGAACAGCCCGACTTGCCGCGTCTCGTCGATCGGCCGCATGTCGGTGTCACCGCTGCTGACCATCGGGACCAAAACCGTCTTGATGCCCACATTGCCCAACAAAACGGCAACATGTTCAGCTTGCCAGAGGGCGAGCGGGCTCTGGCGGGTCGCGATTCGTAGCATGGGATCGATGGGGGGATAAGACGATTGCGAATAAAACTCTTTCTTAGCGGCCGGTGCCGGTTCGGTATGATAGTGTTTACGGACAGTTTCCCAAATCCGATGCACCACGTACCAAACGTACACCTTTTGGATTCTTCCCACGACCAATTGCCGATCGATTTGCCGATCGACTTATCCATTCACGAAGAAGCCACTCGGGATTACATGACCCTGGGCAGTGAGGAGGATTCATTCGAGGTATCCCACTCCGCCAAAAAAGACACGATCGACGACGTTCCGAAGAGGCTCGGTGACTATGTGATTCGCGAGTTGATCGGATCCGGTGGGATGGGGAACGTCTATTTGGCCGAGCACACGCGGATGCAGCGAATCGTGGCGATCAAGATGTTGCCGATCGATCGCATGAAAGATGAACTGGCAGTACGGCGGTTTTACGACGAAGTGCGAGCGGCGTCACGATTGCTGCATCCCAACATCGTTACCGCTTTCGACGCTGGCGAATCGGTCGATGGCATCCACTATTTGGCGATGGAGTATGTCGACGGCGTCACATTGACTCGGTGGGTTGCAATGCGGGGGCCCCTGCCGGTCGGTGAAGCGGCGGCGATCATTCGTCAAGCCGCGATGGGACTGCTGCACGCCCACCGGGCCGGAATCATTCACCGTGACGTCAAACCGGGCAACCTGATTCGCGCGACTGATGGCACCGTCAAAGTTCTCGATCTCGGACTGGCACGAATTCATGAAGTCGATTTGTTGGGAAATGCGGATGCGTTGGATCCGGGTGAAGTTGATCCGCTGAAGAGCTCCAAAGGCCGGTTGGTGGGCACGTTGCCATTCATGTCACCGGAGCAATTGGAAAACGCGGATGAAGCGGATGCCCGCAGCGACATCTATTCGCTCGGAGCGACGCTGTATTTTCTGTTGACGGCGAGTCCACCGTTTAGCGGCGAGTACTTGGACCAAGTCTACGGTCACCGCCATGGCGATATCCCTGACCTGATGCAATCGCGTGGTGACGTCGACATGAACTTCGCCAACATCTTTTTCCGGATGATGGCCAAAAAGCCGGACCAGCGGTACGGTTCGCTGGACGAGGTCATTGATGACTTGACCCCCTACGCCAATCAGGTCGATGCACCCGTGTGGCTGGCCGAATTTTCCCAACGAAATGTGGGCGGCGACTTTTCGACGTCGGGATTCGCTTCGTCCTCCGCAAGTGGCTCTGAATCGACCCAGTCCTCGAAGGTGTTAGCAATCGACTTTGGCATGTTTTACTCAGCCACCGCGTCGGCATCGCCGTTGGGAGGCGTCGAACCGTTGGATGCCGGTGGTGACTCGCATCCGCTGTTTCGGATGGCAATCGCATCCGATGATCAGCGGCTGATTTTCGGCCAGGATGCGATGGAGCGACGAAGCACCCATCCGCAAAGCCTGGTTCATTGTTTGCCCATGTACATCGGCAAACCCGTCGTGGACCGAAAGGTGGCCGGTCGAGCATGCCCGCCCGAAGTTTTGATGTCCATGCTGCTCCGCAAAATCTATAAAAATTCGTGGGCGGGAAATACGCCTCCCCAGGCGATCGCGATCACGGTTCCGTCCAGTTACGATCAACTGCACCGGAGGAGCATCTTGCAGGCTGCGAAGATGGCAGGAATGTCGTCGTTGCGTTTGGTGGATCGATCGATGGCCGCGGTTCAATCGTTGCTGGTCCCACCCGATCCCAACCTCGAAGCGGCTCAGTCACTCGATGTCGGGTTGGGCGCGGTGGATCCCGAGCGTGATCAAACCATCTTTTTCGTTGGCGTTTCGGGGCAAGCCACCGAGGTTGCCATCATCCGGCGAGATGCAAGTCGTTTGCATGAAATGGCCAGCGACGGGCACTGGCACCAAGGAACCCTGCCCTGGTTGCATCGATTGGTTGAGTTGGCAGCGGTAAAGTTTGCGACCAAGCACGAGATCGATCCGAGACGTTCTAAAAAGACGGGACTTCAACTTCAAATTGCCTGTGAACGCGCGATGAACGCCATGTTGTTGGTCAGTTCGTCGACGGTTCGAATCATGGTCGACAAAAGTGAAAAGTCGATCACGATCAATCGCGACGATTGGTTGGATGCTTGCGACGATTTGGTCGAAGGCATCGTCGCGGCGGTAAAGCGAACATTTCAACAAGCATCCATGAAAATGTCGGACGTCGACGTTTGTGTCACGATGGGATCGATCATGCGAATTGCACGCGTCCGTGATGCAGTGACCGCTGGTTTGAGTGCGAAAGTCGAGAGACGCGTGGTCGAGCGAATCGACGTGGCGCGGGGAGCGGCGGCCTGCTTGGCAGCCGAGTTGCCCGGTCGAGGTGATATCGCGATGCCACCCCGCAGCATTACCAGCCAGGCGATTGGGATCGTGATCGAAGATGCCAAGGGCCGCCGCCGGATTCTTCCCATCATTCCGAAAGGGACCTTCTTACCAGCGCGAATGAACCGACGATTGACCATTTCGAAAAATCGCAAGTCAATGACTTTATCGTTGGTCGAATCGTCGGGCGTGAGGGGCGACGATTGGCACTCGCTCGGCCGCTACGAGATCGACGCACTCAGTTCCCAGAGTTCTAATCAATCGACCACGTCCGTGGCGTCGCCCCAACCGAGTCAGCAGTCGACGACGCGAATGATCGGATTCGAAATCAACGTCAACGGCACTTTGAACGTGCGGGCTCAATCGCACGGGTCGGCCTCCAGCGTCAAGCTCCCGCCGTTGCCAAAACTGGCGATCTCCGACGAAGCCCAAGTGGAGTGGACCCAGTGGCTCGACACGTTGCGATAGGCGGATCGGTGCGGTGATTCGTCACTCGACAAGCCTGCATCCGAGCAAGCAATAAAAAAACCGGCCGACAGCCTTCTCAGACTGCCGACCGGCTTTATGGTTGCTTCGACCGTTCGGCGGCAAAATGGAGCCGCTGGGAGAAACGCGAAGATCTCGACGTGCTTCTGCACAAGTCTTTGAGTGATCTTGGCGAACCCTAAAAATGATCCCTCTGCCGAAAACTACTGGGCCGAAGCAGGTGCCGGCCTTGTTCAAGGCCGACAGCTGTATTTTAAGCTCGTAGGAGCTCATAGCAAAGGCATCGACCAAAGTTTCGCAAAGGATGAAGTCCGATTGCGAAAATTCTCGTTTTTGCCCTCGCCGATTTCGATCATTCCTCGCAAATCACTCGTCGGCCGGCTTGATCTCTTCGAACCCCATTTCTTTATCCATCTGTTGGTAGTAACCGTTGCGAATTTCCGTGATGTCGCTGGCTACCATGCGAGCCATCATTCGATTGACGGGCTGCTTGAATTGACGACGCAGCTCATCGGATGACGGCTCAAACTTGGTCGGCTCGACAACGTACACCACCCGCTCGGGCTGGTTCATTGCTGAGGCAACTTGGCCTTCTTCGGTGGTGAACACCGCACGCATGAACTTGTTGCCGACGGAGTCAAGTTCTTCCACGTTGCCCATCGTGGCACCTTGAAAACCGAACGAATCCATCCATGTGAACGGTCCGAGACCCTCGTAGAAATTCGTCTTCTTGTCGTCGGGAACCAGACTGGCAAGCGGTGTGCCGCTGTTGGCCTTCTTGGTCAGCTCATCAGCCGCGGCGAGCGCCAACGTTCGAGCTTCGGACATGCGAATGGCCATCACGACTTCATCCCGAACTTCATCGAGAGTTGGCGTGTAAGCTTGTGTCTCTTCGACTTTCCAAGTCACGTACATTTTCCCAGTCTGGTCGTCGGCGGTGCGGACGGGTGAGAACAGGGGTTGCTTGGGCAGTTGAGTTTGGCCATTGTCGAAACCAAACATCATGATGCCGAAGCTTGGGCCACGTTGCCCGAACTGGGTTCCCAGTTCAAAGGATTCCGCGATCGGTTCCTCGCCGATCGTGGCTTCTGAGTGGGGCCCGATGGATTCCAAGTTCAGCCCCCATTCGTTGGCCACTTTCTCCAAGTCGGGCCGTGCGGGCGGATCCACTTTCTTACCGGTCGCAAGGTTGCTCTGGTAGACACCTTGGCGACTGAAATAGGTCCGCATCGCGCTCGTGGCCGCCGTGATCGCTTTGTCCATCCGGTCGCGAGCGATCGGCCCAGCCAAGTCGTTGGCAATGTCGTCGCGGACGTCCTCAAATGTCTGGATCGCTGGCTCCACCTTCGTTTCGGGCTCCTCTTTCTTGGGCTCCGCGGGAGCGGCTTCGTCCGACGTTTCGGCATCCGACTCCGGCTCGGCCTTCATGTCAGCTTGCTCGTCCGCAGGTTGTTCGTCCGTAGGCTTCATGTCCGACGCATTTTCGTCCGCAGGCTTCTCTTCCGTCGGTTTTTCTTCGGTGGGCTTTTCATCCACAGCTTTTTCATCCGCAGCTTTCTCATCCGCAGGCTTTTCATCCGCAGCTTTTTCATCCGCAGCTTCCTCTTCCGCAGCTTTCTCATCCGCAGGCGTTTCCTCCGCCGCTTCCTCATCCGCAGGCTTTTCTTCGACCACTTCTTCCTTTTCGTCGTCCTGGAATGCGACCAAGCGAACGGTGGAGTTTCTCATGACGCTCGACGAATCCTCGTCGGCGGGTTGTTCGATGACCTCTTCGGTCACTTCCTCCTTCTCAACGTCATTGGCGTCATCGTCATTGGCGTCATCCGCTTTTTCTTCAGCGCTTGTCTCAGCATTTTCTTCCGGCTTTTCTTCTGCCGTTGGCTCGGTCTCCGTTTCGAGCTTCGGTTCTTCGGGGGTTTCCGTCACCGGTTCTTCCTTCATCGCCTCCTTCGCCTCAGCTTCCGCCACCAACCCTTCGTATTCCGCCAATTCTTCGGCATCTTCGGCGTCGATGGCGGCCTCGGCAGTGTCGGTGTCGGGAGTCATCTCGCTTGCCGAACCATCGAGGGGCTCCGTCGTGGGTTCATCGGGTGGCAGCTGGAAGTCACCGCCCTTCAACCTCCGTTCGTACTCGGCTCGGATCGTCGCTTCGTCAAGATTTGCGACTTCTTTATCCAAGAACGTTTGGTAGTTGCCCACCAAATACTCGAACTTGGCGTTGTACCGTTTGTGGAATCCGGGTTCGGGCGATTGCTCAAACGAATCGCGGTCTTTGCCCTCTTCGTAAACTTCACGAATTCGCGAGGGCGCGGGCTCGGCGCTCGTTTCGTCGATGTAGTCATTGACCAGAACGCCGTACGCGTTGATGACGGCATTTTGATTCAGTTTCAAGAAATTTCGCCACTGTTCGTCGGGCGTTAACAGTGGCCCCTGGTTTCCGAACAGACCGGAGTTGCCGCGGCGCAGGAACACGTCGGCCAGCATGTGGCTGCGAAGTTGCTCGTACAAGTGCGGCGGACCCATTCGGTTTCCGGTCGATCTCATCAGTCGAGCTGTGATTTCGCTGGGGCTGATCAATCCGTCGGTGAACCGTTCCAACCACAATTGCAAAGCGCTGTCGTCGAGCTCGAATCCCGCTTTGCGGGCTTCGTCGGCAAACATGAACGTGCGGATCGTGCCTTCGGTGTTGGGGTTGTCGTTGATCCCGAGCGATTGGATTTGCTTGGTTTGAGCGTCGTATTGAAAACCCGAGGTGCGAGGTACGCCGCCGCGGGCAATCGTTTCCTGCGCCAACTCACGCAGGAATGCCACTGCGGCCGCATGGTTTTGCGTGAAGTAACTGACCCGAGTTTGAGTCAACTCGTTTCCGGCATACTTCGCCACGACGACATCGCCGGCCGATCCGGCTTGCTTTTGTAAGTAGGTTTGCAGAATGGGAAGAACCACGAACGAGACCAAGGCGAGCAACGTCGCGAAGATCATGAACGGTTTCAGGTTCTGTCGAAAGACTTCAAAAGGACTGGTGCTCATGAGGAACGAACTTTCGGCCGCGGATGGTCTGGCGGGATCGGGTCGGGAGGAATACGGTTGCAACGATTGCGAAGGGAAATTGGAGCGTCGGCTTGACAACGGCGGCCCAGCGTCCAACTCTCTTTGCAGACAAAGGGTATCGCCGGCGCTTTTGAAGGGTCAAGCCGAGATCCGAGGTTTGTGGCCCCGAAATAGCGACCACGACCAAACTCACCCCCACCATTTCATCCCAAACCATTGATGTGTTTGCATGGCCAAGAGCACGGGCAAGGCGCTAGTGATCGTCGAATCGCCGGCGAAAGCACGGACGATCGGAAAATTTCTGGGCCCCAATTACTTGGTCGAGGCCAGTATCGGTCACGTCCGTGATTTGCCGGCGGGTAAAAAAGAGGTCCCCGAACAATTCAAGGCCGAGCCTTGGGCCTACCTCGGCGTCAACACGGAGAACAACTTCGATCCGCTTGTACATCGTCCCGGATGAAAAGAAGAAACAAGTCAAGAAGTTGAAAGACGCCCTCAAACAGGTCGACGAACTGTTTCTGGCGACGGACGAGGATCGCGAGGGCGAAGCGATCAGTTGGCACCTGCAAGAGCTGCTCAAACCGAAGGTCCCGGTCCACCGGTTGGTGTTCCACGAAATCACCAAGGACGCGATCCAAAAAGCGTTGACGGCGACGCGTAAAATCGATGATTCGCTGGTCAAAGCTCAGGAGACGCGGCGAATTTTGGATCGGCTGTACGGGTTCGACATGTCGAACCTGTTGTGGCGAAAAATCGGCAAGGGGACCAGCGCGGGCCGAGTTCAGTCGGTCGCCGTCCGCTTGATCGTCGATCGAGAACGTGACCGAATCGCATTCGTCGACTCGACCTATTGGGATCTGGACGCCGTCTTCTTGACGGGCAAGAAAGAGACGTTGCAAGCGACACTCTCCAGCGTCGAGGGTCGCCGAATTGCCTCGCGGCACGGACTTTGATTCATCAACGGGCAAGCTGAAGAATGAAAAATTGTTGCAGTTGGACGAGGAGCAGGCCAACGAACTTGCCGCCAGGCTGAGAACTGCGGACTTCCAGGTCACCAAGGTCGAAGTCAAGCCGTTCACCCAGCGCCCGTTGCCGCCGTTCACCACCAGCACGATGCAGCAGGAGGCCAATCGCAAACTCGGATTCACTGCCAAGCGGGCAATGCAGGCGCCGCCCAGCGACTCTACGAGAACGGTTACATCACCTACATGCGTACCGACAGCACCACGTTGTCGACCGAAGCGATCGATGCCGCTCGGAACCTTGTCCGCAGCGAATATGGACCCGACTTTCTGCATCCTCGAAGTCCGCGTCTACAAAGGCAAGGTCAAGAACGCCCAAGAGGCTCACGAGGCCATTCGGCCTGCCGGCACGCCCTTTCGAGTGCCCGAAACGATTCGTGGCGAATTGGATTCCGACCAATTTCGTTTGTTCGACCTGATCTGGAAGCGAACGGTCGCGTGTCAAATGGCGGACGCGAAAAAGCAACGCATCAGCGTCACGATCGAGGGCGGCGGAGCACGTCTTTACGGCCAGTGGGACCAGCATCCTGTTCGAAGGGTTCTTGCGAGCCTACGTCGAAGGCAGCGACGACCCCGAGAAGCGAACTTGCCAACACGAAAAATGCTGCCCAACGTCGCTCAGTCGGATCCGCTCGATCCCGACTCGCTCGATCCCAAGGGGCACACCACCCAACCGCCCGCCCGTTACACCGAAGCTTCGCTGACCCAGACGTTGGAAGAGAAAGGCATCGGTCGGCCGTCCACGTTCGCGTCGATCATCGGCACGATCACGGACGAACGTCGAAATTACATCGTCAAAAAAGGCTCGGCACTCGTGCCGACCTGGCGTGCCTTCAGCGTCACTCGATTGATGGAAGTGCACTTCGGGACGTTGGTCGATTATGAGTTCACCGCCCAACTCGAAGACTTTCTCGATTCGATTAGCCGCGATGAGGCCGAGCGTGACGACTACTTACGCAAGTTCTATTTCGGCGACGACTCGACGGATAAACACAACGTCGGACTGAAACATCGGTTGGTTGAAAAGTTAGACCAGATCGACGCGAAAGAGTCGGCGATGTTTTCGATGGGGACGCCCGAATCGGGGCAACACCAAGCCGAAGTGTTTGTGCGGGTCGGCAAGTTCGGTCCTTACTTGGAACAGGCCGATCGGACGGCTCGATCCCGGACGGGATGGCGCCCGACGAAATGAACTGGCCAAGGGACTCGAACTGCTCGATGCAGGACAAGTCGAAGAAGAACCGCTGGGGACTGACCCCGAATCGGGCAAGCCGGTTTACGTGAAAGTCGGTCGCTTCGGACCGTACATTCAATTCGGCGCACCCCGACGACGAAGAGAAACGCAACCAAGGGCTTCTCAAAGGCATGGAGGTCGCGGACCTGACGCTCGAGTTGGCGTGCAAATTACTGACGTTGCCCCGAACGCTGGGCGACCACCCCGAGAGCAAAGCTCCGGTGCAAGCCTTTGATGGCCGGTACGGCCCGTACATCAAATGCGAAAAAGAAACGCGATCATTGCCGGAGGGAGTCTCGCCGCTGGAGGTGACGATCACCGAGAGCACTGGAGTTGCTCAAGCAACCCAAGACCCGAGGTCGGGGTACGCCCAAAGAGCCACTTCGCAAGTACGAAAAAGAATCGCCGATCACCGAGAAAGAGGTCAAGATTTTGGAGGGTCGCTTCGGGCCCTACGTGACCGACGGCGTCACCAATGCCAGCTTGAGAAAGGGCATGGAGCCCACCGAAATGACGTTCGAGGCGGCACTCGATTTGTTGGCCGAGCGAGCTGCCAAGGGTCCGACAAAGAAGAAGAAAGCAGCCAAGAAGAAAGCGGCTAAAAAGAAAGCGGCACCAAAGAAGGCCACCAAAAAGAAAGCTGCCAAGAAAAAGACGGCGACCAAGACGGTCGCCAAAAAGAAAGGCGTCGCCAAAAAGAAGTCCTGACTTCCTTCCCTACCTCACGCTTCCCCACGACGTCATCAAGATGAAACGAATCTATCAACGAATCGTCATGCTCGCGTTCGTCTCGCTAACCGCTGTGCTCGTTTCGTCCGGCCCCGCCGCCGAGCCTCCCAACATCATCGTGATCCTCGCCGATGACCTGGGCTATTCCGACTTGGGTTGTTACGGCGGTGAAATCAATACGCCCCACATCGACGCATTGGCTAGCGGCGGCGTCAAGCTCACGCAAGTCTACAATTCGGCCCGTTGCTGTCCAAGTCGTGCGGCATTGATGACGGGACTCTATCCGACACAAGCGGGTATCGGTGATTTCACAACCAACAAGCCTGATACCTCTCGCGGACCGGGTTATCTCGGCCGTCTTCGTGACGATTGCGTGACGATGGCCGAAGTTCTCAAACCGGCCGGTTATGGGTGCTACTACGTCGGGAAGTGGCACCTGCATCCACAAACGGGGCCGATCAAACGAGGTTTTGACCAATTCTATGGTTACACCCGCGATCATTCCCACGATCAATACGATGCGGACTACTACATTCGATTGCCCGCCGGACAAGCGAAAGAGATTGATCCATCCGCCGATGATTTCTATGCGACGGACGTGTTCAATGAGTATGCGATCGAGTTCATCAAGCAGGGACAAAAAACCGCCAAGCCGTGGTTCTTATTCCTTGGTCATTCGTCGCCGCATTTCCCCGTTCAAGCCCCATCACAGCGAATTGATAAGTATGTGGAGACCTATCTGCGTGGCTGGGACGTGCTGCGAGAAGAACGTTTCAAGCGGATGCGACAGATCGGGCTGATCGATGACAACCATTGGAAATTGTCTCCTCGCGAAATCGTGCCGGTCGATCGTGATGACATCGCCAACGGTTTTTCGGGACAGCAAAATCCGGCGTGGGATTCACTCGATCACGATCGCCAGCGTGATCTGGCTAGGCGGATGGCCACGTTTGCCGCGATGGTCGAAGGGGTTGATACGGGAGTCGGTCAAATCACCGAACATTTAAAACAGACGGGTGATCTTGAAAACACGCTGATCGTCTTCTTGAGCGATAACGGTGCCTGTTACGAATGGGGCCCATTCGGGTTTGACGGCCGATCACGGCAAGGCGAAACGATTCAAAGAACGGGCGCCGAACTTCGAGAAGTCGGCCAGCCCGGCACGCACCAATCCTACGGCAGCGGCTGGGCGAATCTCGGCAACACACCGTTTCGCATGTACAAGCACTTCACGCACGAAGGCGGTATCAGCACACCCTTCATTGCGAACTGGCCCGCCGGCATCGAACCGCGTGAAGGTTGGATTCGCGATCCGGCACACATGATGGACGTTCTGCCGACGTTGATGGACGTGGCCGGAGCGACCTATCCTGCCGAGTCGGATGGTCAGAAAATACAACCGCTCGAAGGAAAGAGTTTGATGCCGTTGATGCGTGGCAACGACTTGGAGTCTCGCTCGATCGGTTTCGATCATCAAGCGGCCCACGCGCTTCGCGAAGGCGACTGGAAAATTGTCTATTCCAAACGCATGCCGGGAACATTAAAGTGGGAGCTTTATAATCTTGCGAACGATCGCTGCGAACTTGATAACCTTGCGGACAAACATCCTAAACGGCTGGCTTCAATGGTTTCGCGGTGGGAAGATTGGGCGACGCGGGTCGGAGTGACTTGGGAACCGTATGAGACGCAACCACAATGACAACAAGATCGCGCATAGCATGCCGGTGAATGAGATGTCGTTGCCGTCGATCACTCAACGTCTTCAAATGAAATTGTTATGAAAAACTTGTTCACGTTACTCCCACTTTTATTCGTTGGGATGTCAACACTGTCCGCCGCACCGCAACCGCCGAACGTTGTTTTGGTGTTCATCGACGACATGGGGTGGGGCGATTTTTCTTGCTTCGGCAACGAAAACGCGCAAACACCACACATTGATCGGCTGGCCAGTGAGGGCGTGCGGTTCGAACAATTCTATGTCAATTCACCGATCTGTTCTCCATCGCGTACTGCGATTTCGACGGGTCAATATCCGCAACGATGGCGAATCACATCTTTTTTGAACAATCGTGAAGCCAACGAGAAACGTGGCATGGCTCAGTGGTTGGATCCCACCGCACCCATGCTAGCGAGGTCGCTACAGCAAGCCGGTTACGCCACCGGGCACTTTGGAAAATGGCACATGGGTGGCCAACGCGATGTCGACGATGCCCCGCCGATCACTGATTACGGGTTCGATGAATCGCTGACCAACTTCGAAGGAATGGGGCCCAAGTTGCTGCCGATGACGCTCAAGCCAGGCCAAAAAGAACCGGGTAAGATTTGGGAAGACGCGGAGCGATTGGGTGCGGGTTATCGATGGATGCTGCGCAGCGAAATCACCACGGGTTTTGTCAACGCCGCCATTCCCTTCATCGACAACGCCGCATCATCCGGCAAGCCGTTCTACATTAACCTCTGGCCCGATGATGTTCATTCGCCCTTTTGGCCACCCACCACGAAGTGGGGCGACGGATCGAGGCGACGTCTCTACCGATCGGTGCTGGAGTCGATGGACTCGCAACTTGGCAAATTATTTGATCGAATCCGGGAAGATGAAACACTACGGGACAACACGATCATCTTGGTGTGCTCGGACAATGGTCCCGAAAGAGGCGCGGGAAAAGCGGGATCGTTCCGCGGATTCAAAACGCAACTCTATGAAGGTGGCGTTCGATCGCCGCTGATCGCTTGGGGACCAGGCCTCGTCAAAAACCAAAATCATGTCGATAGCCAATCGGTGTTCTCCGCTATCGACCTTGCTCCCACGCTATTGAAACTGACGGGCACGCCGGCGCCGAAGGGCGTGATCTTTGATGGTGAAGCTTTGGTGAGCACCCTGCTCGGTGAGGGTGGATCGCGACGAGCACCCATCTTTTTCCGGCGACCGCCCGATCGTGATTCGTCGTACGGTTCGGATGACCTGCCTGATCTAGCCGTGCGATCCGGTGATTGGAAGTTGTTGTGCGAGTATGACGGCACATCACCGGAATTGTACAACCTCAGCCTCGATCCTTCCGAAACGAAAAATGTGGCCGCGGAGCAACCCGGCACGGTCGCCGAACTGACCGCCGCACTTCTGAATTGGCATCAATCGATGCCGCCGGACAATGGAGCCGACTTCTAAGCACATCATTATCCCACGAACGAGAGAATTGACCGTTGCCTAAACTGTGCCCCCTGTTCGGCGTCGCCTTTTTACTCATGTCGGGAACGCCGACACTCGCCATTGACCGACTCACGGTGGAACAGCCCAACATGGTGCTGGTGATCGCTGATGATTGCACGTTTCGCGACATCGGTTGTTACGGTGGTCAAGCTCACACGCCCCACATCGATCGCTTGGCAGAGCAAGGGATGAAGTTCACCCGGTGCTTCCAAGCTGCACCGATGTGTTCACCGACGCGGCACAATCTTTATACGGGACAGTATCCGGTGAAAACCGGTGCGTACCCGAATCATACGCGTGTCGATGATGGAGTTGACACAGTGGTGCAGTATCTCGCTCCGCTTGGCTATCGAGTCGTGCACAGTGGCAAGTCGCACGTGGCGCCGTCATCCGTGTTCAATTGGGAGCATGTCGGAAAGGGCAGCAATCCGGACTTCGCCGTGTCGACGACGTCTTGGGCGACTGCGTTACGAATGAACAACCTTTTTGCATGCTCTTATGTTCCAATGAACCGCACACGCCGTGGAACAAAGGAGATGCGTCGAAGTATCCCGTCGACAAAATTAAGCTGCCCCCATATCTCCTCGATACACCGGAGACGCGGCGTGGGATGTCCCGTTACTTGGCGGAAATCACCTACTTCGATTCTCAAGTCGGACAGGCACTCCAGCTGATTGCCAAGCATTCGCTCGAGAACGATACCCTCGTGATGATGGTTAGTGAGCAAGGCAGTTCGATGCCGTTCGCGAAATGGACGTGTTACGACAACGGCCTGCAATCGGCCTGCATCGCCCGATGGCCGGGAAAGATTAAACCGGGCACTGAAAATCCGGCAATGATTGAATACGTCGACTTCGTTCCCACTTGGATTGAGGCGGCCGGTGGGGAGCCCGCCGAGGCGCTCGATGGAATCAGTCTGATGGATGTTTTTGCAGGCAAGCAAGATCATAAAGAGTTTGTATTCGGCGAAATGACGACGCGCGGGATCAACAACGGATCACCGTACTTCGGCATCCGCTCCGTACGTTCGGATCATTTTAAGTACATTTGGAACTTTACGCCCGAGATCGAATTCCAGAACGCTTGCACCCAGTCACCCGAATTTAAAAGTTGGGTCGTTGCCGCGGATCGCGGTGACGCGAAAGCGAAAGACTTGGTTGCTCGATACAGGCATCGACCAGCAATCGAGTTGTACGACGTCCGAAACGATCCGCTCGAAATGGACAACCTGGCGGATGATCCCGCGTACGCGTCAACCAAGGCATTGCTACGAGCGAAGTTGGATGCATGGATGCAGCACTGTGGCGACGAAGGCCAAGCGACCGAGCTCAGCGCAAAAAACACCTTAAGTCTAGAAAGTAATCGCAAGCCGGTATTTGTGAGTTGCTCCCCTACGATCCATTTTGACACTCATAGCTTCGTTGGCTGCGGATTGATACTTTCGTGCTGCGTGATCGTCCGCTCACTTTCTGCTCGCCCAAATCGTCGCTATTGATGGTGGGTGTGCCATTGAACGCGCTGGTCGCTTTAGCATCAGCCCCCGTCACAGCGGTCGAATGGTGCTCGGTTGCCGGGATCGGTTTTGGTGCGTGGCTTTGTTTGCCGCCTAGGTTGCTTCGCGATAAAATCGCCGCAACGAAGTGCGTCGGTGGGAACGGCACGCCGGTTGCATCCGTCGCAGTGGAATTCGCCGGTATTGCCTGATTGCTGACATCGCACGGGAGGAATCCTGGCGAATCCCACCAAGCCATCGAACGTTCCCATGAACCAATCTCCTTCTCAATCTGCTCTCGATACAGCAGGAGAGGGCTCGGCGCAGATTGCCGACTTGTTTTATGTAATGGCGATCGGTGGCGTGCTGATTTGGTTGGTCGTGATCGGGTTGGCGGTTTATGCGATTTACTATCCCGGTCAGCATGATATTAAGAAGACTCGGCTGATCGTGATCGGCGGTGGGGCGGCCTTTCCGACGGTCGTGCTGACGGCGCTACTGACCTACGGGTTGTCAATCTTGCCCGACTTGCAGCGACCGGCTCCCGAGGGTAGTCAGGTGATCGAGGTCGTGGGTGTGCGTTGGTGGTGGCGAGTTCGGTACCGGCTGCCCGATGGCGAGACGGTCGAGACCGCCAACGAGATTCACTTGCCCGTCGACGAAGCGACCGAGTTCAAGCTGACCAGCGAAGATGTGATTCATTCCTTTTGGATACCGTCGATCGGCGGGAAGACGGACATGATTCCCGGCCGTGAAAATCGCTTGAAATTGTTTCCGACAAGAGTGGGGACGTACCGTGGCGTGTGCGCCGAGTTCTGCGGTACCGCGCACGCTCAAATGTCGTTCGATGTGGTCGTGCAATCCCGAGAGGATTTCGACCAATGGCTCATTGATCAAGTTCGCGAAGCCACTGATGAATCACCACTGGGGAAACAGGTTTTGTTGCGTCACGGGTGCGGTGCCTGTCACGCGATTCGAGGCACCGAGGCCGACGGTGTGGTCGGACCTGATCTGACCCACTTTGGATCGCGGCGAGGTATCGGTGCATCGGTGCTACTTAATACACCGGAGAACCTGCGTCATTGGATCATCAACACCCACGAGGTAAAGCCGGGCGTTGAAATGCCGGAGTTCGATTCGATCCAGGGCGACGATCTCGACGCATTGGTGAAGTATTTGGGGAGTCTGCGATGAGGTGTCGCTATCAGCTGCCGGATGTCGGCAGGATCAGTAGGCTCGTCGGTGAGGCACATCATGGATGATCGCGCAGAACGTCTTTTGAAAGCCTGGGAGACTCCGAAAGGATGGCGTTATTGGTCGGCCGTCAACAACTCGGAAGTCGGTCTGTGGTACACGCTGACCGCGTTCGCATTCTTTCTGTTTGGCGGCGTGCTCGCGCTGATCATGCGGATTCAACTTGCCGTTCCCGACAACAGTTGGCTGACGCCGGAGCAATACAACCAAGTCTTCACGATGCACGGCAGCGTGATGATGTTTCTGTTCGCGGTGCCGATCCTCGAAGCGATCTCGATCATGCTGTTGCCCGAGATGATGGGCGCCCGCGATCTGCCGTTTCCACGGCTGTCGGCTTACGGATTCTGGTGCTTTCTGATCGGCGGCATCTTTGTTTGTGGTTCGCTATTCTTTGGCGTCGGGCCGCGTGGCGGATGGTTCATGTACCCGCCGATGACCACCGAATACCAAACCGATATCGGGCCAGACATTTGGTTGCTGGGATTGTCGTTCATCGAAATCGCTTCCATCGCCGCCGCAGTGGAATTGATCGTCGGCGTCTTGAAATGCCGGCCGCCGGGAATGCGGTTGAACCTGATTCCGCTGTACGCGTGGTACATCCTAGTGGTCGCGGTGATGATCTTGTTCGCGTTCCCGCCATTGATTGCCGGCGACTTGCTGATGGAACTCGAACGGGCGTTCGACTGGCCGTTCTTTGATGTCGATCGGGGTGGCGATCCGATGTTGTGGCAGCACCTGTTTTGGATCTTCGGGCACCCCGAAGTCTACATCGTATTCCTGCCGTCGATCGCTTTGGTGGCAATGATCGTACCGACGTTTGCCCGCACGCCAATGGCGGGTTACGGATGGATCGTGTTGGCCGCGGTAGGGACGGGATTCCTTAGTTTCGGATTGTGGGTTCACCACATGTTCACAACGGGATTACCAGGAATTTCCATCGGGATCTTTTCTGCTGCGTCCGAAGCCGTTGCGATTCCCACGGGGGTGCAGATTTTCTGTTTCATCGCCACCTTGTTGATCGGCCGCGTGACCAAGAGTGTTAGTTTGCTGTTTGTTCTGGCAGGGCTGGCCACGTTCATCATCGGCGGACTGACCGGTGTGATGGTTGCGATCGCGCCCTTTGATTACCAGGCCCACGATACCTACTTCATCGTCGGACATCTCCATTACGTTTTGGTCGGTGGCACGATTTTTCCAATCGTGGCTGGGTTCTACTATTACTATCCATTCGTGACGGGAAAACAGCTCAGCGAGCGATTGGGAACGATCACGTTTTGGGTGATGTTGGTCGGATTCAACGTCGCGTTCTTTCCGATGCACATCAGCGGATTGATCGGAATGCCACGGCGCGTCTACACCTATCCGGGCGGAATGGGGTTCGAGATTCCCAATCTGATTTCGTCGATCGGTGCATTCGTGTTGGGTGTCGGTTTTCTGATTCTGCTCTACGACGTTTTCCGACCCAAGGGCAAACAACCCTTGGTCAAAAGGAACCTTTGGAACGCTGGCACGTTGGAATGGAGCGGTCAGGTTCCGGATCATCCGTGGGGGATTCGCAGCATCCCGATCGTGTCGACGCGGTATCCGCTGTGGGAACAAAAAGACTTTTTGAAGGACGTTGACGAGGGCAATTTCTACTTGGCTGATGCGGAAGAAGGGTTGCGCGAGACGATGGTGACCAGCACCGTCGACGCGGAGCCGATGCAGGTCTTGCGAGTTCCTGGGCCCACGTTCTTGCCGTTTTTCGCAGCGTTGTTCACCGGCGGCGTGTTCATTTTTTCGACATATCATTGGTGGTGGATGGCTGGCGTCAGCGGCGCGCTGTCTTTCGCAACGATCTTGATTTGGTTGTGGACGGGAACCGCAATCATTCCCGAAAAAGAGTCGAAGGACGTAGGTCTGGGCTTAACATTGCCGACGTATGTTTCGGGTCCGGCGGCAGTCGGCTGGTGGGCGATGTTAATCACGATGCTGGGCGATATGACGGCGTTCATTTCGCTGGTGTTCGGCTACTTTTTCTACTGGACGGTTCACGAGAATTTTCCACCGACGAGATTCGATGGGCGTGATGTAGCGGGACCGGGAACGTTCTGGCCACTGGTCGCCGTCGGGGTGGCAGTCGCAGCATGGTTGGCCGTGATGCTGGCGCGATCGGTGAATCGCTCGGACGCGACCGTTGTGGACCTTGCCATTGATCCTTCATCAGCCGAGAACGGATCTTTGGCGAGATCCACTACGAAGACGGTAACGTTGAAATACGTTGCGGTCATCCTACTCGCGTGCATTCTAGCCCTTGTCAGCGCCGCGGCGATGTTCTATGGCCCTTGGCAAAACGCGATGGACCCGACGCATCATGTCTATTCGGCCATAGTTTCGGTGCTGGTTTTGTGGACGATCCTGCATGTCGTCGTGGGCGTAGTGATGTTGCTCTACACCGCTGCGCGGCGATGGTTTGGGCGGATGGACGGCGTCCATGATGCTGACATCGTCAACGTCACTTTGTATTGGCACTTCCTGGCTTTGTCCATCGCCGTCACCGGCGTGGTGATCGCTCTTTTCCCCAAGGTGGCTTGATGGAAGTGGGCCGGAAAAAGCACGACGAGTTGCAACCGAAACCGATCCGCCAACAGTTGTGGTGGATCGTGATTTCACCACTGGTGTGGTCGGTGCATTTCTTGGCGTGCTACATCACCACGGCGATCTGGTGCGAGAAGTACGCCGCGACCGGCGACGCTCGGACACTGCTGAGTTGGGTCTCGGCTTACACCGCGATGGCATTGATTGCGATCATCGCCGTCGGCTTGCTAAGCTTCAAGAGCTTTCGTCGCAGCGACGCGCCAATGCCCTACGAGTTCGACGACCCATCCGATCGAACGCACTTCCTTGGCTTCACCGCGTTCCTGTTGTCGTTGTTGAGTTTGATCGCGACGCTGCTGACGGCGTTGGTGTTTGTGATGGTCAGGAGCTGCGACTAATGAAACTGTTCGCTTGGAATCTTGGTTGGCTGGTGCTGATCGCGGCTTGGTTGGGACCGTTGCCGGAGCTAGCGAGGACCTCCTTCGCCGCTCACATGACACTCCATATGGCCGTCGTTGCCGTTGCAGCGCCGTTGTTGTCGATCGCCGCCGCGGGTTTGCGATACGACCCGGTCCGTCGGGTACCCAGTCTGTTTTCTCCGGTGCCAGCATCGGTGGGCGAGTTGTTGATCGTGTGGGCATGGCACGCCCCAGGACTGCACCACTTCGCTCGCCATTCTTTGCTGGGGTTTATCATCGAACAGTCGATGTTTTTGGCCGCGGGCGTATGGGTTTGGTTATCAGCGTTCGGCGGCCAAGTCCCCCGATCGCAAGCTCGCAGCGGTGCTGGCGTGATCGGTTTGCTGTTGACGTCGATGCACATGACGTTATTGGGCGCCCTGTTGGTGATGTCGCCACGTTTGCTGTATTCGCACCACCACGGTGGCGGAGGGATGTCGCCGATCACCGATCAGCATTTGGGCGGCGCGGTGATGTTGATCGTCGGCGGATCAGCGTTTCTGGCCGGCGGTCTATGGTTAACCAGAGACCTGTTGGAAGTGGGATTCGCCAGAATTCCCGGCGTTGGCAACTCAGAAAAAGGAACTTTGGCTAGTCCCACTACGAAGGGTGCGAGGACTCAGACATGGAATTAACCATCAAACGATTTTTGATCGCGGTGTCGGTGCTGGGTGTCATCGGCGTGGTCGTGTTGGTCAGTGGGATCGTTCCGGTGAAAGCGAGCAGCGGCCATTGGCCGATCACCGCTTGGTTGCTGAACTACGCGAGCGAACGATCGGTGGACTTTCACAGTAACGGCATCGAAGCTCCGCCGCTGGACGAACCGGGCATGGTGACGCTTGGTGCGGGGATCTTTAAGACCAACTGCCAATTCTGTCATGGCGAGCCGAGTAAGGTTCAACCCCCGGTCGCCCTAGGGATGACTCCGACGCCACCGCTGCTACGTGAATCGCTCCCCGAGATGTCCGCCGAGGAGACGTTCTACATCCTGAAGCACGGTATCAAGTTCACTGGCATGCCCGCCTGGCCGACCATGCGTCGCGATGACGAGATCTGGCCCGTCGTGGCGTTCCTGAAACAGGCCCCTTCGATGTCACACGCGGCGTATTTGAAAATGACCAGAGTAACGCCCAACGAGCAACCCAGCCAAATCGAACACTATGTCGCCGAACACTGTGCTTCCTGCCACGGCATCGACGGCAACGACAACGTCAACCAACGGGTGCCTGTGTTGGCGGGCCAGAACCAAGCCTACTTGGCGGAATCGTTGCGATCGTATCGCGACATGACACGGCATAGCGGCGTGATGATGCCGGTGGCCTACCGTTTGACCGACTCGCAAATCGAAGAACTGACTGACTATTTCGCTCATCAGTCACGAAAAGCACCGACGCCAGATGAACGGCCGGACACGGAGATGATTCGACTCGGGGAGCAGCTGGCGAAACAAGGTGATGCGTCGGACAAAATTGCGTCCTGTGTCGATTGCCACGGTCCCGGCGAGTGGCTGCGAAGCAACAGTTATCCACGATTGGCCGGGCAACCGGCTTGGTACCTCGTGCGTCAATTGGAGTTGTTCGACCAGCAGCAACGTGGTGGCGAAGAGGCGGAAATCATGCACCCCATCGCGGACAAGTTGACTGACAAAACTCGACAAGCGATCGCGGCCTACTATGCCAACACTGTGTTAGTAACCACCGAAAAGTAAGTCACCGAGATCAAGTTCGATCCGGGCAAACGTGTCAGCGAAGGCAAACGTTTTTAAACCATTGCACGGCTGCGCTGTCGGCAGCCAAGGCATCTTTGTCGTGCACGTTCTGGTCCGTGACCATCACATTGGTTTGCTTGAAGATGTGATCGAACATTTTGACCTTTTCGTGCGAACGCTGGACGGCCCTTTTGTTTTGCTGGGCGTCACGGACGTTTGTCAGGCGGATAGCCATCCGCACACTTTTTGCAATCCAGAAGATGGCCGAGCATTTGTGTGCGTCCAGCTTCGGTTGTGACCCATGGACGACTCACAAGAGGTGGGTTGTGCCGGACATGTTGAAAGTGGCCGCATGCGAGCTCTGCGACCGAGTCACCGTCGTCGTCCCGGTGGTAGGCCGTTATCGGTTGTTTCATTGCTGTAGTTATACCATCACGATGGCACTTTGGTGCGTCAACCGAGGTTGTCACCGCGTCAACCAGGGTGGACACGGTTGGCGTGAAAAACCACCGAACTACCGCAAAATCTGCTGTTTTCCCACCTGGGCTCGCGATTTGCATTCTCTCTCCACTAACGAACTTCAGCGAAGCAGCACACTCGCTCGCAATGAAACGGGTTTGCCTTCTCCGCAATCACTTCTGTTGGAGGTCACACCGATGATAACCGCCTTAATCGCCAAACCGCCGCCGCGGACTCGGACACTGGAAAAGCCGACACGGCTCGATCCACCCGCACCTCGTCGCGGACTGCCGAAAAATCACTCGGACTCGTCGACTTTCCAGGTGCCACAAAGGACGTTTGATCCACCCGATGTGATCGACGACTACGACGAAGGACAGCACATCACCAAACTGATTTTAATGATGCTGTTGGTACTCGTGCTGCCTGCGATCTTGTTGCTCGTTTACATCGTCCTCAACCCTGAATCCTTCCAGTATGACATCACCCCACAACAGGATTTTTCATCCTGGCGTCACGGAAAATCATAGTGACTCGGTTCCGTCTCTCAACGTAGCGCAAGTCGTCAAGACTTGCCGCACATCGACTTGCGAAGCTAAACTCTTGACGGGGTCCGCAATTAAGCAACGAGCGATCAATAAGTGACGCGTTTAACGTCCTCTCTTCCCCCGCCGCGCAGCGATTTGCGGGGGAGAGAGTTAGAGAGAGGGGAAAAGAGAAGTCACTTATTGATCGCTCGTTGCTAACACTGTTTATGAATCATCCAGAACAGCCATTTCCGATACCGCTCCAGCCCATCGACCGATGGCTGCGACCGTTCGCACGATTCCTGCACATCGAGGCGACCAGCGGAATTGTTCTGGTCTTTTGCACCGCGATTGCCCTGATCGCGGCTAACTCCCGTTGGGCCGCGCCGTATCTCGCATTTTGGCAGACCGATATCACACTCGGGTTTGGTCAGTTTGTGTTTCATCATTCACTGCATCATGTCATCAACGACGGCTTGATGGCGATCTTTTTCTTCGTGATCGGGCTCGAAGTCAAACGCGAAATGGCTCACGGATCGCTGTCTGACTTGAAGCAGGCGTCGCTGCCGATTGCCGCGGCGATCGGCGGGATGATTGTTCCGGCGGGGCTGTATCTTTCGATGCAATATGGTGAGCCAGGAATGCGTGGCTGGGGCATCCCGATGGCAACCGACATCGCGTTTGTCGTCGGCTGCTTGGCAATCCTCGGTTCGCGAGTGCCGCATAGTCTCCGAATCCTGTTACTTTCGCTCGCTATCGTCGATGACATCGGAGCGATTCTAGTTATCGCAATTGGATACACCGAGTCTCTCGACATTCGCTTCCTGGTGCTAGCCGCATTCGCAATCGTCGTCGTCCATCTTTTGTCGCGAATCGGCGTGCGTCGGTTCCCACCGTACATCGCGGTCGGCGCGGTCGCCTGGATCGCGCTACACGAATCAGGTATTCATGCGACGTTGATTGGCGTGATACTGGGTCTGATGACTCCAGCCAAATCAACTTTGGTGCCCGAGCGGTTTCGAGAATACCTGCACGAGAAGCAAAACGAGTTTCAAGAACTACGCTGGGCCAAGCGAAGTCACCGTGCCGAAGTGGTCAAAGAGGTCCAGCAACTTACGCGAGAGACGGTCTCGCCGCTGGAGTACCTTGAAATGACGCTGCATCCGTGGACGGCCTACGTCATCATGCCCGTCTTTGCACTCGCCAACGCTGGCGTACTCATCGAGCCTGCCAATCTTGGCGACTCCGTGGCGCTCGCCGTCGTTCTCGGATTGGTGATTGGCAAACCCGTTGGTATCGTCCTATTCAGTTGGCTGGTGATTCGCAGCGGTATCGCGAAGTTGCCCGAAGGGATCAGTTGGCCTGTGTTGATCTCGGGCAGTTGCCTTGCCGGAATCGGTTTTACAATGGCATTGTTCATCGACGGACTTGCGTTCGGAAATGATGGACTCGACACGGCAAAAACCGGCGTATTGGTCGGTTCCGGCGTCAGCGCGTTGGTGGGCTTGGGATTATTGTTTTGGACATTGCCCCGGCCAAAGAAAGACGAAGCGGACGTCGTTGAGAGTTTCCCTACTTAAGATCGTGTTACACTAAACGGCATGTCTAATCCATTCCGGCACCACCGCCGTGCGTCGTTCCGATCGTCCGTGTTGTTGGCGGTGGGGTGGGGGATCTGTTCAGCTTGCTATGGGCAGAGTCCAACGCTCAATTCTGTCGCAACTGCTGACGCGACTGCTGACGCGACCCATCACGAAATCTACCGGTCAATCGCGGGCGATTTAGAGATCCAGTCGTCCGCCGCGTTGTCGGAAGACTCAATGGCGGCACTCCAAATTAGCCGTACTCCGGTTATGACCTGGACCGGACTGGGCGGATGGTCGGGGGACGTATTCGTGTGGAGCGGCGATGGTCGCATTCAATTGATCGGTTGTGTCGGATCGCAACAGACCGGTGCAACTCGGAACTACTTCCAAGAATTCGTTTCGCTGGCAACGACTCCGATCGATGACGTCAATCTGGATCAATCGGTGAAATGGAGAGTCCCGATGGCTGCCGATCCACCTCACGCCATCGCTGGCGTTCCTCCGCCATCTGCGTCGGCCCGCCGCCGGCTTTCCCAACTCCGCGACATTGCAAAGCAGTTCAATGTCGGCATGCAAGTCAGCGATGAAAACCGCGAATCATCGTTGCGACTTTTGCCGCAGCCATTGGCCCGAGAAGTCGGGGGTAGCGGCGAGGTCGTCGATAGCGCTTTGTTCGCAGTGGTTTCGTCGTCGGGAACGGACCCCGAAGCGTTTCTGCTGATAGAGGCCCGCAGGGTAAAAGAAGAATTGATCTGGACGTACCAGCCCGCCCGTTTCACCACTCGCGAGGTCTGGATGTTCCGTGACGGAGAGGAAATATGGCACGCGCCGGCAATCGATGAATATCCAAACGGGTCCATCCTTAAAGTGCCATACTTCTTTCGATATATCTCTCCCCCAAACAATTGAAAAAGATTGAAGTGAGACCAGCGGGAAGCTTGGAGCGAATACTACGCTTCGAAGTTGCCGGGGTACAAATTTTCGTTGGTTTCTCATCCCGGCGAACCGCTGGAAGTTTCCGAGACGCTACTTCGCTTCATGCGGTTGCTTACAGACGTGGTAGGGGCCGCCAATTTTCCGGGCGGCCCAGTCGGTGAATTCCCAAACTGGCTTGTTGTCCATCGACAACCAGGACAAGATCGCCCGACCGACGGGAACCAGGGCGGGCTGGGTTTCGTCGTCAAATTCGGCGGACAACCGGTCCGCGACTTTCACGATCGACGTTTTGAGACTCTCCACTCTCCTGACCGGAGTCTTGCCCTCGGCCTTGGGCGGCAAAATTTAGCGTGCATAGCGTGGCCACCGCGAGCTGAACCGGTCAAAACCCAAATCTGGGGATCGATGATCGGAAAATGTCGGCCATAGAATCATCTGAAAAGGGGGATAGAAAACGCTTGACAGTCTAGACGGCATGTCTGTAAGTTGATTGGATCAGCTCCGCCCGTGCGTTGTTCAGGCGGGAAATTCCATGCCCTAGCTTGGGGAAATCGATGAGGATAGCAGCGATCATTCTAACGGCTGGAATGTTAGCAATGGGGATTGCCAATTTCGCCATCGGTGACGATTTGGTCGTTGAAAATATGTTCATCGATGATTCGCCGGGCCAGGATCTGACCGAATTTTTGAACGCTGCTGGTCGACGAGCATGGGGGCAGCCCCCGCCGCGGTGCGACGACCTAACGTTCGCTCGGCGAATTTTTCTGGATGTGTTGGGTCGCGTTCCCAGTGTGTCGGAAATCCGAGACTACATGGCCGATGGGCCCGAGCGACGGATGCATCTGGTCGACCAGTTGCTTTATAGCGAGGGCGCGCGGTGAACTATACGACCGTCTTCGGGCCAGCAATTTGGCTCGTCAGTGGCGCCGTGTGCTGTTGCCGCCTGGTGTGACGTCGGTCGGACCCACCAACGGAATTGAAGCCTTTTTGGCGGAATCGTTTGGGCGGAACCAACCTTACAATGAGTTGATCGCTGATTTGATACGGATCAATTCGCCGGCCGATGCGGGCGGTTATTTCGTACAGTTAGGGATGCTGCCCGAAAATTTGGCTGGAAATCTGTCGCGAGTTGCACTGGGAACGCGGATCGAGTGCGCACAATGTCACGACCATCCTTTTGCCGATTGGAAGCAATCCGATTTCTGGGGACTCGCGGCGTACTACGGCGACTTGGGACGGCCCGCGATGGGCGAGCAACCGATGGCTCCGAACCGCCCGGGGGAAATTTCATACGAGGGTGAAATCTATCACGCCAAGCCACTCGTGCTCGTCAGAGCCGATTCAACCGAGAGTGAATCCGACAGAGTCGTCTCCGGTGCATCCGCCCGCATCCGATTGGCGACTTGGATGACATCGCCGGACAATCCATCTTTCACCGCCACCGCGGCGAATCGGATTTGGCAGCATTTGGTTGGGCGGGGTCTGTACCGCGATCTCGAGAACTTGGATCAAGCGTCGCCGGCGGATCGAGCACTGGTCGACCGCGTGGGCCGCAAATTCGCCAGCATGGGTTTTGACACCCGGCGTCTGATGGCGGCGATTTGCATGACCGATTGGTATCAAGCCGAATCGGAAACCGAAAAGGTTCCCCCCGAAACGGATCTCACCGAATCGTTCGTTCGTCAATTCAAGGCGCTCAGTCCAGATCAGGTTTTTGATTCGCTCGAGCAGTCGTTGCAGTTGCCGGTCGGTCGCATCAATTCGGACGCCGCCCGCTTCTCGGGTGATCGGAGTCAATTGGTGTCTCGGCTGAGCGAGACCGTGGGGGCGACGCCGGAGGATTATGCCGCCGGGATCCCGCAGGCACTGCTGTTGATGAACGGCAAGATGACATCGGACGCGATTGGATGGGAACAAAGTCAATTGCTACGTTCGGTACTGGAGTCGCCGTTTTTCAACGATGCCGACCGGATCGACACTTTGTTCATGGCGGTGCTAACTCGGCGGCCGTCCGATGCCGAGCGTGACGCATTGATGCAGTATGTTTCCGCGGCACAAACTTTAACGGCCACACCCGCTTCAGCCGCGGCAACTGGCATGCCGCCGGGTCCCTCGGTGGATCAATCGACAATCCCATCGAAAGGTCGAGTCAGTCAGCATCAGGCGGCGGCGTTTGGTGAAATTCTGTGGGCACTCCTTAACAGTCCAGAGTTCGTGTTATGTCGATGAGATCCAGTATGAATCGCTTTGATCGTTTCAACCGTCGCGACTTGGTTCGCATCGCCACCGCGGCGGTGGGCGGGGCAAGTTGTTCGGGTTGGCTGTCTCGCATCGCCGCGGCGGCGGGCAATACCAAGCCGCCAAAGTCTTGCATCCTTTTGTGGATGGCGGGCGGACCGAGCCAAATGGAAACACTGGATCCGAAACCGGGGCATCGCAATGGAGGTCCGACCAAGTCGATCTCAACCGCGGTGCCGGGCATCGAGATCAGCGAGAACTTGCCGGGTGTCGCGGCGCAAATGAGAGATATTTCGTTAGTCCGTTCAATGAGCACTCGAGAGGGCGATCATGGTCGAGCCACTCAGTTGATGATGACCGGATACCGTCCGATGGGCGGCGCGGTCGATTATCCAGTTCTGGGTTCCCTTGTGTCACACCGCTTGGCTGGCAAGACTTCGCAGTTGCCGGGATTCATTTCGGTATCGCCATTCCGACTCGGGAATTTAGGCTCCGGATTTCTGGGACCGAAGTATTCACCATTGATGGTTTCCGGCGCCAGTAATGATCCGACGACGCGTGCGAACCTGTCGGTCGAAAACCTGAACCCGGTCGGGATCGGGCGGGATGCGTTATCCGAGCGTCAGCGATTGTTACAAATGATGCGGGCCGGGATGCCGATCCGCTCGGACGCCGCCGCCAAGCATGAATCGGTTTACGAACAAGCGATGCGGATGGTGGAAACTCGCGGCGAGGGAGCGTTCGATTTGGAAGACGAACCGGCGGCACTGCGTGATGCTTACGGCCGCAGTCGGTTCGGCCAAGGTTGCTTGCTGGCGCGGCGGTTAGTCGAGCGGGACGTGCCGTTCGTCGAAGTCACGCTGGATCATGTGGATGGGTCGAGCTGGGATTCGCACCTCGATAATTTCAAGACCGTCGGATCGATGTGCGAAGTACTCGACCCGGCTTGGTCGACGTTGTTGACCGATCTGCGAACCCGCGGTTTGTTGGAATCAACCCTGGTGATTTGGATGGGTGAGTTCGGGCGGACTCCGAAGATCAACTCGACCACCGGGCGAGATCACTTCCCAGACGCTTGGTCGGTCGCGCTCGCCGGTGGCCCGGTTGCCGGCGGACAGGTGATTGGGAAGACGTCGGATGATGGGATGGAGGTGGTCGATCGGCCGGTCGCGGCGGCGGACTTGTTTGCGACGGTTCTGGAGGCGCTGGGGATTTCGACGTCGAGTGAGAACATGGCCGGGGATCGTCCGATTCCGATTGTTGATGGCGGGACCGCGATCAAGGAGTTGGTGGGATGATGGGGTGGATGGAGAGGTCGACGGACGGGTTGGTTGGAGTTTCGATGAGCAAATCCCCCATCCTGAATTACGCTGAAATCATGCTGCGTTTGACGGTTTGTGGACTGTTGATCGCCTCTCTATCACTCGTTGCGAAAGCCCAGAGTTCATCTATAGATGAGAAGCAGCACAGCCAACAACGTCATGACATGATCTTGATGCTGCCCAAAGGTCCCGTTCACCTGCGGGTCGACATCACCGCCGGTGGCCGGGGGCTGCTACAACTTCGCCAAGACTACTTGGCGTCATTGATGGTGTCGCTTGATACCGACAAGGACGGTCGGCTGAGTCGAGACGAGACTTCGGGTCATCCGTTGTTTACCAACGGCCGCAGGTTCGAGGATAATTCCTTCCTGCAATCACTCCGCAGTAGCCGCCGGTACAGCGACCGCGACGTGGCGATGACGGTCGACCGCGCCGCCGGACAATTGGTTTCCTATCGCCAAGACAATCAATTGGCCGACCAGGATTTGCGAGTCTTCAAAGTGCTCGATTCAGATGGGTCCGGGTTGATCGAACCGGCCGAGATGCGGATGGCGGCGTCCGCGATCGCCGGCCGGGACAGCGATTTTGATCAATGCGTGACCTTTGATGAATTCTTGCTCGAGGACGGAGGTACGGATCGTTCGTTGGGGATCAACGTGACGCCGCAGGAACCGCCCGGGGCGGTGCATTCGGAATGGCTGCGGAGTGCCGATGAACCGATCCTGCCGGCTCGCTTGGTCCGTCGTTATGATACCGATCGCGACGCCCATTTGACCGCCGAAGAATTGTCGTGGGATGCCGACCGAGTCGCCAAGCTGGATGCCGATGGTGACGGCAAATTGACGATGCAGGAACTGAGCGGCATCGCCGATTCGGTCCCTGACATGGCGCTAACGGTTGACTTGGATCAACCCGCCGGCACCGCCATGAAACCGATCGGTGAGACTCCGGCGAGCGCGAAGTTGTCCGCTCGGATTTGATCCGTGTGCGATCCGGCGGCGCGATGTTGGATATCGGTTATCGGCACCGGGATCCGGTCAGCGAGGCGACCACCAATGCGATGGCGACGTTCAATGCCATCGACGCCGATGGCAACGGTTACATGGATCGCGAAGAGATCGCGGAGCATCAACGATTCGAACGTTATCTGTTTGATGCGATGGACGCTGACGGCGATGACCGAGTGTTTGCCGAAGAGATGACGCGGTATGTGACCGAGTACACGCGTCCGGCATCGACGTCATGTCAAATCACGCTGCTGGACACCGGCAACGGGTTCTTCCAATTGCTCGACCACAGCGGCGACGGTCGAATCTCAATCCGCGAATTGCGGATGAGTGAGAAGACGTTGCAAGACGTCGCACCGGAGGGGGTGATCAACCCGTCGCGGATGACGACGTCATACCGGATGGAAATCCAACGCGGCGGTGTGAGTCTGTTTGGCCGAGTCGATCGTCCCGCCGCCGACGCGCCCGCCGCACTCGTCAAACCGCCAACCGGACCAGTCTGGTTCCAACGCATGGATCGCAATCGCGATGGCGATTTGACCTGGGACGAATTCTTGGGTCCGCGGGAAGTATTCCACAAAATCGACACCGACCGCGACAACCTGATCGACGAAGCCGAAGCCACCTTCATGACACAAAACTTTAGCGAGTCATCTCCATGAGCAGTCCTGTCACTTCCACCACGAACGACCCAGTCGCGAGCAAATCCGTGGCAGGTTCCGCGGACGCGACCCGTGCCGATGCATCACGACAAGCCGAAGGCGAGATGATCCGCCGTGTCGAACGATTGCGAGAAGCACGCGAACAATTACGGCACGAGGTTGGCAAAGTCATCGTGGGGCAACAGGACGTCGTCGATCTGTTGCTGTTGGGATTGCTGTGCCGCGGGCACGTGTTGCTGCACGGTGTGCCCGGATTGGGCAAGACATTGATGGCGCTCACCTTGTCACAGACGCTGGGTTTGAAGTTCAAACGGGTCCAGTTCACGCCGGATTTGATGCCGTCGGATATCACAGGCACCGACGTGATCGAGGAACAGGAGGGCGGCGGCGGGCACCGCTTGAAATTCGTTCCGGGACCGATCTTTACCAACTTTCTGCTCGCGGACGAGATCAACCGCACCCCGCCCAAAACGCAGGCGGCGCTTTTGCAAGCGATGCAAGAACGCGAGGTCTCGATTGGCAATACAACCTATCAACTTGATCCGCCGTTTTTTGTCGTCGCCACCCAGAACCCGATCGAGATGGAAGGCACCTATCCGTTGCCCGAAGCCCAGGTGGACCGGTTCATGTTCAACGTTCGAGTCGGCTATCCGACGATCGAGCAGGAGGCGGCGATCATTCGCGGGACGACCGGCAACGAGGTTTCGCATCCGGCCACGGTGATGTCGACCGAGGAGTTATTGGAACTACAGGAAATCATTCGCGGCGTTCCGGTATCCGATGACGTCGTGATGTACGCGGCTCGGTTGGTGGCCGCGACTCGACCGGTCAAGAATGCAGCGACGGATTCGTCACCACCGTCTGCGAAAAATGGGAAGTTTAAAGGAAAGACGCCGCCGCAAGCGAAACAGAACCGAGTCGATGCCGTCGATCAATATGTGACTTATGGAGCCAGCCCGCGGGCGGGCCAATCGTTGATCTTGGCCGGCAAGGCCAAGGCGGTTTTGGAGGGGCGCTACCACGTTGATTTTGCCGACGTCCGCTCGCTTGCTCATCCGGTCCTGCGTCACCGCTTGGTGCTCAATTTTCACGGCCGAGCCGACAACATTGACTCCGACGATGTGATCGATCAATTGTTGGCTACGGTTCCGGAGGAAGCATGATCGCGTCGGCCAATCCACGGTGGCTGCAGCCAGAAGAACTCGCCCGCTTAAATTCGTTGGAACTGCGTGCCCGCGGGGTCGTCGAAGGATTTATGCAGGGTTTGCACCGCAGTCCATTCGTCGGGTATAGCGTCGAATTTTCGTCTCACCGACGTTACGGACCCGGGGATGATTTGCGTCATGTGAATTGGAAATTGTTCGCTCGTCAGGGAAAGTTGTACGTCAAAGAATTCGACGCCGAGACGAATCTAAATTTGTACTTGTTTGTCGACGCCAGCCGTTCGATGCGTTGCTGTGTCGACGGAGCGATGACAAAGCACGATTATGCGGTGACAATTGCCGCGGCAATGGCTTCGCTGGCTCTGAAGCAACGCGATGCGGTGGCGGTGGGGTTGATGACCGACGGCGTGACGGATTACATCGACCCGTCGGCCAAACCGGGACGCTGGGAAGAATGCGTGCAAATGTTGTCGCGACAAAGCGAATCCAAGGTGACGGCACTGGCCAAGTCGATGGAACAAGCCGCGGCGCTTGCCCGGCATCGTGGCGTGGTGGTGGTGATCAGCGATTTGGTCGACGAAGTTGAAGGGATCGCCAGGGGTTTGCAGCAACTTCGACATCGGGGACACGAAGTCATCGTGTTTCATGTGCTCGATCCCTTCGAACGACATTTGACTGGCGGCGGCCGTGTGAGGATCAAGGACTTGGAGGGCGACGCGGTGGTGACGACCGATGTCGAATCGGTCCGCGAGGAATATCTGGCCAGAATCGAGCGATGGTGTGACGAATTGGAAGAAGTGTGTCGGCACCAGGGGGTGGACCGGATCGAAGTCACGACGGATCGGCCCCCGGCGGAAATGCTGGTTCGTTATTTGGTACGGCGGAGCAGTTGATGTCATTCGCTCAAACATCATTTTTGATCGCCACCGCGGCGATCGCGATTCCGATCGCGATCCATTTGCTCAGCCGTTGGCAGGTCCGCGAATTGGAATTGGGGACGATGCGATTTCTCGGCGAGGTCGTCCGCGACGGCGCTCAGCGACGGAAGGTTCGCCGATGGTTGTTGTTGATGCACCCGGATGGCGCTGGTCGCATTGCTGGCGTTTTTGTTTGCTCGTCCATTTTTACCCAAGCATATTCGGCGGGATGGGGATCGATTACGGGTGATATTGATCGACCGATCGGCCAGCATGGGAATGCCGGGCAAGAGCGGGCGGTTGATCGATGACGCGGTGGCGGCAGCATCGGCGGCGGCGCGAGAACTGGGAACCGATGCGGCGATTCAATGGGCCTGGTTTGATTCAGCGGTCGAGCCAATGGGGGTCGTGAAGACGCCTCTGGCCGCGCCGCGAGCGGTCGTCGGCGACACCCGTTACTTCCCGGCTTTTGCGTGGGCTCGGGATCGAGTCGCGGCGGCGTCGGACTCCGTCGCCGACGTGGTCGTGGTGACGGATTTGCAGCAGAGCGGCCTCAGTGGCGGGATGAGTGTTGGCCAGGGCGGCGGATTGATTGATGCCGCCATCGATCCGTCGTCACTGCAATTTCCCGCCGTGGTGCCAGTGCGGATCATTGATGTCGGACGGGTGGCGGCGGATAATCTCGCGATTAACCATCTGGCGATTCCGGCGGCCCGGATCGATCCGTCTCGGAATGTGGTCGTCGTTGCTACGTTATTTAACTACGCCACTGAGCCGTCGGAGGATGTACCGCTGACCGCCTCCGCTGTATCGATTGGAAACCAGTCACGCACGATTCGAGTTCGCAAAACGATCGATGTCGCGGCTGACCAGGCCAGCGAAGTCGTGTTCAATTTTGGACCTTTGGAACCCGCAATGTGGCACATCATGGTGTCCGCCGATGTGGCGGATGACCAAGCATTTGACAACGAGCGGCGGACCGCAGTAGTGGTCGCTCCGCCGACCGAAATCCTGGTTCTCGATTCGGGCGATCCGCAGCCCAGTGGCGTCGCCGAAAGTTTTCATCTGGTAACGGCATTATCACCGGAGATGAGACGAGAGGACGGGGATCGTTACGAATTCGGACAACGATATGACCAGCGATCGGTGCCAAACGGCGATGATTTTTCTTCGAAGGCTTCGGGCTCCGATCCACTCGACCTTGGACGTTTCGCGGCGGAGGTTTTGTTTTTGAACCAGCAGCAACCGGGAATTTTGACGCCCAATGACCCGCCGCTGGTCGTCGTCGGGAACGCGGCGGGGTTGGAACCGGCCTTGGTAAATCGTTTGGCCGAGTACGTCCGTGCTGGCGGCAAGCTGTTGGTATTCGCTGGCGACGCTTCATTGGGGCAACGTGCGATCAACGGCAGCGGTGGTGATCCCTCTGATACCTTGACGGCTTGGGAGTCCGCCCAATTGGCACCCGGCAAGTTTGGCCGAGCGATCAGGGGTGGCGTCGCGGCATTTCGAATCACCAGAATCAATGAACACGGCGAAATGTTGCGACCCTTCTTGGATCCACAGCTCGGTGATTTGAGCCGTTTGCCCTTCGAAAAGGTGCAAACGGTTCAGCCACGAACGGAGGCATCGGATTTGGCAGATCAGCATCCGTCCAACGTGGCGTCCGCGACCGAAGTGTTGGCTTGGTTCGACGGCGATCAGCCGGCGGTGACGCAGCATTTTCTGGGCGACGGCCGGGTAGTGTGGTTCCTGGCGGCGGCGGACGAAAGTTGGGGCCAGTGGACGAAGTCGCCGTTGTATTTGCCGCTAATCCAACAGATGGCGGCGGATTTATTGAACCAAACCGGGGAGGGATCGCTGCGTTTTCGAACAGTCGGCGATGCTGCCACGAATGATGAATTGACGAGAGGGTCAGATCCAGCCGGCGGGTCGGATTTGGCAAGCGGGGCCGACCCGATCAGCGGATTTAGTTGGGCGGATGGGTTCATGCGTCCCGGTTATCAAGCCCGGGGTGGGTTGACGTATGTGGTCAACGAACCCGCCAAAGAATCCGACCCGACCCGGACGACCCCCGAGACGATATCAAAGACCTTTGGCTTTTCTTTGCAGGAGCCCAGCGACTCACCAGTCGATGCCGTCGTCGCATCGATCGCACGCCGGGAACTTTGGCCCTGGCTCGCCGCCGGAGCCTTTGTGTTGATGCTTGCTGAATATTTCTTGGCCAACCGCACCACGGCATGATTCGACTGCTATGAAAACTACCGCATCCAAATCCTCCAGTGCATCGTCGCGTTCGAGTGTCGCGGGCGCCGCGGTTACGACCCAAGTGGTCGCGGCGGTTGATTCGCTGCGGCGTCGATACCTTGCATCGCGGTTGGCGATCGCCGTCATCGGGGCCTTGGCGGTCGGTTTGGTGATTTGGTTGACGCTGGGGCTAGGCGATTATTTCGGCGAATGGTCTTTGGGGGTTCGTCGATCGATGTTGTCGGTTGCGGCGTTGTTGTTGTTCGCGGGATGGGTGTGGCGAATGGCGGTGGGGATTCGCGACGGACGGATGCGAGCGTTCACTCGAACACTGGAATCGACGTTTGATGGATTCGGGCAGCGTTTGCGAACAGTACTTGACAACGCGTCGGGTCGGATCTCGGGACCGGCCGAGATGCTCAGCTCGCTCGGTCACCAAACACTTGGTCGGTGGGAAACCTTGACACCGCAGCGATTAATCCCGCGACGACGTTTGATGGGTTCGGCGACCGCCGCCGCGATCGCCGCAGCCTTAGTCCTGGGTGTGAGTATGTCGGGGTGGCAATGGCGAACGGCGTTGCTGCGTGCCGCCGGATTTGATCGGCCGTACACCGAGATGCTGGCGTCACCCGGCGACGCTCGGGTCATGGAGGGTACGCCGCTGGAAGTATCGCTGACGCTCGCCGGACGCACCGATCGCGACGTGGTGCTGTTTTACCGCGAAGCGGGCACGGACGTGGATTGGATTGAAAGTCAGTTGATTGCCAAACCACTCGCCGTCGAGCATTCCGATACCGTTGATCACGCCGCCAGCGATCGCGAGACAGCGACGAACCTGGTGTCGGCGGTTGACTCCCCAATCTGGTTCAATCCTGTGCCATCGAATGCTGCTTCTGGCCATGCCCAGGTGCCATCGATGAGTCGGTCGGAACCAACCGCGTCGTTCGCGTTGTCGCTCGGTCGAGCGTCGCGGCCGCTAGAATACTATTTCGCGACCAGCATCGGTCGGACGCCGAAATACCGCATCGACGTGCAGCCGATGATTGAGGTCAGCCGTTATGAAACGCTGGTTGAATCACCGGGTTACACCGGATTGACACCGCGGACGTTCGCTTCGCTCGACGTGGTCGCGCTGCGAGGTTCGGTGGTCACCGTCACGATGCAAACCAATCATCCGCTTGCCGCGGCGTCGGTTGCGATGGGCGATCGCCGGGGCAATCTGGAAACCGTGCCGGACGCGGTCACAGGCGAGGCGAACCGATGGGAGTTCAAGATTCCGACAAACCAGTCATTGCACTGGGAGATGACGGGACGAGGACTCGATGGAACCCCGATGAAGCCAATCCGGGGCCGGTTGCGGGTTCGCAACGATGAAGCCCCCAAAATCTCTTGGCAAGATCCGCACGATGAGGTTCGCGTTCACACGCTCGCCGAATTGCCAATGCATGTCCGCGTATCCGATGATTATGGGATCACCCGCGCGGCACTCGTTTTTCAATTGGGCAGCGAGGACGAGTATGTTTTGACCGAATGGTTGCCGGGCGATCAAGCCGGGGCCGATCAATCCGGTGACATGGCGATTGATTCCGCCGCGGCCACAAACGTCGACATGCCGGCGACAACGCGAGTCAATTTGGAACAGGTGTTGCCGCTGGAATCGTTTGGATTGTCCGAACGTGATTACATCGCTTATTACGCCTACGCGATTGACAACCGCGGGGGCTCGCCGCAGCGGATTGAAACCGACGTGCGTTACATCGATATCCGACCGCTACGCCAGTTCTACAGCGAGGTCGAAAGGGAGCCGAGTGAGAGCGGTTCCGGCCGCGTGCTGGTTCAGCTCGACGAGATCATTCGTCGTCAGCGATTTTTGATCAACCGCAGCCGACGATTGGTCCGCGGGGGCGCGGATCTGAGCAGCCAATTGGGGGCAATCGACCGGATGGTGAAGGGGCAAAGTGAGCTGGCGGGATTGACCCATTTCTTGGCCGATTTCTTTATCTCCCGCGGCAACGATGACGTCGAGGCACTCAACCAAGCCGAAGCGGCGATGCTGCAAGCGGCCGACTCCCTTGCGATTGGCAATTTCGAGTTGACTCTTGTGCAACAGGAAGACGCCCAGCGGGCACTCGCCGAAGCCCGCCGGACACTGGAGATCGCGTTCATCAAAAACCCGACTCCCGCCCAACAGCGAGCGATGGCAAAACTGGCTCGTCAATTACAGCAAAAACTGCGGCGGGAACGAAGCCAAACCACGGCCGAGCTTGCCGACAGCTTGAAGCGGATTGCGGTGGCGCAGTCCCAGTTGGGAAAGCAATCGGCAAACGGCGATTCGCCCTCCCGCGTCTCGGGGGAGGGCCGGAGTCTAAGCGACGGGGAGGGCTCCAATGACGAAGAGGACTCCGACGAAGAAGTGGACATCCCGATCGGTGAAACCCTGTTTGCCGAACAGGTCGAGCTGCTCGAACGCCTGCGCGGAATCGAGGAGCAACTCGCCGGCGATCTCGAACGTTCCCCGCTATTGAAACAACGGCTCGACGATGCGATCGAGCAAATGGATGGCTTGGCCGCGACCGCTCGCAGGGAGGATCTCGCCGGGTTTGTCGGTAGTAGCGGAACACTATCCGAGCTGCTCGATGAGGCCGGTGTTCAATTGGCGGGCATGACCGCGGCGGAGCCGATCGAGCAGATTGCAACGCTGCGGGACATGGCTGCGTCACTTGCAAATTTGGAATCCAAAATGGCGTCGTTCGATCACGGGGAATCGTCGGATTTGGGGAGCGCTGAAACGGAGGTTTCCGAAGCAAAGCTGGCGAGTCGTTTGTCGCTGAGGGCCGAGACGGCGGAGGAAGTATTGAGGACGCCAGTGGACATCGGCGACGTCGAAGCCAGTGAGGTCCAGGAAACACTGCAGCGGTTTGTCGAGGAACAGGAGTTGATCGAGCGGCTGGGCGAGAGCAAGACGGCGGCTCGCCAGACTCTCGATCAAGACCCATCGGATTCCGCCGGCACCACAGAAGAACGCAACGACGACGAATTCATCGCGGCCGCCCGTGGCCGATCGATGGATTATGCCCGGGCTGCAAAACGTCTCGAGGAACTGTATCAACAAATGGCCACGCCGCGGCTGAACATGCTGCGGCAATTGGAACAACGGGCGGCCAAACTTGCCCAGCAAATGGGCGGCGGTGGTAAGAAAACCGAGGAAGATCCGGGAGAACCAACCGCGGCGGCTGAACTTGCCGAATTGGCCGACGATCTCAAGAGCCAAGGGCTGCGAGAGTTGGCGGAAGAATTGACTGGTGGCGGTGCGGGGGACACCGACGACGCGATTGATCTGAATCGTGATTCGGTGGGACGGGGCGGCCCGGCGTTGGTCGTGGAAGAACTTCGCCGCCGAATCCGCGAGATGATTCTGTTGGACATCGCCGCCGATCGGGATGCACCCGTCCCGCCGCAATACCGCGCCGCGGTGGACGGTTACTTCCGCGTCTTGGCCGGTCAAACGACCACCGCCGCAACGGAAGAGTCGCCATGATCGGAATCCGATCGAGTTCACCAATGCTTCAATCGTCCAGTTCAACCCGAACGTTTCTGGATTGGGAGCCCAGTTTGTCGACGACGGCGGTCATCGCGGTGGCCGTCGCCTGCGTACTGATCTGGCTGGTGTTGCGAGCCGGTTGGGGTCGATCGCTGGTGCCGCGTCGCTGGGGTTGGTTGGCACTGCGAGCGATTTCACTCGGGTGCATTGTGCTGATCTTGTTGGGGCCGACGTTTGTCAATCAACAAGCCGGACGGGTGACCCGGCCGAAGATGGTGATGTTGGTCGATGGATCGCAAAGCATGTCCCTCGGCGGCGAGACCACCCGTTGGCAAGACGGGCTGTCGTTCTTGTCAAGAGCGAATCGCCAAGCCGGTATAGACGTCGCCGGCGATTGTCAGTGGTTTCGATTTGGTCACCGATTGCAACCGCTGGCCAAGGTCGGTGTTGCGATCGATGACGCCACGCTGACAAAGGTTTCGGCCGATCCATCGGGTGCCGACGATGACGTGATTCCGCCGCCTGATGCGAGCGATTCGCGGTTGGCCGATGCGATCCGTCAATTGATTCCACAGGTCAGTGGCGGACAGGCGGCCGGCGTGGTGTTGGTTTCGGACGGCCGAGTTCGCGGCACCGAAACCGTCGAGCAATTGGCCCAGTCGTTGGCGGATGCCAAAGTGCCGTTGCACGTGCTGCCGGTCGGCCAATCCAGCGGCATCGGGGACGTCGCGATCGTATCGTTGGTGGTCCCGGATCGGGTTCGAAAGTTTACCGAAAACGAGATGCAGGTTTTTTTGAGGAGCTTTGGTTACACCGGCCAGCGGACCACCGTACGCATCGTCAGCCGGGATCGACCCGCCACCGATGAGGCCACGATTGCTTCGGTTCCGATCACTTTGGCCGACGGGCCGCAATCGGTTTCGTTGCCGTTTCGGGTCGGACAGAAAGCAGAGGATCTGATGGTGATTGTCGATCCGGTCGAGAGTGAATTGACCGAGCGAAACAACCAGGTCGCTTCGCGTGTTGAAATCGACCGGACCAAGATACGTGTCCTGTATGTCGACGAAGGGACGACGCGGTCGCCGTCGTTTTTTTCAAGTGTGCTTGGATTCGGCGGTGGGTCCGACGCGGATGATTTGACGGTGACGGTGCAATCGGTGTTGCACGCCGACGAAGATATCGAATGCATCGCGATGGCCGCCCCGGGTGGTGCGCCGCCGCGTGCCATCAATACGGCCAACGGGTCCGACACGACGATGAGTTTTCCCAGTTCGCGGGCGGAGTTGTTCGCTTATGACTGCATCGTGCTGTCGGGGGTCGGCCCCAATGTGCTCGACGAACAACAATGCGAGTGGATTTCGCAGTGGATCCAGGGTCGCGGCGGCGGCTTGATCGTGGCCGGGTCCGGTTCCATGAAGCCGGCCGATTGGTCAGACAATCCGCTGCTGGCGATGCTGCCGCTGGATCTGGAAAACGTCGAAAATGGATTCGCCCGATCGTCGGACGTGGACGTGTTGATGCCTCAGCACCCAATCTGGCAATTGCAATTGGAACAGCGGCTGAACGACCAATTGCTCGCTAAATTGCCAAAGCTGACGATCTCGGCGGACGGATTCCGGGCCAAACCGAGCGGCGAGGTGTTGGCCATTCGTGATGAGGACCAGGCCCCGGTGTTGGTCGCTCACCGGGTCGGTCGCGGACGCGTGATCGCGGCGACCGCTGATATTGGCGGACGGGCGTTGCAAGGGTTGGCCGACACTTGGGGAGAGCAACCCGATCGCATCGCGGGCAAATTTTGGCGGAACCTGATTTACTGGGCGACCGAGGGGGCGTCGACGGGTCGTCGGCGTCTGATCGCCGACAGCGACAAACGGTTTTACCGTCCCGGCGATTCGCTTCATGTTTCCGCAGCCGCCTATGACGAGAACGCCGCCGCCACACAGCAGTACCGGGTGTGGGCCATGTTCGAACCCGCGTCGCTCGATGACATGTCGCTGTACTCGCCGGTGCTGTGGCCCGACAACGCGCCGCGGACCAGCGGCGAGGTTGGACCGCGATTAGCCTGGGGCGAGGAATTGCCGCTCACGCGGCGAGCCGACGGCAGCGGATACCAAATGGATCTGATGCTCAGCGAAACCGGCGGCGGTGGCGATTCGGGAATGCGGATTGAGATGACCGCGTATGAGGGCCGGGATTCCGGCGATCTCTTCGATCATGGCACTCAAGTCGATTCCACTTCGCTGGCGGTTCAAATGCTCAGCGATCCGTTTGAACAGCAAAACCCGATGCCAAATCACGACCTGCTGCTGCGACTCGCATCGGTCTCCGGCGGCAGTGTGCTACAATCCCCCGCCGATTTGGTCAGCCTGTTGCGGGACCGAGTTGAAACGACGGGGCCGCCAAGCCGCCGATCGAGTCCAGCTTGGAGCACTTGGTGGATGTGGTGCCTGCTGATCATTTCCCTGGCCACCGAATGGGCTTGGCGTCGCTTGGCGGGGTACGCATGAAAATGCCCAAAGACGTCACGCCGGCGGAATTGGCGATTCTGCAACAATTGTGGACCAATGGTCGATCGACGATCAAGGAACTCGCCCAATCGCTGTACGGGGCGACCACCGCATCCGACATTGCGACCGTTCAAAAATTGCTTGCTCGTTTGGAAGCAAAGCGTTTGGTGGATCGTGATCGTGATCACTGGCCGCATCAATTTTTTGCCGCAGTCAAGCGTCAGGAGTTAATCTCGAATCGGTTGCAGGCGACTGCGGACGAATTGTGTGACGGCGCGATGTCGACGCTGCTGAGTCATTTGGTGCAATCGAAAAAGTTTCCGTCCCGCGAACGAGATCGACTGCGGAAACTACTCGATGAACTGGAGAATCGATCATGATGGCCATCGCTGCACCGTGGATGCTCAGCAATCTGTTCGTCGCATCGCTGATCGCGATGACCGCCTGGGTTGTCGGCCGCTCGGGTCGGCATGCCTGGTTGGCTCACGGTTTGTGGGTCATGGTGTTAATTAAAATGGTATCGCCGCCGATCATTTCGGTTCCGATCATTCCGTTAGCGGAATTCACCAGGATTTTCGATCCACCGACCATCGATGTAAATCTCGATCAACCCGTAACGGAAGTCGTCAAGACTTTCGGCTCGCCCGTCACGGAATTCATCCCCGAAACCTATGCCGAAATTCTTGGTGAATTCCGCTCCGACTCCCATCGATTCAACGGGTCGCGGTGGATCGGTTGCATCTGGGGCCTGGGTGCAATCATCGTGCTTTGCGTGGAGGCTTCGAAGATGCTCCGATTCCGAAGACTACTGGCGAGCGAAGGAAAATTTGACCCGCGAGCGACGGCATTTGTCGACACGTTACTTGCCGGCGGCAAACTCGGGTCGCGACGTTTCCACAGCCCCCGAGTTGTCCGGGTTCCGCTGCGGGTTTCGCCGATGCTGTTTGGGCTCGGGTGGCGACCCGTGATCGTGTGTCCCGATTCGTTGTGGCGGGAATTGCCGCCACGGACGCGGCAGGCGTTTTTGGCTCATGAAGCCGCCCACTACAGTCGCGGCGATCACTGGATCCGCGGTCTGGAATGGATCGTCCGATCGGTGTACTGGTGGTTTCCACCGCTGCGCTGGGTGCGTGGATCCATCCAACGACACGAAGAGGTTTGCTGTGACCGGTGGGCGATCGACCGATTGAGCTTGCCGCCGCGCCGTTATGCCGAATCGTTGTTGTCGGTGGTGGATTTCATCGCGGACCACGAGGTCGGGATTCCGGCGATGGCCAGCGGCATGCGGCCCACCGCGGAACTCGAAGAACGACTGCGATTGATGATGCGACGCGGATCTCTCTCCTCGCCAAGTCGCAAATTCAAGTCGATCGCCATCATGATCGCGATCGCATTGTTATGCATTCATCCGACCGTGCTCGCATCCCGCTTAGACAATCAAACTCAAGAGCTGCTCGTAACGGATGTCAATGCTTTCGATGACATCAAAATGGCGACGGTCGCGGAGGTCGCAGAGGTCGCAGAGGTCGCGGCGGCAAGCCCGCTCGAGCCCATGTCATCCGACCTTGCGCGCGACAAGTCGGATGCCGCCGGATCCGCAAGGTTTTTGGAACTCGGTACCACCGGATCGTTGGGCGGGCCATTCGTCGCCGCAATACGACGGGCTCCGTATGTCCATGGCAACGGTGGTTGCCGAAACCGGGCGGGGAATCTCCGTTCATTCGCATTCTCATTCACCCATCCACTTTGCATCTGGGACGATGACCGCGATGACGCGAGTCGTTTCGACGGGGCAAATCATCGTCGGAGACGATCGCGGCAACGTGAAGCTTTGGGATACCCAAGTGGGAACGCCGGTTTCGTTGATCGGTCGACACTCCGCGGCAATCACTAGCTTGTCTTTCCACCCCGATGGCGGATTGGTTGCCGCCGACGCGGGTGGATCAGTCATCCGCTGGGATCTGGACTCCGGCGAACTCGTCGCATCATGGGTGTCTCCGCCCGACGCTTCCCGGCCGATCGCGTCGGTTCGTCATTCGTCCGATGGAAAAACAATTGCGATCCTGACCGGCCACTGGGATGCGGCCCCCACGTTCCAAACATTGCACTACACCGACGCCGCGACCCTGGAAAACTCGCGGATACTGAAAGTTCCCTCCGGTGTCGCCTTGGTGACGACCGCGACCGATCCGTCGCTGACCGATTGGTCTGCACCGGATTGGTTTGGTCCATCCGACCAATGGATTGCCGTTGATTGGACCGGCGTACTATGGTCACCAGAGCAATTTTCGGTCCTGGGCCAAATCAAGAAAGAAATGGTCTCAGCGATGCTGTTGATTTCCACATACTCCCCAGCTCGCTCGCACGACAAGCCCCTGCCGCCCCCCGCCAATCTGCAATGACTTCCGTCTTCCCGCCTCGCACCTTCCAGCCCAAAAACGGTATCCAGATTTGAACGCATCATCACCGGCGGCGGATCCAAACAGTGCGGATCGCATCCGCCCGACTTATCCTCCGACTCGTATTCGTACTCGTACTCCTTTTTTTAATCCCACCTCGACTCGTGCATGTACCCGATTCGACCGGGGCGCAAAAACGAGTACGAGTAGAAGTACCAACGCGAGCACGAAGTATTTTCAAAAGCGGTTCCAAACGTCACTCATTCAACCGCATTTTTTTGCGGTCCTGCTTCTGCTCATCGCATCCCCCGCGGCCGGCCAAATAGGCGCGGAAAACCCGCCCGCCTCTTCGGCAAACGAATCGCAAATCAATGGCAGTCTACTCCTTTGCTGCGGGCTTCCTGGCGACGACGAGCATCGCGAACGATTGACCATCGCGTGTCGTCAAATCATCGAGTTCGCCCCCAAGAGGTTGCCAATTCACGCGGACCAGATCACCTACCTCGCCGCCGACCAACGGATGGTCGATTCATTGTCCGACGTCATGCCCGAGGCCGCGATTTGCACCACCGAGACAGTCCAGCACGCGATGAGAGCATTGGCAGAAACGAACGACACCGCCGGCCCCCAGTGGATCATCTTCCTGGGGCACGCGGCCTATTACAACGGACGCAGTCAGTACAACGTGATGGGGCCGGATTTCGACCAAACTCAGTTCGGCAAGTGGGCTGCGGAGGGCATCAAGCATCAGCAGATCATGTGGCTGACGTTCCCCACCAGTGGATTTTCGATCGCGCCGTTATCACGTCCGGGACGTATTCTGGTTTCGGCGACCGAGGCCGACCTGGAATTCACCGGTACCGAGATGCCGTACGCTTTGGCCAACGTTTTGGCTGGCAAAGCACAAAAAGCAGAGTTGAGCGACGTCGACCAGGACGATCGATTGACGCTGCTTGATCTGTATTTGGCATGCAACCTCGAAATTCACGATCGCTTCCTGTCTTCGGAACGCTTGCAAACCGAGCACGCCCAATTGGACGATAACGGGGACCGCCGCGGCAGCGAGGTGCAAGAAGCCTACTTGCCAAAGAATGAACCCGAGGCCGCGGATGGAGGAGCTGAGCCAGATGACGCGGCTAAGTCGACTGAGGAGACGTCCAATAAAATTGAAGTACCAGATCCGATCAACGACCGCAGCCGAGACGGGTACGCGGCCCGGCGAATCAAACTCCCAACCACGAACGAATGATGCACGCTCGACTCTGTATAACCATTCTCCTTTTTATTTGTATTAACCTCTGTAGTCCTTTCGTTTTGTACGCTCAAGAAGCGGATACGGACCCGCGTGCAGAAAAGTTCTGGAGAGAGTTCGATGCGACCGCCAAGTCGCTGGCGATTGTTCCGGCCGATGCCGGTCCCGCCTATCATCTTGATACCAAACCACTGTTCCAATTTGCCAGCGACGGATTGGTACACGGGCGAGTTTACATATGGTACGACCAGCACGAACGACTTGCACTGATCGGAACGATCGGCTCGATTCCGATTGGCAATTCGGATTCTGAATTTGTCGAACTTCATTTGCTGCGTCCCATACCAATTCAGCCGCTGACGATCGGTGGATATTCACGACAAGTATGGACACCTACCGTGGACGGACTGTCCCCACGTCCACTTTCCGAAGCCCCGGCGGTGGCGGCTACGGCAACTCGCCGAATGGTCCAATTGCGAGGGATCGCTCGCCGATTTGCCGCCACGATGACTCAGGATGGTAAAACGCATCAACTACGTCTACTGCCGCAACCGATATTTCGTTATTCAAATTCAACCGCTGAAAAAGACGGGGCGCTGTTTGCAATGGTCTTCGAAATGGGAACCGATCCAGAGGTTCTGATCCGCGTCGAGTCCTCGGCCGATGATGCAGGACAATTGCAATGGACTTATCAACCGATTCGATTGACGTGGCGGGCTGTCACATTGGATTTGGACGACAACCGAGTTTGGAACCGGGACGAATTTCGCGAAAGAGACATGCCGATGCAAACGACGCCGTACTTGACGGGGCTACGCCGAGCCATCCCGTAGTGGATGGCAGTATGATGACTTCGCCACGAGTGCAATCTCATTCGAAGCAACACAGGCTAAGCCTGATCGCATTTGGCAAGACCGGACAGTGAACGCGAGCAGGTTGGGGATGCGTAACCATCAACGCGAATAGCATCCAATCCTTCATTCAAACAAGGACTCAACATGTTCAAGTTCATTGCCAGGACGACGGCGAGTGGCCGAGGAACTTTCGGTTGCCGCCGAACATTCCCACGCCATTTGCTACACCGAATATCTGCTCTCGCGGTTACGTCGTTTATGGCAATCTTCGCACAAGCTCTTTATGCGACGTCGCTTGAAGCCGCGTCATTTGATCGCCCCAACATCATTCTGATCCTCGCGGATGATCTCGGTTACGGTGACTTGGGCTGCTACGGTCAAGAATTGATTCAAACGCCGCGACTGGATCAGATGGCTGCGGAAGGTTTGCGATTTACCGATTTTTACGCGGGCAACACGGTGTGCGCTCCTTCCCGAGCCGTGTTGATGACGGGTCGGCACATGGGACACGTTCATGTGCGTGGCAATGCGGGAGGTACCGACATGTCGAGACAAACACTTCGCGACGATGACGTCACGGTGGCGGAAGTTTTGAAATCGGCGGGCTATCGAACGGGCATCAGCGGGAAGTGGGGTTTGGGCGACTTCGCACCGGGCGGCGAGGCCGGTTTACCGGCCAACCAAGGCTTCGATTTTTCATACGGTTATCTGAACCAGACTCACGCACACAACTACTTTCCCGAATATCTGTGGCGTGGCGACGTCAAGGAGAAACTTCGCAACGTGGTTCAAACGATCGAGCGTCCCCGCGGCGGTTTTGCCGGTGGCTGGGCGACGAAAAAGGTGGACTACAGCCACGACCTGATCGCCACCGAAGCACTCGATTTTATCGAACAGCACGATCCAAACAAAACTCAAGAGCCGTTCTTCCTTTATCTGTCTCTGACGATTCCTCACGCCAACAACGAGGCCACCCGCGCGGTAGGAAATGGCCAGGAAGTACCGGATTACGGGCAGTACGCGGACGAGGACTGGAGTGAACCGGATAAGGGTCAAGCCGCGATGATCTCACGAATGGACCGCGACATCGGCCGGTTGTTGGACTTGTTAGAGAAGTTGGACATCACCGAAAACACGGTTGTGATGTTCACGAGTGACAACGGACCTCACAACGAAGGTGGGCATCATCCCGAGATGTTCGATCCGGCTGGACCGCTTCGAGGTATGAAACGAGCCCTTTATGAGGGCGGAGTGCGGGTTCCGTTGATCGTACGGTGGCCCGGGACGACGCCCGCGAACACCGTCTCGAACCACATCGGATACTTCGGCGACGTGATGGCGACGTTTGCGGAACTTGCAAATACCGAGACACCCGAGAATCTCGATTCTATCAGTTTGGTGCCGACGATCACCGGCGATCCAGAGGCCCAAAAGAATCACGAATACTTGTACTGGGAATTTTATGAACAGGGAGGTCGGCAAGCGATCCGCGCAGCCAACTGGAAAGCGATCCGGCAACCGTGGATGACCGGCCCGACCGAACTGTACAACCTATCGATCGACATCGGCGAAGACGAAAATGTCGCTGCAAACAACCCGGAAGTCGTCCAGCGACTGGAGGCCATGATGGCGGAGGCTCACGTCGAACATCCTGATTGGCGTGTTCGCGGCGAATCGAACAAGTAGCACCGCTTTCGTTTTGCAGGGCGCATTGCTCATTTTGACTTTTGAATTCGAGACCATGGAATTCAAAGCACTCGTTTGGGCGGCACAATCGCGTTGGAGACCAACAATCCGCCGACGAGGCTTAGGCCGACGACGATCATCGAAAAACCGAACTGGACGCCCTCGAGGGTTTGTCGTTCGAGCAGCGCCGCAAGCGATCGGTAGCCCAACGACCCGGGGACCAGAATCAACAAGCCGGGTGTCACGAAAACCATCGCGGGAATCCCCCTCATTCTCGCCCACAGATTGCTGGCGCAACCGATCGAGAGCGCCCCCGCAAAGGCGCCGACCTCGGGTCCGAATCGATGCTCGATCAAGCGGCTGATGGAAACTCCTAAGATGGAGATCACCAGAATGGTCGGCCACTGGCGTGGCGAGGCGCGAAACACGATGGCGAACGCGATCGGGGCCACCAAAAACGCGAGGTAGGACCACGGTGGGGCGATCGGAGAACGTCCTTCCCAATCAACACGCCATGGTCCGGCCACTCTCCAAACCAGGGCAACGCCGACGAACAGCGTGGCCAGCGTCACCATCGCGCCCGCAAGCCGGGCGACGCCCGCGGACAGGTGCCCGACGGCCAACTCCGTTAGCGCCACCGTTAAACGCAAGCCAGGAATCAGCAGAATCAGACCCGACAGCGTGACCAGCCGGTCGTCGATCGATACGGGCAACCGCGCGATCGCGAGCGTCGACAAGGTTGCGATCACGCCCGCCACGGGTTCAAGCAGACCTTTCTCCAATTTCCATCGCTGGTGCAAAAATTCGACCAACGTTACCACGACTCCGACAGCCGCCGATGCGATCACTTCGGCGATCGTCCCACCGAAAAATACGGCGACGGCGGCACAAGCCGCGGCACACGCGACTAAAAAGACCGGCTTGCTGTACAGACTTGCCGCTAGGTCGATTTGATGAATCAGCGGCATGGCCTCCACGACCGACATTTCTCCTCTCGCGACACGGCCGAGCACCGAATCGAGCTCGATGATCTTGCCCACATCCACTTCGCCCGCTTCGACGCGTCGCACCACCGTCGTCTCACTCGCGGCCGAATCCTCGTCCAGCGAAATGACCAGCGCGGTTGGCGTGTAGAGAAACACGCCCCTGACGTTCAAGCCGGTCGCGACGTTATCCATCACCCGCTCGAGCCGGTGCGATGGTGCGCCATATCGGTGCAGCATCGTGGCGCCGTCGATCAAGAATTGTTGGGTCAGCGGTCGCTTGGCGGGGAGCGTCATTTTTTCGTCGGGATCGGGTTGCAGATGGGTAAGTTGAAAAGCGGTGATCAGAATTGGATTAAGATGCCGGAAATTCCAATCACCCTCCTCCGAAAAAACGAAGCCTCGTCCGTCATGTCACTCAAATCAATCTTCACGTTAGCAATCTTCTCGTTGCTGTGTTCCGCCTCCCACGTTTTGGGTGATCAGCCGGCTGCATCGGGCAATGGTGATTTCATCGTCGGACCCGACTATACGTTGGCCGACGATTTACGCGACCTGGGAAATCCGAAAGGAAAGTCGTTTGAGTTTTCGATGTCGATGGCGGACAGCGAGATATTTAGCGGCCAGGACTCGACGCTCGATCCGAGGAAAGAAGTTCGCGTCCAACGCAAAATATTTGTTTACGTCCCCGCCGCCTATCGCGACGGAGTCGAAGCACCGATTTTGGTGACGCTCGATGGACCGAGCCGCCTAGATTTGGTCAAGAACGCTCTCGATAATCTGACAATCTCAAAAGATCCCCAGCGACGTTTGCCGCCATTCATTGCGATCGCGGTGGAGAACGGCGGCGATGACAGCAAGGGCAGCGAGCGGGGACTCGAATATGACACCATGTCGGATCGCTTCGCCCGTTTTGTCAACGATGAAGTGCTGCCAGCGGTGTTGAGCAACGAGAAAATTCGCGAAGCGTACCCGAACATCGCCTTCACGTCCGATCCTTGGGGTCGAGCAGTGATGGGGTGCAGCAGCGGTGGCGCGGCGGCGTTGACAATGGGGTGGTTCCGGCCCGATCTGTTTCGCCGATTGATCACCTACTCGGGAACGTTTGTCGATCAGCAAGACGATGACGCCGCCGAGGAATCCACGTACCCGCTCGGCGCTTGGGAATACCATTCCGGCATGAAGTTGATTCAAAATAGCGAAAAGAAACCCCTTCGCATCTTCACCCACGTCGCTGAGAACGACAACGGCGCCAATTCCCCCGAATCGAGCTACCACAATTGGGTGATGGCGAACCAACGAACGGCGGAGGCACTAAAAGCGAAAGGGTACGAATACCGATTCGTATTCAGCAAATCGTCCAGGCACTGTGACAAACGCGTGTTCGAGATGACGCTTGCGGACACGTTGGTATGGACGTGGGAAGGATATGAATCGGAGTAGGCGCATCACACATCCGAATTGACAAACAGCTCGAACGTCTTCTCGGCAACGACTTCTCCGCCGAGTTCGAGGTACAGGACCCAATCGCCGAGTTTATCGTCAATCGGTTCCCAGATCGTATCACCCAGATAGAAGTTCCAATCGTTCGTCTTGATGTAAACGGTACCGTCGAACGGTTCACGACGCTGGCCTTCGTCGTCGAGGATGCCCGGGTGATCGATGCAGTAGTCGAGCGATTGATTCTTGCCATTCTTAATATGGACGATGAACCCAAATTCGACGCCGATGTCCGCTCGGACACGGGTGGTCGAGTGGATGAAACGCGGCAGCTCTTTCGATTCGGCGTCCCAATGCGAGTAGATGCCGAAGCTTCGGATGCGGATTTCGGGTTTTCGCTTTGCCATGATGCGTAAAGACTAGACCAATTCGGGGCCGGATGGCGTGGTAAAGAGCGTGGTTGGGCAGGCTTGATTGCTGAACCAAAAGCGGCGAAACGTTACATCCGTCAAACTCGATACCGCCGTTCGTTCAGGTCAGCCCAATCTGCCTGTTTTGCCTTGGCGTTTCGTTTTGCGTGCTTAACCCTTCATGCGTAGTCGATGAATCCTATGCAACGATCTCCTCTTCGCCAGTGAGCACAGATTACGCGATTCGGTTCACCCCGCTCGCACGTGCAGCTCGCCCACAGAGAGGTGCCGGATCAGCGAGATGTCTGCGGATTGAACCAGACAGGGTTTTCCCAAGATCTGCGTGCTGCTCGCCACGAGGATTTTCGATTGCGGGTTTGCCGATGCCGGAGCATCGGAAGTTTTTAGCTACGTCCAACGCAGCCTTCGGGTTGCACCAAGTGGAGAATTGAAATGAGAAAATTGTGGTTGTTGCCTGCCGTTGCGATCATCGCGATCGTATCGGGAGCGAAGTCAGTTAACGCCGCTTATTGCGGCGCGATTAGCTATCAAGGTTGTAGCGAGTGTGGTTCGAGCGTGGTCGAGGGCGGCGTGGCTGCCAGCGACGGCGCGATCGTCAACAGCAGCATGTCGGATGGCACGGTTGTCGACGACGGATCGATGGGTGCCCCGGTTGCCGGCGGAACCTACACCGTGATGCGGTCGGTTCAAGAAACCGTCTATGATCAAGTCGAAGAAACTCGTTACCGATCGCGTAACGAAGTTTACTACGAAGACAAAGAAGTGTCGGGAACACGCAGTGTTCCTTACACCGAGTCACGTGAAGTTCAGTACACGGTCATGGTTCCCTCGTATGAAACCAAGACACGTACCGAGAACTACACCGTGATGAACAAAGTCGTGGAAAACCATTCCAAGACGATCAACTACACGGTCCAAGTTCCGGTTCGTGAAACCAAGACTCGCGTGATCAACTACACCGTCAACAAACCGGTGTACGAAACTCACCAAAAGACGATCAACTATACGGTGAAAGTTCCGGTCACGGAAACTCGCCAAAAGACGATCAACTACACGGTCATGAACCCGGTTCGCGAGAACCATTCCAAGACCGTCAACTACACCGTCATGGTACCTGTTCAAGAACAAAAGTCGCGTACGATCAACTACACGGTCTACAACACGGTTCAAGAACAAAAAGTTCGCACCGAAAACTACAGCGTTGTGGTTCCGGTGACGACGACCAAGATGGTCACCGTCAAGGGTGGAAGCTGGGAAACGATCACCGAAGAGATCCCCGGCAAGATGATGAAGCGCACCGTGCGTGAGCCAGGCACTTGGACGTTCGACCCTTGCACCTGCAAGAACGTTTACTGCCCCGGCGAATGCCGAACCGAATGCGTTCAAGGCTGCCCAACGACTGTTTGCAAAAAAGTTTGGGTTCCTACCTGCGAGCAAAAAGAAGTGACTTGCACTTCCTACACTCGTGAGTGCCGCACTCGTGAAATCCCTTACACCGTTTGCCGTAAGGTTCCCGAATGCCGTACCAAGGTTTGCAACTACACCGTTTGCAAGATGGTTCCCGAATGCCGTAGCAAAGTCGTCAACTGGACGACTTGCAAAATGGTTCCTGAATGCCGTAGCAAAGTGGTCAACTACACCGTTTGCAGCACTGTTTGTGAGCCACGCAGCAAGGTTGTGAACTACACGACTTGCCGCATGGTTGCCGAATGCCGTACCAAGACTTGCAACTACACCGTTTGCAGCACCGTCTGCGAACCACGTAGCCGAGTTGTCAACTACACGACCTGCAAAATGGTTCCTGAATGCCGCACCAAGACCATCTCGTACCAAGTGTGCAAGATGATCCCAGAATGCCGCACCAAGACTGTTTGCGAAACCAAGTGCCGCACCGAGTGCTTCACCAAGACGATCAAAGTCGCCAAGTGCCGTAAGGTTTGCGAACCTTACACCGTCACCAAGTGCGTTCCACGAATCGTCTGCAAGCAAGTTCCTGTTCAAGTTTGTGCACCTGCACCAACTTGCTGTGATCCTTGCTCGAGCGTGAGCAGCGATTGCGGTTGCGAAGCATCGGATTGCGGTTGCGGAGCACCTAGCTGCGACGGCCCAGTCAAGAGCATGCTGAAGAAGGTCTTCGGCGGACACAACTGTGGCCACAACCACGGTTGCGACGTTGCACCCGCTTGCGGCTGCTAATTCAGAGTGAAGCGAGGCGTCAAGCCTAGTTGAAAGCATCTCGCGGCTCCGGGCATCATCGCCCGGGTCGCGAGAACTTAACAGTCAGATTCGCTGGACGTGAGCGAAAAAGCGAAGCGGGTCGGGGTTTTGCAAAAAGCCTCGACCCGTTTTTTCGTTTTTGCAAAGCCGCTTGAGCAATCCACGCCCACCGGCCCAGGGCGTCTTTCGTCGAACTACCAAATGGCCGGCTCGACACGGGGGAGATACAACCGACGCATTGGTCTGCTCTCGAGTCGCGACGTGAATGGGAAGGAGTCACGGCTTCACCGGGCTCCTAATCACTGTTGCAGGTGTTCCGCAAGACTAAAAGCGGTTAATTCCGAAGGGATCCGAATCTTTTTAGGTTGCCGATCACCCAGGAAACGTTAGGTTGGAGAAGATGGAAGAAGTGTTTCGATCGCGTAGCTTTTTGGCACGCCGTCCCTTTCCCATCTCTCGTGAACCTCGCCCCACCCCATCCCGTCCATCCAGGGTCCGCCGTCATGCTTCGTCGATTCGCTTTCGCCCTTTCGATTTTCGCCGGTTGTTCGTCAATCGTTGCCACCGATCTGGCGGTTTCGAACGCATCTGCGCAAGATTGGACTGCGGCAGTGTTCCCCATCAAGAATCACGAATTTGGAACGGTGGCCGTCGGAGCGAAGACGGAGTTTGTGTTTCCCGTCGTCAACACGCTCTCCAGCGCGATACATATCCAAACCGTTCGCGCCAGTTGCGGTTGCACGACGCCGATTGTCAAGAATGAGTACATCGCGCCGGGCGAAACCGGTTCGATCGTGGCCCAATTCAATACCGACACGTTCAAAGGTAAAAAGGGCGCGACCCTGACCGTGGTCGTGGATAAGCCGTTTTACAGCGAAGTTCGTTTGCGAGTGGACGGCTACATTCGCAGCGACATGGTGTTCTTTCCCGGTGCGATCGAGTTCGGAAATTTGCCGCAGGGCGAGGCGATCACAAAGTCCACGCAAGTGCTGTATGCCGGTCGAAGCGATTGGCAAATCGTGGACGTTCGCAGCAACAAACCATGGTTGATGCCTGCTGCCGTCGAAACCGTCCGCGAGAACGGGCGAGTCAACTACAAAATCAACGTCGACATTCGTGAGGATGCGCCGACCGGATACTTCCAAGACGAGTTGGTCGTGGTCACCAATGACCGATCGATGCCCAATGTCCCGCTTAAAGTTTCGGGCCAAGTGGAGTCGGCACTTTCGATCTCGCCGCAAGCAATCGCGCTCGGATCACTCAAGTCGGGTGAACCGGTCACTCGCAAATTGGTGTTGATGGGCCGCGAACCGTTTCGAATCGAATCGATCGTCGCCGAAGGTTGGGACGTCAACTACGATCCGACCACCGAAGCCAAAAAGATGCAAATGGTCGATGTCACGTTCACTCACTCCGGTGAGAATGCGGGACCCAATAAGGCCAGCTTTGTGATCAAGACCAGCGGCGATCACTCGGTCACCGCGAAAGGGTTGATCACCGCCGAAATTCGCAGCGAGTAAAAAACTCGTTTAGCCTATCGCGTAAGCGAGTGCACCAATGACCGACGCCTGGTCGCCGCAAACACTAAAACCAAACTGGTCGAAGTCGCGGAAACCGTCCAGCGCGTTGTCATGGTACGAGCGACGAACCAAGTCGAGATATCGGTCTCGCAGGGCGGGGGTCAAATCGCACACCCCTCCGCCGATCACCAATCGGTCATAGTCACCCAGATAATTGATCATCAAAAGCGTGATGCCGAGCGCGACGGCTTGGTCATCAAGCAACTCCATCGCTAGGAAGTCGCCATTGGCCGCTAACTCTCGAAGTTGCTTGGCCTTGTCCTTCATGCTGCACGTTTGTTGATGAAGTGAGTGATCACGATAGGCATCCAACGTCAATCGATACGCGAGCTGGTGCGTCAAAGCGGTCAAAGAAATCGCGCTTTCGGACGTGCAAAAAGCGTTGCCGACTTTCAAGTTGCGATCATGTTCGTGCCGGAACGCGTGAATCGGAAGCATCAGGTGTCCCGCATGCCCGGCGCGTCCGCAACTGCCTTGGACGGGCAATCCGTGACGCACTTCACCGCCGCCGAGGCCCGTGCCGACAGCAACCATGAAGAGCGAATCGAAGTCGTCGATCATTCCCTCCATCGGTGAATCGGGCCACAGAAGATGTCCGGTTCGGATCGTCGATTCGCCCATCGCGGCGGCCTGGCCGTCGCCGACGTAGGAAACATTGATCGGCTTACCGATCCGGGCCCACGCGTTTTGCAACATTTCGCGGATCGGGCAACGATTCCACAAACGCGAATCCAAATTCGGCGTCGATTTCAAGATTCCATCTTTTGACGCCGGACCAGGCGTCGCTAATGCGATTGCGAGAACGTCAGTCGGTTTTTTTCCCAGTGCATCAAGTTCGTAGAGAATTTGGTTGACGATGTCGGCGATCGTTGCGTCGGGGCCGTCGATCGAGCGCGTGGGAAATTGGTCGGAGATGCAAAGCACGTTACGATCGGAATCCCCGATCGCGACAGTGCTGGTAGTCCCTCCGACATCGACACCGACAAATATTGACACAGGCTTTGATTCCCTAGGAAGTGTGCGAGGCCCGGGTGCGATCGCGCCGACCCCGTTATGTTTTCGTTATAGTGTGGCGGGCTCGACCGATTTGCGAAAGGTGAATGACTTGATGCGGAAATCGATACGCAACTATGGTCTGCTCTATTCGGTCGGCATGGCATTGAATCGATGCATTCCCGCCGCCCTATTTCGTTTTCGCATCTTCCACGTGGTTCAACTGGAATCGATTCCTCGAGATGCGACCCGAACGAGTCAGCGGGGCAAACTTGGGGATGAGGATGTGGGTGATAGCCCGGCGTGTCGGCCGCTGGAGTTGTCGTTCCGATGGTTTGATGAATCAACCGACCAGGCCGAAGCACATCATTTGACATACTATCCGCCCGATGATCAACATTTACCCAAGCGTGCTTGTCTGGCGTTCGAAGATGATGAACCGGCGGGCGGCGTGTGGATCGGAACTCAGCAATTTGTAGAGTCCGATCTGGGGATTCGCATTCGAATGGCACCCGAGCAATCGTGGTTGTTTGCGGCCTACGTTCTGAAACCGTTTCGTCGTCGCGGCGTCTACCGAGCCATTCTGGACCACGTGCTGTTGGATCAAGCGACAACGATTTTCGCAGCAATCAATCCGACGAACAAAGCCTCCATGGCGGCTCACCGTCCTTACGTTCGTCGAATTGTCGGGAGATGCACCGTGTTTCGAGTTTTGAACTGGACCGGGTGTCGGGTGCGTGGCGATTTGAGAGTTGATCGAAGCGGCGGAAGCACCGATATTTTAATTGGTACCGTTTCGCGGCCTGGAATCGAGAGTGAATTGGTCGTCTCGTCTCGCGACCGACGCGGCGTCTGAGAGAGTTGACGAGCGTTTGGGGGTCACTCGATCACTTCCAAATTTGCGTAAGCCAATCGAAAACTGTGCTCGCCGTGATCGAACTGCACCTTCGCGGTTCGTTTGGGGCCGCGGCCATTGATTTCGACGATGGTGCCCTGCCCGTGCTCGGCGTGGCGAACGAGCGTGCCTTCGCGGTAGCTCATCAGCGGCGTCGCACCTCGGGCCAACATGTCCGATCCCGTCTTGAGACCGGCCACCACGACACTGGTTTTTTTCTTGGGCTTCATCGCCGCCGCCAATTCCTCGGGTGGCAATTGAGACACTTCGTCGACTTCGAATCCGGCGGGCGCGAGGATCGATGGCGGCTCCGCGATCATGTCGCTCGATGGTTCTCCTTCGTCGGGTAGATCCCACGACTCGGGGTACGATTGATCGTAGGAGTCTTCCTCGTCAAACCAATCGCGACTGCGAGCGCTTTCGATTCGCTTCATTTCGTCGAGCGGTAATTCGTTCAAGAACGGGCTTGGAATCACGGGCCGCGTCTCACCCCGGACGGCACGACGTTTACAGCAACTCATTTGCAACCACTCCTTGGCTCGCGTGATGCCGACAAACAGTAACCTTCGTTCCTCTTCGAATTGATCTTCGGTTTCTTTGGATCGTTTGTGAGGCAACAGATCATCTTCGACGGCAATGATGAAGACTCGCGGATACTCCAGCCCCTTTGCCGCGTGCAGCGTCATGATCGTGACGCGATCCGTTTCGCCATCGATCGCGTCGGTATCGGCGACCAAGGCGACCTGTTCCAAGAACGCTTCGAGTGATCCGTCTTCGGGATGACGGCGATCGAATTCCACCGCGGCGGTGATCAACTCGTCGACGTTCGACATGGGGTTGGCATCTTGTTGTTCGACGGCGGTCTTATCCAGGTACGCTTCGAACTCAGTTTCCTCGACCAAATAGCGAATCAAATCTTCGAGCGATGCGGTCGCCTTGATGGCCAACCGGTCATAAATTTTGATGAATTTGCCGACCATCGTGACGGCGCGTTTCGCCAGCCCATCGATTTCGCTTGCCCGCCGCGCGGCCTCCAGCATTGGGATTCCGTGATCGTCCGCAAAGTCGCGAATTCGTTCAACCGTTCGATTACCGATGCCGCGAGTCGGCGTGTTGATCACTCGCATCAGCGCCACATCGTGGCTGGGGTTATTGATCAGGTGCAAGTACGCCAGCAAATCTTTGATTTCACGGCGCTGATAGAATTCGACGCCGTTGATGATCTGGTACGGCAATGACCGACTGCGCAGCGCGTGTTCGAGCGATCGCGTTAGCGCATTCATGCGACAGAAAATGGCGAAGTCCGACGGTTTCATCCCCTCATCGGTGATCGCCCGAATGATTTCATCGGCGATGCCATCGGCTTCTTGATAACCGTCTTCAAACATCCGCAAGATCACCGCGTCCCCTTCGGGATGATCGGTGAACAGTTCTTTTGCTTTGCGACGACGGTTATGACGAATCAATTGGTCGGCGGCGCGAAGGATATTCGGCGTGCTGCGATAGTTCTTTTCCAACCGAACCGTTTTGACCGACGGATAATCTTTCTCGAAATCAAGAATGTTATTAATGTCCGCGCCTCGCCAACCGTAGATCGATTGGTCGGGATCACCCGTGACAGCGAGGTTCGGATGGTCGATCGACAGGGCACGAACGATCGCGTACTGAGCGAGGTTGGTGTCCTGGTATTCGTCGACCAGGATGTACTTGAATTTTCGATCCAATTCCCCGCGAAGATCGGGATTCTCACGCAGCAAATTGGCGATGTGCAGCAGCAGGTCGTCGAAGTCGACCGCGTTGGCCGTCAACAGTTGTTGCTGGTAGACCGGATAAACCTTTGCGGCCAACGCATCGATCGGACGAAGTGAGTGACCTTGCATCATCTCCGGCGTCATCAACCGGTTTTTCGCGTGGCTGATCGCCGATGCGATTTGTTCAGGCGAAGCATGGGTCGTGGAGACGCCGGCGGCCAGGACCGCTCGCTTCATCGCCTGTTTGGAATCGGAGGTGTCATAGATCGAATAGTTTTCTTGAAGCCCGACCATGGTCGCATAGCGACGCAATTGTTGGGCACAAAAACGGTGGAACGTGCCCATCCACACGGGTTGGTTCGGGGCTAAAGCGTTGACCCGCATCCGCATTTCCTCGGCGGCCTTGTTGGTGAACGTCAGCGCCGCGATCTGCCAAGGCTGGACGCCCTGTTCAATCATGTGGGCGATGCGATGGGTGACGACGCGGGTCTTCCCCGATCCGGGGCCCGCCAAAATCAGCATCGGTCCGTTGACGTGCCCGACGGCATCGCGTTGGGCATCCGTCAAATTTTTAAAAATCGCGTCCATCGCAAAGTCCCCCATCCCGCCCCGTTCGGACTGTGCCGAAGTCTGAAAATGCCGTCACTCAGCGGTCTGCTGAAGCCGCCCGCCTACTATACCCGCGCCCACCGATTCGTTTAAGGAGTTTGAGCGGGTCGGGTGAACCGCGGCGAAGAAAAACGCGTTTTGAGGCCGATCGTCGGCCTCCATCGGTTCGACGGGTGGGTGTACGATATTGAGACGAAGGAAATGAGCATCATCCTTTCCATTCCCTTTTCTTTCTGGAAAGCCATGACCACGATTGCGACCGACACGCCATCCGCCGCATCCGCTCCGACCTGGTTGGATCGGTTGGACGAATGGTGCGAACGGATCGGGGACGGGCTGAACCCGATTCTGGTGAAAGAGACTCGCCAGGCGCTCAAGAGTCGCCAGTTTGTGATCACGTTCTCGGTGCTGCTGGTCGCCGCCTTGGCATGGACGATCATCGGCAGTCTGTCGATGATGCCTCAGATTTACACGTCGCCGTCGGCCCAGCGGATGTTGGTCGGGTACTATTTGGTCCTGGCACTCCCGATGTTGATCGTGGTTCCCCTGGCGGCCTATCGCTCGCTCGAAGGTGAAATCGACGATGGAACGTTGGAGTTGTTGTCGATCACCGTGCTCAGCCCGTGGCAAATCGTGTTGGGGAAATTAGCCAGCGCGATGCTTCAGATGCTGTTGTACTTTGTCGCGCTTTTCCCGTGCGTCGCCTACGCCTACACGCTCCGCGGCGTCGATTTGCCGACGACGATGTTGATGATGGGAATCTTGTTGGTTTCAGCAGTTTTATTGACGATCGTGGCGTTGTTCTTTGCACCGCTGGCCCGCACCCGGACAGGCCGAATCACCACGTTGTTGGCGGTGATGGGAATTTTGTTGGCAGCGGAATGGTGCTCGCGTTCCTAGTGATCGGCATGATTTTGGAAGGCAATCCGATGACAACGGACCAGTTGCTCTTTACGATCATCGCGACGATTGCATTAAGTCTTTCAGTGGGACACTTGTTATTGACTGCGACGGCGGCGCAATTGACTCCCGAGAGCGAGAACCGATCGACGCACTTGCGAATCTCGATTTTGGTGTTGACCGCGGTGGTGTTGGGACTGGCAGTGCTCGCGATCCGGATGATGAGCGAAAATGGATTGGGGATCGCCGTGGCGTCCATGTTCGCCGTCGGATTGGCCGCCCTTTGGACTTTGGCGAGCAGCATGTTTGCGGGCGAGCCTTCGACCATCACGCCCCGGATCCGCCGGGAGTTACCCAATAGTTTGTTGGCTCGGGCGACATTGACTTGGTTGACACCTGGACCGGTCAGCGGGCTGGTTTTTTCGGTCGTCGTGATTGTCTTGATTACGGTCGCGACCGCGATCGGGTTGGAGTTGGCGGGTCAATTCGCCGGGAGCCGCTCGGTCACGATCACCAGCACGTTTCGCCAATTGTGCGTCGCGTATGCCGCCTACTTGATCGGATTTCTGGTGGTCGCGCGATGGCTGGTCGCCTTGATTCGAATTCGAAATAATCCACGTGCTGAAATCGGTGTGGCCGCGCTGGTGGCGATTGCAATGTTATCGGCGCTGGGGCCCTACGCGATCGGTTTACACTTAAGTGACTATCTCCCTTATTCGTACTCTGGATGGCAGATCACCAATTGGGCTTGGACCTTGGGCGAAATTGCGAACGGGGCCAGCATGTGGGGCACGATTGAATTCATTGTCGCGGTGGTCACGTTAGCGTTTTTTGCCACGCTCTTGGCGTCACCCGAATTGGTGATGCCGCGACGAACGGCAACACCCCAGCGGGTGAAAGAAGAACTTGGATGATTGGAGATTGGCTGCAATCGACGCGATGAAACAATCATCAATCTGTATTCTTCAATCTCCAATCTCCAATCTCCAATCTCCTATCCACTTCCCGGCCGGGGGTGTGGTCGGATTGTCGCCGGGTTTAGAATGGGACAGTCATTCGCGGCCCGCCCACTTCATGACCGCTCACGCGTTCGGGCTCACAGGTTTGTTCCCCGTTTGTTTCACTCCCTACTCAATCGTCACGTAGCCGCCGCATGTCATCGGATCCCCACCCTTCCCCGTCCGGCCCGCCCGAGTCGAGCGACGACAATCCCGCCGTTCGAGCCAGGGTTCCGGACAGCGTCGCCGACGGCTGCTTCAGCACCGGCGCGATCGTGATGACGGGGCCGAGCGAGTACATCGTGGATTTTCTGCAAACGATCGGTCGGCCGCACAAAGTCGCCAAGCGAGTTGTGATTCCGCACCCGGTGATGCCGCAATTTATCGAAGCCCTGAACACGAATTTAGAGCTTTACAAAGGTCGATTTGGAAATCCTCAAACGCCTCCCCTCCAGCCGCCCGGCGCGAATCAACGGCGGCCGACGCCCCAAGAAATCTATGATGATTTGAAGCTGCCCGATGAGGTGCTCAGCGGCGTCTACGCCAACGGAGTGATGATCGGTCACGGGGCCAGCGAGTTCGGACTGGATTTTTTGACCAGCTTCTTTCCGCAGTCAGCCGTCAGCGCTCGAGTCTTTGTGGCGGCGGGCCAGATCCCAAGGTTGCTCGAGTCGCTGCGCGGTGCGGTCAAACAACTCGAACATCGGCAACAAGCGAATCAGGCTCAACAGGGCGGCGATCCTCAACCGCCAAAGCCAAATCCGAAAGACACCGGTCCGAGTGACACCGGTCCGCATCAGGGCGATGCATCACCTCACGATTCTGAATCACCCGACACGCCGCCTCCCAGTGATGATTCGCCGACATGAAATCCACGAATGAATTGCCATTGATGCGCGGCCTACCCCGGACGAGCTTGCCGACGGATGAGATGTTGATCTTGGCCAGCGGTTCTCCTCGCCGCTCCGAATTGTTGACTGCGGCGGGGTACTCTTTCACGGTGCACGTGGCCTCCGATGAGGCCGAATGCGGGATGTGCAGCCGCGAAACGGCGCCGGAAATGGTTGCCCGGTATGCCTACCGCAAAGCTGCGGACGTGGCACGCAGAATGGATTCCGGTTTGATCATCGCTGCGGACACGGTCGCGTCCTGCGTGGGCCAAATTTTGGGAAAACCACGTGACCAAGATCATGCCGAGGCGACATTGCGGTTGCTAAGTGGCCGGCGACACGACGTCTACACGGGAATCTGCGTGTGGTCCGTGAAACTCGAAAAATGCATTGTCGATGTGGTCCGCACCGAATTGATCATGCAACCGCTGACGGAGCCCATGCTCGCCGATTATCTCGATTCGATGTTGTGGGAAGGCAAGGCGGGAGCGTTCGGATACCAGGACGGAAATGATTGGTTAACGATCGTTGGCGAAGGCAGTCAAAGTAACGTGGTGGGACTCCCGATGGAGCGGCTCGCAGAATTACTGGAAAATTTCGATGATTTAGCCGAAACCGTTATTACTGGAAGCGATGGACCACCTGCGTGATTCTCTTCCGGCCAATAGGCTTGGGGGTGAATAACCGGTCGATCACAAGACGCAGCCAACAAAAGTCTCCTGATGATTCAAAACGACTCGCTTCAATTGTTTTTTTCCTTCTCGCACCGGCGTGGAATGATGGTCAGTGTTGAACGTGTCAATTGGTTTCGAATCGGCTTGACGGCAGTTTTGATGACGGCGTGCTATCTAGCGAGCGCGACACCCCTCTTGGCCCAGAACTACGCGGACAAGATGTTCAAGGTGAAATCGCATGACTTTCGCACCGTCGGGCGGGGAACAAAATGCGAATTTCTTTTTGATTTCACCAACATCTATAACGAAGAAGTTCATGTGGCGGCGGTTCGTACGAGTTGTGGATGCACGACTCCGACTTTGACGGCCGACACGTTGAAAACGCATGAGACGGCCTCGGTAGTGGCTACGTTCAACACCAGCACGTTTGTGGGACAAAAATCCGCGACGATTACCGTCGTGTTTGATCGGCCTAAGTATGCCGAGGTTCAGTTGAAAGTGAGCGGCGTCATTCGCACGGACATCACTTTCGATCCGCCCGAAATCGCATTTGGCGATGTGCCAGCGGGAGAGGAACGCGAGCGCGAGGTTGTGATCACTCACAACGGAAATTCGACATGGGAAATCGTTGATGTGCGTAGCCATTGTTCCCATTTGAGGGTTCGGCTGGACCCCGCCGAGCGACTTGCTGGCCAAGTTCGCTATCGCATGTCCGTTCGAATGGACGGTGAAATGAGTGACGGTGACATCCGCGAACGCTTGACGTTGATCAGCAACGAAAGAGCATTCCCGACGACCGAGATGTCGATCTCCGGACGGGTTCGTCCGCCGGTCAACGTTTCACCCGAAGCCGTCACCTTGGGGACCACGCAAGCCACCGGAACGATCGAAAAGAAATTGATCGTACGGGGCGTCGAGCCCTTTGAAATATCAGACGTCGAGTGCGCGGACGAAAGATTCAAATTCGAAGTTCCCGTTGGATCTGAAAAACTGCACATGGTGAAGTTGATTTATACCGGCGATGGATCCGACACGCCGATCTCGCAAGAGATCCGTATTGTCACCAACCTGCCCGGCAACCGCACCACCTCCTGCACCGTCACCGGCACCGTTGCCGAGTAGCCAGGACAAACCGATTTCAAGCGTGCAGCTTTGCATAGGCTCGGACGTCGGACTCCAGCGATTCCAATCGGGCATCGAGCACGCTCTTCGCTTGGTCCAGATCACGTGACTTCTCGGGACTCAGTCGAGTGAAAACGTACAGCTTGATCTTCGGCTCGGTACCACTCGGTCGGACGGCGACGTAGTTGCCTTCGTCCCCCAGATCCAGAATGATCAATTCACCGGTCGGCCCCTCAAGCTTCTCGGACGTTTGCGTCGCTGTATCGGTGATCGTTCCGGCGGCATAGTCACGAACTCTGGCAATCTTGATGCCCGCGACTGATTCGGGGGGCGACGTTCGAAATGATTTCATCAACCGCTGCATCGACGCCATGCCCTCGCTGCCTTCCATCACCAGGTTGATCAGCGTTTCGCGATGATACCCGTGCTTGCGATACAGTCCGGACAAGAAATCATGCATCGACATCTTTTGCGATTTGAGTTGTGCCGCCAATTCGAACACCAACATCGCGGCCACCGCGCCGTCTTTGTCTCGACAGTATTGTCCGACCAAGTAACCGTGTGACTCTTCGGTGCCATAAACAAATCGATCGGGGCCTTCGCGGTCGATCACTTCGGCAATGTACTTGAATCCGACCAACAAATCACCGATGCACCGGACCTGATAATCTTGCGCGATGCGTCGGATCAGTTCCGTGGTGACTAAGGTTTTGACGACGTAATGATCGGGTGTCAGGGCGCCCGTTGCTTTGCGTTTGCTGAGCACAAATTCGCCGAGCATTGCACCGATTTCGTTTCCGTTGAACGTCCTCCAATCGCCTGCGGTGTCGGTCGTGATCGGCGCCGCGATTCCGATGCGATCGCAATCGGGGTCGGTTGCCAGAATCAAATCTTTACCGATCGTTTTGGCGTACTTGATCGGTTCGTCAAAGATCGCAGGATTTTCGGGGTTGGAGACATGGCCGGGGACGTTGGGGAAATCGCCGCTGGGTTGAGCATGCGGGCCGTAAATTTCGATGTCCTTGAACCCATCGCGTTTGGCCAGCGGCACGACGGCGGCGGCGCCCACGCCGTGCAATGGTGAGTACAGCAATTTGACATCTCGGGGACCCGCAAAAGCACAATCAATGGCGGCATCAAAGTAAGCCTTGTCGACTTCCTTCGTCACCACTTCGACCATGCCCTTGGCCACTGCCTCGTCAAACGGCATCGAGCGAATTTGTTGACAGTTCATGACGTTGTCGATGATCGCGATGTCGTGCGGTGGCAAAACTTGGGCTCCGCTGGACCAATACACCTTGACCGCATTGTCGCTCGGCGGATTATGGCTGGCAGTGACCATGATGCCGCAGTCGCATTGTTTGAAGCGAACCGCGAACGACAATTGCGGGGTCGCGCGATAATCATCGAGCAGGAACACCTTGATGCCTGCGGCGGCCATGATGCCCGCGCACAATTCAGTGAAATGGCGTGACTTGTGCCGCGTGTCATACGCGATCGCACAGGACAACTCTTTTTTACCGCCGTGATAGTTCACGACGTAATCAGCCAAACCCTGGGCACTTTCGCCGATGGTCCGATCATTGATCGCGTTCGAGCCGATCGGGTACATCCGTCCTCGTCGACCGCCGGTTCCAAACGGAATGATGGTCCAGAAAACGTCATCCAGCTTTTGCCATTTTTTGGCGGCGATATGCGCGACTGTTTCGTCGCGATATCCCGCGTATCGCTGTTCGGTCAACCATGATTCAATGTTTTTAGCGGCGGGTGCGGTTAGGTCGCCATCGGTCACGGCTTGCTGGATGGCCGCCAGGGAATCGGTCACGTTTGCGTCAATGCTCATCGGATCTTCAAGATTGGGGGAAGACGGCGGTGGTCTTGTGATGCCGCAGTGATCCGATTCTATTTGGAGGGTGGCGATCGTCGCAACCAAGGCACCGAAAGTGACTCGAAAGTAACGTAAATCATGAGCGCATTGATCATCAGCGTCAGCGGGTTGAGGGGTATCGTTGGTGAGACTTTGACGCCTGAGGTGGCGATGCGTTTTGTGGCCGCCTTTGCGGGCAAGATGCCACCGGGGCCGATCATCGTGGGCCGCGACGGGCGCAGCAGCGGAAAGATGTTGAGCCACGCGATCATCGCGGCGTTGGCCGCATGTGGTCGCGATTGCATCGACGTCGACGTGGCCGCGACGCCGACGATCGGAGTCTTGGTGCGAGACCGTGGTGCGGCAGGCGCGGTCCAGATTTCCGCCAGCCACAATCCTCCGCCGTACAACGGAATCAAATTGTTCGGGTCGACCGGGCGAGTGCTCGACGCTCTCACCGGTGCGTCGATCCGCGACGCCTACTTTGCCGGTCACGCGGATTACAAACCGTTCAACCAAATCGGGAGGATGTCGACCGAAATCGACCCCCACGAACCGCATCTGTGCAAAGTTTTAGAGACCGTCGATACGCTGGCCATTCGCGCCGCCGGGCATCGCGTTTTGATCGACAGCAACCACGGTGCCGGCAGTCTGCTGGGGCTCAGGTTGTTGAAGGCGCTGGGTTGCCAAATCGTTGCGGTCGGTGAGACACCCGACGGCAAGTTCGCGCACGTTCCGGAGCCGACAGCCGCCAACTTGGGCGAAATCGCGAAGCGGGTGCGAGATGAAAGGTGCGTCGTCGGATTCTGTCAGGATCCCGATGCGGACCGGTTGGCGTTGGTCGATGCGGACGGGCGCTACATCGGCGAAGAGTACACGCTGGCACTCTGCGTGTTGCGAGCGATGTCGGACGATTCGACTCGCGGGCCGATCGTGATCAACGGGGCGACCAGCGGGATGAGCGAACGAATTGCCCGGGATGCCGGCGCAGAATCGCATCGCAGTTTTGTCGGGGAAGCGAATGTTGCCGACATGATGATCGACAAACAAGCGACGTATGGCGGCGAGGGCAATGGCGGCCCCATCGACCCGCGAGTCGGTTACGTTCGTGACAGTTTTGTGGGCATGGCTCAAATCCTTGATCTGATGACCGCGACCGGTAAGTCGTTGGCGGATCTGGCTGATGGATTGCCAAAACTGTACATCCACAAGGACACGTCGACGGTTTCAGCCGACCGATTACCCGAGCTGTTCAAAAACTTGATCAAGACGTTCCCCGACGCCCAAGTGCAAACCGGAGACGGATTGAGATTGGCATGGGACAACAAGTGGTTGCTGGTGCGGGGCAGCAATACCGAACCGATTGTGCGATTGATCGCCGAAGCGGAAACCGAAGTCGAGGCGAGGGCATTGTGTAAATCGGCGGCTGACTTGCTTTAACGACGTCAGAATTCTTCAATCGGTGTCCCCGTCGGCGTAAACAATCGCCTCCTTGGGATTTGGCTTAGGCGGCTCTTCGGCTCTGGTGCATCCGTCGGCTAGCAGATTCGATTCTTTGTCTCGCCACGGCCTGAGGGCCAACCTCGTACGCGCTGGCGTTATCGTACCACCGACGTTGCTCGAGCGTCTCGAGGATGCGATTGGCGACGGAAACGGCGCGCGCGCCGGCGATGCCGTCGACGGTCGGTGCGATACCCGATTGGATGCTGATCACGAAATCGTGCAACTCGTCAAGAATTGCATTTCGAGGTTCCAGTTTTAATGTTTCGCAGCGGAGTTTGTCACCGAACAATTGATCCGCATAGCTAAGTGGATTATCGGTCTCCATCGATAGGTTAAACGAACGATCGACCAGCGCGTCACAGGGGCGTACCACGGATAGCGACGGAGCTCCGAAGTCAATTTCGGCAAATCCGTTGGTGCCGAAGACCTGCATGCTCCGCGCCGGCATTGGGCTGATGCGGGAAGCCTTCAAGTTTGCGACCAAACCGCATTCGAACTCCAAGCGAGTTTCAACCAAGTCATCGTGATCACTGACCACGGCCATTCCCGACGCACTCACGGACTTGAGTGCCCCGTCGGTCATGGATAGTACAAGATCGATGTCGTGGATCATCAAGTCCATCACGACGCCGACATCCAGGCACCGCCCGGGAAAGCGGGATGCTCGGACGGCTTCGACGTACTTGACATCGACCGCCAAGTCTCCGAGGGCTGTGAATGCCGGGTTGAATCTTTCGACGTGCCCAACCTGCAATGTGATCCGCTTCTTTGCCGCCAACGTCGCCAGTCGATCGGCATCGTACGAATCAATCGTGATCGGTTTTTCAACCAACACGTGTTTTCCGGCCGAGATCAACTCCCTGGCGATTTCCGCGTGCAGGTCAGTCGGGGCGGCAATGATGGCAGCATCGATTTTCGGAATCAGCTCGCGATAGTTTTCGTGAGTGGGCACCGAAAACAGCTTGCCCGCGTTTTCGCGGGCGGTCGCAAACGGATCGCTGATCCCGACCAATCGCGCGCCGTCCACTTGTCCGATCAGCTTGCTATGGATTCGACCGAGATGTCCGGCGCCGATGACGGCGATTCTTAGCTCACTCACGCTGCTTTCTTTCGTTGTTGCCGGCCGCGGCCGTGTTTGCCGGTACCGGCGATGTCAATGAAATCAAAAAACTGTTTCAGCACCGGGCGAATCGGGCCCGATTCCATCATTTCTTTACGAGTTGCTTCGACGCCGACACGTGATCGGTACATCAAGCGGTAAACGCGTGAAAGAACTTCGATGTCTTCGGCGGGATAGTCGTGGCGTTTCATGCCGACGCTATTGACGGCCCGCGGCTTGGCGGGTTGACCATCGACGATCATGAACGGGGGCACGTCATGCAAGATTCGGCTCATCGCGCTGACGAAGCTCATCTGACCGATCGAGGCGAAATGATTGACGCCCACTCCGCCCGCGATCGTGACGTCATTGAAGACGTGAACGTGGCCGCCAAGCATGCCGTTGTTGGCGATCACGATTCGATCGCCCAACTTGCAGTCGTGTGCGACGTGAACGTTGGTCATCAAATAGTTGTTGTCGCCGACTCGAGTGATGCCGTCTTCCTTTTCGGTCGCGCGGTTCACGGTGCAGTGTTCACGAAAGGTGTTTCCGTCGCCGATTTCGACGCAGGTGGGCGTCTCTCGATAGCCGGTATCTTGAGGATGAGTTCCGATGACGCACCCGCTGAAGAAATGGTTTTCTTCGCCGATCGACGTGTTGCCGCTGATCACGCAGTGCGAATCGATGATCGTGTCATCGCCGATCTTGACGTCGGGCCCGATCACACAGAAGTGTCCAATCTGGACGTTGCGTCCCAATTTTGCGCGGGGGTCGACGACGGCGGTGTGCGCGATCATGGTGCTCATGTTAAATCCTGCAATCGACGCGAACGTCGGACGTTTGATTTTTGAATCGTCTCAAGTTTCGCTTCGCCAGCGAACCTGTTTTCACGCTGCATCCCGCTGCTCGCCGGCTCGAAAGACGCTCATCATGTTTGGATCGTTTGTAGACAACTCATCACTGATTTGCCCAGACCGATTTGAGGTTTCGGCAGATTTTGAAGCATCCCGGTCGGCCAGCTTTGCGAGCTGCGTCGCCATCCGCCCGTTCAGATTGTGACCGCCGCGAAACGATGTGAACCGACCGACCAATTCGACTCCGGAAAGTGCGAGATCACCGATCATGTCGAGCGTTTTGTGCCGAGCACATTCGTTGACGTATCGAAATGCGTTGTCCACAGGGCCCGCGGGTCCGACGACGACAAGATCTTGATTGGTGACGTGCGAGGCCAACCCCGACGCGCGGATTTGTTCGGCTTGAATGGCCGTGACAAACGTACGAGCCGGAGCAATTTCACGAACGAAGCGATCCGGCGTCAACTCAATTCCGAATGCCTGTGGATTGATGGGAGTTTTGTCGTCGAAGCTCAATTGATACTCAAAATACGACTCACCGTGCTTGGCAGGTGTCGCTTCGAGCCAGCCCGAGGGTGAGCCGACACGATATCGATCTCGAATCACGAGTTGACGTTTGGGTTTGGCTTGAATCACCAAACCCGCGTGAGTGAGCTTTTCGACAAACTCGAGACTGCTGCCGTCGAGGGCGGGGAGTTCCTCGCCGTCGATCTCAACAATCGCGTTATCAATTTCTAGCGCCGCCAAAGCGGCCATCAAGTGTTCGACCATCTGGAAGCGCGCTTCACCGCAAACCAAATTGGTTCGCAGCGCCGCGTCTTCGCGATGATGAACGGATGCCACACACGACGGACGTGACGATAGATCCGTGCGGACCAAGGTGATCCCGGTGCCCATCGGCGCTGGATGGACCATCACGGTGACCAAGCGTCCCGACCAATAACCGCGTCCGCGAATCTCGCACGATACGGCGGTCGTGTGTTCATTGCGTGATCGATGCACGCGACGGCCCTCCTTGACCGAGTGAGCTCACCATCCTTGGCAAGCACTGCTGTTTCAAGCCTAAGCCAGGACGGATCCTGGCATGAAATCGACTTGTGCGCTAGCGAGTGGCTGCGGCGGTCGGTTTACCCGCAACGCTGTACTTGTCCAAGTACTGCATCACGCCCTTGGTCATGTCCAAATCTTCGTCGTGGTAGACGATGTTTTTCATGACGCTACGAATGACCGACTGGCCCTCTTCCAAGTCCATGGTCTCGCTGTTGTAGCGCAAGACCAAATTGACCTTGTAGTGGCTCGCCAAGAACTTCACACCATCCGCAATGCGGGTGTAGTTCTCGAAGTAGATGCGGGCTTCGGCATCGGCCAGCTCTTTTTTCTTGCGTGCCATGTCCAAACGCAACTTGGACTCCAACGAAGCGACTCGCTCTTCTTGTTGCGAGTACTCGGGTGACCCCGGTTTGAACGCCTTGATTTGTTCGGCCGCAGCCTTCAATTCTTCTTGACGTTTTTGCATCTCGCCGCCGTAGTTCTTCAAGTCGTCCTCGACGGCGGCAACTTGAGCCTTGATGCCGGGATGATTCTTGAAGATGTACGCGACATCGACGACGGCGACACGGTGTCCCGCCTCTTGAGCCGCGGCCGTTTGAGGGGCCATCGCAGCCAAGGTTCCCATAGCCATTACAATGGCTGCTTTACCAATCAATCGCACGTCCGCTCTCCTTGCGTGTAGTGGTGCGTACTCAATCCGACGTCCTCCGGTTTGCTCGATTACACGCATCGGGTGTCCGTCACCTGCGCCGAGTCATCAACGTCGGCCGACCATGGATAATCCAAGGTCGATCTCCGCCGATTGTGTCACCAGTTGGGTTGGGCGTAAAGATTGAAACTTTCGAACACCATGCTCGAATCTAATTTTTTCTTGTTTTTCTTGGCGGGTTGATCCGCCCGCTCGTTCACTCTTCGCCGATCGTTTTCGCTCAGTTTTCCGGCCGAGCCGCCAACCGAGTTTTGATCGATGCTTGTTGCCCATCTCGGACGACCTCGATCGTCACTTCTTCGCCGGGTGAGCGGTCACGAAGCAACGATAAAACGTCCGAAGTCTGGGCAATCGGCCGATCAGCCATCGAAACCAATCGATCGTTGATTTGAACGCCCCCAACTTCGGCTGGACCTCCGGGTATCAGTCCCGTGATGACGACATGGTCGTCGCGGACTGAAAGCGTGACGCCGAGGAACGCCGTCATTTGACGGCGAATCTGGACGCTCTTTCCGGTAACCGCATAAGTGGGACGTTCGCCGCGGGTGGCCAACTCGAACACTGAGTTAGAGGTTATATCGGTTATGCGGGTCATGCCGCCGAACTCGATTTTCTCAAAATCATCAGATGGTCGATGATAATCGTTGTGCAGCCCGGTAAAGAAGAACAGCACGGGTACCCCCACCTCGCAGAACGATTGATGATCGCTGGGCCCATATCCCGAAGGCACCTTGAACAGATCGAACTTTGTTTCGCGATTGGCCCGTTCCACGAGCTCGTCAAACGAGGGAGCCGTGCCTGTTCCGTAAACGGTCAACTCGTTATCTCTCAATCGACCCACCATGTCCAAATTGATCATCGCGACGGTGGAATCGATCGGGAACCGAGGATTGCGGACATAGTGCAGGCTGCCCAGCAGCCCACGCTCTTCGCCCGTGAACCCGACAAACACCACACGTCGGTGAGAGGTGACCTCTTTCAGCCGCCTGATCATTTGAGCGGCCGTTGCCAGCATCGTCGCGGTGCCCGACGCATTGTCGTCGGCGCCATTGTGAATCGCGATCGTCCCGGCGCGAGCGATCCGACGCCGCCCATGCCGACGTGGTCATAGTGCGCCCCAACGATGATCGTCTGTTCCGCCAAATCACCGCGTCCTTCCAAAACGCCGATCACATTGGGTGATTCACGATTTGCCTCTTTGAGCGACACCCCAAGCGTCGCCGACACGTCGGGCAACACACGGCTCTCAGGAACGAGCGTCATGTCGATTGACGACTCGATTTCATCGATCGATTTGCCCATCGCTCGGACCAGGATCGAATCGATCAAGTCGCGAGCCACGGAAACGACCGGAATCGTCGTCACGTTTTCCGAATTGCCGCCCTCGGGTCGGTCTCCCGCCTCGGAGATCGACATGACGCCGCGCATCGAACGCCGCTTTTCCCGCTGCATCGATTCCAACATCGCTTGAATCCCGATGACTTTTTCGGTCAACGTCTCGCGATTGTTGACCGCGTCTTGGGGCAACGCAGCGATCTGTTGTTCGAGCGCCGTTTGACGTTTCTGTTCGGCGTCGATGCGGTTGGATTGTTCTTGAACACCGATCTCGATGCTGGCGGGATCATTGACGAAGACGACCGCGCTGGCCCCGTGCTGGATCGCGTTTTTGATCTTCGTGTAGAAAAAGGCGTGCCGGGTATGACGGGTGCCATCAAACTTACTGTTCGGGTCGGCGGATTGCGGTTCTTTTCGAATGATGATCACGGTTGCACCGCGAACGTTCACTCCGGCGTAATCGTCGTAGCCGTATTTGGGAGCCGTGATCCCGTAACCCACAAACGCGAGCGGTCCCGTCAATTGACCACCATTGGATCCGACCGCAAGCGGCATCAAGTCGTCACCGAGTTCCGCGATCGCCCGCTCGGGCTGGTCACCAAAACGCACCACCAGCCGATTGTTTTCCGCCGGGCCCGCTTCGGCTCCCAACCGGATCGAGACGGGTTGGAATGGTTTGCCATCGAGCATGGAGGTGTCCAACCCGATTGCCGCCATCCGCGCCGCCAAATAGTCGGCAGCCAGCAAAATGGAATCGTCCGCCACGCTGCGGCCACGCAGTGCTTCGCTGGCCAAATAGGCGACGTCCTCACGCATCGTTTTCAGTTGCAGGGCGGCGAAGTCCGCGTCGGAATCGGTTTCCACTTCTTCAACTTGAGCTAGCCCCGGCGACTGGGACCATCCCGGCGTGTCGAGAGAGACTGACAAAGTCCAACCGAGCAAAACGACGATCGTGGCGAATCGGTGAAAGCTCGCCATTTCGCGGTGGTTTCCGTACAATTCACTCGTCCTGCATGTGCCCGCGGCTGTTTCTTTCAAGTGAGAAAGGATAAAGAAAATAGGCAAGCGTTTACAGTAGCCTGATGAGCATTCGGCCACTCGATCAGGCCAAATTTGCGCCACCAAAAAGCTGCGCTCGCCGCGAGTCACGTAGATCGCTTCTTCGCTCAATCGGTCACAAAGGTCGACCAAGAATTCGATCAATCCGTCAAAGTCCTGTTCGCGGTCGAAAGAGACTTCGAACCGTTCCAATACGTCGTGAACCAAAACGCCGGCGGGATCGACCCAGAATCCTTTGACCGGCGTCGGCGTTTGGGTGTACGCGCGGTAGTGGTGCATCAAGAATTCGTGGATCGCAAAGCGCGGCGTGTGCCCGTCACCGTGAAATCGAGCGTCATCGAGTTTGTGCGACGGCACATAGAAGCTGGTCATCTTGCCCAGCGGGATCAATCGCGACGATGCGAATGCGGGATCGGCAGAAGTCTGGTCCATCGTTGCGCTCGCTTGTACCGAATCCTTGCTTTGTGCCGAATCGGGGCACGGTCACTCGCTCGACTTTTTCTTATCGGTCGGCTTATTTGTCGATGAAGACTTCCCTTCCGATTTTGATTCGGACTTGGTACCCGATTTCGACTCGGACTTAGCGTCCGATTTCGAATCCGACTTGGATTCGGATTTGGATTCCGCCGCCGCAGCTTTTTTGTAGCCTTCGCTGCGGTAATCGGTTTGATAGAACCCGCTGCCCTTGAACACGATCGCAGCGCCGGTCCCGAACAGACGCTTCAACTTCGCTTTTTTGCACTCCGGGCACTTTTTCAACATCGGATCGTTGATGCCTTGAAAGACTTCCATCGCGTGGCCGCAAGCCTCGCATTCGTAATCATAAGTGGGCATGAAAGCAGTTCGATCGGAAAGAAGATGTGGGAAGACGCTAGCTTTTTGCGACCCGGCACTTGCGGACGGCAAACGGTATTCGGCAGCCTCGAAAGATTACCCCGACGTGAACTAACTGCCTAGCCATACACGCGGTTCTTGCCGCCCATGAAAAAACAGTTTGAAGCCGTCCGGTTGGGTCTGGATGGATGTTGCCGAGTGAGCAATGCGGCCGCCGAATTCGCCCACCCATGGTCGGTCCACTTCCCGCGGGCGGGTGGTGAGTCAATCGTATCTCGTTTGCTTGTTCTGGGCGGCTGTGGTTTAATTCGGGGCGCCTTCCGAACTCACCAATTTATCCAAAATTCCGCTGCTTCGCCTGTCCCGGCGGCGGCAACCCTCTGAGCACCCTCGATGCAGCTTCCGATCGTTTCCGAAAATCAACTCGTCTCCTCCAAACAACCCGCTGTGTCGACCGACGGGGTTCGCGGTCGTTACGCGGTCATCTCGCTGGGTTGCCCCAAGAATTTAGTAGATACCGAACAGATGCTCGGCCGTTTGGACGAAGACGGGTATGCGATGGTGGAGAGCGTTGATACAGCCGATTTCGTGGTTATCAACACGTGCGGATTCATCGACTCGGCACGCGAGGAGTCTTACGGTGCGATCGACGAAATGCTGGCGCTCAAGAAGGCTGGCAAAATCCGCAATGTCGTCGTGACGGGATGTTTGGCCGAACGCCAGCAAGGGAAGTTGTTGGAGGACCGCCCAGAGATCGACGCGATGATTGGTGTCTTTGGACGCAACGAAATCGTATCGGTGATCGACCGATTGCAGTCGGGCGTCGAAGAGCAGGAGCGAGTTTTTCGTCCTGCTCCGATCCGTCCACTCTCCGACGCCGTTCGCCGCGCGGTCACGCCACGTCACTTTGCGTATTTGAAGATCAGCGAAGGTTGCGATCGGTTGTGCACTTTTTGCGCGATCCCGAAAATGCGGGGCAAGCATTACAGCAAGCCGATGGAACAGGTCATCGACGAAGCCAAACGGTTGGGCGCCAGCGGCGTTCGTGAAGTCGTCATCGTGGCCCAGGATACGACTTACTACGGCAAGGACTTGTACGGCGAGCCGCGACTCAACGAATTACTGATCGAACTCGACAAGATCGAATCGATCGACTGGATTCGTCTGATGTATTTCTATCCGATGTACATTGACGATGCGCTCGTCGACACGCTGGCAAACGCAAAGCGGATTTTGCCGTACATCGACATGCCACTTCAACACGCGTCGGACACGATGCTAAAGCGGATGTCACGCAAAACGACTCGCAAATCGCAAGAAGAGATTCTGGCGACGTTGCGAGCGCGAATTCCTAACCTGATCATGCGAACGACTTTGATCACCGGGTTCCCCGGCGAAACCGAGGACGACATTGACCAGCTTTGTGACTTTGTGGCCGCACAGAAATTTGAGCATCTGGGCGTCTTCACCTACAGCGTTGAGGAGGACACGCCGGCCGCGAAGCTGCCCAATCGAGTGCCTGCCGAGATCGCCCAGGCCCGCTACAACCGCGTCATGGAAGTTCAACAAAAGGTCGCCTTCGAATGGGTCAACAGCCGGATCGGGACGGTCGAAACGGTGATCATCGATTCGCCGATGGCTGACCAGCCCGGTGTCTGGATCGGTCGCACCCGTGGCGAGTCGCCTGATATCGACGGAATCGTTTACGTTTCGGGCGTTGATCCCGACGATCCACTCGAAATTGGTGACATGATCGATTGCGAAATTGTCGCCTCGGACGGTTACGATCTTGTTGCCGCCCCGTTGTAACGTCAAAGATGTCGCGCATCGTCCCCACCTTGGCGGGCTCTGGTCATTCGGGGACAACTAGACCGAGCCTTCGAATATGCGTTGCTTTTCTATGACCATGACGACCGCGATGAACTTCAAAACCGGATCGATCTACAACGTTCCCAACGCACTGACCACCGTGCGATTTGGGTTGGCCATTGCCGTGATCGCGTTGTTGCCGATGAACTATCTGGTTTCGGCTTTGATCATCTTCATCATCGCCGTTTCGACCGACTGGATGGACGGCTATTGGGCTCGCAAGTACGGGCAAGTCACCCGAGTCGGCCGAATCTTCGATCCTTTTGTCGACAAGATCATCATCTGTGGCACCTTCATCGCCCTCGTTGAGGTCGCCGGTTCGGGAGTCGCGTCCTGGATGGCCACCATCATGGTCGCGCGAGAACTCTTGGTGACGAGCTTGCGAGCGATCATCGAAGGTGGTGGCGGTGACTTTTCGGCGAACCAATTGGGCAAGTGGAAGATGGTGCTGCAGTGCGCCGCGGTGATCGCAATCTTGCTTGCGGTGATTTACCCCAGCTTGGATTGGATCCGCATCGCCGGCCAAATTTTCTTGTGGTCTTCGATCGCGTTGACATTGTACTCGGGTTACGTCTACGTCATCGAGGCGTCTAAAGTGTTGAGCAAAGCCTAGTGGAAGATACGCCGTCGCCCGCACTGATGATTTTGGTTTTGATGATGCTGACCGCGATGGCGTTCAGCTTCTTGACCTGGGCAAAACTGATCTTCACCCATCGCCGCGATTTGCTTTCGTTGCCGTCGCGGTTGGTTCCTGCGCAACCGCGCCAGCGTCCATTTTGGCATCCCGGTGATGCGCTGTTGATGTTCGGACTGGTCCAGGTTCTGGCGGGGTTTGCGGTCGCCACATTGATGGTGACGGGTGCGGTGGCCTCATCGACCACTGAACGAACGCCGGCGGGTGCATTGATGCTAATCGGTGTCACGTTGGGCGCCGGTGCCGTCGCCTCGGTGTTGACGATCGCTTGGTTAAGGTTCCGCGACCAACGAGCGATCGATAAACTTTCGCTGCGGCTGAATGATTCCGATGGACTTTTGGGAATCAAAGCGGCCGTGATGATCTTGCCACCGGTGCTGATCTTATCCGCGCTGGCGTCGAGATTCGTTCAATACGAGCATCCGGTGTTGACGTCGATGGAGGGGCTGAAGGACCCGTTGATGTTTTCGCTCATCTTCATTGGCACGGCGATCGTGACCCCGTTTGTTGAAGAGCTTATGTTCCGCGTTTTGTTGCAAGGCGGACTGGAGCGACTGTTCGATTCAGCCCCCGCTTTGCCGCAGACGGAGAACCTTGAGGCGAGCACGGCAATCGAAGGTGAACAGGGCAACGGCGCGCACGCGACGCTGGGAGCCACGCTCGCTTGCCCCAATTTTGATCTCCAGCGTCGTGTTCGCGTCGATGCACCTCGGACAAGGCGCCGCCCCGATCCCGCTGTTCTTTCTGTCGCTCGGTCTCGGTTTCTTGTACCGGCAAACCGGCAACATCACCGCTCCGATGATCGTCCACATGGTGCTAAACGGCACCACGATCGTCATGGAAGGTGCGCGGGTGATGACGTAAGTCGCCTTGGTTCGGCTGACTACGAGTTCCCCGCTACTGGGTTCCTTCGGCGGTCGCTTCCAGGGGTGCCTCACTGTCTTGAATGTAGGTTTGCGAGCGATAGAAGTACGCCACAAAAATGAACGCGAAGGCGGCGGCAAACATCAAACCGGCAAAGAACCAGTAGTAGGTAGCGCCGGGCAGTTTCGAGGTTCCGTCCGCATTCAAAATCACCGCGTTGACGCCCGCGGCGATAAAGTTGCCCAGCGAGACCGACAACAAGTACAAGCTCATGATGATGCTCTTCATGCTGTTGGGCGCCTGGGTGTAGCTGAATTCCAAGCACGTGATCGAGACCATCACTTCGGCGGCGGTCATGATGAAGTACGCGAACACTTGCCAACTGATGCTAGTCGTTGCACCGGATTGAATTTTCGATTCGGCCATGGCGATCAACGCGAACGCAAGTACCGACAAAAACATCCCGATCGACACTTTGCGAAGCGGCGTCAGCAGAAACACCTTGCTAATGGCCGGGTAGACGACGTAACTGAACAGCGGAACCAGGATCAAAATCATGAACGGGTTGGCGGCCTGAATTTGGCTGGACAACAGTTCGTATCCGAATACCGAGCGATCCATGTTCTCGGCCTGCAAAACCCAACTGGTGGCCGTCTGATCAAACAGGCTCCAGAAGACCGCAACCAGGAGGTACACCGGAGCCAGTTTTAGGATCACCTTCAAGCCTTCGCCGGTGAACGCTTCTTTGAAAACAACGCTGCCGCGGGCGGGAATGTGCACAAACTTATTGCGACCGAGCCAGAAGATGAAGGTCGCGACGGCCATCAGGACTCCTGGGACACCGAATGCCACTTTCGACCCGTACTGAGCCAGCAGGTAGGGTGTCGCTAAGGTGGATAAAAACGCGCCGGTGTTGATGGCGACGTAGAACCAGCCAAAGACTTTCTCCAGCAGGTGAGCGTTGCGGCTGCCGAATTGATCGCCCACGTGTGCCGAGACGCAGGGCTTGATCGCTCCAGTTCCCAAAGCGATCAAGCTGAGCCCGACGGCCAATCCGGCACGCGTTTCATTGACTGCTAGCGCGAAGTGGCCGGCGCAATACAAGATCGAGAGCCACAGGATGGTCTGGTACTTGCCGAACAGCCAATCGGCGGCGATCGCGCCGAGCAACGGCGTGAAGTAGGCGACCATGATGAAGGTGTGGCCCCAGAATTTTGCGTCTTCGTCGCCCATCGTGTCGAGCGCGCCGGTCGCGTCGACCAGGTACTGGGTCATGAACACCGTTAAGATCGCTCGCATACCGTAAAAGCTGAACCGCTCAGCCATTTCGTTCGCGACGATGTACGGGATGCCGGGTGGCATGGTGGCGACGTCGTAGGGCGTGGTTTGGTGTTTTGCCATCGTGGTTGATCTCAAGAATGCGGATGCACGTGAATTAGGATTGGTTCTTCGCCACTTCGGGAGCGCCGACTAACACTGGGTCTCGTCCATCGTGGAAATAGACTCGGTTGCGTCCAATGTTTTTTGCGGCGTACAGGGCTTCGTCGGCTCGCCTTAGAACGTTGCTGACGACGTAGTCATCTCGCGGTTCACTCAACCCGACGCTGATCGTGACCTCGATCGTTTTGGAGCCTGCCTGCATCGCGTACTCCGCGACCACCCTGCGCAACTCGTTCAGGCGTTCGGCGGCGACCCGCAGCGGTCCGTCCATGATGGCTGCGAATTCTTCGCCGCCGAATCGGGCCACGATCAATGCCCCGTCCAGACGTGTGCGAAGCACCGACGCCAATTGCTTGAGCACTTGATCACCCACTTGGTGGCCGTACGTGTCGTTGATGTTCTTGAACTTGTCGATGTCGATCAACGCGATCACAAAAGACCGACCGCCCGCTCGGTAGCCCGTAAAAAGTTCGTCGAGTCGGTAATCGAGTGCCCGCCGATTGAAAAGACCGGTCAAGCCGTCGGTTCTCGCTTCGGTCAGGTAACTAGCGATTTGCCGAGTCTGGCGTTCGAGTTGCTGTTCAGCATCGTCGAGCTTCGACTTCAATTGTTCGTTGTTCTGCATGATCCGTTGCAAAACCGCGACGACGCGAACTTCGGTAGGTGATTTGCTGCCATTGTTCTGGACCGTTTCCGCCAACCGCATCATCTGTTCTTGGTTGCCCGTCACGTTGCCCGAATACTCTTGGGTCCAAGCGCCGAGTTCTTGCAGCAACAGCAGCATTTGTTGTCGATCCTCTTCGCTCAGATCGTTTGAACCCACGCGTTTCCGACGACCGCCTCGGTAACCGATGACGTATCCGATCACCAACACTGTGGCGGCGAGCACCATGCCGAGCATGAGCGGAGCGGCGTCTACGAGCGACATTGGCGAAAAATCCCTGCCAGTTGCAACTTAAAATCGGCGGATGAACGGCTCGTCGATGAGCCGATCAGCCATCGTCAAAATTTCGCCGCTTCGGCGCGAACGACAGTTCGTCACCGCGGGCGATCACGACCAGCCCGCTTTCGGTCAGTGTAAATCCGCGAGCCCGATCGGCCGTGGGATCATATCCGATTTCAGTTTCCGGAGGGATGCGTACACCTTTATCGACGATCACGCGGCGCAACCGGGAACGTCGACCGACTTCGACATCGTCGAACAGGATGCAGTCTTCCACCCGGGCATAGGAGTTGATTCGGACTCCCGGCCCCAGCACGCTGCGGGCGACCGTCCCGCCGCTGACGATGGCGCCCTGGCACACCAGCGAATCGAGCGCCTCGCCGCGTCGCGTCGTTGGGCCGCCCTCGCTGCCGAATACGAATTTTGGCGGCGGCAGTTGAGGTTGGAAAGCTCGGATCGGCCAATGCTTGTCGTACAGGTTCAACAATGGATCGACGCCGATCAAGTCCATCGTGGCTTCAAAGTAGGCATCGATCGTACCGACATCACGCCAATAAGCATCACGTTTGCGATTCTCGTCCAAAAAGGGAAACGCATAAACTCGGTAGTCCTCAATCGCACCGGGGATGATGTTCTTGCCGAAATCATGATCGCTTGTTTCCAACGTCGCATCGTTGCAAAGTTGTTCGTACAAGAACCTGGCGTTGAAGATGTAAATGCCCATTGAAGCCATGTAGGCGTCGGGATCTTCGGGGGTCGGAATCGGGTCCGTCGGTTTTTCTTGAAACCCGACGACGCGATGATCGAGGTCGGCTTGGATCACTCCGAACTCTTTCGCTTCGCTACGGCTGACCCGTAATGCACCGATCGTGACGTCGGCGTCCATCTTGCGATGGAACTCAACCATCGGTTCGTAGTTCATCTTGTAAATGTGGTCGCCACCGAGGATCACGACGTCGCGTGGTTGTTCCCGCTCGATCGCATAAATGTTTTGGTAAACTGCGTCGGCGGTTCCGGTGTACCAATTATCGGCGAATCGTTGTTGGGGTGGGACAACGTCGATGAACTCACCGAGCTCGCGGCAAAAGTAGTTGCGCCACGCCAAGTTGATGTGCCGATCCAACGAGCCCGCTTTATACTGGGTCAACAGCAAGATTTTTCGCATGCCGCTGTTGAGGCAATTGCTAAGCACGAAGTCGACGATGCGGTAGAGCCCTCCGAACGGCACCGCCGGCTTCGCCCGATCACGGGTCAAGGGTTCGAGCCGGGAACCGCGTCCACCAGCCAAAATCACTGTCAAAGTGTCTCGCATCTTATTTTGATTCCATGACTTCGTGGGTGCTCCGCAACATGGCTCCATCCGATCGATCCTGTGGCTAATAAACTAGCACGTTGTCTGGTCGTCATGCGAGAGCGAAGGAAAGAATTGGTGTGGCGTTTGCACGACTTAGCGTTTGGATGGTCTAGCGTTTGCTTATTTTAAGGATTCCAGCGAAAGTGGGAAATGTGCTGCCGAACTGGCAGTGGTTCAATCGAGATAGGTTTGGAGAGAAATCGATGCAGAATATTTGGAAACGTGTTTCGTTTGCGTCGGGCGCCATGGTTGCCGGATCGTTGATTACGGGCGTTGTGATGTCATTGCCGCAACCGCTGCTATTTGAAGCGATCGGCCAGGACGGTCGTGACCAGCGTGGCGGCGGCGTGGCGGGTGCATCGGCTCAACCGGATCCGCCGAGTGCGCAGGCGCTGCAGCAACAGAATTTGGCCGCCGCCGACGGGTTGTCTTCCGCGTTTCGAAATGTTGCCGAGGCGCTCAAGCCTAGCGTCGTCAGTATTAGCACCAAGCAAACTCAAATCATCCGAACTCGCGGTCGACGAATCCCGCAAGGCTTGCCGCCCGGATTCGAAGGTTTGTTCGGCGGGTCGCCGCAAACTCAAGAGCGTGAATCCAGCGGCATGGGCAGCGGCGTGATCGTCCGCGCCGATGGCTACATCCTGACGAACAACCACGTCATCGAAGGCGCCGACGAATTGACTGTCGAGTTCTCGGACGGCCGGATGGAAATTGGAACGGTTGTGGGGACTGATCCGCAAACTGACTTGGCCGTCGTGAAGGTGAATTTGGCGGGGCTGCGACCCGCCGTTATGGGCAGCAGCGATGACATTCGCGTCGGGGATTGGGTGTTAGCGATCGGCAGCCCCTTTGGTCTCGACCAAACCGTGACCGCGGGCATCATCAGCGGCAAGAATCGGGTTCAGCGGATCATCGCCGATGGAAATGGTTTTGAGGACTTCTTGCAAACCGACGCGGCGATCAATCCGGGGAACTCGGGCGGCCCGCTGGTCAATTTGCGCGGCGAATTGGTCGGGATCAACACCGCAATCCTATCGCGATCGGGCGGCAGCGCCGGAATCGGTTTCTCCATCCCCGTCTCATTGGCCAAGCCGGTCTTGGACCAAATCATCGAGAACGGTGAAGTTCACCGCGGCTTTTTGGGTGCCCAGGTTGTCGATGTCACACCGGAAAGTGTCTCATCCTACGATCTGAAGGTCAGTATGGGTGGTTTAATCAATACCGTGCTGGCCGATCAGCCGGCCGCTAAGGCTGGGCTGCAACCGGGCGACGTGGTGACCAAGTTGGATGGCCGAAAGGTCACCGGCGGAACCCAGCTTCGCAACTACGTGGCCAGCCGCGTGCCGGGAACCGTGGTCAACATGGACGTCAATCGCAACGGCAACGACGTCAAAGTACAAGTCGAATTGGGCGAACGGACTGATGATGCGATGGCGATGTTCAGCGGCTTCGGTGACGCGTTCGGTGCCGATCTGGTGCCCGTCACTCCGCAAACGGCCCAGCAATACGGTTACGGAAACCTTCGCAGCGGCTTGATCGTCAGCAGCGTGCGTGACGCCGGCATCGCCGCCCAGGCCGAGCTGGAAGTCGGCGATGTGATCGAGTCGGCTGGTAACGCCGAACTCGAATCCGTGGCACAACTTGCCAACATCTTTTCCCAGGCCGAGCGATCAGGACAAATCTTAAGATTGATCGTCCGCCGAGGTGACCAACGCATGATGCTGCCGATCGGATTCGAAAAGTAGGCTATTGGAGTTTTGCGTCCGTCGGACTGTGGATTAGGGGACGGCTCACGCCGTCCCGCTCCATTTCGGACGCCGAGACCTCGCGTGCGAACGTCGCCGATTTGTGGTTGTGATTCAGTCGGATGTCGGTACATTCGAATGCCATGAGTACGACGACCGAAAAACTGCCGACGATCCGACAATTGCCGCCTAACCTCGTCAACCAGATTGCGGCGGGCGAGGTCATCGAACGGCCCGCGTCGGTCGTCAAAGAGCTGGTCGAAAACAGCATTGATGCGGGGTCCCATCGCATCGAAGTCACGATCGCGGGCGGTGGCACCGAGTTGATTCGGATCAGCGATGATGGATGCGGCATGACGGCCGAGCAATTGCCGCTGGCGATCGCTTCGCATGCGACCAGCAAGTTGCCGGACGACGATTCGTTGTTCAGCGTGCGGACTCTCGGTTTTCGCGGCGAGGCGCTGGCGTCGATCGGCAGCGTCTCGCACATGACAATCCGTAGCCGCACCGCGGGATCCGATTGCGGCAACGAGGTTCAAGTCCGCGGCGGAGTGCTTGAAGCACCCGCGCCATGCGGATGTCCAGTTGGCACGGTCATTGAAATCCGCAATTTGTTTTTCAACACGCCTGTTCGACACCGTTTCTTAAAGACAGCCGGCACCGAACGCGGGCATATCGTCGAAGCGTTCACACGATTGGCTCTGGCGAATCCGCAAGTCCATTTTGTGCTGATCAATAATGACAAGATCGTTTACGATCTGCCCGCCTCCACACGTTGGTCGGACCGGATCGGGGCATTCTTTGGCGATGAGATCGCCAGCGTCTTGATTCCGATCCGCGACGACTCGGACCAGGTTCGGATCAGCGGATACGTGTGTGACCCTTCGGTCAGTCGCGGTAACAATCGGATGCAGTACCTGTTCCTCAACGGCCGCCACATTCGCGACCGATCGTTGCAGCACGCGCTGGGCGAAGCCTACCGCGGTCTGTTGATGGTGGGACGGTTTCCCGTTTGCTTTTTGCGAATGGACATGCCGCCCGAAATGATCGACGTCAACGTCCATCCCACCAAGTTGGAGGTTCGGTTCACCGATGGTGGCAAGGTCTACGCCCGATTGTTGCAGACATTGAGGCACCAATTCCTGCGCACCGACATGACGCATCGTGTCGGCCAAGGCCCCGGACCGAGTCAAAGCTCGTCCGAAACGGAAAACAATCCTGTAAACAACCGTGCGGCGGTGGCTCCGGTGCAACCATTAGCCGGATCGCCAGCGGACACTGAGCGTTTGCAGCGTCAATCGGTCATCGACTGGGCTCGCACCGGTGTGAGCAAACCGATCTCGACGACCCAGTCGATGCCGTCGACCGGAGTGCCCGAGTTTCAGCCGTACTCGAATGGGACGAGCGGACTGGGTTCCGCGAGGACCTCTAATCCGGTTTTTGATGAAGCCCCTCGCGACCATCCGGCTCCGTGGGAAGTGGGGCCCGAACCGACGAGTGCACCGGAGACCGGCTCTCAATCTCCTTCGGTCTGCTATCTGGGATTTCAAGTTCACAACCGTTATTTGGTCACTCAGGACGAAGCGGGAATGGTCGTCATCGACCAGCATGCGCTGCACGAGCGAGTTTTGTACGAGCGAGTCTGCGCCAAGGTGCTCGGTGAAGGCAAGTCGCTCGAAGCCCAGCGATTGTTGGTCCCCGAGCCAGTCTCGCTGACGCCGGCCGAGCGGACTGCGGCGCTCGATGCAAAGGAAACGCTCGGCAAAGTAGGACTGGAGATCGATGACTTTGGTGGCGAAACGATCGTGATCCAGTCCTACCCCGCGATGCTGAAGCACGGATCGCCGGCCGACATGCTCCGAACGGTTTTGGAGACATTGATGTCGGCGGGAAAACAGCCCGATCCGAAAGATCTGCTCAACCATTTACTGTCCACGATCGCTTGCAAAGCGGCCGTGAAAGCTGGCGATCCACTTGCGCCCGAAGAGATCATTTCTCTGTTGGAACAGAAGGATCTGTATCACGACACGCATCACTGTCCCCACGGACGACCCACGGCATTGTTTTTCAGCCGCGACGAACTCGACCGAATGTTCGGCCGGCTAGGGCCAAGAGCAAGAAGCTAAGCCGACCCGCTGCTCCTCGCGGACCCGCTTCTCCCTTTGCCGGAGGTGAACTGGCAAAGCCAGCAGCTAAAAAAAGGCAGGGGAGCAATCGCTGCGTGCGGAGTCGCAGGGCCACCAGGGTTGCCCGTTCAACTCTTGGCTCGGTACTTCGCGGGGCTGATGCCGCAACGCTTTTTGAATTGTCGATAGAACGTTGACAGATCGTTGAATCCGCACTCGAACGCGATCGATACGATCGGCAGCTCCGTTTCGCTGAGCCGGCGGCGGGCGTGATCGATCGCCAACCCGCGGATGTGATTGAGCCAGGTTTCACCGGTCAGCTGTTGAAAGGTTTGAGTGAATGATCGCCGCGACAGGTTGAGCGAATCGGCCACCTCATCGATCGTCGTCTCCTCAAAGAAACGTGTCGGGAGCGTATCGATGTAGTGTTGGACATCGCCCGGCTCAGTGGCGTCCGATGTTCGTCGTCGGTCCGTCAACATAGACGCGTTGACCGTCCAGTGGACCAGTTTGAGGGCGTCGGCGACCATGGCGATCGGCCGGTCCTCTGAACGCGAATCCTGGGCATGAACCAGTCGTCGCATCATCGCGGCGACCCGATTTGCAAAATGCGCATCGGCATGGACGACTCGCGTTTCGATCCGATTGACGAGGGTCGCATCGAAACGAACCAGTTCGGTGTCGACACAGGCCACGTACAAGCTTGATGCCGCACCGGGTTGATCAACGATCCGATTTCGGACTCCCGGTCGAACCACTGCGACGTCGCCCGAAGTGAATGATTGCTCGCGATTTCCAAGGTGAAACGTTCCGGAGCCGCGGAGCACGAAAATGATTTTGATGAAGCGGTGCGTCCGCCAATCCATCGTGAATTTGGCGCTGTGGTGACTCTCGATCACCAACACGCCCCACGTCGGCAATTGTTCGTCGACGGCTCGATCGTTGAGGTCGGTTGCCAAGATGACCCTCACTTGCCCGATTTGCAAATCCGAAAAACCCGATTGTCCAAGATTGGGGGGGCGATGTCGAGTACAACGGGTGAGATCGATCGCGTTAGTCCCCATTGCCTATGGAAACCATGAATCCGATTTCGCTTTTAAAGCCGAACCGCAAGATCACTGGAAGTTCAGCAATTTTATTGCCCTTCACCTCGAGTGGCGAGATCGACTGGGTAGGCTTCGATCTGCACGTCGAACGGACGCTTGCCGCGGGGCTGACGCCAGCCGTCAACATGGACACCGGTTACGCCAACTTGATTGACGAATCGACTCGCAACGAGGTATTGCGTAGGACCCAATCGATCTGCGCGGGCGGCGAATTCATTGCGGGCGTCTATGTCGCCGATCGGCCTGGGGCGGCATTCGATTTGCAGGCTTACCAGGTGGGTCTCCAGCAAATTCTACATTTTGATGGCACTCCGATACTCTTTCAGTCGTACGGTTTGGTCGAATTGCCCGAACCGGCACTGGTGGAGGCTTATCGCACGGTGGGGCACTCGTGCGATAAGTTTTTATTTTTTGAGTTGGGTCACATGTTTGCGGCGTTCGGTAGGATCTATTCGCTCGAGGTGTATGAGGAGTTGATGCGGATCCCGACGGCCGCCGGTGCAAAGCACTCGTCACTCCGCCGGGACGACGAGTGGCAACGGCTCGAGTTACGTGATCGCGTTCGGCCCGAGTTCAAGGTTTTCACGGGCAACGATCTGGCGATCGATATGGTGATGTACGGCAGCGACTATTTGCTCGGCCTCAGCACGTTTGCGCCCGAGGCGTTCGCGCTGAGAGACTCCTACTGGCATCAAGGTGACTCCAGGTTTTACGAGCTCAACGACTTGCTTCAGTACCTGGGCGCGTTTGCCTTTCGTGCACCCACGTCGGCCTACAAACACTCGGCCGCGATGTTTTTGCATTTGCGAGGATTGATCGCGACTCACCGAACCCACCCCGATGCGCCCTCGCGTCCGACGAGCGATAGAGAGGTCCTTAGCTCGATCGCGGACGATCTCGATCGGCTGACTCGCAAATGCACCGGAGTTTCATCTTGAGTGTTTATCCACGCGTGGCCAGTTTCAAGAGTCACGAAACCTTCGTGGCTCATCTGAAAAAAATTGGGGCGGACATTCCGTCGGAGGCGGACGTCGAGTCAGGCGCCGACTCGGTGTTGGGGCAATCAATGAACGCCGACGGGTTTGTGGTCGGCAACCGGTTTTGCATCTTACCCATGGAGGGTTGGGACGGGACCGAATCGGGACAGCCCACGGATTTGACCCGGCGGCGTTGGCGGAACTTTGGCACCAGCGGCGCCAAATGGATCTGGGGCGGCGAAGCGGTGGCGGTACGTCACGACGGACGCGCCAATCCCAACCAATTGTTGATGACGGAAACGAACTTGTCGTCGATCGAAGGGCTTCGTCACGAGCTTGAGACGGCCCACCAAGAGCGGTTCGGATGTCTGGATGATTTGTTTGTCGGGATTCAATTGACGCACTCGGGTCGCTGGGCCAAGCCAAACCAAAAGAAGAAATCGGAACCGATGACGGTCCAACGCAACCCGGCCTTGGATCCTCGAGTCAACGTCAGCGACGATTCGGCGATCATGTCCGATGACGATTTGCGGCGTTTGATCGACGACTTCGTCACCGCGGCCGTTCGCGCCGAGAAGGCGGGGTTCAAGTTCGTCGACATCAAGCACTGTCACGGTTACCTCGGCCACGAATTGCTCAGCGGCGTGAACCGCCGAGGCGAATTCGGTGGCTGTTTTGAAAACCGAACCCGATTCATTCGCGACATTGTGGCTGGGATCCACGCGGCCGCGCCAACGATTAAAATCGGGGTCAGGCTAAGCATTTATGACTTCATGCCGTACCATCCCGGGGCCGATCGAATCGGTGAGCCGGTGCCGGATTCCGACCCCCGACTGGTTTGGGGTTCGGATAAAAAGGGGCTGGGCATCGACTTGGACGAACCTTCCCGGTTTTTGACGATGTTGGAATCGATCGGTGTACGGATGGTTTGCACGACGGCCGGCAGCCCCTACTCGACTCCCCACATTCAACGTCCGGCGTATTTTCCACCCAGCGACGGTTATCTGCCACCCGAGGATCCGTTGATCGGCGTGGCTCGCCAGTTGCGTGCGACGGCGGATCTCAAACGACTTCATCCGCGGATTGCGTTTGTGGGCTCGGGATACACCTATCTGCAAGACTGGTTGCCCGGCGTCGCCCAGGCCGTGGTCCGAGCCGGATGGGTCGATTCGATCGGATTGGGACGGATGGTGTTGTCCTACCCCGACTTACCCGCTGATGTGATCGAGGGCAAGAAACAGGCCAGGAAGAAAATTTGCCGAACGTTCAGCGAGTGCACCACGGCGCCGCGAAATGGGATGATCAGCGGTTGCTTCCCACTCGATCCGTTTTACAAAGCGATGCCGGAGCGGGATTTGGTCAAGGCGATCAAATGATGCGTGATGGCGAGCGTGTGTCGTGCGTGCCAGTGGAGCATTGATTTAGCGGTCCGACGCGCGAGCGAGGAATGAGCCCGAATTCGTCGCTCACGTGTCTGGCGATCGTCTGAAATCCCTCGCCCATGCCTCGAGTGATGATTTGTGCGCCAATTTCAGCCGGCTCGATCATCAGTCCGCTGGTGGGCGGGGCGCTAAGTTGACATAATTTGTTGCCTTTCCCAGTTCCCCTCAACCTCGGAATCGCAGCTCATGTCGGACGACAAAATTGGACCGCTCGGTGTCACCTTTGACGATGTCCTCTTGTTGCCGCGGTACAGCGAGATCGTGCCCAGTGAGGTAGACGTCAGCAGCTATCTGACCGAACGGATCAAATTGCAGATTCCGTTGGTGTCGTCGCCGATGGACACCGTCACCGAAGCTGAGATGGCGATCGCACTGTCCAAAGAGGGCGGTTTGGGGATCATCCACAAAAATCTGGCCACCGAGGACCAGGTCGAGGAAGTGACCAAGGTCAAGCGTTCCGCCAACGGGATCATCTTCGACCCCGTCACGCTCTCACCCGACGTCCCGGTCCGCCGAGCGGCGGAGTTGATGGACACCGCAAACGTTTCGGGCATCCCGATTGTGCATGACGATCAGACGTTGGTGGGGATCCTGACCCGGCGGGACCTGCGTTTCCTAGAAGACCCAAACCTCCCAATCAGCGAAGTCATGACCCGTGATAATTTGGTCACGGCGGTGGGGAATGTAACGCTTGAAGAAGCTGAGCGGATTTTAACGGGAAAAAGGGTCGAGAAACTTCTGCTGGTTGACGAAGATAGAAAACTAACGGGACTCATTACGATCCGCGACATCGACATGATGAAGCGGTACCCCCGTGCTTGCAAAGATCCTCAGGGACGATTGCGGGTCGGTGCGGCGATTGGCGTTGGCGACTTCGAACGGGCTGAGAAGCTGATTCGGCAAGGCGTGGACGTGTTGACTGTCGATTCGGCTCACGGGCACAGCAAGAATGTGATCGAGACCGTACGAGAGATTAAGAAGCAACGAGGTTGGGACATCGACGTCATCGCGGGAAACATCGCGACGGCGGAGGGAGCCGAGGCGTTGTTGAATGCGGGTGCGGACGCGATCAAGGTCGGAATCGGTCCCGGATCGATCTGTACCACGCGAGTGATTAGCGGCGTTGGAGTCCCCCAAATTACGGCGATTCTCAATGCAGTCAAAGTAGCACAGAAAAGAGGAAAGCCAGTCATCGCCGACGGAGGGATTCGGTTCAGCGGTGACATCACCAAAGCGATCGCGGCTGGCGCGAGCACGGTGATGATCGGCAGCCTGTTCGCAGGTCTGACCGAAAGTCCCGGTAAAATGATTCTGTACCAAGGGCGAACTTTCAAGTCGTACCGAGGGATGGGGTCGATGGGCGCGATGGTGAAGGGAAGCAGTGATCGGTACAGGCAAAAAGGCACCGAGGCGGGCAAATTGGTCCCCGAAGGTGTCGAAGGCCGCGTGCCGTTCAAAGGTCTGCTCAGCGAATACGTCTACCAATTGGTCGGCGGCTTGCGAGCAGGCATGGGTTACATCGGAACACGGACGATCCAGGAGCTGAGGACGGATGCACGTTTCATCCGCGTCTCGGCAGCGACGGTTAGGGAGAACCACCCGCATGACATTGCAATCACGCAAGAAGCACCGAACTACAGCCCCGAAGCGGGCTCGAGCGACGGAAGCTAAATTCGTTCGAATCGCGTTGGCAGTTCTATTGGCGGCCCCGGCTACCGCAGACCTGTCTTCTGCGATCGGCCAATCGCCCTACCAGAACCTCACGCCGGTGCCCCGCGAGGGCACCCGGATCACCGCCAAGCCGGTCGATTCCCAACGCGATGGTTGGGATCTGCAGTGGCGGAAAAGCCCCCGCATCGAAGCCGAACAACAACTCGCCCGACAAGCCATGCGGGATCAGGCCCGGGCGGCTCAGGCGGCAAGTGCCAAGGCAAACGATCATCAAGCCAACTTGATCGCGACCCGATCGGCTCCGGTGCAACAGCATGCAATCACACAGGCTCCCGCCGGCGTGCAGTCGCCGACCGCGGTGCCGGTGAATCCGATTCGGCAAACCAGCGGCATGCAGGTCAGTCCCGAAACTCCGTCGCTCCGTCCCCTCGACGCTTCTCGCTCCGCGGCGGTCTCCGTTTCGCAATCGGCTTGGATGACCCAACCGACGCGGGTCGACGATTTGATGGCGCCGCCGGCTAACTTGACGATTGCCCAAACCCAAGCGACGACTCGCCCCAGCACCAATGCGGGATCGGGTGTCGATTTCTTCAGCGACCCGTTTGGCGATTCGCCAACGGCGGTGCAAGAGCCAAATGCCCCGGCGGTCCCCAATCCGATGGCTGCGCAAACGCCCCAATCGATCGCGGATGACCCGATCGACGATGGATTTCTGTTCCCGCCTCCGGCAAAAGAAACGACGCCACCGGCAACTCGGCCACCGGCAACTCGACCGCGGGCTAACGATCCACGCGCGTTGGAGTTGCCCACTCAACCCGGTCCCACCGGCGAGCTGAAGGACTCAGCGGAGCGATCCGAGAGATCAGGGCCGTCGGACCCGTCGCTCGGTGACATGTTGCGACGTGAAACGCCCGACGCGGTCAAGCCTGACGCACGCCCCCTCGAAGGTGCCGACGAATTGCCGGCGCCCAAGCGAGGTAACCAGAGCGTGGATCGAGGTGACCTCGAAAATCCGTTTCCCAGCCAGGGCGGCGCGGACGGGGCGGACCTTGATGACCGCAAACGTCTGAACAATCCGATGAATCGATCTCGTAATTCCGACGTTCGTCGAGAAGAGGAAAGGGACGCTCGTGGTGGTCCCGGCGGCGATGAGATGGGTCAACCCATCGGCATTTCCTGTAGCGATTTTCGCGAGCGGATTGCATTCCAAACGATCGACAAAATCTCGTTGGACATCAGTCCCCCGTATCGGCCCGACGAAATGGAGCAATCTCGGTACGAAGAGTTGAAAGCTGATTTCGACGAGAAGCAATCCATTCGCCAATGGCGTAACATCGACGGTACTCCGATGGCGTCCGGTCGGCTGCGTGATTTGGCGTATGAAAAAGCCATCGTCGAGACCGACTTTGGCACCGAGGAAGAGCTTCCAATCAACCAGTTGAGCGAAGCCGATTTGGCTTACATCTCGGAGAATTGGGGTCTGCCCAAGGAGTGTTTGATCGCGCAGGACGCCTACGTGCCACGAAATTGGACGTCGATGACGATGACCTACAAGGCATCCAATTTGTGCCACACCCCGTTGTACTTCGAAGACGTCAACCTGGAACGCTACGGCCACACCCATGGTCCGGTGCTTGAACCGATCGTGCAAACGGCTCACTTCTTTGGCAACATCGCGGTGCTGCCGTACAAGATGGGCGTCCACGCACCCAACGAATGCACCTATTCATTGGGATACTATCGACCGGGCAACTGTGCTCCTTGGATCACGCCGCCCATACCGATCAGCTTGAGAGGTGCGCTCTACCAAACCGCCGCCGTCACCGGAGCGTTTTGGTTGGTCCCGTAGCCTTCGATGGTGGTGGAGACTCTAGATCAATTTGCAGTGCTTCAGAATCTGCTCGGCGGTGGCTTTGTATCCGACATAGAACGGACCGAACTCGCCGTACTTTGCGCTCGCTTTGTCGAACCGCATTTTGTAAACGATCTCTTTCAAGTACTCTGGGTTGCGGCCCCACAGGGTGACCATCCACTCCCAATCATCAAGCCCGACGCCGACCGAGATCAATTGGCTGACTTTGCCGGCGAATGCCATTCCGCTTTGTGCGTGTTCGGCCATCATCGCATTTCGCAAACTGAAAGGCTCGGTGAACCAGTTGGCGTCAACGACTCGGCTCTTGTTCATCGGGTAGAAACACGCCGACGGCCAATCGGGAATGTCAGGACGCAAACGTTGCTCGTTCATCATCGGCAACCGTTTTTCGTAGGCGGAGACTTTCGCAGCCACGGCCGGCGAGTCGGCGTCTTCGCCACCGGCCACCAACCGGCGTTTGAATTCCTCGATGGTCGGCACATACTCGCTGACCTCACTCATCGAGACGAATGACCACTCCGGTTCAACGTAGCGCCCGATCCCCGGGGCGATGATCGATTGATGGATCGCATCCACCTTTGCCGGATCAGGGTCCATCACGATGACGCCGAAATCCGCCCGATGACCGCTGGTCCAATACGACGCCAATCGCTCCGGTCGGTCGCCATCACTTGGATGGATCGAATCGTGAAATTGTTTCTGAAGTTCCGCGTTCAACGGACCCACCATGACGTCACGCCGAAACCGATAGAAGAAGTGAGCGACGTGCCACCCCGTCGCCGGGATCGTCGAAGGCTCGGGCAGCGGCGATGATCCGGGACGAGCGGACGCACCGGGTCGGCCAGTCGATTCGGGTCGGCCAGCGGGAGTGGCGGGACCGGGTGCGGCGGGAGCGTTCATGGCAAACAATATTTCAAAGGGGTGGTTCAGCGTGATGATTCAGGGCGAGAAACCCTAATCCTACCGACTTCGATGGACGAACCAAGCCATCATCACTCCGCCAGCGACCGTTGACATCGATTCGCCAATCACCCACCACGCTGGCAAACCCGACATCGCATCCACGATTCCTTGTCCGACGCCAAATAGAACCGTGCACAGGGACAACGTCTTTACCAAGTCGAGATAGCGATCAAGGTCCCGCGCGACCATCCACAAAAGTACCCCGACGAAGCCGTACAGCAGCGATAGATTGCGGGCCAGATAAAACGTCAGCGGCGAGTCGGGAAAGGGGTCGATGCCCAACTCCCCCGCGATCTCAATCATCCACTTTTCCGGCATCACGGCGGCCGCGAATGCCAGCCAAGCTGTGGCACCGACGATCCTCAACAACCACACCAGCCCGCGGCGAGCGCGATCACGCTTCGAGCGAATTTCTTTCATCGACCGCCTCGGTGGTCACTGGGGTCACCGAGCTGGGTGCTCGATGTCGTTGATGACTGGACGGGCGGTTCCCAAGGCATGCCGGGCGACTTGTTGCAAATTTCCATCCCGGCCACAGCCGCGGAGGGGATCACGACCACCTTGTGAACTCTTAGGTCTACGAATACCCAACGTGTCGAAACTCTGGCCAAGACTTTTCGATCGGCCGGACGCGTGATCGCGTATTCTCGCCGCGACGAAATCCGATCAAGCTCGCTGATCCACGTTCGAACCACGATCTCGTTACCGGCCAGTGCGGCGGCCTTGTAGGTCACGTCATGGTGCCGAACGACCCATCCGAATCCGTCCGCCAAGGCCGATTTGGTGTCGAAACCGAGTGCCGCAGTGTGGGCGCTCGCCGCCCACAACGACCACTGCAAATATCTCAGATTATGCACGTGAGCCTGTGCATCAATTTCGTCGGCGGTCACGCGGTGGTGGTAGTCATAAAAGGGTGTCATGCGGCCATGATAGCGAAAGGAAGGCGGTTTCCGAGATGAGCTTGCTATTCGTACCACTTCTCGGCTTAAAATGCGGATCGGGCTAGAATGAAACGCCCGGCTTCCACGCCCCCGCTTCACACCCCACCCCACTCCCACCCCCACGGTGAAGAGAGATGTTTAGTTTGCCAGCTCGTTTCAAAACAAATCCGCGTTGGAGCGCCCTTCAATCTCGGCGTCCCGCCATTGCGATTGTTGCCTTGTTCGCCGTGTTTTACGGAGTCGTTCAAGCATTTCCTGGAACCGATACCGCGCCGGATAGTCAAACCTGCGCCTCCATCGGCGCCGCCCAAAGAAGCCGTTGCCACGCTGGCGGGCGGATGCTTCTGGTGCACCGAAGCAGTGTTTGAACGGATGGAAGGCGTCAACGACGTGGTGTCGGGATACATCGGAGGTCGAGTCTCCAATCCGAGCTACGACCAAGTATGCACGGGTCAAACGGGTCACGCCGAAGCCGTCGAGATCTACTACGATCCGGCAAAGGTCTCTTTCGCTGATCTGTTGCAAGTTTTCTTCAAAACTCACGATCCCACGACGCTCAATCGACAAGGTGCCGACCGTGGTACCCAATATCGAAGCACGATTTTCTATCACGACGCGAAAGAGAAACAGATTGCGGAAGACTACATCGCTCAGCTCGATGCATCCAAAGAACTGAGTGGCCCGATCGTAACGACACTCGAAGAAGCGTCAAAATTCTTCGTCGCTGAAGAGATTCACCAAGACTACTACCGCTTGAATCCCAATGCTGGTTACTGCCAAATGGTCGTGCGAGCGAAGGTGGAGAAGTTCAACAGCGAGTTTGCGGATAAACGAAAAAAGTAATAGGGCAAACGATGTCAGCCTCGAAACGTTACCCGCGGATCTGCTTCTTTTTGATGCTGCAATTCGCTGGTGTCGTTGCCGCGGCGAGGACGGATGGGCAGGTCGTCCAGCTGCCGACTTTTCGAACTTTTTCATACTCCGGCAGCGTCCTGGTTCCTGATTCGGGGACCGCCTCGCTCGGCGGAGTCGGCCGGAGCGTGTCGCGTTCATCGTCCAGTTCGTCGTTTGGACCGCGTGGTCGAAACTTCGGCGGAGTCAATTCGCTCGGCGGTGCGGGTGTCAGTGCCACCATTATCGATCTCGAGGCGATGGACCGGGCGATTTTAGATCAATCGCCGACGATTGACCGCAAAGATCGAGTCGAAGAGGGAAAGGCCTTAGTGCGTCACGGCAGGACAATGTTCCGGGCGGGTCGTTACTCGGCGTCTCACGCCAGTTACCAGATGGCGATCCAGTTGCTCGACGGACGCTTGAAACGACTCGCACAAAGCGAATACGCCAGAGTGTTTCCCACCCGCGACTAACGACGCATCATTGTCGACCCGCAGCTTGGCAAAGCCAGTCCTAAAATCCGTGGGAGCATTGCCTGCGAGCGGAGTCGCGGGTCCACGAGGGTTGCCCGATGGGGATTGACGACACGGATGCGATGCCGCTACTGCTCTGTTTTTCTCGCGATCAACAATCTCATCATTTCCTCGGCTGAGTTGACGGCGATGGTTCGGATACGCTCGCGATCGGTCTCGTCGCCGAACTCATACGTGATCGCGTGGATGCCTATTTCGCGTGCGACCCACGCCTTGCTGGTCGCGCGGTGGGCGTTGTGTCCTTCCTCACGTAGCACATCGAACGCCGGCATCCGCTCGTCGATTGCAGCCAACCAATCTTTGGTGAACCCAGCCGGGAACAGATTGTTTTCGATGGGTGGCGTGTAAAAAACTTCGTTGAACGTGCTGTGAAAATCGAGGAACAACCACATCCGGCCACCCGGATTCTCTCGGAGTTTGACGATCTGGTCGTGGATCGCTTTGGTCTCGGGTTGGGTGAAGTGCAACCAATCGCGATTCAGGTCGACTCCATTCGCGTTGGCACGCCAATGACCGCGGGCGACCCCGTCCGGGTTCGCGATCGGAACCACCACGGTTTGAAAATGAAAGCGGAACTCATTCGCCATCTCGGAATCTTTGCACAACGCTTCGACGAAGTGCATCATCCCGATCGTGCCGGTCACCTCCGGCGGATGTTGCCGCGAAAGAATATAGATCGAATCGAGCGCATTGGGATCGCCAATGGTCATGCTATGAAGCGTGCGCCCATTCACCGATTTCCCGATCACCGAGTCGCTCACGAACGGGTGTTCCTTGAGCGCCCCGATCCAAGCGGCGATGTCATTGTTGCTGACCAATTCTTGGCCAGAGACCCACAACGGTTGGTCATTGATGGGCAACCGCAGCGTGACTTCGCGACCGCCGGGGTGTCGCTTGACGATCAAGTCCTCCGCGGATGTCCAGGCCACTCGATCGCTGCTGATTTTTGGCGAGTAGCGGTGTGAACCGCCCTCGTATCGCAGCCGGATATGAATCAACCGAGGAGATTTTGATTGCACGCGAAAAGCGTACCAGGCACTGTCGTTTGATTGGTCAACTTCCGGTCGAATGACGACCTCAAAGTCGTCATCTCCGTATTCGATCAGTCGATCAATTTTTCCGCCGGGAAAATCGATTTCGAAACGGACACTCTTGTCGACGGATTCGAACAATGTCGAAACAAGGGTCACGTCGCCAGGATCGGCGTGCGAGCTGAGAACCGTGGCAGCGAAGAGCACTCCGACCATCAAGAAACGCCGGGGGATCCAGCGGGTCAGCGCGCGCGCGAGATAAACGACGTAGTTCATCGGGGCTAAGCCTCAGGTGGGCCGCCGAATGCGCAGTCCGACGCACATCGGCGGTGTTTTAGGTGGGAGTGCATCCTGCGTGAGTCCCCCCCACTCTATCTCTCTGGCTGGGCCCCCACTGCTTGAAAGCGTGCCCGATGCCGGAATTTGACCAAACTGCCACTCTCGACTGGGACCTTTGCACGGTAAACCAGAAGTGATGTCCCCATACGCGTTATGACCAAGTCCTTTTCGCCGTGGACGATTTTTCGATCGTTGGTGTATCTTGTCTGATGTCAGGCGTCTTACCGATTCGTCCGAACACGCACTCAATACCCATCAAAACAGGTCCGACTTGAACAAGACGCTACGAACATCGCAAACGTGCAACAATCCGAATCGATTCGAAGCTGCCAGTGCGGCGGCGGAGAATGAGTCTTCGAGTCCTGATCTTTGATCGTCGTCGATTGTTCGTCGCCGCAACGGCGGTCACGGCGGCCTCCGTGATCCCATCGACCCACTCGTTCGCCGCGAGCGACACTTCGGACCTGTTGCCGGTCAAGTTTTCGTTGAACATGAGTACGATTCGGGGCCAGAATTTATCATTGCTTGACCAGGTCAATGTCGCCGCGAAGGCGGGCTACGACGGCGTCGAACCTTGGGTCGGCGACATAGAAAAGTATTCGAAAAGCGGCGGCAGCCTCCCGGATCTGAACAAACGAATTGCTGATGCTGGGATGAAAGTCGTCAGCGCGATCGGATTCGCGAACTGGATCGTCGATGATGACGCCGCTCGAGCGGCCGGCCTCGAGAATGCGAAGAAAGAAATGGAGCTGGTTCGGTCGATCGGTGGCACGCGAATCGCCGCGCCGCCCGTTGGTGCCCATCAGGCCGGCCACGTTTCGCCGCCGCTCGATGTGATCGCAAAGCGGTATCGCGATCTATTGGTTGTCGGGCAAGAATTGGGCGTGACGCCCCAGCTCGAACTGTGGGGTTTCTCACCGTCGCTTTCCAAGCTTTCCGAGCTCGCCTACGTTGCCACCGGCGCCGCGCATCCCGATGCCTGTGTCTTGCCTGATTTTTATCACATTTATAAGGGTGGCAACGATTTCGAGTCGCTGAAAATGATCGAAGCGTCACGCATGCATTGCTTCCATATCAATGATTACCCGGGCACGCCCGGTATTGATGCGATCGCGGACAAGGATCGAGTTTTCCCCGGCGACGGTGTTTGCGAGTTGCCAATTATTATCCGCGACTTGATGGATCGCGGCTTTACCGGGACGTTCTCGTTGGAGTTGTTCAACCCCGAATACTGGAAACGAGACGCAAACGAAGTTGCAGCGGAGGGTTTGGAGAAATCAAAACGGGTCGTCGCCAAAGCGATGCTGCTGTCGATGTCGTGAATCGCGATGATAGGCCGCCAGCGGCGGTTTCAACGGCTCATTCTTCGATCCAACCCAAGTCCGTCAAAAATTGGATACTCTTGGCGAGCGTGTCGCGATAGTTTGGTCCACCTTCGCCGTCTTTGGCATTGAAGAATCCGTGCGGTTGGCCGGGATAGAGATGCAGCTGGCTGTTGACACCTGCTTTCAGGCATCCGTCACGGAATTTTTCGGCGGTCGCGACGGGAATCAATTTGTCATCGGTTCCCAGAAAAACGATGGACGGTGGATCATCGGCCGTGATGTTGTGCGCCGGTGAGTACTTGGCAAACGCGTCCCCCACGCGTGCCGTGCCCCATCCGCCGGGCCCATTGTCAAAAACGGGGTTGAACAACAACAGCGCCGCAGGTCTTCGAGACACCCCGTTTGTCGGCTCGGCATCGTCCATCATGCCCAAGTAGGCGGCCAAATGACCGCCTGCGGAACCCCCACCCGCCGCGATCCGATCGGGATCGATTCCAAGCTGGTCGGCATGAGAGCGAACATAGCGAAACGCATCCGAAGCATCCTCGATACAATCATCTGGCGGATCGTTCGACTTCTTCTTCAGCAACCTGTATTGGGCCCGAAAGCACACCATGCCCCGCCGCGCCAGTTCGACGCTTTGCTTTGCGAATTGGCCCGGTTTGCCACTTGTCCAGCCGCCACCGTGGAAAAAAACGACGGCGGGCCGTGAATCGCTGGCATTCCAGTCGGCCGGACGAGTCCAGTCGATCTTTAGCAATCGATCCTGCCCGTTCTCCGAAATCGTTTTGTAATTCAGTGTGTGCTCTGTCGGTTCATTTCCGGTCGACACCGATGACAAAAAACACAAACAGCAAACACCGAACCAGCGATTGAGCGAACCGTAACCAACGCGATGGACGTGAATCATTTCTTTACCATGAAAGTGGATGCAATCAGCTCGGAACCGCAGGCAACCGGTCGTGACCTTATGGGGCAGTCCACCGCGATCAAAACCGGATTCTTAACCGCGTCGAGCAACCAAGGGTGTCAAGATGACGGAACTCTCCGTTATAGTCGCCGAAGAGCACTTCCCCTACCGGTTCATGTCCGTTATGTTTCGGAGCTTCTTAGCGGCTGAAAGATTGCCCCGACCACCATCCAACCATTTTTTCTGCATTTGACGGACCGGATAAGCCATGACCAAGGCTAAAGCGAAAACCAAAGTCAAGACCCACAAGGGCACCAAGAAGCGTTTCCGCTTGAGCGCCAAGGGAAAAGCGATGCACCGCAGCAGCGGCACAAGCCACTTGGCCCAGGCCCTCAGTTCGAAGCGTCGCCGGAACCTGCGTGGAACCACGGCAGTCCACGAGTGCATGGAAAAAACGATCCATGCTGCATTGGCTGGGAACAGCTACTAGAGATTCGGAACTGGCGATTTTCGCGATACGTGTGCTGGCGTCGGTGTCAGCCACATCTTTTTTGTAACGGGATACGTTTCCCATCCGATTGGGCAAAACATCGTGGCATCCGTGACGTTTCTCGTCGCGGCTGATCCTCGGGGCCTGAATTGGAAACCCCTTGAATGAACTTTTAGAGTAGTAGGATTTCGATCGATGCGTACCACGACCGGCTCAGCCAGAAACAAGAGCAAGAAGCGTTTATTCAAGCGAGCCAAAGGCTTTCGCGGCGGCCGCAGCAAGCTGACGCGGACCGTCAAAGAAACGTTGCTCCGCAGTGGTGCCTATGCTTTCCGCGATCGCCGCGTAAAGAAACGCGACTTCCGAAAACTTTGGATCATTCGTGTCAACGCCGCCGCTCGTCAACATGGCCTGCGTTACAGCGAGTTCATTTTCGGTCTGAAATGTGCCGGCATCGAACTGGATCGTAAAACGTTGTCCGAAATGGCAATTCACGACGAAGCCGGCTTCAAGGATGTTTGCGATGCGGTCAAGAAGGCACTCGAAACGGCGCCTCAACCCAAGCACGCTGAAGCCACCGCTTGATGCGGTCTAGGTTTCCCCATCATCGATAGATACTCGACCGATCTGCTGGACCACCATGTCGTTAAAGGAATTTCTTAGCACGCTGGACCAGCTCGAAGGTGATGCGAGGGCGGCGTTTGATTCGGCGACCCAAACAGAAGAGCTCGAGCAGGCTCGCGTTCGTTTCTTGGCGCCGAAAACGGCGCTCTCAAAGAGGTCGGCAAGCAAATGGGCGGCATCGATCCCGGTGATCGAAAGGATGCCGGCATTCGGTTGAATGCCTTTAAATCTAACGTCCAATCCGCGTTCGAGGAATCACAAAGCCGTCTCGCCGGCGGTGATTCAACAGGCATCGACCCGACGTTTGATCCCACGTTGCCCGGGACACGGCCACCGATGGGACATGTGCATCCGATCACACAAACGATCACCCACTTGACCGAAATCATGGGTCGAATGGGATTCGAGGCTGTCGAAGGCCCCGAGGTCGAAGACCCGCACCACAATTTCGTGGCGCTCAACATCCCCGAAGACCACCCGGCTCGCGATCCGCTTGACAACTTCTATTTGTCCACGGCATCTGCGATCGCAGAATCCAAATCGTCCGCGGGGCCTGATCGCAAGGCAATCGAGGGCAGCCAGTTGTTGCGGAGTCAAACCAGCACGGTCCAAATCCGGGTCATGGAGACTCACCAGCCACCGATCCGAGTGATCTCGCTGGGACGTGTCTACCGTCCGGATGCGCCCGACGCGACTCACTTCCCGATGTTTCACCAGATGGAAGGTTTGTACGTCGATCGGAACGTGACAATGGCTAACCTGAAGACGGTGCTACGGGTTTTCGCGACCAACTACTTGGGTGACGATGTCGATATTCGATTCCGACCGTCATTCTTCCCGTTCACCGAACCGAGTGTCGAGGTCGACTTCTTCTGGAACGGTACTTGGATCGAGTTTGGTGGCGCCGGAATGGTCGACCCCGCCGTCTTTGAAGCCGTCGGTTATGACCCGGAAATCTACAGCGGGTTTGCATTCGGATTGGGCGTCGAGCGACTGTGCATGCGTCGCCATGGCGTGACCGACATCCGCGATCTTTACAGCGGCGATCTACGCTTCCTCAGCCAGTTCTAGTCCATAGAGTGGCCTCAGTTTTCGACCGAGGTATCCGATCAATGCGTCGGCCGAAAGCGGCTTGCCGGTGACTCGCTCGACCAATTCGCCGCCACGGTAGCATCGTCCGTGTTGGTGAACGTTTCGGTTTAGCCAATCGAGTAGCGGGCGAAAGTTCCCTTGACCGAACATCGCCTGCAAATCGCCCAACTCGGTTTCGGCGGCGTCATAGAGTTGGGCTGACGCCAGGTTCCCCAACGTGTACGTCGGGAAGTATCCGATCAAACCCGCCGCCCAGTGCACGTCTTGGAGCACCCCGTCGGCATCACTCGGAGGCGTGATCCCCAAGTCGCTCTGGTAACGAGCGTTCCAAGCATCCGGCAAATCGGCGACCGACAGCGTGCCGTCGATCAATTGCCTCTCCAAGTCGAAGCGAATGATGATGTGTAGGTTATAGGTCGCCTCGTCGGCTTCCACCCGTATCAAGCTGGGGCGAATCGTATTGACCGCAAAGTGAAACGCTTCGACCGAAACGTCATCGAGCTGCGGTGCGAAGGTCGCTTGAGTTTCGCCGTACAAATGGTCCCAGAATGCACGGCTGCGCCCGACCTGGTTTTCCCACAACCGCGATTGCGATTCGTGCATTCCGAGCGACACGTAGGAACCGGGCGGCAATCCGAACCACTCGTCCCGCGTGCCCTGTTCGTACAACCCGTGCCCCGCTTCATGCAACGTCCCAAAGATGCCGCTGGGCAGCCAATTTTTTTCATAGCGAGTCAGGATCCGAATGTCTTTCGGACCGAGCGTCGTGCAAAACGGGTGCGAGGTCTCATCCAACCGACCACGGCCAAAATCAAATCCGACGAGCTCGCAAATCCGATGGCTGAACGTGCGTTGGTCTTCAACCGAAAAATTTCGCTCGAGGATGGAAACATCGGGTTGCATCGGAGCATTTTTGATTTCGGTGATCAACGAGACGAGCGGAGCCCTTAGTTCCTCGAAGACTCGCTGCAACTCGTTCACTCGCGCATCCGGTTCATACTCATCCAGCAATGACTCGTAAGGCGTCCGGTCAGTGCCCTCGGACAATCGGTTCCCGGCGTCACGCTTGAGATTGACGATGCGCTCGAGCACCGGTTGAAACATCGCAAAGTCGTCGGCCTGGCGGGCCGCGTCCCAGATCTGCTGTCCCTTGACGGTGGCTTCGGACGTCTCACGGACGAGCGACGTCGGCAACTTGCGATCGTGATCCCAGTCGCGGTGCAGTTCTCGGATGGTCGCCGCTCTATCGCTGTGTGGATCATCGTCAACCAACTCGCCGAGCAATTCACAGAGGTCTTCGCCGTATTTCGGATCCGTGCGACGCTCGTGGACCAACGCGCTCAATTGGGAAACTTGTTCGGCTCGGTAGTCTCCACCGCCGGTCGGCATCCCGGTTCGCTCATCCCACTGGAGGGTGTCGGCGGTCGTCTGCAACAGCATGGCCAAGCGAGCATTTTCGCAGACCGATTCGAATCGATTTCGTTGATCTTTCATGCGTCCGAAGATACCGCAAATCAGGCTCGACGTGGATGAGAGGAGAATCTGTGAGGGTTGTTCGGATTGTCGCTCGCACGGTGGGTGCAAAACTCAAAACGATAGGTGGGGAAGTCTCGAAAAAGTTGGTGATGAGTGAGTGGTCGCGACGAACTAAGCGGTTGTGGCGGCGACGGCTGTCAAAATTGATTACGCGTTTGAATGGGTTGCTCGTGGCTGTTTCGCTAAAGATTCTCCGTGATGATGAAGCATCGCCTGCGTCGCTGCGAGTGGGTAGTCGCTTGGACAAGTACCGCATTTTGAGACGGTTAGGTGAAGGCGGATTCGCGAGCGTATACGCGGCGCAAGATTTGGTTGAAAACCGAAAAGTTGCCCTCAAGATCCCCCACAACGAGTACGTCGGAAATGTCCAATCGTTGGACGATTTGAAGCGAGAAGTTCGCATCATGGCCAAGTTGGATCATCCGTCGATCTTGCCGCTCAAGGACGCGCGATTCATTGAGGGGCATTTCGTAATCGTCTTCCCGCTCGGCGAAGAAACGTTGGACGATCGGATGACACGTCGAATCTCGCGAGCGGCGGCGATGGACTACGCCGTGCAAATGATTAGCGCGGTCGCGTACGCCCACGAAAATTCCGTGCTGCATCGCGACATCAAGCCTGAGAACTTTGTCTTGTTCCCCGATCAGTTGATCCAATTGACCGACTTCGGTTTGGCCCGCATCGAGACCGGCGACCACGACGTTTCGGGATCAGGCACGCTGGGCTACATTTCACCTGAACAAGCGATGGGCAAACCGACTTATCGCAGCGACGTGTTTTCGCTCGGACTGGTGATCTACCGATTGTTCTCGGGGGAGATCCCCGAGTATCCGTTCGACTCGATGCCCGGCTACAACCGGCTTCGGCGCGGTTTATCGAAAGAATTTGTTGATCTGATCCGCAAGTCGATTCAGCCGTCGCCGTCCAAGCGATTTCGCGACGCCGTGGCGATGCACAATGCCATGACGAAGATCCGCTATCCGTTATCCGATCGTTCAGTGATTCTAAGAGGATCGACTCGAGTGGAAAGCTACACTCGGCGGGCCGCATGAATCGATCGTGACGTTGCCGGCGGCGCGAATCAACGGAGCGATCCCAACGCCGCCGAGCGAGTTGTTGATCAAGCTCAAATTGGGAACTTCGCCGATCGCGTCCTCGATCTGCTTCACGCGCGCCCGATGACCGACGTGGTATTGCGGCATCGCCTCCGTCCAACGAACCACGCGGGTGACGACCGGTTCGCCTTGCAACCCGATCAATTCGCCGAGCTCTTGACGTACGATCGTGACCAGCGCCTCGTCATCATGCTCGAGCAATTCTGGTTGCATCGCACCGCCCACGAAAACGCGGATCAGCACGTGACCGCGAGGTGCCCGACCGGCAAACTTGTGACTCGCGAAACTGACAGCCAGAATCCGCCGATTCTCTGAAAGCGGGACCACGAAGCCGAAGGTGCCGATGTCACGTTTGATGTCGGCCTCGCGAACGCCAAACGCCACAATCGCAGCGGACGAGGACTCGATCGCCGCCAGCTCTCGGGCTGCGATCGGCGCAATTTCACCGATCAACTCCGACGCCGGTTTAGGTGGCACCGCGATCACCACGTGATCAAACACCTCGGTCTCGCCGGGTTGGGTGAAGATGTTCCATTGATCATTGTAGCGAACCAAGTTTTTGATCGGGGTTTCCAGCCGGATCGAACCATCGGGCAGCGACTTTTTGAGCGACTCAATCAACTGGACCATACCGCCACGGAAGGCCCGGAATTGACCATAACGCGCCCCGGTGCTGTTGCGTTCGACCGAGTCCTCGCCGCTACTCCGTCGCGCCGCGGTGGCTCGCGCCAGCGATCCGAACTCGCGTTCCATTTCGGCGATCGGACCCATCGTCGCCCGCATGCTCAACTTCGTGATGTCAGCGGTGTAAATGCCGGCGGACAACGGGGCAACAATGCGATCAAGCACCTCATTCCCCATCCGCCGACGCACGAAGGAGTCGATCGATTCGTCGAAATTTTCGCTATCGATTTCGGCGGGTCTGGACATGAACCGCTCGGCAAAAAACCTTAATTTCCCCAGCGGCGATAACAACGGTGTCGTCCACATCGGCCATGACTTGGTGGCGCGCATCAACACAAACCCGTCGGGGATGGGTACCAGTTTCCCACCGCGAACAATGCGAGCGCCTCGACGCTCGGTTTGAGGCTGGATCAATTGATCCGCAACGCCCAACGTCTCGAAAAGATTGATCGCATCAGGCGGATTGGTTGCGAACATGTCCGCCCCATGATCGATCAAAAATCCGTCTAATGATTCGGTATGAATGACACCACCGACCCGGTCTGCCGATTCAAAAACGGTCCACTCGATCTCGGGATGTCGCAGCCGCCCCATCGCGGCGGTGGCCAAACCGGACAACCCGCCGCCGATCACCGCCACTCGGCGCCTCTCACGTTCAATCACTTACGGCCTCGTGCTTTGTTGCGATCTCATTTGTTCTTCGTAGGAGGACATGCCGTCTGCTCCGCCACTGGCGCCGTTGTAAGGATCGTTCATACCGGAGTCACTTTCATATCCGCTCGGATAGCCGCTCGAACCGGGGTAGCCGCCACTTCCGGGCCGGCCGCTCATGCTAAAATTCTTCCCGATCAGATTGCCAAAACCGGCAATTGCCGTCTCGATCGTCGCGGCGCTCGCAAACACGGATTCCATCGCTCCGTGATACTGATCCGCCGTCGACGCCGACGACATCGGACCGGTAAACGAGAGGACAATCGTCCCAAAGCCTGTTGCGACCGGAAACAAATCGCCCGTGGTGTTCTCAGCGATCGATTTCTTGGCCGATTCGATCGACGCGGTCCATTTTTCGGCGAGCGATTTGGGCACCCAATATCCATCAACCTTTGTAAAGTTGACCTTTGACTTCTTGCCCGACTGCTCGATCGAAACAATCGCGGTGTCATCTTTTTCGGAATCGACCGTCACGGTTCGATTGCCGCCGCTTTGGAACTGAAACAACTGAGCAACGAAGGGGGCGATGGCTTTGTCGAAGTCGGTCATCCATTGATCGGTCGGCATGTCCCGCAATTTTTGCAACGAGATCACATCCGGTGCCAACCCGACCCGCATTGCGCCTGCCAACGTCATCACGTCTTGCGTCACCGTCTCAAAGGTCTCCGGCGGTAGGCCGACTACCCGCGGGCTGGACAAAAACCATCGCTGTTTTGTGACGATGGCGTCGCCAAATTCTTGCAAGGCACCGATCGATTTGTTCCAGGTTTCTTCGGTTACTTTTTCCGAGGCGAGCTTGATGACGTCGCCGAGGTCGTTGCGGTAACTCGGCGGCAGCGCGTCGAAGACGGCTTTGAGGTGTCCGTCGCGAACGAGCGTCTCGATCTGTTGTAAAAATGGTCCGATCGCTTGGTCCGCATCCGGGGGCGAGTACGGTGTCGTGGCGGGCGGCATCGGCAACGGATCGGGGGCCGGTGCCGCGGCAGCGACCGCCTGACCTTGCAATTCTTTCACTCGCACAACACGCGACTTTTCCCATTCTCGGGCGAGTTGTTGCGCTTGGATGCGACTTTCGCTGCGGAGCGAATTCAATTCCACGCTGACGCGGTTACCATTTTGAAGTTCCAACACAACGCTGTCGCCCCACATGCCCACCATCCGTGCCTCGATCGTCCGCGTCCCACGCAGATCGGTCCACGATTCCGCCTTCGTCGGCGAGGCGAAGATCGTCTGGCTGATCATGACCAAAATGACGACGACGACGGCGCCGAGTACCTGTGGAACAGAAAACGTGATCGATTTCACGGTCATAGCGAAACTCAAATTGCGGCGACGAAAAATTTTGGCCCAACGCGGGTGGACTGAGAACGGGTTCGTTGCTTGAACAACGCTTGAGACGTTACGGTATCGGATCTGGCAAAAAGTGAACCCAATGCGCCATACCGCCCCTTAGGAATCATTATATTGTTAACTCGACACGGATGGGCCGATCGAGCGACTTTTCAAGAAGTCGGACGATTTTCGCACCCGGCGGTCGTGCAAGGAAGATACACCGATCTGACTCGGACCACGCAGTGGAGCGACAAAACGTGAGCGATGCGACTGATTCGATCCAGCTTGATGACGCGCAAGCCGACCGCTTGCGCGACCAATTCTACAACGCGACCGTGATCGAGCGGATCGACGTGCACGATGATTTGGCAAGATTTCGGATTCGGCCCGACACGCCCTTTGAACCGTTCTCACCTGGGCAATACGTGGCGATCGGAATGGGCAATTGGGAACCTCGACTGCCGGGGACACAGCCCGAGGAGGTTCCCGAAAACAAGATTGGGAAATTGGGACGCCGCGCTTATTCGATCTCATGCCCGATGATCGGCCCTTCTGGATCAATCGCGCCGGTCGATTCGATCGACTACCTCGAGTTCTACGTGACGCTGGTTCGGCAATCCGACTCGGCGGACAAGAAGCCACCGGTGCTGACGCCTCGATTATTCTGTCTAGCCCCGGGAGGCAGACTGGAATTGCAGAGCAAAATCGTGGGTCACTACGTGTTGGGCGAAATCGATCCCGACGACACGGTGTTGATGCTCGGAACCGGAACCGGCGAGGCACCTCACAACGCGATGACCGCCCATTTGTTAGCGACCGGTCATCGTGGCAAAATCGTCAACGTGACCAGCGTGCGTCAAAGACGAGATTTGGGGTACGCCAAAGAACACGCCCTGCTGAGCAGCCAGTTTACGAATTACCGCTACTTGTGCTTCACGACTCGCGATCCCGAGAATTTGGATCCGTCGCATCCGGGCTATGTCGGGAAACAATATCTGCAGACGCTGTTCACATCCGGCCGGATGTCAGAATTAGCGGGTGATCCGTTGTCGCCGAACAACACCCACGTCTTCCTGTGCGGAAATCCGGCAATGATCGGATATGTTCCACCGGGAGCTGAGCCGCCGTCGACGCCCGGCATGCTGCCGATCTTGACCGACGCGGGCTTTTCGGATGTTCACGACTACGCCGGCCCCGGGTCGATTCGTTTTGAAAAGTATTGGTAAGGATTTTGCATCAACGGTTCCGGCAATTGGGGGAGCTAGGTACAACAACGAAACGAACGCGAAACTTTCTAACACGACGCACTTTAAGCAAACAGAATACTCATGGATCTCTCAAACACGATTGCATTGATTCTTGGCGGCGGACGGGGAACCCGCTTGTTTCCGCTGACCAAAATTCGTGCCAAACCGGCGGTCCCGTTGGCGGCGAAGTATCGGCTGATCGACATTCCGATCAGCAACTGCATCAACAGCGGCTTGAATCGGGCTTACGTGTTGACCCAATTCTTGTCGGAGAGTTTGCACCGTCACCTGCGTCAGACGTACGCCTTTGATCATTTTAGCGGCGGGTTCGTCGAATTATTGGCGGCCCAACAAACCGTCCAGGAAGGCACCGATTGGTACCAAGGAACCGCCGACGCCGTTCGGAAGAATTTGGTCCACTTGCAAGAGAGTTGGATCGAGCATGTATTGATTCTGTCCGGTGACCAACTGTACCGGATGGATTTTCGCGACATGATGAAGACCCACATCGAATCGGGTGCCGCCGCCACGATCGCCGGCATCCCGGTATCCCGCAAAGACGCCTCGTCACTTGGCATCATGCAGGTCGACGATGATGGCCGTGTGCAGGGGTTCGTTGAAAAGCCGAAATCCGAGGAAGAGCTCGCCAAAGTGCGAATGGATCCGGCCTGGATCGACGCTCGCGGCATCCCCAGCCAAGGTCGCGATTGTTTGGCCAGCATGGGCCTGTACATCTTCAACAAAGACGTGATGGTCGATCTGCTGCGCAGTACCGATCATCAAGACTTTGGCAAAGAGGTGTTCCCCGAGGCACTCAAGTCGCACAAGGTTCAAGTTCACTTGTTCGATGGATACTGGGAAGACATCGGAACGATCCGCGCCTTCTACGAGGCCAATCTGTCGTTGGCGGGTAAGAATCCGCCATTTGACATTCGAAACCGAAATGAGCCAATCTACAGCCGACCGCGGTTCCTGCCTCCCACCATCATGGGAAATACGAAGATCAGCGGCAGCTTGATCGCCGACGGATGCTGCATCGGCGACAACGTCACGATCGAAAACAGCGTCATCGGATTGCGGACCGTGATCGGCGACAACGTCACGGTGAAGGATTGCGTCGTGATGGGCGCCGATGAGATCGAAGACGCCGTGAACGAGGGACAGATCCCCGTCGGAATCGGCGCGGGATCAACCATCATCGGTACGATCTTGGACAAAAATTGCCGCATCGGAAAGAACGTCAAAATCAACAACGACAAGGGAATCGAGCACCAAGGCGAAGAAGAGCCACTGCAAATCCGCGACGGCATCCCGATCGTGATCAAGGATGCGACGATCGAAGACGGCTTTACGATGTGATCGCTCTGACAGACTGTCGAATCTAAACGCCAAATAGCCGATGCATCGTGCTGCCGAGGAATCAATCTGGCGTATCCAGATACGGATCCTGGCCGATTTCTCTCTGCATTTTCTTGCGTTCTTTCTCATGGTGCATCAGCACCATTCGGTCTCGGAAGTGTTTTCGTTCCACCGTTCGCTGGGCCTTGCGGAACAGTTTTGCGAGCCGGTCGACGGAGCCGCCCGTTGCCGCCCCTTGCGTCTTCAATCGGTCTGACTTTTTGACACCCAGACCGGTCTTTAAAATGTCGTCATCGAGTGATAGGTATTGCCGGTACGAACCGCTGTCGCCTTGCCGACCACATCGTCCGATCAATTGCCGGTCGATTCGCGCAGCATCGTGCAGCTCGGTACAAATCACGTGCATGCCGCCGGTCTTTTCGACGCCATCGGACAGTTTAATGTCGGTACCCCGCCCGGCCATGTTCGTCGCCACCGTGACTCGGCCCGCGCCGCCCGCCGCCGCGACGATCTCGGCTTCTTGTTCGACGTTGTTGGCGTTCAAGACTTTGTGATCGATTCCGATTTGCTTCAACATCCGCGACAACAATTCGCTTTTATCGATCGAACGAGTCCCGATCAGGATCGGCCGTCCGGCGGCGTGAATTTCCTTGATTTCTTCCACGATCGCATCAAATTTTCGCTCCATCGTGCCGAACACTCGGTCGTGGAGCCGAACTCGTTTGGGCGGCTTATTCGTCGGGACGCGCAGCACCGGCGTGCGGTAGATACGTCGCAGTTCACTCGCGCTGGTCGCCGCTGTGCCTGTCATTCCGGCTAGGTGGGGATAACGAAGGAACAAGTCTTGGACGGTGATCCGCGCGGCCTGGCCCGTCGGAACACTGATCTCGATCTTCTCCTTCGATTCGATCGCTTGGTGGATGCCGTCACGCCACTTGCGGCCCTCCGCCAAGCGTCCGGTGAACTCGTCCACGATCACGATCTCGTCGACGCCTTTGTCCCCCGGCCGGACCACGTATTGACGATCCAGTATGAACTCGGCGTGGACTTTGATCGCCCGCTCGGTGTACTCGTAAAGATCCACCAAACCCATCGTGCGAACCAAATCAGGCTTGGGCAACGCACGAACTTTTTGGCGACCACGCGAGGTCAGCTCGTACTGTTTTGTGTCCGGGTGGATCGTGAAGTGATCGTTCAATTCGTACTCGGTGGCGGTGTCCGAAGCCCACCGATAGGTTTCGACGATCTGGTCTCGAACGTTGTCCTCAATGCTGCCGATGATCAGTGGGGTGCGAGCTTCGTCGATCAGAATGCTGTCCGCTTCGTCGACCAAACAGAAGTGCATCCCGCGCATCACGATCTCATCCCCGCTGCCCCCGAAACCGGCACCTCCGTCGCCGAGCATTTCGGTCTGCAACCGGTTTTGGGCTCTCAGGAGCAACCGATCTCGCAGGAAATCGAAGCCGAATTCTTTTGCCGTGCCGTAGGTGATTGCCGCTCCGTAGGATTTGCGTCGTGAGGTTTGATCATCGGGGGTTTGGATAATGCCGACATCGACCCCGAGCATTGCGAACAGCGGTTCCATCCACTCGGCATCCCGCTTGGCTAAGTAGTCGTTGACGGTCGCCAGGTGCTGCCCCTTTGCCGGTCAACGAGTGCAAATACAGGGGCAAAGTCGCCGTCAATGTCTTGCCTTCGCCCGTTTGCATCTCGGCGATGTAGCCTTCGAACAACGCAATGCCGCCGATGATTTGGACGTCGTAGTGCCGCATCGAAAGTGCGCGACGCCCGGCTTCGCGAGTCAACGCATAGGCCTCGGGTAGGATGGTCGAAAGTTTCTCGCCGGCCATCGCACGGTATCGGATGGCGAGCGACCGCTTGCGAAGATCACTATCGGGCTCCGCCATCAACTTCGATTCGAAAGCATTTACCAGCCCGAGTTGACGTTTCCAGCGAATCAGTTGCGGCCGAAACCCTTGACGTGACAGGATCGACAGCGTCTTGCCGGTGTCCTTTCCCCGACGTTTGTTGGCTTGATTGTCCGACGAATCGATCGGATCGGGGGCAAGCGGATCGGGAGCCGGCGGTTCGTTGACCGCGTCCGAATTGATCAACTCGAACTCGCTCAACCTCAGCTCGCCCTCGGAGTTCGAGGCGGCGTTCGACACGGGGTCGGAGGATGGTGAGTTCTCGGGGCGTGTCTTTCCGGCCGACATCGGTACCACTTTGTCAATAAAAATAGAAAAGATTGGCGTCGGCGGGGGGCCAAAAACCTCTCTCTAGGCCCCGTTCGCCGTGAAACATGCATTCTAACGCATCGTTTTGAGATGCTAGGCAATCCCTGACGCTTTCACCCGTCAAGCTGGGCAACTTAGATCGTGTGTTCGGGCTCTGATGACCGTGCTGCATAGTCCGGTGGATCCGGTCGATTGTCTTATACCAGTCAATCAGTGTTCCCGGACTGTAAGAGACGTTTTATGAAAACCAAATTGAAGAAGCTGGCCCTGACAGCAATGTTGCTTTCAGGCACCAGCGTGGCAATGGCAGATAATGGCAAGTCAATCATCGGAGATCTTCCTGGATACGGCGAAGACGCTTACTTCGGTGAAGATGCGGCCTATTCCGACGAAACCGAAATTTACGGCAACGAAGTTGTTGCCTATACCGAAGACGATACCGTATACGCTCCGGTGCAAGGTTCGCATCTGCATTCGACGCAAATGCAATCCCCATCGTACAGCGCGTACAGCGGTGATTGCGGTTGCGGGTCGAGCGACTGCGGCGGCGGATGCGGCGCGGAGATGGGGTACTCCATGGGCACCGCCTGTGGATGTGAATCGGCAAGCTGCAACGGCGGCTGCGGTTCCTCCTGCGGCACATCCCGTCGGATGTCCCGAATGTTCAATCAGTGTGACACAAATGCGTGGGCATCGCTCGAAGCGTTGCTGTGGTTTGCACAACCTCGCGATCTGCCGCCATTGGTGTTAGGTTCCGATTCGGGCACCCTGCCCGTATTGGGCGGACCCGGCAACGTGCAAACGCTGTTCGGTGGCGAGGGCCAGAACGAATTGTCGGCCGGCTTCCGAGTTGACGGCGGGTTGTGGTTGACCGAGCACGTCGGAGTCGGCGGACGTTTCTGGATGCTCGACGAGAGCGGCAGCGATTTCAACTATGACGGAGACGGGAACGGCCCTTCGGTCGGCCGCTCCTTCTTCAACACCAGCGGCGGTGCGGTGGGTGAAGACGCGTTGCTGGTCAACCTCCAAGGCATCTTCCTCGGCGACTTGCAAGCGGAAAGCTCCTTGGACATCCGAGCCGTGGAAGCGTACGGTCGCTTTCGCTTTGGCAGTGGTAAGAATTGCAATCTCGACTTCATCGGCGGTTACTCACACTTCGACATTGATGATTCGCTTAGCATCAACAGCTCAACCACCAACTTGATCAACAACGGTGGCAACACGGCGGGCACGACTCGCACATTCTCGGACCGCTTCGAAGCCGATAACACCTTCAACGGTGGTCAGCTCGGGTTCGACATGATCATGCACCGAGGACGTTGGACAGCCAGCTCGTTGACGAAGGTTCACTTGGGCAGCATGGAACAACGGGTGTCATCGTCCGGCAGCTACACTCGCCAGATTCCTGGTTTGGGAGCAACCGGCGGCAGCGGCGGAGTATTGACCGGATCGACTCCAATGGATTTGGATCGTAGCGTCTTCGCCTTCGCACCCGAAGCCAACTTCAAGATCGGATACAATTTCCGTCCCAACGTGGCGCTCACCGTCGGTTATAGCTTCATCTACTTCGATAACGTGGCTCTGGCCGGCGATGCAGTCAACCGCAACGTCCAAGGCAACCTGATCGGAACCGGAAACGCCGGTGCAAGCCCAAGCCTCGACTTTGTCGACTCGAGCTTGTGGGTTCAGGGCGTCGACCTCGGCGTCGCCATCAACTTCTAAGCGGCGATATTCGTCCGGCGGCTCCGACTTCGATAAGCAGTCCGGAACACCGCTTTGGAGTCGCCACGTGGCAAAGGAATCACTTGAGAGCTCGGCGGGATTCGTCCCTCCGAGCTTTTTTCGTTGTCGCTAGTCACCCGACTTGATCCAAGAGCTTAGCGTCTCCAAGTCCGTTCTCATCGCCGCCAAATGTTGCGGGACGAGTTCCGGGTCGTTGTGATCAAGGTATTCCTCGTGCAACGAGACGGGACCATCGAAGTCGCTCAGGTGCAATGCCTTGATCGCTTTCTCGGTTACCCTTCCCTGACCCAGCGGCACGTTCACCGTTTGGTTCCCGTCCCAACGGAAGTCTTTGACGTAAAACACTCCGATTCGCGGGCGGATCAGATGGAGGGCTACAGGCCACGACATGCCCGCTTCGGCGATCGCGTGGCGGATATCATACGCAACACCGATCTGCGCGGATCGATCCCATCGAGGGCAACGTTAAGATCCCAGATCGCGGAGCCAAAGTATCGCTCTCCCGCATGATTTTGGTACAACCCTTGGACGCCAAATTCGTGGTTCATCGCCGCCAATTCACGAAGCTGGGGACGCCAAGATTCGATCTGGGACAAGATCGGCCGGTCGAGATCGTACTTGAAGTATTGCATCCGGTACTTGGTGATTCCCAACGTCGCCGCGGTGCGCAACACACGTTCGCTCAGCGGGTCGGACGCGTCGTTGATGTCCGACGTCAACACCATCACGGTAAGACCTCGCCGAGCGAGCGATTCGACCAACCGCGGCAGGTTCTGTTCGACGGACTCGGGTTCGACGTTTCCGCCCTTTCGAACGGTGGCTTCGATTCCATCGAAACCGGCGTCGGCCAACCGATCGGCCAACATGTCGAACGAGATTGAATTCAGTGGTTTGGTAAAAACCCCTATCTTGGGCCCTGAGCTCGAATGGTTCTCTTCACCCGATTCTTGAGCCGCGTCACGAGCCATCGCGACCGCACCCTGCGAGGCCGCAATGGAGGCGGCCGTGATCGTTAAAAAGTCTCGGCGGGTCGGTTTCGAAAACATGTCTTTCACCTTCAAACGGGGTTCACGGATCTCACGGGCGCCGAGACATCATACTTGAGCTAATCAAGCAAATAGTTCGTCGAACGCCCGGCGGTATTCGCGATCCGATCGAGGGAACATGGCGTCGAAGGTCTTCGCGTCGACCGCCCCGCGCTGAAATCGCTGTTTCGGGAACGCTGGCATTTCCGTGCCGGTGATCTGGTGAACTCCCGATGCCACGACTCGGCCTTTCAGTTCGTAAAGTTTTTCGTGACTCCAATCCGTCAGCTCGACGAACGGGATCGCCTCGGCCACTTCGATCACATCGGGGACCGCGAAGGGGCTGAAGCCTCGGAATCCTAGCGACGTTGCCGGGCGCTGTTCGTACGTGACCACGACTCTGACCGCCGCTGTAGGTCAGCGAGTGTTTGACCGCATCGACGCCCCATCCCTCTTGATAGAGCATCCTGTTTCCTAGCACGCTGCGGATCGTCAATTCGGGATTCTCCTCGATCGGGTAATCCTTCAAGTTCTCATCGCCGCCGTCACCATCGATCATGTGAATCCAATCGGGATAACGGCGCCGAACTTCTTTAAGCAACGCAAGCCCCATGGTCGCGGATTGAACGTCGAGTGGCTTATAGTCTTCGATCACCCGAACCGCATCCTGCCACGACACGCTCGCCGCCGGGACCGACACGACTTCCAAAAACATTTCGCGATCGACTTGCTTGAGGAACTCGGCCGCTTGGCGTGGATCCGACGAATCGTCCTGGAGCGACAACGTGAATGCCTTGATACGTGAGGGTGATTGGCCGCGTCGCCGTACCAAAAAATCCAACACCATTAACACCGCACCGCTGTCGACTCCACCGCTGAACATGACTCCGATCGGCTCGTCGCTCGGAAGGTTGTCGAGCCAACCGTCGATCGCTTCGGCGAGTCGTCCGATGTAGGCCCTACCAATTTCGTCGATGTCGGCGGGCAATCGGTTCCGCGGGGGTGCAAAAAATCGATGAAGTTTGGGGTTGGGATCGGGACACCCGACCAATTGCAATTCGAGCAGGTGGTGAGCCGGCACCATTCGGGTATAGGCGGGCCGAAATTGGTCGAATAATCCTTCTTTTTTTAGTTGGTCAGCGATTTCGTCCATCCGCTCCGCCACGATGAGCGCGGGTCCCTCGGCCCGCTTGGCCAAGAAGTACCTCATCGGACGTCCGATCGATCGAGCCATTCGGAGCGTCTTGCCCGATTGTTCGAGGATCGCGAATTGCCCGCCAATTTGCCGCACGGCTTCGACATTCCCGCTGCGGACGGCCGACCTAGCCTGCTCGAGCGTGGTACCGATCAACACGTTCCCCGCCGGATCGAGCAGATCGACGACGCGATCGATGAGAGCCATCGGTTGGCCAACCACCGGGGGGGACTCCTGGGGGATCGCCGTTGATTCCAGTTGTGACCTCATGGCGTCCACGGTTGGTTTGGAAGTCGGCATCGTCAATCGTCTCTTGGGTGGTTGATTAGAATCGAGCGGGTCGGAGACTCTCGCGACATTCCCACCAAAGCTCGGAATCGGTAGCGGTCAGGTAGTTTGGGAGGTTTTTTTCCGAAACGCACCGTGGCACGATGACTCAAATGACCGTTTCGGTATCTTAGGGGATTGCCGAAGCCAGGTTAATGGATCGAACCTGGGCAGTTTATTCCCTCATGTTTTAGCCAATCGGGTCGGTTTGTTCTCGATTGGTTTACGTCACTTCATTCGCTGACCAAACGGTGATTCGCTCCGTGGACTCGCACGCCTATTTCGGTTCCCATCCGCCTCCACGAGACCATTTTGTTTCGGTGCTTGAGCATTGGGCAACGCACCGACCGAGTGAAACCGCCTACATTTTCACCGATACGGAGTCGGTCGAACAGCGATTAACGTACCGCGAATTATGGGACGAGATACGGTCGCTCGCTGGTTATTTGCAATCCGAGTGCCGGGTACGTGCGGGCGACCGAGTGTTATTGGTGTATCCGCCGGGGCTGGAATTTGTGACCGGGTTCTTTGCCTGTCACGCGGCCGGTGCGATTGCCGTTCCGGCTTATCCGCCACGACGCAACCGCAAGGCGTCCCGAATCCGATCGATCGTTGTCGATGCCAATGCCCGATGGGCTTTGTCGACTCGCAACATCGTCGACCAACTTTCGGGCGATCAACAACACGACGACTTGATCGGCGTCCAGTTGCTCGGCACCGACGATACCAGATGCCGTGATGATGCCTCTTGGAGACGGCCGCGGTTGAGTGAGCACTCGTTGGCGGTGTTGCAGTACACCAGCGGATCGACTGGTTCGCCCAAGGGCGTGATGCTGAACCAGGGCAACTTGATCGCTAATAGCGAGTTGATTCTCGAAGCCTTCCAGCCCGATCGCGACTTCGTCGGCATGACGTGGTTACCGACGTACCACGATATGGGTTTGGTCGGCGGCGTGTTGATGCCGCTTTACACGGGCCGTCCCAATGTGTTGATGAGTCCGATGACGTTTCTGCAGCGGCCGGTGCGGTGGTTGCAAGGCATTTCGAAGTACGGCGTCACGATTAGCGGCGGTCCGAACTTCTCTTATCAGTTGTGCGCCGACAAGATTTTGGATTCGGAACTCGACGGTGTCGATCTGTCGAAATGGCAGATCGCGTTCAATGGAGCTGAGCCGATCCGAGCATCGACGCTAACCGAATTCGCAAACCGTTTTGGAAAGCTTGGATTCAATTCCAACGCGGCGCTTCCGTGCTATGGCATGGCCGAGACGACGTTGATCGTGACGGGCGGACCGAACTTGCCGCGTCCGATCATGAACACGTTTGACGGTCGTGGTTTGGAACAGAAAATTGTTCGACCGGTATCTGCCGATCACGACTCCGCCCGCAACCTGGTTGGATGTGGCGCGGTACTCTCGAGCGAGCGAGTGATCATTGTCGACCCAGAAACCCGCGAGAAATTGCCGGGTGATTCGATCGGCGAGATTTGGATCCAGAGCCCTTCGGTGGGCCAGGGATACTATCGCCGCAAAGAGGCGACGACGCAAACGTTCCGTGCCACCACCTTCGACGGCGAGGGGCCGTTCCTACGCACCGGGGACTTAGGATTCCTGTACGAGAACCAGCTTTACGTGTCGGGCCGATTGAAGGACATGATCATCGTCCGCGGCGTCAATCGGTATCCGCAAGATATCGAAGAAACGGTCGAAGCGGCGTCCGACGCTGTTCAGGCCGGGTCGGTCGGAGCAGTCGCGATGGAATACGACGGACGCGAACAGTTGGTGATCGTGGCAGAGGTGCTGCGCAGCCGTAATCTGGATTGGGATTCGCACATCCAAGCGATCCGCCGGGCCGTCACGGCGGAGCACGAGTTGCCGCCCGACGCCGTCTACTTGGTCCGAAACAGCAGCATTCCTAAAACCAGCAGCGGTAAGATTCAGCGTCACGCCTGTCTGCACGCCGTTCGCGACGGCGATCTCAAACTGATCGCCAAATGGGTTCGATGGGAAGAGAGCAACGGCGCGGCGATGAAGGACGCGGCGCCGATGATGCAGGCCGCCGCCGCCGGCGGGTCCCAAAAGATTGATCCCTCGGACGTCAGCAGCGCGATCGTCGAAGTGATCGGACACCACGTTCGGCACGTCGCGGGTGAGCGCGCCGGGCATTTGAACATCGATACCAACATCGTGCTGGACTTGGGGCTCGACAGTCTCGAACGGCTCGAAATCGCACGCAAATTAGAACGCACGTTCGGCGGTCGCTTCCCCGAGCAAGTGCTCGATGAAATCGAGACGATCGGCCAGACCGCGATGGCGATCCAGCGTTACTTGCCGCCCGGCGGTGAGTCGATCGCCGAAGCCGTGCTAAGAGGCGAAATTCACGACGAGGAATCGATCGCCGCCGACGCGCGGTCGACTTCGATGCGAAACGGCAGCGTCAAGCCTGAGCCGGTCGAAGCGGAAGACAGCGTCGAACAGTTTGCCGAGTATCGACGATTAAAAACGACGATGCGGCAAATGTTGATGACCGGTGTTCCCAACCCGTACTTCACCGTTCACGACGGCATCGTCGGCGACAAAACGATTGTCGATGGTCGCGAGCTGATCAGCTTCGCCAGTTACAACTACCTTGGGCTTAGCGGTCACCCGGCGGTCTCGGACGCGGCAGCCGCTGCGGTGCGAAAGTACGGCACCAGCGTCTCGGCGAGCCGATTGGTGTCAGGCGAAAAACCGATTCACGGTCAACTCGAAAAGCGAATCGCGAAGTGGATCGGCGTCGACAATTCGATTTTGATGGTGGGCGGACACGCCACCAACGAAACCACGATCGGCCACTTGGTCGGTGCCGGCGATTTGATCGTTCACGACGCGCTTTCCCACAACAGCATCGTGCAGGGTGCGTTGCTCTCGGGTGCTCGACGTCGCCCGTTTCCGCACAACGATTACGAGGCGCTCGATCGCATGTTGATCGAACTGCGTGATCAGTATCGCCGCGTCCTGGTAGTCATCGAAGGCGTCTACAGCATGGACGGTGACTTCGCCGACCTGCCGAAGTTCGTTGAAGTGAAAAAGAAGCACCGGGCGATGTTGATGGTCGACGAAGCCCACAGCTTCGGAACGATGGGCAAGACCGGTCGCGGCATGGCCGAGCATTTCGGCATCAACGCTCGGGACGTCGACATTTGGATGGGCACGCTCAGCAAGAGCGCCGCATCGTGTGGCGGCTACATCGCCGGCAGTGAGGCGTTGGTGGAACTGCTGCGTTACACGGCACCCGGTTTCGTATTCAGCGTCGGTATGCCACCGGCTCAAGTTGCGGCGGCGCTCGCGGCAATTGACACGCTCGATCAAGAACCCGATCGTGTGGACCGACTTCGCAAACGAAGCGAGCTGTTCCTTTCGCTTTGTCGCGAAGCCGGCTTGGATACCGGTGACAGTGGCGGCACGCCGGTCGTACCCGTCATCACGGGCAACTCGATGAAGGCGTTGCGATTATCCAATCGTTTGAAAGGCGATGGGATCAACGTGCAACCGATTTTGTATCCCGCCGTGGATGAGTCCGCGGCGCGGCTGAGATTTTTCATCACCAGTGAGCATAGCGAGGAACAGATCCGATTCACGGTGGCGCAAACGGCACATCACATGACCGAACTGAGCGAAGACAATCGGGTGCTCGAAGTGCGACACTAAAAAACGGTTTTTCGCGCGAACTTCTTTTGCCTTCGTGCGGTCGTGAAGAACTTTTGCCCCTTGCAGCGCCGTGCTGCTATCCTAGAATCAGTGGGTACGTGATTGACGCGGATGGCGACGCTCGAACTCTTCGCAGCGGTACCGTGTTACTACTAATCTGGGAGAGTGTTTTGCTTACCGAGTCCACCGTCGAGAATATGTTTCGGCAAATGATGAAGACCGAAGACCGAACCGAAGAGACCTTTGACAAGGCCGAGGAACTGCTCGAGGACGAATTGCGTCCGGAAAGCCCACTGCGTCACCGATTGACGGTTGAACTGGACGAATTGCGAGCACTCGCCACCAAGGTGTGAGCAACACTCTCGTCGTCCGACCCGCCCAAGTGATTCTCCGATGCGACTGGCCATAAAATGATTGGCCGATCGTATCGGTTTTTTTACGCGCGGTCGTGGTCGGCTTTTGTTGAACCGTGTGGGCAACGCCCCGCGAGTTCTTTGTGTTGACGGTTGTGGACGTGGCATTGTAGACGTGGCATTGATCGGCGGAGCGATCAACGACTTTGAGTGTCTCCGCTGACTCACGAAAAAAACGGTGACTCGAAGTTACCTTCGAGCCACCGTTTTCGTTTTCGTAATTTGGGATGACGAGTTTGTTCTAGTGGTTCAAGCTCAAGCCGAACGTGCCGCCGACCATGACATAGTCTTGATCATTGTCGCCGGATGAAAGGACTCCGCCGGTACCTGAACCGCCTCGCCACAATCCGCGGCCGATGTCGATCAATTGGAAACCCGCACGAACTTGGATCATCTTGGTCAATTGGTAGCCGACCTCACCGCGAACATCGAATCCGACAAAGAACTCTTCGTTGCGAGTGTATTGCGGCCTAACCGTGTCCTTGTCGTGGCGGATGAACAAAGGCGGGTCGCCCACGTCCGCCGGGTTGTTGTAAACGACCCGTTCAATCGTTCGGTCGTAGGTCGAGAATTGGTAGTTGCCACCAAAGAACGCCTTGAAGTCGGACGAGTAAGTGAACCGATTGACCGCCTTGGTGTATCGGAAACCGACCTGTCCACCGATCATGTCATTGGACGTGACCGCGTTGTCCGAGGTCAATTGCTCGACAATCGTGTTCACGTTGGGGACTTCGAGCAGTTCGCCCGTCGTCAAGTCAAAACTCTGAGCGTAGTTGTAGTCGTTGACACGCATGTATCGCAGACCGACCAACGGTTCAAGGATCCCGCCGTAATGGTACGGTTCCATTCGCCAAGTCTTATTGAGCTCGTAGCTGTCGTACTTGATGACGTTTTCGGAGTTCGTGATGTCGATGAAACGGTAGCTGTATCCTTCATTGTTTCGAACCCCGGGAGGGGTCTCAAAACCGAACGCACCGAGCGCATCGCTATCACCCGATCCACCCACAACTTGTCCACCGTTGTAACGGTTGACGCGTTCGCGGCGAACCGCGTAAGTACCCCAGACATCGTTGCTGGTCCAGTTGAACCCCCAACCTTTGTCGACGTCAGGCAGCATGTAACCGATTTCGTATCGGTGCCCCCAACCCGAGTCGAGTTTGGTCTCGGCGTTGGTCGTGCCGGACAAGTTGGTTGTGGGTTCATCCAACTCGGGACGTGACCCGTAAAGGTTCAAGCGATCGTACGTCGCGAACCATCCTGTGGGCGCCCGTTTCTTCGGCTTCATATCGGCCAAGTCCACGTCATAGACGGGCTCGAACCAATTGAAGTCGGGATCGAACGCGAAAGGATCAGCCGCAGGAAAATGTTCCTGGGCTTCCACCGATGCGACTCCGCCCAGCAAAGCTAGGGCTGTGAGTAGACTTGCAGTCAGCTTCCGTACCGACATCGCTTGTTCCACCGTCTTGCAGTTAATAATTCTCGGGGAACCGACCCGCAGCCGACTCCCGTCATCCCAATCGCCGAAACAGATTTCGACGCCCCCCGCTCTGGCCCGATGTGCCCGCAACAGGCACGTCAAACCAGAAAACTTCGGGTTATGCCGGTAGTATCGGCCAGGTCAGGCAAAAAGGCTTAGCTTGTTTGTCAATAGAAACGGCAAAAAAAGCAGAATCATCAAAACCCGCACAGGTTAAACGCATCCGTGGGACGGACCCGGGGAGCGACAGCACAGCAGAATCGGCCTACTTTTTACCCATCGCTCGTTTGGCGGCGAAGAATTCGCTTAGCACTCGCCCGGATGCTTCCGCCAGAATTCCAGTGGTAACGTTGCATTGGTGGTTCAATCGAGGATCGTCCAAAACACGGAACAGACTCGTCACGGCGCCGCCTTTGGGATCCGACGCACCGAACACGACTCGCGGAATTCGCGACTGCAAAATCGCTCCCGCGCACATCAAGCATGGCTCGAGTGTCACGTACAACGTGCATCGCTCCAAACGCCAATCTTGGATCGATGCGGCCGCTTGAGTGATCGCGATCATCTCAGCGTGCGCCGTCGGATCGCTCAACGATTCACGTTGGTTCGATGCCGAAGCGATCAGTTCGCCGTCACGAACGATCACGGCGCCGACCGGGACTTCGTCCGCCGTCGCCGCTTCGAACGCCTGTTCGAGCGCTCGCGTCATCCAATGCGTGTCGAACTCAATCGGCCTGTCCGCTTGCTCGTCACGCCGGATCATTCGTCGTCTTCCGCCGCCCGCGTTTCAGCCGCCTTTTTCGCGTCCTCCAAATCCTTTTTGGTCAGTTCACGAATCCGCATGTTGCGATACTCGGCCTTGCACATGTAAGCGGCCATCCCGATCGGGCGGCAAACTTCCATTTCATATCGAAGATCGAACCGATGGTCCTTGCGCGGCTGTTCGACGGAGATTTTGTCATTGATCCAGCACTGGATTTGCTCGGGATCCACCCGCACTCGGATCTTCTGCCACTCGTCATTTTTAAACGTCTGGTAATACGTCTGCTCATTCTCGCTGGCGTCGAGTCCGTCGATGTTGCTGATCCCGACAACGCCGCCGCCCCAACCACCGAGCACGAACGTGACATGGGATTCACCGACTGGAAATGTCAAACCGCAGAAGAAATCAAAGCCTTCGGTGCGACGTGCTTCCAACTCGAGTTCGAAGTTCTCGGTCGGCGCCTCGCCGCTCCACCGCGCCCCGGTCAACGGATCGCCGAGACCGACTTTGATCCATTCGCCCAAGTCGGATCGCGGCGTGGGAGATTGAGTCGGCTCCGTGGCTTTCGCCGGCTCGATCGAGATCTCACCATCGCCGCCGAAGTTGCATGAAACCCATTTTGATTCCAGCGATTTCCACTTTCGCTCTGACTTTGCCCGCGACGCCGCGGCGTCCGGCGTTTCAACGCCGCCCAACGGGGGTTGTTCGCCGCTCAGAGGGGGTTCGTCGCCGAGTAGCGGGGGGCTGAAGCTCAGCCATGTCAAAAAAACAAAACTGGTCACAAAACGATTCACGAGCGACACCTTTTAGGATCGATGGAAGCTTGTGCGGAAGAAAAGGAAGGTGTGGAAATTAACGGATTGAACGTCAATCGGGAAGTTATTTCCAGTCTTAACAAGAAAATGGGTGTGAGCGTGTTCTCGATTCGACAATCCTTTCGAAATTCGATCGCATCAGCGTCAGCGGCGAGCGTTTCGACGTGCACGTCAGCCTACTCGATTGAAAACTTGCCGATGCGTCCGGTCACAAAAATATCACTGTTGGGAATCCGGCTAGCAATCATCGCGTTGGTGATCTACTGGGTCGCGATCTTTGCCGGGACCCACTTGCCGGCCGTCCACGATTTCTCGCCCAAGATTAACGACAAGGTCAAACACTTTTCGGCATTCTTCGGATTGGCGATGCTGTTGTGCTACAGCACCACGTGCGAGTGGGTCTTGAAGCGATTCGCGGTCATCTTCGCGGTCGGTGTTGTCTACGCCGCCTTCGACGAGATCACACAGAAATTCGTGCCAGGGCGAACGAGCGACATCATGGACTTTGCCGCCGACACCGCTGGCGTCTCCACCGCGATCGCAATTTACGCCATCGCGAGAGCGATCCACCGTGGGCGATTCCAGTCAACTGGAAATTAGTCAACCGCGGGCTGGTCACCACCCGGGTTACTTTTTGCCGCGGCGTTGACTGATCAAAGCGTGGACCACATCGCTGCGTCGGACCACCCCGATCAACTCGTTGGGCACGCCACGAGTGACGACCGGGATGCAGTCGTCCGTCTCGTCCTGGAACAGTTCGAAGGCGCGGCTGGCCGGTTCGTCCGGATGCAAAATTGCATCCGTGGCACTGACCAAGTCTTCCGCACAGACCAACATCGAAGCGCTTTGATCAAACATCACGTCGCTCAATAGCGGATAACGAATCACACCCACAACTCGTTGCTTGTCATCGACGACCGGATACGTGTTGTCGTGACTATGTTCGATATGGTCAACGACCGCGTCAAAGTTGGCCGATTGGTGAATGCCGCTTGTTTTCCGAATCAAGTCTTGGACAATCACCCGGCTCGTTTTGGAGGGAGTGATTTCCACTCCATCGACGCTGGATCGGAACCGATCAACGACGCTTCGCAACTGCTCAAGCGGAGTGCGGGTGGTGTGATGGATGGCTTGTGCCAACGGAACCTCGCCGGTCTGTAAAAGCGCCTTGCGGATCAACAGCGGACCGATGATTTCGAACAACACCACGGATCCCAAAATGATGTCCTGGATCGGTTTCCCGAGTTCGGGATTGCGCTCGACCGCAATCGATGACAATGCAATCGCCGCGCCCGCTTGGGCCAACAAGCATGCCCCGAGCCAATGACGCACCTCAATCGGTTGCTTGGTCACGCGAGCGGCAACGTAGACGCCGATGCATTTACCGGCGATCCGAAACACAATATAAACCGCACCCAATGCCCCGGCCGCGATAAACTGGCCGACATCCAACCCCGTTCCATGCACCGCAAAAAACAAGACGGCAAGCAACCCGGAAATATGATCGAGTTCGTCGGTGATCTTGGATTTGTAGTCCGACGTGTTCGCCACCGTGACGCCCATCACAAAGAACGTCAACAGATACGGTATGTTGAGCGACTCGTTCAAACCCAACAAAAACGTCGCGGTCGCCACCAACAAAACCAGCCAACGTTTCGAGTTGAGTAACCCGCATCCGTAGCTGACCACCAAACCGCCGGCCACGCCCAATGCAGTAGATCCGGCGATGTCAAACACGACGCTTAGGACTTGAGTCCCGAGCGGAGTCTGCATGCTGCCTTGGGTCATTTGAATGATCAAAAAACCAAACTCGAACATCAAGATGCAGGCGAAGTTGTTCATCGCAACCAAAAACCCAGTGCTCTCCGTCACAGGGCCTTCGGACCGGAATTCTTTCAAGACCAAGATGGTGGTCGCCGGCGCCGTCGCCACGGCTAAGCAACCCAACAGCAATGACATGCTGGGCGAACAACCGAACATCAACAACCCAACCAACACCAACGAAAACGTCGCAAAAATTTCAGCTGCGGATAACACCAGACATCGTTTGGCGATCCGCCGAAATTTTGTAAACGTGAACTCGCACCCAAGATTGAATAACACAATCGCCATCGCCAACATCAACATCGGCTCGAGCATTTCGCGGTGCTCGCCCGGCACCCAATCGAGCAGGCTCGGACCGACCAACAGCCCGACCAACAAGTAAGCGGTCACTTTGGGCAAGTGCAACAAATCGGCGAACACTCCCGCGGCTAAACAGACGCCCAGCAACAACCCCAGCGTTCCGGAGATGTGAAGATGGAAGTCATGCATGGCGTCTCGATTGATACGGCGGCTTGGGATGGATTTCCGTTTCCGTTATATCGGATTGCCAACCGACTTGTACTAACGGGTGTGTCCGAGTCCATTCCCATGCCTCCCTTCCAACTCGTCGTTTCGAGTCCCCAGTGTTTCGAATCTCTGCTTGGTATGACTGATCAATGCAACGAATGAAGTTCCGCGGTTTCCAGTTGTACTTTCACCATCGCGATGCGGCCGAGTCGATGGTCCGGCAAATCGATGAGTTCCCTTCATTCTTTACACCGTCGGTTGATCGACCCTTGATCGTCGACTGTGGTGCCAACATCGGCGTTTCGGCGTTGGAGTGGAAATCACGTTGGCCGATGGCCGAGTTGATCTGTTTTGAGCCCGACCCGTTCGCATTCAAGGTTCTCGAGAGGAACTTTGACCACAATGATTTGCCCGGCGTGACGTGCGTCAACGCCGCCGTCACCCACCTCGATGGCCCCGTCGATTTTTATGGTGAATTGAAAGCCAGCGGCGATGCCCGCGGGAATTCGATCGATCCGGCATGGGCAAGGCGTGAGGGCACGACAAAGACCAGTGTCCGTGGAGTGCGACTCTCACGATACATCCGAGACCGCGACGTCAGCTTTCTAAAACTGGATATCGAAGGAGCTGAACAACGGGTGCTCGAGGAGATCGTGGACTGTCTGCCACGAATCGAAGCCATCTACGTCGAGGTCCATGAAACCGATGCCAGCGTCGAGCGCAACTCGGTGTCGGCCATCATCCGCCTGCTCAGCGATGCCGGATTCACGATCGAGCAAGAGGCCCGATCGGATGAACACGCGCTGCCCGCCCACCTGCGGGATTGGCAGTCATCGGTCGGTGCCGTCCAGACACAACTGCTGTGCTGGCGATGATCCTCGTGACGATGCAATCGATTGCAACGCCTCGACCGGTTGCGGTGTCGCGATCGATCATTCCGAACACGATTGTCCACGCGGCTGCGCCGTTTGAGTTGTAGGGTTAAGACGTTTCGCGTCAACTTCGCAACGAAAGCTTAAGTATGTTCCGTCTGATGATCATCGTGGTCGCCTTCTCGTGGACGACCCCCCACGCCGGTGTGATGGCTCAACATCGCTCGCACCCCCGCCACTCGTCATCGGGACAACACCACGCCGGGCAATATCAGTCCGGACCGCATCACAGGGAGCAATTCAACTCCGGACACTCCATCTCCCGAAACGACTCGAGACTTCCTTACGGATACTCGGCACCGTTGACGAGTTCCTCGGGTTTCGGCTACTCGATCGGTGTCGGCAGCGGATACGTCAATCCTCGATACGGCTATGGCGCCGGTTTCGGATCGGGCTTCGGAAGCAACTACGGCTATGGATATCCAGATCCCTATCGCTATGACGGCTTCGGCTACGATCCCTATCGGTACGGCAGCTTCAATGCTCCCGACCCGCTCAACGATCCCTATTTCCAGTGGCAACATAAGCACAACAGCGCGTTTCCGGGCCGCCGCCGGAGCCGCTAAAGCCGCCTTCCCAACCGCCGTAATGGGCGAGATGACGGTATGAGCGGGCTGGCGGTTGGCGGTGGCAACGAGCGATCGGATTCGCGTCGCTCGCTAGGCCAACAGCAACCCGTCGCCGGTGCTGCCCTCTTCGAGCTCGCGGCGAATCTCTCGCAATCCGAACGCGCACATTTCGAACTGATCACTCAGGGCCATCAACACGTCCGAAGAGGGTCGTTCGTCCCCGGCTTCGATCTCGGCCGCGATCGCGTAAGCTCGCTTGCCTTGTTGACAATAATCCAAGAATGGATTGGCCGCAGATGTCGAACCCGAATGCTGTAAACTCTCGGGATACATCCCGGACCAGAACAACGTGAAATCACCGATGTGCCGGTGGACCTCACGCCTCGCCAGCCCGATGCGTTGCTCGGCTTCGCGAAACATCTGGAACACCTCGGTGACGGGGCGTCCATTGGGGCGGCGTACGCGATGGATGTCGTCGGCTCGAATGAATCGGATCAGCATTTCACCGACGTAGTCGACCAACTGGACATCGACCACGCCCAGCTTTGAGTGAAAAATGCACTCGCTAAGCCCGATGAAAAATCGCTCCACATTGGAACGGCTCAAAGGCTCATCTCGATCGAAATTCTCAGGCTCCATCGTAACCTCCTCGCGTTGCGAAAATTGGAAGGGCCCGCACATCTCAACTGTCCAACTCAACTCTACAACGAATAGCCACTCCGCGACAAGACAAGCGAGAATAGGAGGAGCACGCACTCCAGAAATTCCCTAGAGTTCCAAGAACAGCCGTGCCGGTTCTTCGATGACTTCTTTGATCGTCTTTAAGAATCCGACGGCTTCGCGACCGTCGACGATTCGGTGGTCGTAGGTCAACGCGACGTACATCATCGGTCGGATCACCACTTGTCCGTCGATGGCCACTGGGCGTTCTTGGATCGAATGCAGTCCCAAAATTCCGCTTTGCGGCGGATTGACGATCGGTGTCGACAACAATGATCCGTAGACGCCGCCATTGGAGATCGTGAAAGTTCCTCCCATCAAGTCCTGGGGTTGCAAGCGGTTCTCACCAGCCTGTTTGGCAAAATCACCGATCGTGGACTCGATGTCGGCAAACGACATCAGTTCGACGTTCCGCAAGATAGGGACAACTAGTCCTTTGCCGCCGCCGATCGCGACGCCGATGTCTTGATAGTTCCGATAGATCGCATTGCCGTCGCGAATCTCCGCATTGACGGCGGGAAATTTCCGCAACGCCTCGACGGCGGCTTTGGCAAAGAACGACATGAAGCCCAGTTTGACTCCGTGTCGTTCCACGAATCGATCTTTGTATTGGTTTCGGATCTGCATCGTCGGCGACATGTCGATTTCGTTGAACGTTGTCAACAAAGCGGCCGTCTGTTGAGCTTCGACCAATCGTGCGGCGATGGTGCGCCGGAGCATGGACAACGGCTTGACTTCTTCGCTGCGGTGCGACGATCCGTCGGTCACCAACGATGCCGGGCTGGCCCGATGGGTCGCGGCGACGGCGGTCGACGCTTTCGCGGGCGGTGGTGAGGGTGCCGGGGCGGATGGCTTCGACGTCGACGCGGGGCGATCTGCCGCGAAGCGCTGGACGTCTTCTTTCAACAATCGGCCGCCGGGACCGGTGGCGGGTACTTCATCGGCCCGGAGACCGTGTTGATCGAGCAGCCGCTTGGCTGCCGGCATCACGAATGTGGCCGAAGTCGACTTCGCCGTCGCGGGATCCGCCTTAGGAGTCGGCGCCTTAGGAGCCGGTGCTGCTGGGGACGGTGCCGCCGCGGCATCTTTGCTCGACGATGGTGACGATGACGACGATGCGGGTTTTTCAGCGACTCGAATCGTGGCGATGACTTCACCGATCAACGCAAATTCTTCGCTCTGTTTGGCGATCCCTTCCAGAAATCCGCTCGCGGGCGCGGGGATCTGGACCGACGCTTTCTCCGTTTCAATCTCGACGAGATCCTCGCCGGACGCGACCCAATCGCCCTCCGCCTTGAGCCACTGTCCGATTTGAACTTCGCTGATGGATTCGCCAACGGTGGGGACTTCGACCTGAATCGTTTCGCTCACGAGTATCGTCTATGAAAGATAGGAGAGAAAGAGGCAAAAACGCCCCGGTTAAAATAGCAAGTCGAGCCTCGCCCGCCCAGCGGAAGCGATCCACGACGAATCCGAAAACCCTCTGGCCGCGCAACCAGACCTCGATCTGAAGGTTGATGATTTTGCCAGTCGCACCCATTTTGACGGCGATGACGACGACGCCGCGTCGCGACGGTTGGACTCATGGGGCGGCCGCAACTTGCAATCAAATGATACGCCCGACTGATGGCGGCGATGACGTCGGTTCGATGTTTCTCAATGGAACGTTTGGGTTCCGAATCTCTTTTCACATCACCGACGTTAGCACGCCGTCATGTCAGACTCTCAAGGTGGAAGCCCGATCCAAGTTGCCGCCGTGCTCCTGTTATTGGCCAGCGGCGGGTGGTACTTCTTTCGCAACTACGACATTGATGGCCTGGATCAAGTCAACGTGTCTCCCAAAGACTCGTGGACCAACGACGAGCAATTCCTCAACTCCATCGAAGCTTCGACGTCGATCGATCCCAACCGATCGGTCCGCGAGAACCCGTCGCTGGACTTCACGAACCCCGCCCATCCGATCACATTGACTTCACGTTCGACGTCTCATTTAGGTGCCCAGGGAATCCAAGACGGGATCTATGATTTCGCGCCGCCCAAAACGTCGCTGCCGACGTCGACATCTTTGCACTCAGCGTCGCCGCGTCATCGCAGCATCAAGGTGGCGTCGTGGGCGCTCGATGGGTTCGGGCCCACAAAGTTGAGCAATGCATCGGTTCGCAAGCACGTTGCCGCGGTCGTGCGTCAATTCGACGTCATCGGACTGCAACAAATCGCGTCGATCGAACGCGACTTGATTCCCCGGTTGGTCGAAGTCATCAACGGCGGTCAAGTCGGATCGTCCTACAAGAATCGTTACGACTACGTGATCGGCGAGTCATCGGGGCCGACCGGTCGGCAAGAACAGCTCGCGTTCATTTTCGACACCACGCAAGTGCTCGTTGATCGACGCCAGACTTACACGGTCGAAGATCCGCAAGATCAAATGACGTTTGATCCCTTGGTCGCAACCTTTCGCGCCGCCCAACCGGACTCCCAAATCGCATGGACGTTTTCGCTGGTGAACGTGCGAATCGATTTGGCTCGTGCACAGAATGAAGTCGCATTGTTACCAGGGATTGCGTCGGCGGTCCGCAACGACGGCCGGGGTGAAGACGATGTGTTGATGATCGGTTTGTTCCAAGCCGATGACGCGTACTTGGTTCCCACAATGGGCGGTGCCGTCCGCGCCGCTGTGGTTGCTCGGCCCACCGACATTCACGCTCGATATCAAACCAGCAATCTATTGATCGACACCGTTTCGACGAGCGAGTTTCTAGGTCGATCCGGCGTCTACGATTACGCCCGCGGCCAGGACATGAATCCGATCGAAGCCGAAACAGTCACCAGCCACCTGCCAGTCTTCGCCGACTTCACCGCCCACGAAGGTGGAACGTTGTGATCAGTCGCATCACGAAGTAGCGTTGCTGCTTTCTCCGGCGGATCGCGACTCGCCGCTGGGATGGGCATTAGCAACGGGCGATGAATAAGTGACGCGTTTAACGTCGTCTCTTCCCCCGCCGCACAGCGATTTGCGGGGGAGAGAGTTAGAGAGAGGGGAAGAAGAGACGTCACTTATTGATCGCCCGTTGCGTTAGCTGGCCAACGATCTCAGTGGCGTGACCGGCCGGGGTGGGAAATGAAATCGTCCGTGTCGGGCGGTGCCGATTCGGAAATAGGCTTCACCGTACTGAGTTTGAATGTCGGCGAACACGCGATTGGCGAATTCGGAAATGTCGCCCAGCTCGCTCGCGTCGAACGTCACCAATCCGGTGCCGCGTATTTCGGCCATCGAAATGGTTTGCTCCAAATGGAACGCCAACATCGACTCGGGATCTCCGTTGTCGCTCACGCCATAGTATCCCGAGGTCCCGAGTCGTTTCTCAGCGACATCTTGCCGACCGAATGAAAGGGTGATCAGCGTCAAGCCGTCTTCGAGCATGCTGATCATTCGCGACGTGATTCCGCCTTCGCAATCTTCCATTTCGAAAACCACCATGTCTTGGCATCCCAATTGAGTTGAACCGGAAATCGTGTCATTGGATAATCGCGTCGTGAGGGACACCGGTTTTGAAAATCCAATGGCGACCAATTTGTCGGCGATCGGATTGAATGGTCCTTTCGGGCGAGAGTTGCCGATCGCGACTTGCGATGGCACATAGGGACGAATCGATACGGCTTGATCGGGTTTCAATCCGCACGCTTTTCCAAAGGACATTTTCGAACGCAGTGCGATGCGATTTTTTGGTTGAGGTTCGACGGAAACTTGAAACTTTCTGAAGGCCAGGTTCATCGCGGCGCCGAGGATCGCAGCGATACCGAACGACAGCGACAAGAATCCGATGATGCAATGAAACAGATTCGCGTCGAGTCGGTTGATTCCCCCGTTGACCATCAATTCGTCATACGCGTAACCGACCAGCGAACATCCGACCAGCACGTACATGATGCGAGTCCTCTTGCCGCCGCACCGTACCGCATCGGATAGCCGAGCACGCTAAGCAATGATGCCGGTTGGAAGAAAACGCAGCATGCGACGGAGGGTCCACCCGCACCACATACCACCAATCCGACGGCCACCGCTAAGCTGGACAGCACGAACCACTGGATTGCATCGGAGAACGGCGGCACCCAGCCGACCGGCTCGAACTCGTAGTGCCATTGGGTCGAGGCTTTGCCGACTTTTTCGAACACGTGGGACGACATCAGACTTGCCAGCATGCCCTCAGGTTCGCTTGGCGTCGACGTCGAACGCGTGCGAGTGAACCGACCGGTCAGTGTGCCTGAGGTCGCAATTTCAGCGTAGGCCGCCTCGATCGCACGCACCGTCATGGGCACCACGACACGCTCGCGTTCGACGGATTTGTCGAACGTTGTTTCGGTTTCTGCGATGACAAGCAACGGGTCGAGGTCACCGCCAACCCTGCTCAGGAACATCGCTTTTTGTTCGGACTCATCGGTTCCCCGCATCCCTTCGAAGTCGTCCAACGGATTGGCGGACGACATTTGGACGTGGGTCAGTCGAACGTGAGCGTTATCGGTTAGCCCCTTTTCGACCCATTCTTGCCACGTCATTTCGACGGGATCTCGTTTCATCACCATCGACTGGTTCAACAGCGGCGTGACGATCCATCCACCGATCGCCATGCTGACCCAGGCCACGACACCGCCAACGATGACGAGAATCGAGCGGGGTCGAGTGGAGTTGTAGCCGCTAAAACTCATGGGGAGCCAATGCGTGCGAAATGGGATTTAGAAAACAACGCTCCCAAACGCTAGGATCAAATTCGAGCTCCGTCGAACTCGGGTGCAAACCCCCCGCACAATGGGACGGTGTCGAGGGACAGGGCGCCGATTAGTCGGGCTGGGGATGCTAAAAATGGGTTTTCGAACCAGCCGGCTGGCCGATCGTGCCCCCAACCATCAAGCTATCGATTCGAGCGTGAACGTTTCTCGATTGACCCACCGACTCTCTTGCCCGCTGCCCGCTGCCCACTGACTCCTTGCCCACTGACTCCTTGCCCACTGACCCCTTGCCCACTGACCCAGCCCGAGACGGACCGCTGAGCGAACTCAATCCCGAATCATTGATCGACCCGAGCTTTTTGTTTCGGTTCGAATTAAACCTGTTGGAAAATCCGTGCGAGTGGTCGAGCAAGGGGCTGCGATTGCCGCCGGAGTGTCGTTTACCATCGCTGGGGGCACTCGGTGACCGGCCCGTGTTCGCGGATGTCCGCATGGCGTGGTGCAAGTCCGGGATCGGCTTGCACATCAACGTCAATGGAAAACGCCAACTCCCGTGGTGCCGGGATTCTCGGCTGGAGGACAGCGACGGCTTCCATTTTTGGATCGACACCCGTTGCAGCCCCCTGATTCACCGGGCGACTCAATTCTGTCACCGTTTTTTGTTCATGCCGGCGGGCGGCGGTCCCAAGCGTGAGCACGCGACGGCGGCGATGATTCCGATCGATCGAGCACGGCTGCATCCCAAACCGATCTCCGCTGGACAGTTGAAGATCGTCGGGCTTCCAAGGCACGACGGATACGAGATGTCCGGATTCGTACCCACCGATGCGTTGACGGGTTTCGACCCCAGCGACCAGCCTCGGATCAGTCTGTATTTCGCAGTGATTGATCGTGAACTGGGTTGGCAGACCTTGGCATTGGGCCCAGAATACCCGAGTGATCGAGGACCCCAGTTTGTGGGGCGATGCGATCTTGGTCGGCGGGGATCGGTCCGAGAAGAAGTAACGAGAATGTCAAAGTTTGCGAAAAACGCGAATCTCACCCCGGAAACCGACGTCCAACCCGTTACGAAAACGCCGGTGATTTATAGAATTTCGGTAAGTTCTCGAACCGGAACATTCGATACAACCCCTAAAGTCTCTCACAATCACGCCTATAACCCGGCCTCGTCTTCGGTGGCCCTTTGGGCTTTCGGCAACGGTGGCACCACGAGCACTCCATGACGGCTTCCTCTCCCACGACAACCAAGAATGTTCAATCCGTCAGCGGCATCACCGTCCGTCTGGCGGGTGACTCAGGCGACGGGATGCAGTTGCTCGGCACTCAGTTGACCAACACATCGCACTGGCGGGCAACGACGTCGCCACATTTCCCGACTTTCCGGCGGAAATCCGCGCCCGCGGGGCACCCGCGCCGGCGTATCGGGATTCCAGGTTCAATTCGCCAGCGAAGAGATTTTCACGCCCGGCGATACGCTTGACGCGTTGGTCGTGATGAACCCGGCGGCGATGGTCACCAACCTCGGCGACCTTCGAAAAGGCGGCATCCTGATCGCCAACGAGGACGGATTCAACGACAAAGAATTCAAATTGGCCAAGGTCGAGGCGAACCCGCTGGACGCGTCGGTGATCGAAGAGACCTATCGGGTCTTCAAGGTGCCGATGACCCGGTTGACCCGCGATGCAGTCAAGCAGCTTGTGTCGGCCCAAGATCGCCGACCGTTGCAAAAACTTTTTTGCGATGGGTCTGGTTTATTGGCTGTTCGGACGCGACTCGATCCGACGCTGCGATTCATCGAGGACAAGTTTGGAAACAAGCCCGATGTTGCCGCCGCCAACATCGCGGTCTGCGTGCCGGTTGGGCCTACGGCGAAACCACCGAGGCGTTCGGCGAGAACCTATCAAGTCGAAGCGGCCGAATTGGTCCTGGCACCTACCGCAACATCATGGGCAACCAAGCGATGGCGTTGGGTTTGGTGGCGGCGTCAAGGCTCAGACAAAGAGATGTTCTACGGGACTTATCCGATCACGCCGGCCAGCGACATTTTGCACGAATTGACAAGATTCAAGAACTTCGGCGTGCGAACGTTCCAGGCCGAAGACGAGATCGCGGCGATCTGCGCCACCATCGGTGCGGCGTTCGGTGGCACGATGGGCGTCACGGCCAGCCGCGGGCCCGGGATCGCGCTGAAGGGCGAAGCGATGGGTTTGGCGATGATGCTGGAATTGCCGATGATCATCATCAACGTGCAACGGGGCGGACCGAGCACGGGCTTGCCCACGAAAACCGAACAGAGTGATCTGCTGCAAGCGATGTTTGGACGCAACGGCGAATCGCCGATGCCGATTCTGGCGCCGCGGTCTCCCGGCGACTGCTTCGACATGGCGATCGAAGCCTGGCGATTCGCGATCGAGTGCATGTGCCCCGTCATGCTGCTGTCGGACGGATACATCGCCAACGGCAGCGAACCGTGGCGGATTCCCAACCTGGCCGAGCTGCCCGAGATCAAGATCACGCACCCCGGACCACCGATGGTGAAACGCCATTCATGCCTTACCAGCGAGACGAGAATCTGGCTCGACCGTGGGCGGTCCCCGGCACCGCCGGACTGATGCACCGCGTCGGCGGGTTGGAAAAGGAAGACATCACGGGCAACGTCAGCTACGATCCCGCCAATCACCAACACATGGTCAAGACTCGCGCGGCGAAGGTCAAGATGATTGCGGATCGAATTCCGCCGCAGGATGTGTTCGGCGATTCGACGGGTGATGTGTTGGTGGTTTCGTGGGGCGGGACCTATGGTACGTACCACACGGCGGTCGACCGTGTCCGCAAAGCTGGTCACACGGTCACCCACATCCATTTGCGATACATCAATCCAATGCCCGCGAACGTGGGAACGCTGTTGAGGTCGTTCAAGACAGTGGTCGTGCCCGAACTGAACACCGGCCAACTGCGAATGCTGTTGCGTGCCGAGCACCTGGTCGATTGCATCGGGATCAACAAGATCCAGGGCAAACCGTTTTCGGTGACGGAATTGGTCGAACAGATTGGCGAGATCGCCGTTTCCGCCCAAAACGAAAAATGAGCGACGCCGGACGACCGGTTCGCGAGCTCATTTCTAAATGCATCACTCACCACCTCCAATTCACATAATTCGCCCATGTCCCTTCCCGTTTTCAAAGCCGCCGATTTCGCATCCTACCAGGATGTACGTTGGTGCCCCGGATGCGGTGATTACTCGATCCTGTGCACAAATGAAAAAGGTGTTGCCCGAATTCGGCGTGCCACGCGAGAAGATCGTGTTCGTCAGCGGCATCGGTTGCAGCAGCCGATTTCCGTACTACATGAACACGTACGGCATGCACTCGATCCACGGGCGTGCACCGGGTTTTGCGACGGGACTGAAGTCGACACGCCCGGATTTGATGGTGTGGGTAATCACGGGCGACGGCGATGCGCTGTCGATCGGTGGCAATCACTTCATTCACGTGCTTAGGCGTAACATTGACGTCAACATGGTGCTGTTCAACAATCGCATTTACGGTTTGACCAAGGGCCAATACAGTCCGACCAGCCGCGAGGGTCAGATCACCAAGAGCACGCCGATGGGCTCGATCGATCACCCGTTGACGCCACTGTCGCTCGCGTTGGCGGCCGAAGCCACGTTCGTCGCTCGCTCCGTCGACGCGCACGTCAAGCACCTCGGTGAGACGCTCGCTCGCGCGGCCGCCCACAAGGGCACGTCGTTGGTCGAGGTCTACCAAAACTGCAACGTGTTTAACGACGGCGCGATGGCTTACGCCCAAGAGAAAAAGCAGCGTGACGAGAACGTGATCGAACTCGAACACGGCAAGCCTTTGATCTTCTCGGGCGGCAAGAAAGGCATTCGGTTGGTGGGCAATCACTTGGAAATCGTGAACACGGCCGATGTGCCCGCGGACGATTTATTGATTCATGACGAGAAGGCACCCAACCCTTCGATCCACATGATGCTGGCGCGAATGAGCTACCCCGAAATGCCCGAGCCGATCGGCGTGTTCCGCGCCGTTGAGGGGGTCTCGACCTACGACGATCAAATCAACGCTCAAGTTGCGACCGCGAGAGCGAAGAAGGGCGAAGGCAATTTGGAAGAACTGTTCGCCGCCGGCGACACTTGGACTGTACAGTAGCCCAGTCGCCGCCCCCCTCGAGTTACCCACCTGATCATCTGGAGTTTTTTTGATGGCACGAAGCAAGTCTTACTCAGACATCACCAAGACCGTCGGCGATACTCCGATGGTTCAAATCAACCGACTCGTGCCCAGTGGCGGCGGGGTGGTGTTTGCGAAGTGCGAGTTCTTCAACCCGCTCAACAGCGTCAAAGACCGCATCGGCTCGGCCATGATCGAAGCCGGCGAACGCGACGGACTGATCAACAAAGATACGCACATTGTCGAGCCGACCAGTGGCAATACGGGCATCGCGCTGGCGTTCGTGTGTGCTGCCAAGGGTTACAAGTTGACATTGACGATGCCCGAATCGATGTCGGTCGAGCGACGAGCGTTGCTGCGTGCGATGGGCGCCAACTTGGTGTTGACGCCCGCCGGCGATGGCATGAAGGGCGCCATCAATCGTGCTGCCGAATTGGTCGAAAGCACACCTGGGGCCTACATGCCCCAACAATTTGAAAACCCAGCCAATCCGGCGATCCACGAAGCCACCACCGGCCCCGAGATATGGGAAGACAGTGGCCACAACATCGACGCGATCGTCGCGGGCGTGGGGACTGGCGGAACCATCACCGGCGTCGCCCGCTACATCAAGAAGCTGAATCCCAACTTTCAAGCCATCGCGGTGGAGCCGACTCATTCGCCAGTGATCAGTGGCGGCAGCCCTGGTAAACACCGAATCCAGGGCATCGGCGCCGGCTTTGTGCCCAAAAATTTGGACGTGTCGTTGATCGACGATGTGGTCCAGTGCAACGACGAAGATGCATTCGAATGGGGCCGCAAACTGGCCAAGATGGAAGGCATCGTCGGCGGGATCAGCAGCGGTGCGAACATGTGGGCCGCCGCCCAAGTCGCCGCCCGTCCCGAAATGAAGGGCAAACGAATCGTCACGATCATGTGCAGCCTAGGCGAACGCTATCTCAGCACACCGCTGTTCGCTGATCTCGGGATGTGACGAAATCAATCGTCCAATGACGGTTGGAACAACCGTTCTCGGCGCATAAAAAAGGTGTCAGGACTCTTTTTTCCGTTCTCGGGTGTATCAGAAAAGGTGTCAGTATCAGAAAAGGTGTCAGGACTCTTTTTCTCTGTTCGCGGGAACTGGCTTTTTCTTTGGGCGTATGTAGAAAAGAGTCCTGACACCTTTTCCATTGCTGTAGAAAAGAGTCCTGACACCTTTTTAATGGCGCGGGAACTGGCTTTTTTTTTGGGCGTCTGTAGAAAAGAGTCCTGACACCTTTTCAGTGGCCTGTAGAAAAGAGTCCTGGCACCTTTTCAGGGGGCACCTTTTCAGTGGCTGCGTCTTACTTTCGCCATTTCTTGGTCTGCGACTCCTGGATGCGATTTTCGGGCGGTGCGTCTAGAATGGGCTTGATTGTTCGCTCCCACGGACACGCATGATTGTCGACGCTGTCCGATTCCATCGAAGGCGTGGTCAACGATTTGCATTTCGAACCTCCCATTTTCGCCCGAGAGCTTTCACCATGAAGTTGTTCCGTTTGGCTTGGATCGCCGCCGCCGTCACTCTCACCTCTCAGGCTCATGGCGATGCTTGGACTCAATATCGCGGCAACGACGGCGATGGAAAATCGGAGGAGTCGATCGGGGATTCGCTACGAGTCGAGTGGGTCGTTCCCGCACCACTTGGGTTTAGTTCAATCTCGGTTGCGGATGGGCGCACGTTCACAATCGTCGGCCGCAACGAGAAGGAGACGCTGGTGGCGTTGGACGCGGAGACGGGCAAGGAATTGTGGGCCGCACCGATGGGCAGCAGCAAGTATGACCAGGGCGGCGGCGACTCGGGCGCACCGGACAACCGGGGAGGCGACGGACCTCGATCGACGCCCGTTATCGATGGAAACAACGTTTACGTCTACGACTCGTACATGGTGGTGACTTGCTTTGATGCGGCCAGCGGGAAGCTGGTTTGGAAACGCGACGTCATCAAAGAATTCAGTGGCCGCAACATTTCGTGGCTCAACGCGACCTCGCCCATCATCGTGGATGGCAAGGTGATCGTCGGCGGTGGCGGAGCCGAGCAATCTTTTTTAGCGTTGGACTCATCGACGGGCAAGGAAGTTTGGAAGTCGGGTGACGAGAAGATCACGCACGCGACCCCTGCGATCGCGAAGGGCGACCAAGGCACCGAGATCGTTTTTTTCACTCAGTCCGGTCTGGTCAGCGTCTCGGCATCGTCGGGAAAAGAATTGTGGCGGGCGAAGTTTCCGTTTAGCGTTTCGACGGCCGCGTCACCGGTCACCGACGGCGATCTGGTTTATTGTTCGGCCGGATACGGCGTGGGTGCGGGCGTATTCAAAGTGGACTCGGGTAAAGTCGCCGACGAAGTTTGGTTCAAGTCGAACGAGTTGATGAACCACTGGAGCACGCCGGTGGTCCACGATGGCTACCTGTACGGCATCTTTGAATTCAAGAAGTACGGAAAAGCTCCGTTGCAATGCGTTGAATTGGCCACTGGCGAGATCAAGTGGACCGAGCGAGGCTTTGGCCCAGGCAACTGCATTCTGGCGGGCGACAAGTTGGTCGTTTTGTCAGACGCGGGAGAGGTCGCAATCGTGAAGGCGGATCCGTCAGGTTACCAAGAACTTGCTCGAAAAGATGTTCTCGACGGCAAGTGTTGGTCCACGCCAGCGATCGCCGACGGCAAGGTGTACGTGCGAAGCACCGAGCAGGCCGCTTGCGTTTCGGTGCAGTGACATGTGTGTCGGTGGATTGAAGAGTGCGGATGAGAGGACTTGAACCTCCACGCCCTTAACGGGCACAAGAACCTGAATCTTGCGCGTCTGCCAATTTCGCCACATCCGCATGTGGAACGGTCCGGTGGGAACCGGATCGATTGGGTGTCGGGATCGGACACCGCGAGGACAGAGAATATCGATTCGACGCTGGCCTGGCAAGACACGTTAGAGATCGCAAAAGGGAGTGATTGAGTCGACCGATCGCTTCGGTCAGACTGGGACGCTCGCTCCCGATTTTCCTATCCCCGCCAAGGTGCCCCCTCGATGCGAATTCATTGTTTAGGGACGGTGGGCTACCATCCCAACGATTCTCGTCACACTTCATGCTATTTCTTGCCCGAGTCGGGCATTGTGCTGGACGCGGGCAGCGGCACTTTTCGGTTGAGCGAGTGGGTCGAAACGGATGACTTGAATATTCTACTCAGCCACGCTCACCTGGATCACACCTTTGGGCTGACGTTCCTGTTGGACGTGATGCACCAGATCGTCCAGCGGCGAGACCGGCCGATCGGATCGCTAAAGATTTTTGGTGAGGAGGAAAAGCTGGCTGCGATTCGAGCGCATTTGTTCGACCCGTTGATGTTTCCGGTAAAGCTTAATGCGGACTGGATCCCGATCGACCGCATGCCCGAGTTCAAGATCGGTGAAGTGGACATCGCGTGGCGCCCTCAAGAGCATCCGGGCGGTTCGGTCGCCTATCGGTTGGACTGGCCCCGCCAGCGCAAAAGGCTGGTCTATGCAACCGACACAATGGGCGACATCACACCGGAGCACGCCGAGTGGTCATCGGACGCCGATCTGTTGATGCATGAGTGCTACTTTCGAGACGACAAGTCCGAGTGGGCTCGCAAGACGGGTCACAGCCACACCAGCCGCGTGGCCGAGGTTGCGTTGCTATCGCGTCCCAAACATCTCGTTCTGACGCACGTCAATCCGATCGAGAAGTCCGAAGACCCGGTCGGTATTGAATCGATCAGGGGACGAATTTCCGGTAGAGTCACGCTGGCGATGGACGAGATGACGATCGACTTTTAATCCGTGCCAATCTCACTCGTGCTGGAACAGCACACAGATTGCGGACGGCGCGATCACGATCGATTGATTGTAGGTCAATTCGCCCTTGGATCCATCGACATTGAACGAGGCTAGCGTGTGCGAGTCTTGGCCGGCGGTCAGCAACCAGTTTCCGGTTGGGTCGAGATTGATGTTTCGAGGGGTAACCGCGCGGGCGTTTTCGACTTCGATGACCGAAAGCTGGCCGGTCGATTGGCTGACCCGAAACACCGTCACGGTATCGTGACCACGGTTGGCCGTGAACACAAACTGGCCCGACGGATGAACACGAATCTCCGAACCGCTCTTGGCTTTTTCTTTCGCCAACAATTGTCGTGAGACGGTGGGGATGGTTTGCTTAGGTGTCATCGTGCCGGCCTCGGCGTCATAGTCGAACACGGTCACGCCGAGCGACAGTTCATTGAGCACGAAAATGAACTTGCCCGACGGGTGAAACTTCATGTGACGCGGTCCGCCCCCCGAGGGGACTTTGCCATAGCCGTGATGCGTTAGCTTGGCGTTCTCTGGATCGACTTTATAGATCACGACTTTGTCGAGTCCCAAGTCGGGCACGAACGCGAACCGGTTGTCGGGCGAGAAGCCGACCCAGTGAGCATGGGGTGCCGATTGCCGGCCCGGCACAACACCCGAGCTGCCTTGATGCTTGATCAAATCAGTCTGTTCTTTCAGCGATCCGTCGTCCGCCAAAGAGAAGGCCGCGACGCTGCCGCCACTGTATTGGGCAGTCAACAGCATCTTGCCGGTCTGGTCCACCGCGACGTGGGCTGCGTTGCCGTCACCGGTCTCGAGAGAATTGATCAGCGTCAATTTCTCGCCTTCGATTTTGTAAGCTGCGACGACATCTTTGCCATCGAGTCCACCCACCGCATAGACCACCTTCTCGCTCGGGTGCATGGCCAAGAAACCGGGGCCGTCCATCTCGGCGGCGAGCGTCGGATCTGTCAACTTCCCGGTGTGCGTGTTGAGCGTGCAGTGGTAGATGCCCCGAGACGGTGGACTGCTGCTGGTGCCGATCCACACATCGACGTTCGGGGTGTCCGGTGTTTTGTGATCCGGCGTCTTATCCGACGTGACGTCAGCGGCGGATGCGGAGGAGTCAGACATGATGAACGCCAGGAGGCAGCAAGTGATGAAGCGGTAACGCATTGCAATGGTCTGCGGAGAGAGTGATGGACGCGTTTCAAGCCGGGCTCGACACTTCAAAACAGGAAGCCGTCAGTCGTGATGCAACGCTTCCACGATCATCGCCGAGCGGATGCCCAGACGCAAGCGCCGTCGTTGAATCACTTCTCAAGTGCGTTGAATCACTTCTCAAGTGGGAGGGTAGCGGGAGTCGTCCAGATTTTGAAATCGAGCTTCACCAAATTGATTGCCGAACTCCGCTACGCGGCTCGGCGGTAGACCACTCCCGACTTTTTTCGGTCCGTTTGATCGATCGCGCCGGTTTTTCGCAAAACGTAAGCAATTTGTTGGGGCGCGCATCGAGGGCGATCGATCGCGTCAGCAAGTTCGGCGGTGTTGAAGGCCGAAATGCCCTCGGGCAGGTCGAGTAGTCCGAGCAGATCGGAGGCTTGCTTAAGTTCAATGACGCCGGCGATCGATTCCAACTTGACGTCGACCACGTCATAATCCCCGCGCCGGCGTCGTCGCCGTTTCCCGATCCTTGGGACGCGAGACTCTTCGACGTGAAGCAAGGGAACTTCGACCGTCAGGTTGGCATGCGGAAAGACACGCGTGAAATAGATCATCTCGTCGAACAGGTCCAGCACACTGCCGACCTTGGGGCTGAGGCGTCGCGATTTGACGGGCCCGTCGCGATGATCAAGCTTGAGGATTCGGGTGCGGATGATGACGGGCTTGACCACTCGCAAGGTATGTCGGCCGAGCAGATCACGGCACTTATCGCGAATCGCCGACAGTGACGCGCACTGAACCTCAATCAATTCATCACCGGTTTCTTGGCATCGTCGCATCGCGTCGATTCGGTACTTCCCCAGCACCACTTCGGTTTGCGAGGGATCGTCGGCGTAACCGAGTTTGAGTTGGTGGTGCAGCGTCGTTTCCATCGCCCGAGAATACTCGTCTAGCGTTCCAGTTCCAACATCAACCTGGCCAGCTCCCCGCGTTGTTGCGGATCGATCAAAAGCGCGCGATGGTCGAGCACCATCAATCGCTCGCCCATCGCTGCGGCGTGAGCGAGAGGTACCGGTTTTCGGCATCGGCGCTCGCTCATCCCGGCCGCCGAACGGAAGCCCGCGCCCAGGGGCAACCCGATCTGTTGGGCCGCCGCCAGGATCGCGGCTCGTCTTTGGCCCGAATCGACCGAAAAGGCAACCTTGTAAAACGCCGACACGTCCCTGCCACCGCTGGCCCAGGTCCAGTGCGGTAATTGGGGGAGCACTTCGTCGCGAAGGAACACAGCGGTCTCACTGCGCCGCATGTTCATTTCATCGAGCCGATCGAGTTGGGGCAGAACGACGGCGGCCGCCAAGGGTGACATTGCAAACGCGTCGCTGGGTCGATCCAGGATCGGGGTCAAGCGGGCGGCCGACCGTGCATCGCTTGCAAAGATGACGCCGCCGTTGCCGCTGGTCACCAACTTGCTGCCGCCCATCGACCATGTTCCGAAGTGACCGATCGAACCGGCCGCTCGGCCCCCGATCATCATGCCGACGACCTGGCACGCGTCCTCGATCAGGAGCCAGCCGCGATCATCACAAATCTGTTTGAGTCCGTCGACGTCCGCGGCCACGCCGAACAGGTGCGACGCGATCACGGCTTTGACGCGGGGCGAGCCCGCCGCGATCACCGAATCCAAATCGAGGCATGGTGAACCTTTGGCCAGATCCGCGAGGACCGGTCGCGCACCGATCAACTCGATGGCCCGAAGATTTCCGGGATAGTCCATTGCCGCCGTGATGACTTCATCTTGGGTGCCGATTCCGGCGGCCCGAAGCGACAATTCGACCGCCGCCGAACCACTACAGCACGGCCGGGCGGCGACCGCCCCGGTGGTCTCGATCAGCCGCGAAACCAGCAATTTCTGGGCCATGCCTTCGTAACGCCCCCAATCGCCCGATGAGATGGAATCGTCGATCGCGTTTCGGATCGAAGGCCAATCGGGCGGCCACGCCGGAAGATCAAGCATTATCGGTGAATCCTAACTCCCTTTGCCGTGCTGGGCTTGTGACGATTTTTGCGTATCCATATCATGCCGCATTCTCTTATCCCCTGGTGGCCAACTTTCCGACCATTTTGTTTTTGGAAATTGCGTCCGGGGGGCAACTCGATCCGAGGCGATGTCGTTTGTTCTTCGTTCACATGATGAATCGGTATGCACTGGAACTGCAACTGCTGGCGCAAGACGCTGGAGCGGCAGGTGCCGAGTCCGGTGGAAATGTGTCCGGCGGGACCGCGACCGATGGTGCTGCGGCAGCCGGTAACGCGGCGGCCAGTGGCGGCGCAGCGGTGGCACCGGGCGATTTTCTGTCGCCCTTCCTCCTACCGGCCGGGTTGCTGTTCCTGTTCTACTTCATCGTGATCGCACCCGAACGCAAACGCAAATCGGCCGAAGCGAAATTGATGTCGGCGATCAAAAAGAATGACCGAGTCGTTACGATCGGCGGCATTCACGCCGTTGTTGCGGCGATTTCGCCTGACAGCGACGTGGTGACGCTTCGAATCGACGAGAACGCCAACACACGCATCAAGGTCAACCGATCGGCAATCGCTCGGGTTGTGACCGAAAAAGAAACATCTGGCAAAGATAACAATTCCGACCCATCCAAGGATGACGGTTCGAAAGCGAAATAGTTCGGTGTGCGGTAATTGGCATTGATGCGAATTGCCCGACGCCGGCTGGTGACACGACGAACCCACCTCCCACCGATCCCGATACAAGAAAACGATGGACTGCTCTTTCATGACCAATCTGGTCTCTGCCGAATCGGCCCTCAACTTTTTAAACCTGGCGCAAACGGGCGCATCGACGACCGCCGCCGCGGCACAAGACTTGGCGACGAGGACGACCGATGCGGCCGGTACGGCGGTGACCGATACCGTCAACCAAGGCATTTCCTGGGAACAGTACGGCGCAGTCGCGGTCGCGTTGGCAGTATTGATTCTGCCGTTCGTGATCGGGAACTTTCTCGCCAAGTCGATGAAGATGCCATCCTATGGCACCCGATTTGGTTGGATCTTATTGGCGGTCATTGCCAGTACGGTGGTGCTTGCGAAAACTCGCCCGGGCCTCGGTGTCGACCTCCGCGGCGGTACGATCCTGGTCTATGAGATGGACCCTAGCAAGTTGAACGCGGGTGGTGGTGAGGACGTTGCTCAACAAATCACGTCCGAGGATTTGGTTGAGCCGCTGACGCGCCGCATCAACCCGTCGGGCACCCAGGAGATTGTCATTCGCCCCTATGGTGAATCACAAATTGAAATCATCGTTCCCGAAGTCGACCAGCGAGAGGTTGATCGAATCAAGGGATTGGTCGAAGAAGCCGGGATCTTGAGGTTCGCGATCCTGGCCAATCAGTCTGACCACCAACCCCAAATCGATTTGGCGACGGAGCAGGCCGCGTCGGAACAGCGTGAAGACCGTTTCCTGGAGACCGTTCGTGATCCAGGACTCGACAATGCGGTGGTCGGAATTTGGGCGAACGTCGATCGCGAGAAAGAAGATGGCAAGTTGGGGCCGCTGCGTGTGGACGTTGGCGATGCGATTTTGCGTAATCCGACTACCGGCGAAATTTTGAATTTGCCACCTCAATTGCGTGGTGAGAATGGCGCCGCTGCGATTGCGGCGTTCATTGACCAACAAGGCATGCCCGGCATCGAAGCTTTGATGATCATCGACCCACTGATCGATATCACGGGTGAAGACTTGGCGTTTGCTGCGAGCACGTTCGATGAGAAAGGATCACCCGCTGTTGCGTTTAACTTGACCGACGCCGGCTCAAACCGGTTCTTCGTGTTGACGACGAACAACGCTCCGATCGGACAACGGACGCGCCGATTGGGAATTGTGCTGGACGATAATCTTTTGTCGGCTCCGAGCATCCAGTCGCCGATCCGGAAAGAGGGACGAATCACCGGCAAGTTCACTCGCCAAGAAGTTGACTCGTTGGTCCAGATTTTGAAAGCTGGTCAATTGCCAGCGGCGTTGACGAAAAAGCCGATCGCCGAAAACCAAATCGATGCGACCCTTGGAAAGGACACGATCACCAAGGGCCTATGGGCGATCTCGGTGTCATTGGCGTTGGTACTCCTTTTCATCCTGTTCTATTACCGCTTTGCCGGTGTCGTCGCCTGCATCGCATTGCTGATGAACTTGGGAATGATTTTGGCCACGATGGTGTTGATCAATCAACCGCTGACGTTGCCCGGTTTGGCCGGGTTGGTGTTGACGGTCGGTATGTCGGTCGACGCCAACGTTTTGATTTTCGAGCGGATTCGCGAAGAACTCAAAAAGGGTGCCGCCGCACGAATGGCGATTCGAAATGGTTTTGCCAAGGCGACGGTGACAATCATCGACGCCAACTTGACGACTCTGATCACCGCAATTGTGTTGTATGCAATCGGCACCGACCAAATTCGCGGTTTCGCAGTCACGTTGATCCTGGGGATCATGTTCTCGATGTTCACCGCGATCTACGTATCGCGAACGCTGTTTGATTTTTCCGAACGACGCGGATTCTTGTCGCTCAACATGTCCGATGGAGTGAACACGCTCCGCACGGCACTTTCCGGGGACGCAGGGATCGACTTTATGGGCAAAGGGCGCCTGGCATTGACGATCTCCGCGATATTGGTATGCGTCGGAATCGCATCATTGTTCGTCCGCGGAAAGACCATCTTTGACATCGACTTCGCGGGCGGTTCGTCGGTGCAATTCAGGTTGGACACACCCACGAAGACCGATAAAGTTCGCGAGATCGTCAAGACCGAGATGATCATGGTCACGGATCAAGGAACCGAGGACGTGCCGTACACCGTCAACGGTGTGACGATGGAGGGAGTCGCTCCGCAAACGGTTTACAAGGTCGACTCGTCCTTTGCAACCGTTGAGGAGTTGAAGGCTGCGGTCGCGAAAGCCTTTTCGACGGCGACGGAAGCCAATTTGGTAACCTACGACGTTTCGATCAAACCAAGTGACGTGAAAGCGGTTGACGGCACACCACTTGGACGTGTGGATCGCGCACCGAATTCACGCAGCGAGAGTTTTCTTCCGGCTTCGGACGACAACGGTGTGATGTTTGCCGTCGCACGCGCCCAGGCAGAAACGCCACCGGAAGACGAAGTCGAGATCGAAGATGAAACCAAGTACAACAGCAGCGCCATCGTCGAACTGGGCATCCAAGGCGAGTCGGGCGGCGGCTTGCTCAACGGATCCACACTCGTTGAGTCACTCTTGGCTGCGGCAAAAGAATCAGGCATTCAATTGGCTGAGCGGTCGGTTGAACTGACCCCAATCGGCGAGGGCAGTCAAGAATGGACGCCCGATTCATCTCTGACCTTTCGGAAGTGGCAAGTCGACATGCCGATCAAAGCGTCCGATGCCGACAAGATATTTGAAAGATTTAAGTCGACGATGGATTCCGATCCCGTCTGGATCAGCAGCAGCAGCGTGGGTGCTCGCGTCGCCGGCGACATGATCGGCCGTGCATTCGGCGCCCTGTTCGCGAGTCTTTTGTGCATCGTCGGCTACATTTGGTTCCGCTTTCAACGTGTGATTTATGGCCTAGCCGCCGTCGCGGCGTTGGTTCACGACGTGCTGATTACCCTCGGTGCGATCGCCATCAGTTACTGGCTGGCCGATGCGTTGGGATTCTTACTGATCGATCCTTTCAAAATCAGCTTGACGGTGGTCGCGGCAATTCTGACCATCATTGGTTACTCGCTTAACGACACAATCGTCGTGTTTGACCGGATTCGTGAAACCAAGGGCAAAGCACCCAAGTTGACCGGCGACATGATCAATGCGTCGATCAACCAAACATTAAGCCGAACCTTGCTGACATCGCTAACGACGTTCATCGTCGTCATCCTGTTGTACTGGTTCGGTGGAGACGGCATTCACGCCTTCGCGTTCTCGCTGGTCATCGGAGTGGTGGTCGGTACGTACAGTTCGGTGTTCGTCGCCAGCCCGATTCTGTTGTGGTTGGTCGAGCGAGGCGAGAAGAAAGCACTAGCTTCTTAGGAACTAGCATTGACCACTCGTCCCAAGATTTTTCTCACTCGCGAGTTGCCACCCGAGTCGATGGCGATCCTTCGCCAGCAATCGGAGTTGACCTACAACCCCGACGACCGGGTGCTATCGGAGTCCGAAATCATCGCGGGAATTGAGGGCGTCGATGGACTGCTTTGCTTGCTCAATGACACGATCAATGATTCCGTCTTGGCTGCGAATCCGAAGCTAAAAGTCGTGTCCAATTTTGCGGTCGGATTCAATAACATTGATGTCGCGGCGGCGACCGCCCGCAAAGTGTTGGTCACCAATACACCGGGTGTGTTGACTGAAACGACCGCTGACATGGCGTTTGCCTTGATGCTCTCGGCGGCCAGACGCGTGGTGGAAGGTGACCGGTTCGTCCGTGATCGAAAATGGGACGGATGGGGCCCGCTTCAGTTTCTAGGGTCCGACGTCAGCGGTGCGACGTTGGGATTGATCGGAATGGGTCGGATCGCTCGAGCCGTCGCCCGCCGCGCCCGCGGCTTCGACATGCGCGTCGTGTACTGGAATCGGACCCGCTTATCGGGGGACGAAGAAATCTCGCTCGGTGTCAATTACGCGGCGATGGACGAGGTGTTGGCAGCGTCCGATTTCGTCTCGGTGCATCTGGCGCTCAACGACGAAACGAAGCACCGCATTGCGGCACGCGAATTGTCATTGATGAAACCGACCGCAACGATCATCAACACGTCGCGCGGTCCGATCATCAATGAAGCCGATCTTGTTGCGGCGATTCAAAGCGGAACGATCGCGTCGGCGGGTTTGGACGTTTACGAGAATGAGCCTGAACTCCGCGCCGAGCTTTACGATTTGCCGGGAGTCGTGCTTGCTCCCCACTTGGGCAGTGCGACGATCGGGACGCGGACCAAGATGGGCAACATGGCGGCCGAGAATTGTCTGGCCGGCTGTCGCGGTGAAGTTCCGCCGAACTTGGTCAACCCCGACGCGCTGGGTTGAGGCGATGATGAGAATGGCGACGTGCTAGCGGACTCGCGCGAGCACTTGGCCTCCGGAGATTTGTTCGCCGACCTTGACGCACACTTCTTCGACCGTTCCATCGATCGGCGAAGCGATTTCGATTTCCATTTTCATCGCCTCCAGAATCAGGATCGTGTCGCCCTCGCGGAGGGAGTCGCCGACGTTTGCAATTTGCTTGAACACGGCACCAGGCATTTGCGCGGTCACGTCGGTCGCCGGAGTGGACGGGGACGGACGAGCACCCGAGTCGCTCGTTGCATGTCCGGTGCCGCCGGCCGACCGCGGCCGCATCTCGACTCGGTACACTTTGCCATCGACCGTGGCCGTGTTGCCTTCAAACGCCATGAAGACTTCTTTTCCGTTGACGGTCACGGTGTATTCCGCTGGTCCCCCGACAGATCGATCGATCGGCGCGGTCGCGGATGTTCGTCCCGAATCGTCGGGTGAGGATCCCGTCGCGGCAGATCGATCGATTTTGCGAACGCCGATCTCCGCTTCGCCTTTTAAGAACTTGATGCCTTTTTCCTTGCACGCGGCGGCGATAAAAATGTTCTCGTCGGTGGTCGGCAAGCCTTCCGCTTCCAGGATCTTCTTGTTGGCGGCGATGCCTTTTTTCGGATCGGCGTCATTGAGTTCGAGCACCGGTCGATCCGTCGGCTCCAACTTCAATTGGGTTTTGGCCAACTCGATCACATCCTGGTCTGGCGGAACCGGCGTTTTGCCGAAGTAGCCGAGAACCATTTTTCCATAGGGCTCCGCGATCTTTTTCCAAGGGCCGAACATGACGTTGTTGAACGCCTGTTGAAAATAGAACTGGGACACTGGGGTGACGGATGTGCCGTAGCCGCCTTTGCGAACCACATCGCCCATTGCCATGATGATCTCGGGATATTTGTCCATGATCCCGTTGTCACGCAACATTTGCGTGTTCGCCGTCAACGCGCCGCCGGGCATCGGACTCCATGGAATCAAGGGCTCGACCGCCGTCGCTTCGGGTGGCAAAAAATAGTCTTTCATGCAATCCTTGAAGACCTCTTCGACTTGGCGAACCTTCTCGACATCGACGTCCAGTTCGTATTCCGTTCCACGGAGTGCGTGCCACATCACCAAGATGTCGGGCTGGCACGTCCCGCCGCTGCAGGGAGCCATCGACAGATCGATCGCATCGGCCCCCGCATCAATCGCCGCCTTGTTGGCCAGTACTGAGACGCCAGCGGTCTCGTGCGTGTGAAAGTGGATGAAGGTTCCGGCCGGCAACATCTTCCGCGCCGCTCGGATCGTCTCGTACACCTTGGATGGAACGGCGGTGCCGGATGCATCTTTGAAACAAACGGCATCGAAAGGAATGTCAGCTTCCAAGATCTGCTGGAGCGTCTTTGCATAGAACGCAGCGTCGTGGGCCCCGGAACACCCCGGTGGCAATTCCATCAGCGTGACACAAACCTGGTGCTTGAGCCCGGCATCGACGATGCATTGGCCGCTGTAGATCAAGTTATTGACGTCGTTGAGCGCGTCGAAATTTCGGATTGTCGTCATGCCGTGTTTTTTAAACAGATCGGCGTGCAATTTGACGATATCGCTGGATTGGGAATCGAGACCGACGACGTTGACTCCCCGGGCGAGCGTTTGCAAGTTTGCGTCGGGGCCGACCGTTGCTCGAAACGCGTCCATCATGTCAAACGCGTCTTCGTTGCAATAAAAATACAACGACTGGAACCGCGCGCCACCGCCGGCTTCGAGCCAGTCGATTCCTGCGTCCCGCGCCGCTTCCACCGCGGGCAGAAAGTCTTTGGTAAAGACGCGAGCCCCGTAGGCGGATTGGAATCCGTCACGAAACGCGGTGCACATGAAGCGAATCTTTTTCATGGATCGGCAATCGGTGTTTCAAGGCTTGGAATGAGGGGTGAACGATGCGAGCCGCTACTTCAGCACCGACCACAACACACCGGCGGCGATCGCGCTACCAACCACGCCGGCCACGTTGGGGGCCATCGCGTGCATCAACAAAAAGTTTTGGGGATCTTCTTTTTGGCCAACCATCTGGACGACGCGGGCCGAGTCGGGAACCGCCGACACACCCGCCGCGCCGATCAACGGATTGATTTTGTCGGTCAAAAACAAATTCATGAACTTTGCAAACAGCACGCCGCCGGCGGTGGCGACCGCGAATGAGGCGGCGCCGAGGCCAAAGATCAGTAGCGATTGCGGATTCAAAAACGTGCTCGCCTGGGTGCTGGCCCCGACCGTGAATCCCAATAAGATCGTGATGATGTCGATCAATGCCGTTCGAGCCGTGTTGGCCAAACGCTCCGTCACCGTGCTTTCTTTGAGAAGGTTGCCGAAGAACAGCATTCCCAACAATACGATCGCACCGGGCGCGATCAATGTCGTGATCAGGAACGCGGCGACCGGAAAGAGCATTCGTTCGCGGCGAGAGACCTGGCGCGGCGGTTTCATCCGTATCAATCGCTCTTTACGCGTTGTCAACAACTTCATGATCGGCGGCTGGATCACGGGCACCAACGCCATGTACGAGTAGGCCGCGATCGCGATCGCACCCAACAAGTGGGGCCAAAATGGCGGACAAAAAGATTGCCGTCGGCCCGTCGGCGCCTCCGATGATTCCGATCGCACCGGCCTCCTTCATCGTGAAGTCCAATCCCAACGCACCAAAAAACGTCAAGAACACACCGATCTGTGCCGCGGCGCCGAGCAACACCAATTTCGGATTCGACAACATCGTCGAAAAATCGGTCATCGCGCCGATGCCCAAAAAGATCAGCGGCGGGTAGATGCCCTGCTTTACACCAAAGTACAGATAGCTGAGCACACTTCCTGGGATGTATCGAATTTCGTTGCCCTCCATGATCCAACGCGCTTCGTCGTAGACGCTAAGCGACATGCCTTCGATCATTGGGATGTTGCCGACAATCGCGCCCATTCCGATCGGCACGAGCAACAGCGGTTCGTAGTCTTTGCGAATCGCCAACGTGATGAAAAAAATCCCGATCAGAATCATGATCGCATTGCCAAGCGTCATCGACGCAAAGCCGGTCGATTTCAAGAACTCGAACAGGATGTCCATCAGCTCGACTTCTTGGATTCGCGGATCGTCTTTTCGTACTCGTGATGCAACACAAACCCAATCGCGGCCAAAACAGCGGTGTCATCAGCGGTTTCGGAATGCGGGCGAGCGGAGGCCGACCGACCATGCGAATGGGCCGGAAAATAGTGATCTAGAACCGCCGATAAATGTGGCATCGCGGCTAAGAACAAAGTCAGCATGAAGAGCGCAAAAAAGACGATCACCAAGCCGGTCACCGCGATCGAAAGACCCCGCGAGAAAACCGACTCGGCGAGGAGAGCAAGATTCAGCATTCCAGAATCATCCGTGCGATTTAAAGGCGTCCGGCAAATCAGAGCCGGTAATGTAAGGGAGGAACGTACACCATCGAGCCGCGGTAAACATCCCCCGAGGCGATCCGAATGGAACGAGGCATCCGGTCAACCCGTCGTGGCTCGAGCCGGTAAGATAGGAACCCATGGCGTGGCTGGATCATCGTATGGCCAAGAGTGTCGCCGTCCAGCGACTTCTGAAAGCATCCCACTCGATTCTACGAACTCTTGAATAATCATGCGTGCAACTTCGCTGCTGTCATTCGTCGATCGACCATCCCATCCGCCACTCGATGTCGGGCGAATCAATCATTCGCGTGGGCTGCGTTGGCTGGTTTTACTCGTTGGTACAACGACCGGTTTTTGTTTCGCCGGGGCAACGGAGACGGATCATTCGGCGAAATCCGCCGACGCCAAAAAAGATCCGGCTCGACCGAACGTCATCTTCATCCTGTGCGACGACTTGGGCTTCGGCGACGTGGGTGTCTTCTTCCAGAATTTACGGCAACAGAAATCCGACGCCAGCGAGCCTTGGCACTTGACGCCCAAATTGGATTCGATGGCGCTCGAGGGCATTCAGCTGCCCCATCACTATTGCCCCGCTCCGGTGTGTGCCCCCTCGCGAGCGTCGTTGATGTTGGGCGTTCATCAAGGACACAGCAACATTCGTGACAACCAATTCGACAAGGAATTGGAGGATAATCACACGCTGGCGACAGTCTTGAGAGGCGCCGGATATCACACCGCCGCAATCGGAAAGTGGGGTTTGCAAGGCAAGCCCGACTCGGCGAAGGCGAGCGATAACGCAAACAACGATTCAACCGATAGCGGTGACGCCATGGGTTCAAAACGGTGGCCAGGTTTTCCGACCAACCGCGGTTTTGATGACTATTTCGGTTACGTCCGCCACCGCGATGGTCACGCGCACTATCCCAAAGAGGACGGCAAGGAAGTTTGGTCCAACGATCGTGAAGTCTCGGCGGAGTTGGACGGTTGTTACACGCCGGACTTGTTCACGGCCCGTTCCAAGAAATGGATCGTCGACCACCGAGCGGCCAGTCCGGAGCAACCGTTCTTTTTGTACTTGGCGTTTGATACGCCACACGCGATTTTACAACTTCCATCGGCACCCTATCCGGATGGTGGTGGAACGGACGGTGGAATCGCTTGGACGGGCCAAGCGGGACGGATGATCAATACGGCGGGCGGAACTCCTGACTCGTACATGCATCCCGAATACGCCGATCGGACTTGGGACCATGACGGGGATCCGGCGACGCCCGAGCAAGCTTGGCCCGACGTGCAAAAACGGTATGCCACCGACGTGCGTCGGATCGACGATTGCGTCGGCGATCTTTTGGATTTGTTGTCCGACTTGGAAATCGACGATCAGACGCTTGTCGTCTTCACCACTGACAATGGACCGAGCCGCGAGTCGTATTTGCCCGAAAACTACGAGCCCAACTTTTTTAACTCCTTTGGACCATTCGACGGGATCAAACGCGACGTTTGGGAAGGCGGCATTCGCGTCGGCGCGGTCGCACGCTGGCCGGGTGCCGTAGCGGGAAATCGGATCAGCCCCCTGCCGAGCCAATTTCATGATTGGATGCCGACGTTTGCTCAGCTCGCGGGAGTCGACACACCGGCCCGCTGTGATGGAACTTCTTTGGTGCCCACGTTGACCGGCCAGGGCAAGCAAAGCCCCACCGCCATCTATGTCGAGTACTCCAACGGACAAAAGACGCCGAACTATTCCGAGTTCAAAGAGTCGCGTCGCGGCCAGGTGCGGAAACAGATGCAAGCGATTCGATGGGGCGACATGATCGGCGTTCGCTACAACATCGAGTCGCATGCCGATCCGTTCGAAATTTACGACATCGTCAACGACCCCAAACAAATGAAAAACTTGGCGAGTGAAAACGGTACATTGCAAAAACGGATGCGGGACGCGGTTCTGCGGATGCGTTATCCGAATGAATCGGCACCGCGACCCTACGACAACGATTTGATTCCGCCAGTTTCCGCATCGGATTCGATTGCCGGTGTTCGGTGGCAAGTCTATTCGTCAAATTCGCCGTGGCTGGGCCGGTTGGAAGACGCCGCACCCAGCGATAGCGGTCATTCGAGAACCATCAATCGCTGCCCACCGCTTCAATCGGGACAGTCGATGATGATCAGCGGGATGATTCAGATTCCGGCCGATGGCCGTTATCACTTTGCCATTCCGGCGGAATCGACAGCGGTTCTTCGAATTCATGATATTGCGGTGATTGATGCCGGATTCAAACCGAGTGACGATTCCACATCGGGGAGCGTCATGTTGGCCGCGGGTAAGCATCCGTTTCGTCTCTCCTGGGGTTCGCAAGGGTCTGCACCGGAGAGCACCCCAGAATTATTGATCAGCCGTCCGTTGACCGCTCAGGAACCGGTCCCCGCCGAGATGTTGTTCGTGGATTAGTTCGGGCGCATAGCCCACTGATCTTGGCCTATGGCGTAAGATGAGTGGGCTCCTATTCTCGTCTCCGCCTTTCAATTGCCTTCGAGTCCGCTTGTGAAGACACCCTCAATTGAACCGATCCAACCGAGTCGGATGTTGCCGCGAGTTTCGTTTCGCTGGATGTTCGGGCTGATGACTTTGGGTGCCGTTCTGGCAGCGATTGCGAAGGCGGCGGGGAGCGGTGCGGCGGTTGCCATGGCGTTGATGACGTCGATCGGATTTGTGATCGCCTGCTTCGCACTCTTCGTCATCCTGTTCGCAATTTCGTGGGTCGTCTCATCGCTGTGGTATCGCCCCAGCGACGACACACTCAAGGGCAGCCCGTTCTCGGCGGATCAGCTGCCGCCACAGATCCTGGCACCCCGAGAGGGGCGGTCATGATTCGATACTCGCTCGGGTTGGTCGTTTTCATTTGTCTGATTTTTCCGGTGCAACCTGCGGTGACGGCGGACGACTCCATCGTTGGAGCACAGCTGCCTCCCATTTCGCTACCCAACGCTGGTGGAAAAGGTGCCGGGTTTCGCTGTGAGATCGTGATCGGAGATGTCCAGAGTGCTGGGTACGTTCCGATGGAAATAACGCTTCGAAGCGTCGGCACGTTTACAGCCGATCGATCGTTTGTGATCCGCGTCGAGACCGATGATGACGGGCAATCTCCGCGAGGGAATGGACTGGTGATCGATCTACCGATCATGGCGAAGCAGGGCGACAAAGTGGTGCGAGTGAAACGCTACCTACCAAAATGGTCGGCCGGTTACGCAGCAAAAATATCGATAACTGAAGACGGATCGAGGCTAACTGATTATCAAACGGTCGTGGGTAATCGTTTGCCACAGAATGCCTTTCGATACGAACAATTGGAGCTTGGGGAAAAAAGCCTGAATTGGATTTTCATCAGCGACCAGGATAAGGTCGACGCTGCCGCGATGCCCGATATCCGACCCGTGATGAAGCACGTGAGCGCTGCCCAATTTCAGTACGACACCAGCTTTCCAAGCCAAACAGAGAATCTTCAATTTTGGAAAGATTTGATCAACCAGAATTGGATGTCCGCGATCGGACAATCGGAATTGCCGACGGATTGGCGGGCTTACGATCAACACGATGCGGTGCTGATCGGTCCCCAAGCACTCGAGAAATTGCGGGCGAACGCCGCCGCCTTTTCAGCGCTCCGTGACTGGTTGTTGGTGGGTGGAACGGTTGTGCTTTACGAAGCGACGACACCCGAGGAGACCATGAAAGCGATCAGCGGTTCGTGGGCCGCCGACAGCGAAGCCCAAATGGAAATGGCGAGATTGGTCCAGGATCAAGTCAGGGAAAACAAATCGCGGTCCGATGCGCATCGGCAAGGGATCAAAGCGATGGACTTGTTCATTGAGGCAAAGTCGAATCCACCAATGAGTGCGGAACGAGCGAAAGACACAAAGAACGCAGTGGACTCATCCGAAGGTTTTGCCACCGATCCGATCGGCATGACGGAAGCGGATTTTGCCGACGACACGGGCACGGACACGGGCACGGACATGGACGCGAGCATGAACATGGACGCGAGCATGGGCGGGGATAGTGCGATGGTCTGGGACGGTGCGATGGGAATGGAATCTGGATTTGGCATGCAAGCGATGGGACGCAATCCTTCGGGAATGCAGAGCCCGTTTAAGTTCAACGGTAAAGATTATTTTTTCCCCGCCAATGTCAAAGACGCTCGGCTTCAACGGGAGGAGATGATTCAAATCGCGAGTCAGATCGGCGAAGACACAGTACCGGGTCTTTCCACGGAGAATCCAGATGTCTTTGCCCAAGCGGTGGGAGCAGGTCTCGTGATCGGAACCACGGCGTCAGTCGATGATCCGTTGGATTCGCTGCATTGGAAAGCGATTGGTTCAATGATTGCTTCTCGAATGTCACCGATGCTGCGTCGCGGTGTCGATCCGATGATGGGCGATCGTCGATTTGATCGCTGGATGATTCCCGGAGTGGCTCAGCCACCGGTTTACACGTTCATGGGGCTATTGGTCGGATTCGTGGTTTTGGTGGGGCCCGTGGCGTACCGTAAAACGTCCAAGTCGGGGCGCAGCTATTTGATGTTCGCGATTGCACCGGTTTTGGCGTTGATGACGACGGCGGCGATGTTCGCCTACGGAATCATGTCAGATGGATTCGGAACAGTCACCCGAATTCGTCAACTGACGTTCGTCGATGGTGCATCGGGCGACGGCGGAGAACGTTTCCGAGCGACGTATTTTGCGGGCGTGCGGCCAAGCGATGGGTTAACGTTTCCGCCTGATGCGCAGGTGATGCCGTATCCCGAAGGTGGTTTCAAGTCGTGGCGTGAGCATTATCTTGAGCCGTTTGAGATCATGGGCAACCTTGCCATCAGCGATCAAGCCCAGCGATTCGACTCATCGTTTCTGCCGTCGCGGACTCAGCGACAATTTGTGGTTCATTTGCCGCGTCGCAACATTGGACATGTTGCTTTGGTCCCAGCGACCGCGAGCGAACCGGCAAAAATTGAAAGCACCTTAGATTTTCCGTTGCAGTCGATCTTACTTCGCGACGGGGCCGGAGAGTATTGGAACGTCGAATCGCTCGCCGCCAAATCAGCCTCCACTGCGACATTGGTTGACGTCAAAAAAGCTTCGAAGATGATCGGCAAAATGTACAACGACTACCGACCGATTTCGGCGACCCGGCAATCCGGCGCAAGTCGACGCAACTACAGCACCGAGGTCTACGATTTGGTCAACGATGTCACTACTTCGACGACCAGCTTGAATATGATCACCGATGGTGTGTTCGAGCAATCGTTACAGCAACAGCTGCAATCGAGCGGCGAGCTGCCCAAAGGTCATTTCATTGCGACCGCGGATCCAAGTGATGACGTTGTTTCCGTTGAGGGCGCGGAAGTCGTGGACAGCGTCCGCTATCTCTATGGGACGTTGCGATAAATGTTTCCGACCCACTTATCCAACGAACCAAAGCCCATGTTGAATGTTCCGGCGGTTCATGGCGCGGACGATGATTGCATTGAACTGCGTAGACTGCATCGCTTTTTTGGCAAGACCAAGGCGGTCAGCGATATTTCGTTTTCGGTTCGTCGCGGCCATGTGTTTGGTTACATCGGGCCGAACGGCGCTGGCAAAACGACATCCATGCGAATTTTGGCGACGTTGGATTTGCCCAGTTACGGTGACGCATTCGTGGATGGTTTTTCGGTCGTCAACGACCCCGAACTGGTTCGTCGGCGGTTGGGGTTCATGCCCGATTCCTTCGGCACGTATCGCGACGTGAACTGCAAAGAGTATCTGGATTTTTTCGCTCGGGCGTACGGCTTGGTCGGACGCGAGCGAACTCGCCGATTGGATTGGGTGCTGAACTTTACCGGCACCGAGGGAATGGCCGAGAAGCCGATCCGCGGTTTGAGCAAAGGGATGAAACAGCGGCTGTGTTTGGGTCGCGCCCTCGTCCACGATCCCGCCGTCATGATTTTGGATGAGCCGGCCGCCGGTTTAGATCCACGCGCTCGCATCCAATTACGAAAGATGATCCGCGAGCTCGCCGATCGAGGGAAAACGGTTTTGATCAGCAGCCACATCTTGACCGAATTGGCAGAGATGTGCGACAGCGTTGGGATCATTGAACAGGGGCGATTGCTGGCGACCGGCAGCATCGAACAAATTCAACGCCAGCGAGAAACCCATCGAGAGCTAAAAATTCGTGTGCTCAACCGGGCCGAAGCGGCGGGTGCAAGTCTGACGTCGATCAACACGGTCTCCAACCTGATCGTCGACGGCGAATTGCTGAAATTTGAGTTTGCGGGCGACATCGGGGCTCAGGCCGAATTGGTGGGCCACTTGGTGAACCACGGATTCGCCGTCGCGGAAGTTGAATCACACAAGAAGAGTCTCGAAGATGTGTTCCTGCAGGTGACCGAGGGACTGGTGCAATAGGTAAGCAACGAGCAATGAATAAGTGACGCCTTTAACGTCCTCTCTTCCCCCGCCGCGCAGCGATTTGCGGGGGAGAGAGTTAGAGAGAGGGGAAAAAGAGATGTCACTTATTCATCGCTCGTTGATAAGTTCGTTTTCGGGTTCGGTTTTTTAGGCTGGAGCGGTCCTCGGGTTTGTGCCGATTATGAGGGTGGAAGGGCGATGGGTTTGTCCTTTCGGCACCGCTACCCGAATGCAAACGCGAACGGACGGATCGAACCATGCGCCGCACGATCAATCGAGCGATCACTCCAATCATGACCGCCACGGCCGCGCTCGGCTTCGGTGTGACCGTTTTCATCACGACCAACTTGACCACCGCGACCGCCCAACAGATCCCCGGCGGGGCCCGCCCCGTCGTCCCAGGCACGGGAAATGAGATCGTGGGTGTCGCCGACGATTTTGAAGATCCGAAGTGGGATTACATCCCGCGCAATCCGAAAAGCACTGAGGACATCGACGAGAACCAACGTGGCCCGATGGGGCGTAGCACCAACGGTCGCTGGTACGAGGGCATCAAACGCGGGCACCCCGACATCGTCAAACGCGTCGCGACTCCGAGCGGCGGACTTCCCGGTAGCACTGGTTCGTTATTGCTCAAGAGCATGCAAACGGGCATTCCCGGTCAACCCTCCGGCACGATGCACCAAGACGACTTTGTGGCCAATGTCCAATACAAATTGAATCGGACTTTGAACGTGTCGGAGGCCCCCAGCGTGACGACTCGCGTCTACCTACCCGCCGTTGACACTTGGGAAAATCGCAGCGGGCCCCACTTCGGGTTCCGATTAGCGCTCGAAACCACCGCGATGGTTGACAAAGAAATCGGAATCGGCATCTTCAAACGCACCAAGAAAGAAATGGGCAACGAAGTCTACTGGCCCGGGTTGTTTGTCGAGTTTGAGAGTCGCAACGATTCGGGCAAGGAGGCGGATTACGCGTATTTGCGTGTTCGCAGCAATTCGCGAGGCGGCGACTTCCGTGGTCCTCAAATCACCACGACCGGATGGTGGACAATGGGGATGAGCGTCACGCCCGACGGGATGGTGCATTTCTATGCGTCGCCCGGTGTCGACGATTTGACGGAGGAGGACTACATCACTAGCCAATTCCCCTACGACTATCGATGCGAACGCTTCCGGACCTTTTTCTACAACGTGTGCAGCGCTGATGACGGACGACGTTGGAGCACGGCATTCATCGTCGATGATCCGAAGGTGTTCGTACTAAGACCTCAAGGCCAGATGGCGACCCGCAACAACAATTCCCGCCGTTAACCCGCGTGGGCAACGCCCCAGAGCGCATCGTCCCCGTTAAACCGCGTGGGCAACGCCCCGCGCATCGCCCCTGTTGAACCGCATCGGCAACGCCTCGCTCGCGTCGTCCCCTGTTAACCCAAGTGGGCAACGCCCCGCGAATGTCGTCCATGGTCGCCTGCGGGTGCTGTCTCACTCATTCATCGTTGCTTCGATCGCGGTCTGATATTCGTTGTCGGTCATGTCGAACAATTTTTGCATTTTTGTGAGCGTTTTGATCTTTTGATCCGACAGGACGCCTTCGGCGGTCGCGGCCAGAAACATCGCCTGCAAGGCTTGCCGTTTCTGTTCCTCGTTCCAACGCACCGAGACGGTCATCACATAGTTGGATGCCTCGATTTTGTTTTGCTGGGCAATGCTGCACAAGCGACCAATTTCGTCTCGGTCGACTTCGCGGCCCTGCATATGGGTGGCAATTTCTTGAAGCGTTTCGATTTCAGGTTCGCTGATGGTTCCGTCGACAAGCGTGACCAAAACCGCGGCCCTCAGCGCTTCGTCAAGAAACTTTTCTGAATCCGCGGCTTCATGGGTCGCCTGGTCCATCTCCAGCACCGTCGGATCCCACGTCTGTTTGCATTGGTCGCATTGGACAAATGTTTCGGCGTTTCCGATCGGAAGGGTGGGAATGAAATACAGCGTCAACCACGGTCTTCTCGCACGCAACCGATAAGATTGAGTGACGCGACATCCGGGGCAATAGTAGTTGCCACGTTCGCGGGTACTGGTCAGGTTCATGGTGCCGATCAGAATCATGTGTTCATGATAAGCGGACTGGGAACGCCATGGCAGACCCAGTTTTGATGAATATCCGGGCTGGGGAAAGTCGATCAGATTGACATGCCTCTTTTGCCAATCTCGACGACTCGCACAAGCACGCCGCTGACGAACCAGCGGTTGTTGTTCCAATTGAATCAAGACCAATTGGCAATCCAGCGTCAATACGACCAATTGAGCACGGGAAAACGCGTCCTTCGACTGGGCGACGATCCGGCCGCTGCCAACCGTGCCATCGGGCTGCACCGAGGCATTGACCAACAAAATCAATTGATCCGAAACGCGTCCAGCACCTACAGTTTTTACACGGCCGCCGACAATTCGTTGTCGAAGATCGACGACGCCCTGATAGAAGCGCGCGGGGCGGCGGTCCAGGGTGCCCAGAACGTGATCTCCGACGATGAGCGGGCCGCGTTAGCCGCGACGCTCGACCAATCCATCAGCGCGGTCTTCGCGTCCGCCAATTCGATGTTTCGAGACCACGAGCTGCTCGGTGGTTTTTTAAACTCTGGCAACTCATTCAATCACGACGGCGACGACATCGTGTTTAGCGGAAAGACCGCTATCGCACGCACCGAGGTCGGCGCCGGTCGCCCGACGGACGTCAACGTCAACGCCACCGAAGCGTTGGGAGCGGGGGCTGTGATCGTCGCGGGCAAGCCGTTGAACGCCTCGCTGGACCGTGAAACAAGATTGGTCGACCTGAAGAAGGGATTGGGTGTTTCGTCGGGCCAGATTCGTTTTTCGGGTGGTGGAAACTTCGTCGATGTGGACATGCGATCGGCGTCCACGATTGGTGACGTCGCCGACCTGATCTCGGAAGTGAAACTCGAGGGTCGTCGATTGTCGGCGACATTGACGGATGACGGAATCCGCATCGAGTATCTCGATGGTCTAGCGGGAACGTTGGCAATCGACGATGGCGTCGGCAGCACCATGGCGGCGGAGTTGTCAATTCGCAATGAAGGCGGCGTCGTAGCCCCGCCTATCATTGGCGATCGCCTTTCCCCGCGTGTCACCCCTGCCACCAAGATTTCCGATCTGGCAAACGGCTCAGGCATCGACTTGACCGCGGGGATTCAAATCAAGCAAGGCGACGCGACCTTCGACATCAAATTTGATGGCGCGGAGGATTTGAGCGACGTATTGATCGCAATCAACCGTAGTGCCGCGGACGTCGAAGCAGAATTGGACGAATCGGGCGGCCGCATCTTGATTCGATCACTTCGCAGCGGTGTCGACTATTCGATTGGTGAAAGTGGTGGCACGACGGCAACGGCGCTGGGCATTCGCTCGGCCGACGGCGAGACCACGCTGTCGTCGCTCGGTCGTGGCCTCGGATTGACGCTCAATTCCAACGACACCGACTTGACCATCACACGACCGGACGGGCGGGAGATCGCGATCAACTTGGAGGGTGCCAAAACGATTGACGATGTGATCCTCAAAATTCGAAATCATCCGCAAAATCAAGACACACGCCGAGTACTGGTCGGCTTGAATGACAACGGAAACGGACTTCAATTGAAAGCTCCGCCGGGCGCAGGGAAATTAACCGTCCGCGAGACGGGAGTCTCAAACGCGGGAGTTCGATTGGGGTTGATTTCTAAAGGGCAACACCAAAACGTCGGCGGAGTGGTCGGCTCGGTGGACACGATCGTTGGAACCGACTACGCGACGCGTGATGCCGGCGGAACGCTGGACACGCTATTGAGAATGCGAGATGCGATCGCGACGGGTGATGGCGACGAGATTGGGCGTTTGCAAGCCAAGTTGGACATCGACTTGGATCGCGCCACCCGGACTCGCGGACGAGTTGGGGTTTGGACCCAAAATCTTGAACAGCTCAAATCCACGACCGAACAGCGGGTGATTCAGCTGAAAAGCCAGTTGTCCGAGGAGATCGATGCAGACATTTCCACCGTGATCAGCGAATTGAGCCAACGTCAAGTCGCCCTCGAAGCGTCCATGCGGGTGATTGGCCAAACTTCGCAAATGACCGTCTTGAACTACTTGTAACGAATTTGTCGATTCTAAGGCCGCGAAGGTCGATGGAATGAATAGCGAAGTGTCCAGACTTCGATTCTTACGAGCGAGTCAGTCAAAAGACGATTGGGAAAAGACCATGCGTATCGACACGCAACGTTTCGGCACTCTGCGGCTCAACGCGAACCAACTGTTCCTATTTCCGCAAGGCTTGATCGGAATGGAAACGCTTCGCCAGTGGGCGTTGTTGCCTGATCCGCAAAATGAATCCGTGGCTTGGCTGCAGAGCGCCTCACGCGGTGACCGGGCGATCGCAGTGGTCAGCCCCCGCGCTTTCTTTGAAGACTATCGCGTCCACGTCACACGCCGCGAATTGGCGGGCTTGCACATGCAACCGGGTGCGGAAATGTACGTGATGACCACGGTTTCAGGCCACGTCGGCAAGTTGACCACCAACCTGCGGTCACCCTTGTTGTTGAATTTGAGCCGACGCTTGGGATGCCAGGTCATCACCAGCGACGATCAGCCCATTCAATGTGCCTTGCCGCTGGCAAGCTCGGCGGCTCAAGCAATGGCCAATGTATTACGCGCCGCGTAAGACACCGATGGTCGGTGAGTTTTGGGGGTAGGCTAGTCATCACGACCGACACCAGCGGACTTTGGCACGACAGTTTCAATTTGGTTCGCCCGGTAGTCGATCAAACCTAGTGTCGAGATGTTGCAAAGCTTGTCTTTCCTTTGGAAAACAAGTGTGCGATCAACGACGACATCATTCTCGGGGCGATCGTGCGTTTCCCGAAACAGTCCCCCTTTCCTAATAAGATCACCACGAGGACAAAATGCTCGTCCTTTCAAGGCACCGCGACGAAAGCATCATGATTGGCGACGATGTCGTGGTGACCATTGTTGACATTCGAGGCGACAAAGTTCGTCTCGGCATCGAAGCACCACAATCGATCCCAGTGCACCGTCAAGAAGTGTACGACGCGATCCAACGCGAGAATCGTCGGGCCACGCAAACTGGCACCGGCGCCACGAAAGATGTCCAGCCCCCCAAAGGCTAGACTCGCTCGATTGAACTTCCCCAAACACGCATCAAACGCGTTTGAGAAACACCAACCCGGTCCGTCATTGAGGTCTCCCTTCGAGATCACCTCGCTGACGCGTCGGGTTTGTTTGTTGCTAGTAGGGAAACAAAGGCGTGATCTCTTCGCCGGTGTCCGGGATCCCCGTGTCGCCAACGAAAATTTCGCCGGCGTTGGGGCACGTCTCTCGATCGGATGGTGAAAAGTTTTCCACCGCGGTGGTGATCACCAACTTCATCTCGCCTTCGAACGACACCAACGCGGGACAAGTATTCTGTGACGAGCCCGGCGTTTGCCAAGTGCATTTCAATTCACCCGAGGTTCGGTCATAAAGCCGAGTTTCACCAACCTCGGTCGCTCCGAGATGGAACATGGCGACGATGATCCCGGTGTGATCAGGAGTCAGGATCATGCCATCGGGTACCGCCCCGTCCCCCTCGAAATCGACGACCGTCGTTGGAGCACCCAATGTGCCCGACACAATGTCCAAGTCGTAGCGAACAATCTTCTTGGTCGGCGAGTCGATGTCAAACAATGTCAACGTCCCGTCGTCACTCTTGATGATCGCCTTTCCGTTGCTACAGATTTGGTCGTCACGCAATCGAATCAACTTCGAATCGCTGCCCCGATACAGATATAGCCCCGCTTTTTTCGTTGAGAACTCTAGATCCTTGGTTCCGAAAATCAGATTGTCTTCGTAAACCAATCCATCGTTGATAATCGTGTTGGTCACATCGGCGTCGACTTCGTCGCAAAACGGTTTCCACGAATGGTCTTTGATGTTGAAGATCCCAAGCGATCGTTCGCACCCGACCACAAACGCATCCGCGGTTTGGCACTCGAATGCGAACCCGGGTCGACCGGGCAGATCGAACGATCGGTTCTGGCGACTGACGAAGTCGTAAATGTTCAGACTGCCGACTTTTGAATCGGCCGCGTGTTGAATCCCGACCCAACTGAATTGTCCTTCGCCCATCGCGGACGGGCCTTCGGGCAGGAACTTTAGCGCGTCGGTGTCAGGAAACTGTAGCGATCGAGCTTGGCGTATTTCGGGCATCAAATTTTGCGGAGTGGAGGGGTGAGGACTTTGAATTGGCCGCGACCCTAAACTTTAGAGCGTTTGTGGGTTTTGAGGTACCCGTTATGCTGGACCGTGGTGCCCGGGGGTCCCTCCAACTGTTTCCATCCTCTTCACGAGCCAGGTTTTTTATTTGATGTCTGACCTTTCCATCATGCGACGTTTCTCGTTTTGCGCCGGTCACCGGTTGGTGGGGCACGAGGGCAAGTGCCAGAATCTGCACGGCCACAATTATGTGGTTGAAGTTTACGTCACCGGACAAGAACAGGATTCCGTTGGCCGCATCTTGGACTTCAAGCAACTCAAACAATCGATCAACGGTTGGCTGGATGACCATTGGGACCATACCTTCATTTTGTGGGACCAGGACGAGAACGGACTGGCAGCGATCCGATCATCGGATCCCCACCGTGTATACGAACTCGACTGCAACCCGACAGCGGAGAATATGGCGATTCACCTGCTTGAGGTCGTCTGTCCCAAGGTGCTCGAGGGCAGCGGCGCCTCCGCGTTTAAGGTGCGGTTGTGGGAAAGCGAAGAGACATGCGCGGAGGTATCCAAGTCGCAACCATGAAAGTCCGCCAACTCAATCATGTGGCCCTCCACGTTGCCGACGTTCCACGAAGCGTCGAATTCTATCGCGATACGATGAAGTTCCCTGTAATCCCCCGGCCGGCGTTCGATTTCCCGGGTGCGTGGTTCCGCTTGGGTGGCGAGCACGAACTGCATTTAATTGGTGAACGTGGTCATCCGGTCCATTCGCATCACCGGGGCGGTCACTTCGCGTTGGAGGTCGAAGACTTGGACGCATGGGAAGCGCAACTCGATTCGCGTGGCGCGACCCGATTGCCTCGTAAAATTCGACCCGACGGCGTGATGCAAACATTCGTTCAAGATCCCGACGGTCATTGGATCGAGTTATGTATCCCCCATTCCGACGAAAATCCCAAGTGACGATGATCATGTCCACGAACACACACCCCATCACTTTTGGCCTCTGGCCGCTCGCCGGCGTTACCACCATGGGCGTGACGCAAGCCGATGCCGATGCCACCATGCGAGCCGTGATCGACGGGGGCATCACTGCCTTTGACACCGCGTTCAGCTATGGGTACGAGGGTGAGAGCGATCGTTTGCTGGGCCGTTTTATCCGCAACGATCGCGACGTGTACGATGTGACCGGAAAGGTGGGCCAGCGATGGACGTCGGATCGGAAACGAATGGTGGATGGATCACACGCAACATTGATCGCCGATGCCGAAGCTTCGCTTTCCCGGATTGGAATCGAGCAATTTGATACTTTGATGCTTCACTCGCCCGATCCCGACGTCGAAATTGAAAGATCGGCCGAGACAATGGGTGAACTGGTTCGCCGAGGCTTGACGCGACGCGTCGGTGTCTGCAATGTCGATGAAGACCAGTTGTTAAAATTTTCGAAAACGGTGAACTGCTCTGCGGTTCAATGTCCGCTGAACTTGCTCCAGCCCCAATCGCTCGACCGATTTGTCCCCGATTCGGTCGAACTGGGTTGTGAGGTGCACGTGTTCTGGACGCTGATGAAAGGGTTACTCGCCGGGAAGATCACTCGCGACCACGTGTTCGCCGTGGGCGACAGCCGACCCCACTACGAAGTGTTTCAGGGTGCGGCGCGGGAGCGAGCGCACAACATCCTTGATCAAATGAAGCCGGTTGCCGAACAAACGGGTAAGACGATTGCTCAGCTGTCGATCGGATGGGCTGTTTCCCAACCGGGCGTGACTTCGGCACTCGTCGGAGCCCGGCATCCCGCACAAGCTCGCGAGCTTGTGCAGACAACTCGGCTGACGTCCGAGGTTCTAGCTCGGCTTGATTCAATCGCCGGGTAGCGACATTTCAAATGACCCCATTCGCTACACGGATCGGGGCTTGCGTTTCCGCTTTCGGCCGGAGGGGGAGAACTTTTTTTGGACTTCAATGACGGCATCGACGAATCGATCGGCTTCATCCATCGTGTTGTAAAAATAAAAACTCGCCCGAGCGGTCGCTGACAATTTTAGAACGTGGTGCAGCGGCATCGTGCAATGATGACCGGCGCGGACTGCTACCCCCGCCGTGTCCAATTGTTGCGACACGTCGTGGGCATGAACGCCCGGCAAATGGATGCTGATGATGCCACTTTTCTTATCCGGAGTTGGACCGACAATCTGCACCCCGGCGATCTCCCTCAGCCGCGAATCGGCATGCCGACAAAGCGCGTGTTCGTGCATGGCGATTTGTTCAAGTCCCACCGACGAGATGTATCGGATGGCGGCGGCCAGCCCGATTGCCTCGACGATCGGTGGCGTTCCGGCTTCGAACTTTTCGGGTAGCTGGGCCGAAGTGAATCCCGTCGTCGTGACGTCGTGAATCATTCCGCCGCCTCCCAAAAAAGCCGGCATGGAATCCAGCAAGAATTCTTTGCCGTAAAGCACGCCGATTCCAGTCGGACCGCAAACTTTGTGGCCGCTAAACACAACAAAGTCGGAGTCCCAGGCCGTAACGTCGACGACTTGATGCGGCGCCGCTTGCGCCGCATCCACCAACACAGTCGCGCCGCGCTCGTGACCCATCCGAGTCCAACGTGCCACGGGAAAAATTGTCCCGAGCGTGTTGCTGGCGGCCGTAAACGCAAACATCTTCGGTCGCAGCCGGTCGAGAGCTTCGCCGACGGTGACGTCATCGATCGTGAACTCGTCGTTGATCGGCAAAAACTCAATGCGGCAACCTGTCCGGGCTGCGAGTTGGTGCCAGGGAACGATGTTGGCGTGGTGCTCGGCGATCGTCAGCAAGATCACGTCACCCTCGCCAACATTCGCATCACCCCAAGATCGGGCGACCGTGTTGATCGACGCAGTCGTGCCCGCGGTAAAAATGATCTCGCGAGCTTCATTGGCATTTAAAAATTTGGCAACTGTCTGACGAGATTCTTCAAATGCCTGCGTCGACTCTTCGCTCAACGTGTGAATGCCGCGATGGACGTTTGCATAGTAGGAAAGATAGCAATCGCTCATCGCATCGATCACGACGCTTGGCCGCTGAGTGCTGGCGGCATTGTCGAGAAACGCCAACGGCGAACCGCTTGCCGTTGTCCGGCTCAGGATCGGGAAGTCACTGCGATAGACGGCGGGATCAAACGTCGCACGGATCGGACCCGTCGGTCGGGTCGTCAACGTCATGATCGCTCCGCCGCACCGGGGCCGCCGTCGATGAAGGTATCGACGCCGGAGCCGTCCTCGCCATTGGTCTCCGCCGTTTCACTGCCCACCGGCGAATGAACCGCCGTCTGCAACACTCGCCAAGACAAGAGACAGCACTTTTGTCGGTTTGGTGTCAATTTAGGACCAAACAGTTCCAACATTTCTTTTGCGGAAAACTGGACAGCCTCCTCGATCGTCTTGCCTTCAATCTCCTCAATCAACATCGAAGCCGATGCTTGGCTGATCACGCATCCCGATCCGTCGAACCAAGCGGATTCGATCTTGCCGTCGTCCGTCATCTTTAAATCGATGTGGATCACGTCACCGCAAAGAGGATTCTTGCCATCGTGGGCATGGGTGGCTTGATCCAGAGGTCCCCGGTGATAGGGATCCTCGTAATGATCGAGCACGTGTTCTTCATAAATATCTTGTTCAGACATCGCTATCGAAATCGTCGGGAGAAACAAACG
>CAWAEA010000010.1:242500-309631 GCA_963781095.1 Pirellulaceae bacterium
CAGTGCTCGACTTTGGACCGGCACCCCGATGATCGGCAAATTCGTTTCAGATGCGACCATGCCGGGCAAGTGAGCGGCGCCGCCGGCGCCGGCGATGATCACTTTCAAACCACGCTCCGCAGCGGTGGTGGCATATTGGATCATGCGGGCGGGCGTGCGGTGAGCCGAGACGACATGCTTCTCGTGCGGAATCCCAATCTCTTCCAAAAACTCGCACGCATGTCGCATTGTGTCCCAATCATTGCGGCTGCCCATGATGACACCCACCAACGCGTCGGTCGGTCCAAAATCAGACTTGGTCATAACGAGTGCTTTGGGCAGGAGTTCTCAAATCGGTCTCGAAAGGCTGTGGCCCAGGTTTTACGCCATCCATACGGGGTTGGCCATGGATGTGGTGCAATCGCCGGGTGCGATCGCCGAAAGAGGGATGGCGGAGGGGATCCTTTCGGGAATCGATCGCGGGCCGTAAAATCCTTCGCTGTCCAAGATTCGCAAGTCACCTTTTTGATCACACGACCTCATGCCTGATTCACCCAACTTCGACATCAAACGCGTTGCGATCCTGTTCGCCGGCGGACCGGCACCCGCCGCTAATGCGGTCATCTCAACCGCCGCTCACTCGTTTTTGGAAGAGGGTGCCCAGGTTTTTGGAATCAAGCACGGGTACAGCCGATTGGCGGAGTACACCGCCGCCGGGCCGCTGCAAGAGGGCACCGACTACATCCGATTCACCCACGAAACGCTGACCAACGCACGGTGCAGTCGCGGCATCATGATCGGTACCGCCCGCACCAACCCTGGGAAGCACGTCAGTGCACCGGAGCACTTGAAGGACCCCGAATTGGTCTGCGCCGTTGCGGCGGGTCTACGAGGGATTGTGCTCGCTGGAGATCGATGCGTTGATTTCGATCGGCGGCGATGACACGCTCAAAACGGCCAATAAAATCAAGATGTTCCAAGACAATTTGCCTGCCGGCGCTCGCAAGTTCCCCGTCATCCACCTCCCCAAAACGATCGATAACGACTATTCGGGCATCGATTTTACGTTCGGTTTCTTTACGGCCGTGGAAACGCTTGCCGAAGAAATTCGCAATCTGAACTACGACGCCGCCGCCGGCCGAGCCTACTTTCTTTGCGAAGCGATGGGCCGCAGCGCCGGATGGTTAGCCTATGGCGCGGCGATCGCCGGCGAAGCATCCATGGTCCTATCGGTCGAGGACATCAAAGGCAGTTTGGCGGAAACGGAAGTTGTCAACGCCGACACCGGTGCGACACGCAAGGTCATGGCGATGGACCGCGTCATCGATCGAATGGTCGACATGATGCTGGCTCGCGAACGCGAAGGCCGCCAATACGGCACGATTGTGGTGGCGGAAGGGATGGCCGAATTCTTGCCGGCGAAGTATCTCGAAGGCGTCAGCCGGGATGACCACGGTCACATCAATATCGCCTCGATCAATTTCGGCGCGATGATGGCAGCCCTGCTGGCCGACCGTTACAAGGAACGATCGGGCAAAGTGCGCAAAGTCAACGGCTTGCAAATGGGTTACGAAGCCCGTTGCGCGCAACCGCACGCTTATGACGTGATGCTCGGGTCTCAACTCGGCGTCGGTGCTTACCGAGCGCTGGTCGAAGAAAAACTCAACGGAGTGATGGTATCGGTCTCCGGACAATTCAATTTGCATTACGTACCGTTCAGTGAGCTGGTCGACCCCAAGACCTTGGTGACGAAGGTCCGCTACATCGAAACCAACAGCGATTTTCACCGACTGGCCCGGTTTCTGGAGACTTGCGTCGACAGTTGAGATCGGCCGGTTTGGAAATCGGCTTGTCGGTTCGCGATCGAGTTCGGGGCGATTAGAATGGCGAAAGTCACTTTCCCGCCTGATTTTCCTCGCTCGAAGACTCCATTTATGCGTCGTCATTTCACCGCCGTCCTGATCGCATCCACGCTTTCAGCACCGTCATTCGCCCAGGATTCGAAATCCAAGCCGGCCGGCAACGGCAAAGGGCCGGTCCACAGCACAGCTCCGTCCGACGATTCGAATTATCCGCTGATGGGCGAATTTAGCGGCGAAATATCGCTGGGTGACGAGACAAAGGAGACGATCGGATTGCAGATTCGCCCCGTCGGCGGCGACAACTTCGACGCCTTGTCTTTCAAGGGAGGATTGCCGGGTCAGGAAGATGTTGACGGCGAACCGATGCGCCTGATTGGTCGTCGCAGCGGCGATACCGTGATCCTGTCGGGTGGTCCTTGGGCGATGTTCGTGTCCGCCCAAGGGTGCACGTTGATCGACCGCGAGGGCAAGAATCTCGGTACGCTGGCAAGAGTCACTCGGACCAGCCCGACGATGGGTGCGCCGGCAGCCGAGGGGGCAGTCGTGCTGTTCGACGGCAGCAATGTGGACCAGTTCACCAACGCGACCATGACGGACGATGGCCTGTTGATGGCGGTGCACGACTTGAAGCCGATGTTTCAAGACTTCAACTTGCATGTCGAATTTCAATTGCCCTACATGCCCGAAGCCACGGACCAGAGCCGTGCCAACAGTGGGCTGTATCTGCAAAGCCGCTACGAGTGCCAAGTGCTTGACTCGTTCGCCCAAGAGCCGGTCTTCAACGGCCTCGGGGCGCTGTACCGGTTCAAAAAACCGGATGTAAATATGTGTTTCCCGCCATTGGTTTGGCAAACCTATGACGTCGAGTTTACAGCCCCACGCTGGGCCTCGGACGGAAAAAAGATTCGAGACGCCCATGTGACCAGTTGGGTCAACGGTGTCATAGTGCAAGAAAACGTGGCGCTGTCGACGCAAACGGGTGCGGGTAAGAAAGAAGAGCCGAATCTGTTGCCGATCAAGCTGCAAGATCACGGTGATCCCGTTCGATACCGCAACGTGTGGCTGATCGATCGCGGGCTCACGTCAGTCAAGTTTCCGGTCGAACCCACCGCCGAACAACTCGAGGCCGCGGAGAAAGCCAAAGCCGACAAGGCAGAGATGAAGGCCGCGGAGGAAAAGGCAAAAGCGGACAAAGCCGAAAAGGAAGCGGAAGCCAAAGACTAATCCCCAGCGGGTTGCCAGTCGAGCACATGCAAATAGTCGTTGATCGCTCCGCCGATCAATGCAAATTAGCATTTTAAAAAGTTGCACGGATCGGCGGAGCGGTCCACGACATTCTGCGCGACCAGTTGATTCACTCGCTCTGTTTGCTGTTCTGCTTGCCGGAGTGCTTCGGCGAGCTGTTGGATTTGAGCTAAGTCCAATTCTTCGGCTCTCGCGGTTTCCCCGTGGCCGAGAGATTGCAGCACCTCGTCGACCTGCGGTTTCTCCATCCGGCCCTTCATCGCGCTGATGACGACCGAACGCAAGAATTTGCGGCGATGGAAAAATAACGCTCGCACCGTTTTGTGGAAGTAATCCAAGTCCTCGATCGCCGCGCGTCGCTCGGGCTGGTGATCCAACCGAATGATCGCCGAATCGACGCTGGGTCTGGGCCAAAACACGGTGGGCGGCAAGATGCGAACGATCTCGGCGTGACAAAGTGATTGAATCCAAATGCTCAGCGCCCCATAGTCCTTGGTGCCGGGGCCCGCGATCATCCGATCGGCCAACTCCTTTTGAATTGTCGCGACGATCACGTCGGGCGTTGGCACCTCGTGCAACAGATTGCTGATGATTGGGGTGGCGATGTTGTAGGGCAAATTGGCCACAAGTAAGAATCGCGAATTTTCGCCCAAGCGTTGCTTGGCGTCGCGAATGTTGTCCATGATTTCAGGACGCAAGGTGTTTTTATTTTTCAGCGCGTCGCCATGGATCATCTTGACGTTGGAACGACCCGCCAACTCTTCGCTGGCCATTTGGAACAGGTTGTTGTCGATCTCGACCGTCAACACCGCACCGGCCTGGTCGCTCAACCGGGAAGTCAATGATCCGATTCCCGTACCGATCTCCAGCACGATGTCGTCTTTGCGAATCTCGGCCGATCGGGCGATCAAATCCACCAAGTTCAGGTCGATCAGAAAGTTCTGGCCGAACCGGGAGACGGGGCGAAGTCCCGCCGCGGCGAGCCGCTTGGATAAATAGGTGGCGGTTTGACGTGGCTGGTTCATGGCGTGCGGCGGACGGTGGATGATTCGGAGGAGATAAGTTGTTGAGCGTGCAACCGGCTGACGTACTTGGCGAGCAAATCGGTTTCCAAATTGACTCGGTCGCCGACGATTCGATTGCCGAGCGTAGTGACCGACAAAGTGTGAGGGATCAAGGCGACGGTGAACGTGTCATCGGTGACATCGACCACGGTCAGACTGATTCCGTCGATCGTGATGCTTCCTTTGGAAGCGACTTGGGACGCCAGATCACGTGGCATTCGAAATCGTAAATTCGCCCAGGGCGGGTCATCCAGTCGCTCGACCAATTCGCTCACCGCGTCGACGTGTCCCGAAACGTAGTGGCCGCCCATTCGGTCGCCGACCGCCAACGAACGTTCGAGATTGACTCTCGATCCGATGCTCTGTTCGCCCAAATTGGTGCGTGACAACGTTTCCGATCCCGCCTCGAAGTCCAATTTGGCGCCATTGATCGCGACGATCGTCAAACAGCAACCATTGATACAGATGCTGGCCCCAATGGTTGCATCGTCCGCCACCAATCCGGCATCAATGGTAAATCGTTTGCCTGGATCTTGGTCGACGACGTCAACGATGGTGCCGAGCGTTTCGACGAGTCCCGTGAACATGCTTTGAAATCAATGACAGATGGTTCGAGAGTATGAATTCGGAGCCCGCGATCCGATTTGTCACGTGCCAGCCAGTTTGGCCCCGCTAGCCAGTTTGGCACCGATGCTACAAAATGCCAGCCCAGAACGAACCAAACTTTGTACCCTTTTAAAGCATTCGCGAGACCACTGATGACATTGATTGAAGCCATCCACGCACGCCAAATTCTCGACAGCCGCGGCAACCCGACCATCGAATGCGAAGTCCTTTTGTCGGACGGTTCCCATGGCCGCGCCGCGGTCCCCAGTGGTGCCAGCACCGGAATGCACGAAGCATGGGAGCTGCGTGACGGCGATAAGAAGGTGTTCATGGGCAAAGGCGTTTTGACGGCGGTCGATAACGTCAACGAAAAAATCGCCGAAGCGCTCGAGGGCATGGACGCAACCGATCAAGCCGGAATCGACATGGCAATGATCGAGATGGACGGCACGCCGAACAAGAAGAACTTCGGGCGCCAACGCGATCCTGGGCGTTTCATTGGCAACCGCCCACGCGGCCGCTTCCTGTACCGGTCAACCCCTGTACCGTTATCTCGGTGGCCCGGCGCCCGCCTGTTGCCCGCCCCGATGATGAACATCATCAACGGCGGCGAGCATGCCGACAACAACGTCGACGTCCAAGAATTCATGGTCATGCCATTGGGCTTTGAACGCTTCAGCGACGCGCTTCGCTGTGGCACCGAGATCTTTCACCACCTCAAAAAAGTACTGTCGGAAAAGGGGTACAACACTTCGGTCGGTGACGAAGGCGGCTTTGCACCCGACCTGAAGAGCAATCAAGAGCGCTCGACGTCATCATGACCGCGATCGACAAGGCCGGTTACAAGGCCGGCGAACAAGTCTGGATCGCGCTCGATGCCGCGTCGACGGAATTTTACGACAAGTCGTCCAAGACTTACTCAATCGATGGCAACAAGTTGTCGGGCACCGAAATGGTCGACTTCTTGGCCGGTTGGTGCGACAAGTATCCGATCTGTAGCATCGAAGACGGCTGTGACGAAGACGACTGGGAAACCTGGAAGAAGCTGACCGATAAGATCGGCGACAAAGTTCAACTCGTCGGCGACGATTTGTTCGTAACGAACGTGGAACGCTTGCAACGCGGCATCGACGAAGGAATCGCCAACAGCATCTTGATCAAAGTAAACCAGATCGGAACGTTGACGGAAACCATCGACGCGATCCAGCTCGCCCACCGCAACAACTACACTTCGATCAGCAGTCATCGCAGCGGCGAAACCGAAGACTCCACGATCGCCGACTTGGCCGTCGCGCTGTCGACTGGGCAAATCAAAACGGGTTCCGCCAGCCGCAGTGATCGGATGGCCAAGTACAATCAATTGCTGCGAATCGAAGAAATGCTCGGCGAAACGGCCCAGTACGGCGGACCACTCTTCGCCGCCAAATTGGGCAAGTAGATCCCCCACGCGCCCGTCGCTTCTTTTCAAGACACGTGCTCACCCGAAACAACCATGTACGACTTGATTGCCGAGAAGCCTTGGATCATTTCGCTAATGTTGGCGATGCTGGGCGGAGGACTGATATTTGGTTGGTTGCAAACGGGTAAGAAACCCGCGGCTGTTCTGGGGATCATCGCGTTGGCGTTGATTCCCTTAGCGTTCTATGCCGCATCTGTGTGGGAGACCGATCGGGAACAAATCGAATCGTTGATTTACAAAACCGCCGATGCGATCGAGCGAAATGATTTCGAGACCGCCTACCAAATCATCGGTGACGAAAAAACCGAAGCGATGGCGCGGCAAGAATTGCCGCAGTTCGAATTCACGATGGCCGCCGTCAACAAGTTGCGGTCGATCGAGATGATCGAGGGCTCCGCATCGCAGGAAGCGGAGGCCGATTTATCAGTCAAGGTCGACGTCAGCAGCAAGCGAGGCGGCGTTAAAAACTTCCGCGTCGTCCGCACGTTGCAATTGAGATTTCGCAAAGAGGGTGACCGGTGGGTCGTCATCCAATATCAGCACTCACCGATCGCCGGCGGCCCCGACCCATTCTCGACAAAGTGAGACCCCATCCGTCGCGCCGCTTCTGCGTAATGCGTGTCCCTGGATTAACCGTCATATCTGGCGGCATCGCGCCCGCTCTCGTGACCCGTTCAATCCTCAACAACACCACGCGGCGAAATTCCGTATCCCGATCGTGCTCAGTTTGTCGATGGCTCAAAACAGTGATCCGCTGATTCCTTGAACCACGTTTTTTGGCAAGCTCGATGCAGTTTCAACCCGTTTCACCGGAGCGATTGATCGGCCGGATGAGTCTCGCCGAAGTCCAAGAATTTTTGAGCGATCTGGACTTGCCATCGACATCGCGAGAAGCTGCTCGATTCAAGAATCGGGTGTTCCAGCTGGGCTCTCTCGAAATGGTGCTTGAAACAATCCCATCGCGGGAGACGATTCTGATGGATACGGGTTCGCTCGAGCACCTTCCCCACCCCGCTCACCGACTTCAAACCATGGGCGACCGAGATTCCCGCGTTTCGCCGTCCCAACGACCCCGGCCGGGGGCCGCCCGCACTCGGTCGGACGAATTACGATGCCTGAATCGGCGAGACGACCGAATACCTGCGTGATGGGTACCTTTAACTCTGAAAGATACTCGGTGAACTGGAACCAACGAAAAAAGGGTCAACGCCCACCGTGGGACGCTGACCCTATCGCTTTTATCGAATCACCGACGGCGAGTCCGACTCACTGGTTAGCAACCGCAACCACATCCGCTTGCGGGCCGCGCACATCCACATCCGTTGCCGGCATCGATTGATCCACAGCCGTTGCCGATTTGCGAAGCGCCACAACCATTGCTGGTCGGCACTTGAACTTCTTCAGCGACCATGACAGTCTTGCAAACTTGAACTTCCTTTTGCACTTGGACTGGAACACACACGGTGTAGTCTTCCGTTTTTGTTTCGGGCACTTGATCAATGATCGTGACCGTGTAAGGAACTTCTTCGGTGACCGTATCACACTCGGTAACGGTGTATTCACGAGTCTTCTCGGTCGGAACCATCACGGTGACTTCACGAGTTCGCGTCTCGGTGTTCATCGTGGTCTGCGGAACCATCCGGGTGCCGCGTTTCGGCAACCATTTTGCAGACGACTTGATCGCGGTTACGTGTTTCCGTGGTGCAGCTGGTGCGATTCTCGGTACGGGTCCGTTGTTCGTTGCGAGTCTTGGTGACGGTGTACTCTTGAGTACGTTCTTCTTGACGACACTTTGAAATCACAACTTGGCGAGTGCGAGTTTCTTGACGAGTCTTCGTGACCGCAACGGTGCGGGTTCGAGATTCGCTGCGGAACTTGCAAACGGGGACCATGCGAGTCTTGGTTTCGCTACGGTACTTGGTCACGGTCACGGGACGCGTGCGAGTCTCACAGCGAACCTTGGTGACGTTGTACGAGTAAGGAACTTGGACAAGCTCGGACTTGTAGGTCGTGTAAGCCACCTGTTCGGTCACCACGTTGGGAACCCAGACTCGACGTTGGACGGTGGTGGTGCAAGGAGCCGCGACGGGAGCACCGCAGCCGCAACCCGCATCGCCAACCGTTGCCGAACCACAACCGCAATCGGCGGCGGGCGCAACGCAACCACAACCACTGTGAGCGACGGGCGCCGCATGACAGCCGCAACCGTGACCACATCCGAGTCCGCAGCCATGGTGGCCGCGTCCGAGAATGCCGCTCAACAGACCGCGGAACAATCCACGACCTCCGTTGACGCCACTCGAGAGCGATGACACAGGAACTTCGACGCTTTCACACACATAGCTTCCCATGTCCTTGCAGACATTACGGTAGGCCGTCACCGGAATTCGTTTACAGACGGTTTTTGTGCCGGTCATCGTTTCGGTGTAGGGAACGTTGACCGAGTAGGTAACTTCCTTGGTTTCATTGTAAGGAACGTTGACCGTATAAGTCTGTTCGACTTCTTCGGTGTAAGGAACATTGACCGAGTAAGTTTGTTCGACGTTTTCGGTGTAAGGAACACATACCGTGTAGCTTTGCTCGATCGTTTCCGTGTAAGGAACATTGACCATGTAAGTTCGCGTCGCCGTTTCGGTGTAAGGAACACAAACGGTGTAAGGAACTTCGACTTGAGTCGTGACAGGAACTTGCACGGTGTAAGGAACTTGGATCGTTTCCTGGACCGGCACGTTGACCGTGTATTCCTGGGCGACTTGCGTCGTCACGGGAACTTGAACCGTGTATTCCTCGGTCTTGGTCGTTGGAACCATTTCGGTGTACGACTGAGTCTTGGTGACTTGTCGTGGAACCTGTTTTGAAACGCTTCGCGTGCGGGTTTCTTCACGAGAAACGTTGTTCATCACGGTGTAAGAACGCTGGCGCGTTTCTTGCTTCATTTCCGTCACGGTAACCATTTGGGTTTCGGTGACTTGCTTGGGCACCATGCGTGTTTGCGTGGTGAATGAGGGGCCGCAAGGCGATCCGCTCATGGCATCAACCATGGCGGGTTCAACCGCAACGGGTTCAACCGCAACGGGTTCATCAGCAACGGGCTCATCAGCAGCTTCGTCGCTGACAACGGGCTCGCTAGTAGCAGCTTCGTCTTCGGCAGCTTCAACCTTAGGAGCTTCGTCCTTAGCAGCTTCAGCTTTAGCCGCTTCGTCTTCGGCAACTTCAACTTTAGCAGGTTCGCCTTCGGCGGCTGGCGCACTGGCGACCGGCTCATCCGAGACGGGTTCATCGGCAACGGCCGACTCGTCGCTTGATGCGTTTTGAGCCACGGGGACGGCCGGCGTGGCTTCAACGTCCTGGGCGAATACGGGGGCGCTAACGATGGCCGCAAAGGCGATCGCCGCGCACGAAAGAGACAACTTCTTCACTAGTTCAGATCCTTAGAGAATGGGGGAGGTCGCTGCGAACCGACGCGGGTGACCATCGTGTTTCGATAATCAAAGGCTAGCTGCGCCCCAAATCGGTTCAATTCAGAACCGCTCGTCAATCTGAAAACATTCTTAAGGTGGACGCATTGCGTCGCCGTTAACGATTCTTCCGAGGAATCCGATAAGGCAGTTCGAACCTCTAAATCGGGTCGTTGGGGTGATAAGAGTGGGCCTGGATCGAATGCGCGCTCCGCTTTGCAATCGCGGCAGCAAACTGCCGCGATTGATTCAAGCCATCGTCGACGGATACACGTTCTCAGTCGCCCGAGTAGAGTTTTTGATGCATCTCATTGAGTTCTTTGGCGGGGATTTTGATCACCTTTCGGTCATAGGTCATCAAACCATTGATCTCACCTTCGACGTCGGTTGTCTGGGTGTAAACGCCGCCAGCAATCCCTTGTGCTCGAAAGTCATTGAGCATCTCGAGCGACTTGACGTATCGATCACGGTATTCTGCTTTCGTTTTTGGCAAACCGCCATATCCCCAATTGTCGCGCGTCGAATCCCACAAATGGTCTTCGACGGGATAACCATGGCCGCCGAATTCGCCGATGACTTTGACATATTCATCAAATCGGTCGTCACCGAACGGAAAGTCTGGATTTGGATACGCGTGGCGGTCGGCGATGTCACCGACGGGCCAGAAATTTCCGCCGCTAGCGATGTTGACCAAGCGAGACGGATCGCGGTCAACCATCCATTTGCCCACGTCGCTGGTGCGATGCTGTCCCCACGCTTCGTTGTACGGTGTCCATACAACGATCGACGGGTGGTTTTCCAGCTCGTCGACCATCCACTCGAACTCGATCATGAATTGTTCGTGTTGGTCATCGGGCCAAACTGCGTCGACCGGGTTGGGTTCCAAAAAAGTCCATTTCGCGTTTTCTCCCCCACTGACTTGATCTTGCCAGACCAACATTCCGATTTGATCGCAATGGTAGTAGTAACGCCTCGGTTCGACTTTGATATGTTTACGGATCATGTTGAAGCCCGCAGACTTCAACCACTCGACCTCCCACCGCATCGCTTCATCGGACGGCGGGGTCAGCAATCCGTCGGGCCACCACCCTTGATCGAGCGGTCCCCAATGAAAAATTGGTTTGCCGTTGAGCGTCATTCGAAGGTGACCTTCGTCGTCTCTCACCTTGCCCACGGTGCGAATACCGGCGTAAGACGAAACCTTGTCGATGATCTCTCCGGATTTGTCCAAAATCGAAATTTCGAGGTCGTAAAGCGTCGGTGTCTGGGGCGACCACAGTTTCGCGTTCTTGATCGCCAATGAGATCTCGGACGGTTCACTGGCCGAAAATTTCCTCGACGTTTGGGCAACCATCTCGCCACCATCGCGAACGATGAGTTGGATTGATAGAGCATCCGATGCGCCAGCGATTTCAGGCACAACGGTGATCTGGCCGGATTCGGCGTCGGTATGAATCGTCAGGTCATGGATGTGGGTGGACGGAACACTTTCGATCCAAACCGTTTGCCAAATGCCGGATACTTGCGTGTACATGATGCCGCCCGGATTGCGCACCTGTTTACCACGCAACTGCCATTCTTCGGTGGCGTCTTCCACGCGAACGACCAGCACGTTTTCATCGTCATGCAGCGCGTCCGTGACGTCGAAGCTGAACGGAGTGTTTCCGCCTTGATGCTTTCCAACGGATGCACCGTTAACAAAAACTTCGCAGCGATAATCGACCGCTTCAAAATGAATCAGCGTTCGATCGGTTCCCGATTTTGTGGCCTCAAATGGGCGGTGATACCAGAGCACTCGTCGGCGGCCAACAATTCCTGCACTCCACCAAGTTTAGATTCGAGTGGGAAGGGCACGAGAATCGTCCCGTTCCACTCCGAAGGAACCTCAACCTGTTCGATCGGCGTGATCGCGTAGTCCCAATTACCGTTCAGATTTTTCCAATCTTCACGACTCATTTGAGGACGGGGATATTCGGTCCAAGCGTTCTCGGCGGTAACCTCGGCACCCCACTCGGTGATCAAATCGGTTTCAAAAGGTTTTAGCTTGGGCATCGTCGCGGGGTTATCCGCATCCACAAAGTGAATATCGATGTATTGCCCACCAGAAGTTTGTCGACAGTGAGCCGCCATCACGTTCTCGCCGCGCTTGAGCGTCGACTTGAACTTGGCGTCAATCGGTGTGATCACGTAGTCCTGGGACCAACCCGAAAGTGAAACGACTTCCGTCCCGTTGATATAGACCTCAACGTCCTCGTCGTGGTGCATCAACAGCCCGGGCTGGGCGGGAATTTCACCGACGTCGAACGATTTGCGGATCCAGATATCGTTTGAGTTCCAAACGGTTCCCAATCTCGCGCCCGGCGTGTTGCGAGTGCCGAAGCCACCCTCCCCCGACTTCCAACTCGAATCATCAAAATCCGGTTTCTGCCAACCGTCGGCAGGTTGCTCGGTCGTAAATCGCCAAGCCGTCATCTCGATCTTTTCGGCTGCGGTCAAGCTCGGCGACAAGCATGTCGCCAGACATGACGCCAGCACGACAATCGCAGAGGTGAGTTTTAACATCGTCAGGAATCTCATCAGGTCTCGTCTCGGGAGTGGGGAGTGTGGACAGAAGTCGAACACCTTCTCATTCAATCTTTCTGGGCCGATTATCACGCGTTGACGCCACGTTTTCAATGAGAGCCCACGTCTCTTGCCTGCGATCCATTGTCGGCGCAACAAATAAACCACTATCATGAGTTCGTCGTTCGAGTACGCTTAGGGGCCTCGTTTGCAACAAATTCCCGATATTGGGGGTCGATTGCAAAGCGAGTCAAGATTTCTCACCCTTCAACATGGACTTTCATGATGCCAATTCCCCGTTTCGCTTTTGTCGTCACTGCCCTTTTATTAGGGCGCTCGGGTCGAGTGTTTCAGCAGACGATGGAGAATGGACCTCGCTGTTTGACGGCAAATCACTCGATGGTTGGGAAAAGGTCGACAATGATAAAAGCCACTGGGAGGTTAAGGATGGCGTGATCACCGGCACGGGCGAAGCATCAATGTTGGTCTCGACAACCGGGCCGTACAAGAATTTCAAGTATCGCGCCGAGGTGAAGATCAACGACCATGGCAATTCCGGTCTGTACTTTCGAACCACCCCGCGGCCCGGTTTTTTAGACGGTTACGAAGCCCAAGTGAACAGCTCGCATTCGGATCCGATCCGTACAGGATCGCTTTACGGAATGTGCCACCTCTACAAAGAACTCGCCAAGCCCGATACGTGGATGACCTACGAAATCGAAGTGCGCGACGACAATTGGCGTGGACGTGACATGACTCGCATCAAGTTCACGATCGACGGCGAAGAATTGTATGAGTTTCTCGACTTCGAAAAGACGTTCAAATCAGGCCATTTTGCTTGGCAACAGCACGATCCGGGAAGTGTGGTACAGATACGCAAAATTGAAGTGATGCCACTCGACTGATGACTCGACTATTTGCTGGAACACCGTTCGATATTCCTCCGACTTGCGATCTCTGTGGTGCGCAAGTCTCGGATTGTCTCTGCACGCCATCCCAACGATCGGAGGCGGAGCAGATACGGCAGCGGGCGGCTGACCGCGTCAGCCCCGAGTCGCAAATCGCATTCATCAGTGTCCAAAATCGCAAGGGCGGTCGGCAAGTGACGGTCATCGAAGGCTTGGCCGCCAAGGCGAACGACCTGCCCGACATCTTGGCAAAATTGCAATCCGTCTGCGGTGCGGGCGGCACGGTCAGGGCCAAGGAGAACCAGATAGAACTCCAAGGCGATCACGCCGCCAAAGTCGGTGCAACACTGGCGCAGATGGGCTTTGGCCTCCGCAAGTGAGCGACGCGACTTTTCGCTGCCGAATCAAGTCTTATCGTTGCGTCGGAGGAGTCGATCAATCGCAGCGGCTCGGCCGGCCGTCCGCTCGGTAAGACGATCAAGTTTCATCAAGTATTCCCATTCATCTTGCAACCGCTTGATGAAATCGGGTTGCCAACGCCGAATCAGGTGTGGCCCAAACAGCAGAGCAGCCTCGCGATCGAGCCTTTCATAGGCGGGATCTTCACTGGCATCCGAATCACTGGGCCCCGAATCACTCGCATCCGTACCAAACCGTGGGGCTTGAACGTCCGTTGGCCGCCGCTCAAATCGCATGATCGGGTACGCCCAGTGCCCGATCGCGACACGTTCGTCGATCAAGTTGAAACCCGCGCGAATCCCCCATGCCCTGACCAACTCCGGACGCCGATTGGGTTGCAGCACCACGTCGCGTGGAATTCGATCGGGGTGAGCGTCCAAGATGGCGGTCATCGCGGCGCCACCCATTCCGCAAATGCTAACACTCTCGGCTTCACCCGCTCTCAGCCCACCCAATCCATCGGCCAACCGCACTTCGGCATCGTATCCCGCCAGCGTCTTGGAAGAATTACGGTGGGGCTGCGGTTTATTCTCGATCGCGATGCCTCGCTGGATCCGTCCCGAAGTCAATAACGCTTTGAGCAAATGCCCGTGGTCCGATCCGATGTCGGCGTGAACACGGCAACGGATCTGGGACGCGACGGCTTTCAGACGATCGTCAAGTCGGGGCACAACACTATCAATGAATTGAGTTTAGCAACGAGCGATGAATAAGTGACGCGTTTGACGTCCCCACCTCCCCCGCCGCGCAGCGATTTTCGGGGGAGAGAGATTAGAGAGAGGGGAGAAAGAATAGTCACTGATTGATTGCTGTTGTTTAGTAGTCGAACCAGGTGCCGATGCCGAGGTAGTCTTCGCGATTTTGGAAGAATTGGTATTGGCTGGTTGGACCACTTCCTCCCTGCAATCCGAAACGCCACCGACGACCGGACTGGAGCCCTTCAAAACTCCATCCAAGTTGCAACGTGGTCGACACGTCGTAGCCGACCGCTTCGCGGAAATTCAAATTGATGGCGGCGAAGGGTGCCCCCGATCGTTCGGACTTCGAGGTCGCCACATACTCGGCGCCCGTTTGGAATTGGATCGGCGCGGCACCACCCGAGACACTGAACGCCCAAGCAAACTCGCCGTACAAGCGCGTCTGATCGGTAGGCAAATAGCCAAGACCCCACACCAAAGACTCGGTCACATAGTTCACTCGCTTGTATGAGGGATTACGCCCGATAAACTCGTCCCCCACGTGCGAGCTGACGTGAAAGTATCCGAATTTAAATCGCCATGCATCTTCCGCGGCAGTGATTTCCGTTCCGAAACGGTAATCCATTGAATCAACGTCTTCGGATTCTCGGACATTCAACCGCGTGATCACGGCACCTTCCAAGTCCCACTGCCATCCCCGCGCATCGCGCGGTCCCGCAGTGCCAAAACGAAGCAATCCGACGCGTCCGCCCACGGTGGCGTCCCAGTAAATGTTATCGTCCGCGTCGTAAAGAATCACGGTCCCGATGCGTGGCTCATGGGGCCCCGCCAGGTAAGAGTGCCAAAGCAATCCGTCGGGTAATAGATGCCAATCGCGAACGTCTGAATTCGCCTCGCATCGGCCTCCTCTCGTCGACTGACAATCGTGCAAACAATTCGAAGTGATTTGGTTGAGCACCTGATCGGATTGTTCAAAAATCAAAGGTGGATCGAGGTGTGAAATCGCCACGCCCTTTGCGTCCTCGAAAATCACTCGATCGCCCAACAATTCCCCACCATCGGCCGGGACATTCAGCCCTTCATTTGTCAACGGGCTTGGCCTACGTCCCATCGCACTACCCTCTTCGCCCAATGTCGTTGCCAACGAAACGAGGGCGTAACCCACCACTGCGGTCAATGCACAAACGAGTCTCAACACAAAATCCGCCCTAGTGGAGGTCGCGCCTTTCGGTGAATGCCTGTTTCGGCACACCCGAGTGGGTGATCCGAGCACCGAAGATTTGCTCATTGTCGCTGAATGCAACCCAAACGTACCGGATCAAGTCATCCGGACAATCGACTGACACGCACACCAAAGATTGGATCGGCAATTGAAGTTTAGCCGCATCAACCTTTTCACCCAAGAATGCGATCGGGCGAGTGGGGTTATACGATGTCGCTCTCGTGACTCTCTTAGACATCGAGCGCAGACTCGAAACGCTCGGGATGACACAAACCGTCGTGAAACTCAGCACCCCAAAGCCTAAGATCGGGACAAATGTCCACCCGACCTTTAAAAAGGCTACGTCATCGTTTGTGATGCTTGGAAGCTCGTATTGCGCTGATCACTCGCCCGTCGGACGAGTCGCGATTCGTGCCGCGGGTCGTAGCGCGGACTGCGGTGGCGTGACTTGCACGATCGAAGCCGAGTTGCGCTGAGCCAACGGAAGGACTCGGGTCCCAGGCGGCAAGCTTCGGCGAAGCAACTGTTCATCGACGCCCGGTTGAACGACCAACAACGTACTCGGATGCAACCGGACAAAGCCTTCTAGACGCCTATCGAGTGCGTGCGGGAAATTCACAATGTCGTTGCGGCGTAAATAGAAAGGTACCTCCGCAAATTCGCGGGAAACGGTCGCCATCGGTAGCGTATCAATCGCGTCGGACATTTCCGCAAGATTCTTGATGAGATCCCTATCGCTACCCAAAATCGTTTTATCTCGACCGTAGGCTGGTACCACTTGGTGCATCACCATGATTGCCAACAGAAAAGCGGCACTTGCCGATGAGGCCCACGCCAACTTGGACTGGTAACGATCATTGATAAGCAAGATCGCCATCACCAGCATTCCGGACCACATCATCGCCCATAAATAGATGGATGAAGAAACTTCGACGCCGATCGCGACCACGTAGATGACAAATCCGACGCCGCCCAGACACGTTGCAATCGTCGCACCTCGTGCCGACCAGAAATTGGCGAACCAGTGTTCGGTCGGAGAGTCCGTTTGTCGCATCATTTGGTCAACGAAATGGCCGATCATGATCGCTAGTGCTGGCGCGGCTGGCAAAAGGTAGGTCGGTGTTTTGCTGCTCGAGAATGAAAAGAAGACGAAGCACCAAAGGCTCCACAACATCAGATAACCAATTGTGACGGGACGTCGAATTCGAGCGTCACCCGACTTCGCAAACAAAAAACGGGTGTACGGAATCGTTAAGAATGACCAGGGATGACCCGCCAACAACAAGACGGGGACGAAGTAAAAAATGGAATGAGCCGGGAGTTCGCCCGCGTATCGCGCCACATTGTGAACCAAGAAAAATTGCTTCACAAACTCGGGATCTTGCATCGTCACCGCGATGGACCACGGCAGTGCGATCACCGCCACGATCAGGGTCGTCAGAAGATAATGCCAATAACGAGGTCTCGCATGTCCTTCGGATAACCAAGCCATCGCAAACACCGGTGGAAACCAAATCACAACCGCGAGCGGTCCCTTCGTCATCAGTGCGAGCCCACAGGCGATCGATGACAAACACCACCAACCCATCTTGATTTTCGTTGTGCGGATCGCTTCGTAGGCCGCGAACATCGCCGTGCAAAGAAAGAGAGTCAGCAGACCGTCGAGCAGCAGATATCGGCTGGTGAATACGAACCCAACCGACAACATCAATACGCCACCGGCCAGCAATCCGATGTGCCGGCCGAACCGACGCGTCCCAAAAAACATCGTGCAGGCGATTGTGCCGAGTGCCGCAAGCGCGGGAACCAAACGGGCCGCCGATTCGGAGACACCGAACAGTTTAAAACTGATCGCGCACAACCAATACATCAACGGCGGTTTGTCGTAGTAGGGTTGAAAGTTGAGCTGCGGTAATACCCAATTCCCAGTCGCTAACATTTCGCGAGGAATTTCGGCGTAACGCGTCTCATCACGATCGATCAGCGGATAGCCAAGGTTGGAGAGTAAAAAGATTGCGGCGACCAATAGCAACGCAAACTGCAGCCAACGCAGATTCCGATCGGTCGAGGCGATCGCAAAGTTGCCGCTGACCGATGGGGCCCTCGAGCCCGGAAATTGAACGGAGTTCCACCAATATCGGGCCAGATTCGATAAGATTTTGGGAATGTCTGAAGCAGACACTGCGCGATTGCCGTCGACACGTTCGCGGTGCGAAACGCCGACTTCCACCAGGGAGTACCCGCGTTGATGAACTTGAGTCAGGATCTCCGAATTGACCAGAAATCCGTCGCCCGAGATTTGGATGTTCTGGATCACATCGTGACGAAACATCTTCAAGGCGCAATCAACATCACGGACACCGGTTTGCAACAAGATGCGTGAGAAGAGGTTATAGACGCCCGAGCAAAAGCATCTCATCGCGCCGTCTTTACGATCGATTCGGTAGCCGCAAACCACGTCGTAGCGATCGGCAAGCAATACGAATCGATTCAGTTCCGTCAGATCGAACTGGCGGTCGGCGTCGGTGAAGGCAACTAAGCCCTTTCGAGCCGCCGCGAATCCCGTCCGCAGCGCCGAACCATACCCCATGTTGGACGGGTGAGAGATCAACCGCACCGATGTCCGTTCCCCAGCACACGCGCAAACTCGGTCCGCTGTCGCGTCCGTGCTGCCGTCATCGACGACAATGATCTCGTAATCGCCACAAATCATGCACACGCCGCGTCGGCTTCTTCGATCGCCCGGACAACCCCCTCCGAATGATTCCACGTCGGAATGATAAGCGAAATGGTCGTCTGGTTCGAATCCGTCAGCGCGTGCATGCGTGCACCATTCCATTGAAGGTGAATTCCCGTTTCGCCGAAGCTACGGCAGCCAGGCTTGCAAAAGCAAGATCACCTTCCGAGGGGGGCGAAAGGCCTGGCAGCCACCTGACGCAGTCCCAGTGCATGATGAAATCACAATTTCGTTGCGTGAGACGTCGACGTCATTGCTGATGCATTAGAATGTGTATTCGTGAATTTGACCGCACAGATAAGCCGACCACCTATGAACACATCTGATCATCGATCCGACGGTACACGGTCGCTGTTACGAGTTGGGTCAGATCCCCACGCCTCTAGGCTCGCCGTCGCATTCGCGATCATCATTTTCGGGGCGTTGGTTGTGCCAGCCCGAATGATGGCAGATTCGCCAGACGATTCCTTGGAATTCACTGGCGGAGGGATCGAGTTCTTTGAGAGGGAAGTGCGTCCGATTTTGGCGGAGCATTGCTATTCGTGTCACAGCAGTCGCTCCGAAAAGTTGCAGGCCGGCTTATCGGTTGACAGCCGTGCGGGACTCTTGAAAGGCGGTGATTCGGGGCCGTCAATGGTCCCCGGGGACGCCCGCGCCAGTTTGCTGATCGAAGCGGTTCGGTACGAGTCCTATGAAATGCCTCCCAAGGGCAAGCTCTCGGATGATCAGATCGACGTCCTGGAGCGATGGGTGGCGATGGGGTCGCCTTGGCCTGTTGAAAAACCGACTCCGAACGGGTCGGCAGAAGAGAATGACCCGACCGCAGAGGTGAGTCGTCCGGTCTTTGACCTGCAGCGCACGGGCAAGTGAGCACTGGGCATGGCGTCCGATCGCCTCGTCCTCGATACCTGATGTGTCGGATTCGAACTGGCCAACTTCCGCGTTGGATCACTTCGTGCTGGCGAAATTAGAATCTGCCGAGTTGCATCCCGCACCTCCGGCCGATCGAGCGGCGTTGCTTCGGCGCTTGTACTTTGACTTGGTCGGATTGCCACCGACGGCCGAGCAGACCGAGCAATTTTTGGACGATGACTCGCCCGGCGCGACGGCTCGGTTGGTCGATCAACTTTTAGAATCGCCGCATTTCGGCGAGCGATGGGGGCGACATTGGTTGGACTTGGTCCGTTACGCCGAATCACGCGGCCATGAATTTGACGAAGACACATTGAATGCCTTCCAGTACCGCGATTACGTCATCCGAGCCATCAACGCCGACGTTCCCTACGATCAATTTGTCCGAGAGCATATTGCGGGCGATCTGTTGCCTCAACCTCGAGTGAATCCGGCGCGTAGGATTCGACGAATCGATCCTGGGGACGGGTTTCTGGCATTTGGGTGAATGGGTTCATTCGCCGGTGGACGTGCGGAAAGACGAGGCGGACCGGTTTGACAATATGATCGACGTGATGTCGAAAACGTTTTTGGCGGTGACGGTCGCGTGCGCGCGGTGCCATGACCATAAATTCGATGCAATCTCTACCGCCGACTATTATTCGTTATCAGGATTCTTGCAAAGCAGCGACTATCGACAGGTGCGTTTCGAATCGCATCTCGCAAATCGGGCGGTCGCAGACGATCTGACGAAGCTGGACTCGGACTATCGTCGAGCGATCACGCAAACGTTATCAAAAGCGGGCTTAAAGACCCCCATCTTTCAAACCATCCCACAGCCGACCGTGAACGACGTTGATCCGGTTCTCGTCGACTATGGCGCAGTGACCGATCCCGATTTCATTCAGAATGGATTTCTGTTCGGCGGTCGGCCGCGACGGGCCGGCGATGCATCGGTTGAACGCGTCGACGGATCTTGGACGCTGTCGTTTGCCGAGCGAGGCGCGGCCACCAGTGATTCGTTCTGGGACGGGATGGAAACGATTTCGGATCGGCATGACCAGAACCGTGGTCGGCTCGATGAGAACCATCGCAGCGGACGCACGTTGCGAACACCGACGGTTGAGTTGCAAGACGGCAGAGTGGCGTGCCGAGTACGGGGCAAGGGAAGAATCTTTGTGTGCGTCGATTCTCATCGCTTGATTGCCGGTCCGCTGCACGGCGAAACGATTGTCGACTTTGATACCAACCGAGCGGATGCTTCGCAATGGATCGAACTGGGTTTGGACCGGTATGTGGGACATCGCGTGGCGTTGGAATTCACGCCGGCAAAAGATTCGACGCTCGAGGTGTACGTGGTTTTGCAATCGGCAACGGAGGCAACCCGCCAAGCATGGGACGAGCAATCAAATCGGACTGCCGAGCACGTCCGCGACTTTGCGACGGAGGCTTACAAAATTCTCGGCCAGGATTCTCAGGACTGGGCCGCCGATTGGGCGGATCAACGGGCCCAACTTCGAACTCAAGTCACTCGTCGCTCGCGGACCGCGATCGCGATGTTCGACGGTTCCGGCGAAGATGATCACATTTTGATTCGTGGCAATTCTTCAAAGCCGGGGAACATCGAACCGCGACACTTTTTGACGGCGATCTCGGGCGATGCGCCTTTGTCGATTTCCGGCGGTAGCGGTCGACATGAGTTGGCCGAGGCGATCGTTGCGGAAACGAATCCATTGACCTACCGCGTGATCGTCAACCGGATTTGGCATCATTTGATGGGTCGCGGCATTGTGCCCACGACTGACGATTTCGGGGTACTCGGGCAATCGCCCACCCATCCCGAATTGCTGGACCACTTGGCCACCACCTTCATTAGCGATGGGAAGAGCATCAAACGGTCGATCCGGCGAATCGTCTTGTCATCGGCCTACGCGATGTCCAGCATGCCAAATCCGCAAGCCTTAGCGACTGATCCGACGAATCAATTGTGGCACCACCGACCGCCGAGACGGCTAGAGGGGGAAGCAATCCGTGACTCACTGCTGATGATATCGGGTCGGATGAATCAATCGATGTTCGGATCATCGGTTCCAGTCCACTTGACTGATTTCATGGACGGCCGTGGCCGGCCATCGACGAGCGGGCCCCGGGATGGTGACGGCCGGCGATCGATCTACACCGCGGTGCGACGTAATTTCCTGCCGTCGTTCATGTTAGCGTTTGACACGCCGACCCCATCGAGCACGATGGGGCGTCGCAACGTCTCGAACGTGCCTGCGCAAGCGTTGATACTGATGAATGATCCCCTGGTGGTCGAGTTGACCGCGGAATGGGCGAATCGAGTCATTTCGACCGACCGATCGACTTCGGATCGCATCACCGCGATGTACCGAGCGGCTTTCGCTCGCGTACCAACACAATCCGAACAATCCGTTGCATCGGAGTTTATAGGCGATCATCCGGACGCTAGCCAGCGATGGGCCGATTTGTGCATGCGCTGGTCAACACAAAAGAGTTCATCTTTTTAAAGTGATAGGGTTTAAGCCCCTTCTCGAACCCACGTTCAAATGTCGAGCGGATGAGTCATAACGAAACCAGAATGATGCACGATCGGTTGTCGATTCGATCCGGCAATTCGTTTCCGTGCGAGCGAATGCGTCAGGCGCCGATGTCGCGTCGAGAAATGTTGGCGCAGTGTGGCGGTGGGTTCGGTGCGATCGCGTTGGCGGCGTTGCAATCCGATCCGGCATTTGGGTCGGATCCGGGTAAAGCTTTGCATGGCCTTCATCACGCGGCCGCAGCCAAGAACGTGATCTTTTTGTACATGGACGGGGGGCCTTCACAGATCGACACGTTTGATCCCAAGCCGCTGCTCGACAAGTACGACGGAAAAGATCCGGGGAAATTGTTCGACGTGGAGCCGACCCAGTTCAACAACAACGGCAACGTGCTGGCGAGTCCTTGGAAGTTCCACCAGTATGGGGAATCGGGGATTCCGGTCAGTGATCTGTTTCCGCACATGGCGACGTGCGTCGATGAACTTGCGGTGGTTCGATCGATGGTCTCGGAGTTTCCTGAACACACCTTCGCCAATTACTTTCTGCATTCGGGCAGCGGAGTGCAGGGGCGGCCCAGCATGGGGGCGTGGATCAACTATGGCCTGGGCAGTGAGTGCCAGAACTTGCCGGGCTTCGTGGTCATCAACGGCGGGCTGATCCCACCGGGCGGTGTGGATTGTTTCGGTAGCGGATTTTTGCCCGCGAGCTACCAGGGATCCATCTTCAAGCCGTCCGGCAGTGGAGTGGCCAACATCGAACCCACCGAAACGGCACCTGGTCGACAACGCAAAAAGTTGGATTTGATCGCCGAGCTCGATGGGTTTGCCGTTGACCAATTTGGCGTCCACGACAGCCTCGATTCGGCGATCGGTAATTACGAACTCGCCTACGCGATGCAGATGGCCGTGCCGGAGGTGATGTCAATCGCCGACGAACCGGCGTACCTGCAAAAACAATACGGAATGGAATCAAAGTACGAGCCGACACGAATCTACGCGGCCCAGTGCCTCATCGCCCGGCGGATGATTGAGCGGGGTGTTCGCTTCGTTGAACTGACGTGCCCGTCGGTCGGCGGCGACCGATGGGACCAGCACAGCCAATTGAAACTCGGTCACGAAAACAACGCTCGCGCGGTGGACCAGCCGATTGCCGCGTTGCTAAAAGATTTGCGAGCACGCGGACTGCTTGACGAAACTTTGGTCGTTTGGGCGGGCGAGTTCGGTCGCACACCATTCGCTCAAGGAACCGACGGCCGCGATCATAATCCGTTCGGATTCACAATCTGGATGGCGGGTGGTGGTGTGAAGCCGGGCACGGTGTACGGAGCGACGGATCCGTGGGGCTACAAAGCGATCGAGAATCGCTGCGAAATTCATGATCTGCACGCAACAATCTTGTACCAACTTGGCGTCGATCACACTCGATCGACTTTCCGTTTCGGAGGCCGCGACATGCGATTGACCGACGTGAAGGGACACGTCATCACTGACATTCTCGGATGACGTGTCGAGCCATGGTGATCGCGCGATTAGGCGGCGCGACGAGCACCAAACTGGTTCGCTGCGAAGTCGATTGCTGTGTTCGACGGCAATCGGTGGATCAAGGTCGGTTGATCATCTTCGACGGTAACGACATCGGCGGATCGGATGGAACGCGCGAGGGCCGACTCGATCGTCGGGGCGAGTGATTGTCCGATCGCTTCGGAAAGTCTCGCCGGTCTCCCCACGTTGGCCAGGACGGCCATCACCGAAGCCTTGCATGCCGTCGACCATCCACCCGAATGGAAACACGCCCGGATCGCTCGCAACCGTTTGCCCCGACCCCATGACGATCCGTCACCGGGTACTAGGTCATCGTCGCTAAGAACCGTTGCGCTGGTGGCCAACACGCATCGCCAACCGGCTTGACGACTCATTAGCTCGAACGCGTACGTCGCTTCCAATTCACCGCGAAGATCGCATGAGCGGAGCAGCGATCGAATGAGTTCTCGTCGCCAAAACGATGCCGACAAGTAAGCGCCGAGCACTCGTTTCGGGCTGGCGGTGACGTTGGCTTTGCAAAGTCGGTCGAACGCGTCAAACCAACCGCCCGCCATAACTTCTCGATCGGTTGCACTTCGAATCACCGGAGCGATCACGCCCGCATCGAGGTGTTCAAACTTTTCAACGGCCGAGTCGGTCCAACCATCGGTGGCCCTCAAACCGCCGCCCAGCACGTGAACAAATTGGCCTTGTGCCGCCGTCGCCCCGGCGGCGATCAAGTCGAGGGTCCCGGCCGACGCACCGGTCGTGAACCGAACTTCGCCGGCCAATTCGAACGGATCGTCGTACGTGCCATCGTGGCAAACGATGATCTCGGACTCGGCGGGCTGATTTTCCAAGACGCTGATCAACGTCTTCTCGAAAGCCGCTTGGTCGCGACCGACGGGAATAACGATCGATAAACGTGGGACAGGAGGAAATGTTGTCACCAATACCATCCAACAAGAGATGCTGAAGTAAGTTCGCCAAATTGGCATGGTCCATTGTTTGGGCCGAGCGAATTCGCAACGAAACACGGTCTGGCCTTAGTTTTCGGATGGTGCGACTCCGAGAATTGAGCAGTTCGGGGCCGGCCCACTGGAAACCGTCGAAGTTTGACTCGGCCCCTTTGAATCGGTTCGCTAACCGGCACAATTTGAAGCTTCCCCTGTTTCACGGTCCTATGAATCGAAAGTTGCCCCCCCATGCACACACGTCCTCTCGGCTTGCACGGGCCCGCGGTTTCAGAAATCGGCTTTGGGGGTTGGGCGATCGGTGGCGGTTGGGGGAACCAGGACGATGACGCCTCCGTCAAGGCTCTTCACCGGGCAATCGAGCGAGGCGTCAATTTTATCGACACCGCCGCCGGATACGGTGACGGGCACAGCGAACGATTGATCGCCAGAGTGGTGAAAGCACGCGACGAATCGATTTTTGTGGCGACCAAGACGCCGCCCGCCCCGGGGCCCTGGCCGCCGAGCCCCTATTGTCGTTGGCAAGATCGATACTCGGCCGCCTACCTGCGCGATAACGTTCACCAAAGACTGAAAAATTTGGACACCGAGCGACTCGATCTGCTTCAGCTGCACACGTGGACCCGCGCATGGAACGATGATCCCCAACCGCTACTGGTGTTGCGCCGAATGCGTGAGGAGGGCAAAATCGGACTGATCGGCGTCAGTACACCTGAGCAAGATCAGTCGTGCGTGATCCAATTGATGCGTGACGGACTGGTCGATGTGGTCCAGATCATATTCAACCTGTTCGAGCAAGAACCGGCGGCCCAAATTCTTCCGGTCGCGGCCGAAACGGGCACGGGAGTGATTGTGCGAGTATCGCTGGACGAAGGCGCTTTGGCCGGGAAGTACGCGGGGGATCACACGTTTCCCCATGATGATTTTCGTAGCCGATATTTCGCCGGCGATCGGATGTCACGGACGGTGGATCGAGTCGAGAAGATTCGCACCGATCTGCAAACCTTCGGGCTGGGCGACCAGTATTCGCCCGCCGATGTGGCGTTGAAATTTGTGCTCGCTCGGCCCGAGGTCAGCACCGTCATCGCGGGCATGCGATCGGTCACCCAGGTCGACCAGAATACGAGAACAAGTCAATTGAGAGACTTGCCCGAGGATTTGGTGATCCAACTGCGTCGTCACCAATGGCACCGGGGCGTCTGGTACAGCGGGAAGTGATAAAAATGGTGAGTGGGCTTGTAAGCCGGGTTCTGTGACGCCGGTTTGCACCGATCGCCGACGATCATTTATCTGTGCACGGCGATTGCTCGCCGCCTCCATTGCGACCTACCCGAATGTGGAAGCGAGCGGACCGCCTCTTCACTCTGTTTGGTCTAGCTCCGGATGGGGTTTACCAAGCCGATCGAGTCACCACGAACGCTGGTGCGCTTTTACCGCACCGTTTCACCCTTACCACGCACCGCCCGAGCAACTGGCAGCGAACCGTTCGGCGGTCTACTCTCTGTTGCACTTTCCCTAGCCTCGCGGCCGGTCGACGTTATCGACCATCCTGTCCTGAGGAGCCCGGACTTTCCTCCAGTAACAACTTGTGTCACCAGCGATCGCCCCACCCACTCACCAAGTGCGGACTTTAACCGAGTCCGCCGGCGGATGTCGATCGGGGGGATGCGCCCCGGATCTGCGTCGGTGTCGCGGATGGGTGCGGCGTAGAGATCCCCGCGTTGACAAGTACGACTGTATTCTATACCATTAGGTGTACAACTGGCGTGGATCACGAGCCACCAATATCCGCACGAAGGGCAGCACACCCATGATGAGTCGAATCGCGATTCCCGCTCTCCGAAGTGTTTGTTGGTCGGCCGGTGTGGCCCTGTTTCTGTTTGGCTTGGCGGCAAACGACTCATCCGCTCAAGACGATTACGAGCGGCCACCGATCGACTACCTCAACGCCGAAGTGCATGATCCATGCGCCGTGCTGGCAAAGAGAATCGAATCGGGCGAAGTCAATCTCGAGTATGACGAGACGTTCGGGTATCTCAAATCGGTGCTCCGAGAATTGGACATTCCCGCTAGCTCACAGACGCTGGTGTTCTCGAAGACGAGTTTGCAACTGCATCGAATCTCGCCGCGTGTTCCCCGCTCGCTGTATTTCAACGATGACGTCTACGTCGGTTATTGCCAGCGGGGTGATGTGCTCGAATTCGCGTCGACTGATCCGCGACAGGGGGCAACGTTCTACACAATGTCGCAGGAAAAAGACGAGCCACCCAAGTTCGTCCGCGATCGGGGCGGTTGCTTGTCGTGCCATTCGTCGAGTCGGACCCAGAATGTCCCAGGCTACTTGGTTCGCAGCGTATTCGCCGACGGGGCCGGTCGTCCCAAGCTCGGCAGTGGCTCGTTCACGACCGATCAGACCAGCGAATTCAAAGATCGCTGGGGAGGATGGTATGTGACCGGTTTGCACGGAAGCATGCGACACATGGGCAACACCATCGGCACCGGTGACGAAATGACGTTCGATCGCGATCTGGGTGCGAACGAAACCGATTTGAGTGACCGATTCCGACTCGACAACTATTTGACGCCTCACAGCGACATTGTGGCTTTGATGGTTTTGGAACATCAAACCCAAATGCACAATGCGATCACGTCTGCCAACTTTGAAACCCGTCGGGCCTTGCACCAATCCAACCAGATGAACGAATTGTTGGGCCGCCCCCAGGATCATGTCAGCGACAGTGCGACGCGTCGGATCGAATCGTCCGCCAATCGCGTGCTCGAACAGATGTTGATGTGCGACGAATTTCAATTGACAGACGAAGTCTCAGGTACATCGTCGTTCGCGGCCGATTTTCAAGCCAGGGGTCCCTTCGATCCGAGAGGCCGGTCGCTGCGTGATCTGGATTTAGTAACTCGATTGTTTAAGTATCCGTGCAGCTACCTGATCTACTCCGCATCCTTCGACGCTCTCCCTGATGAAGTTCGGAAGCTCGTGCTGAAGAAGCTTCACGCAATACTAGAGGGACAAGACGACTCCCCGGAGTACGATCACCTGACCGAGGAAATGCGACGTGACCTTATGGAAATTCTGACGGAGACGAAGCCAGAGTTTCGCAAGACGGGCGCGTCGATTTAGCGTTCGCCAGTCTCATCCAGTACGACAACGCGTGGGGCGTTGCCCCCACGGTTTAACCGCGTGCCCAACGGGCCGCGTGTCTCCTCATCCGTAACTCACCGTCCCTTCATCCAAACCAGCGAATGACTCCACAAAACGCCATTCTTGCCTTTTCTTACCTTCCTTCAACGGATTCTCAATCACATAGGCCATCGCATCTTCGATTTCTCGTCCCGAATCCAGAAATCCATGATAGGACCTCCCATTCCAGGGAGTTGGCGTATTTCCAAACTTATCTTTGTAAAGGTTGAGCGGATGGAGGCCTTCTCGTTTGAACGCTTTTGTTGCTTCACCTTTCAAAAGTCCTGCAATGTACTCAACTTTGAACCGATGGCGAGCAACGATCAGGTGCACATGTTGCGGTAGGATCGAACATGCCCAAATCTTAAAACCGCTTTTTTTGATCGCTTGCTCGAAGCCATGAGCAACCGCCAACGCTTGTTGGCCGTTCAAGAACACTTCGGGATACTTTAGCTTAAGCTTCGTTGTTTTTTGCCACTGCCGCTGACCGTCAGTCAATTGATAATGTTCAGTCCCCTTCATGACTGGTCCCTGAAGGTGCAGATCCCATCCAGCAACGAAATCGGACCAAGAGCCCCGTTGGTCATTGGGCAACCAGAAACCGTACGTTCCAAAAACAACATGATATCCGTGGACCATCACCGACCTCCGCCAACGATTGTACGCGAGGCAACTCCCCCGCGGTCGGGCCGCGTGCCCAACGGGCCGCGAGTTTCTCAGCCTGCCAACGCGCGGGGCGTTGTCCCCGCGGTTCAACCGCGTGCCCAACGGGCCGCGCGTCTCGTCCAGCACGCACGCCACGGCGGGGGCGTTGCCCCCCGGTTCAACCGCGTGCCCAACGGGCCGCGCGTCTCGTCCAGCACGCTAACGCGCGGGGCGTTGCCCCCGCGGTCGGGCCGCGTGCCCAATGGGTCGCCAGTCTCATCCAGCACGACAACGCGCGGGGCGTTGCCCACACGGTCGGGCCGAGTGCCGTGCGTTTCCATTTAGCACGACAGGCCCTTTACCCGGCGGTGGGGCGGAAGTCACTCGTCGGGTTATCTTTTCGAGGATCAAATCACTTGATTGAAGGTAGGATGATTCGCTTGTCCGAATTTTCGATGACAAATTGGGTGATCGCTTTTTGCTGTTCGGCGAGGGATCGGGCGGCCGATTCGTTGACGCCCGCGTCGGCTCGGCTGGTGAACATTTTGGGCACGGATACTTCGATTTTCATCTCGAGTCCAATTTTGATCTGCGTGTTGACTCCGTCCGCGTTGGCATCAAGGGTCGTCACATAATGCTTGATGCTCTGCTGTTCACCGATCGACTGCGTGACGACATGGATTTCGTTTTCGGAAATGTTCGCTTTCTGGCGAAGTGTCAACTCGGTGTTCGGAATGTTGGGGTCCTTGACGCTGACCGTGATCGTTTTCGTGGCCTCAACTTTAGAATGCGAGTTGCCAAGGATCGCGTTGAGAATCGGACGTTCATCGTTCGATGTGTCGATGTCCACACCTTCGGTCTTCTCGCTGATCAACTCCATGCCACCGTGGCTAACGATTGCACGCGTCGGATTGAGCCGAACCATCATTTGGCGAAAGCGGTCGAAGTCACATTCGAGCGTGAACTGGCGCTCGATTTGAACCGGTCGCCACATACGACACGGGTCGGAATTGCCACGCCACGATGCCACCCACGATCAACAGAGCGAATCCACCGAGAACCAAGTACTTTGACATCAAGATCACACGTTGCGAAAGGGGGCGGGGAAGCGACGCGCGTGTCGGCGCCGGGGAGTGGAGATCGCAAATACTAGACCATTCAAACACCGCTCCAACAACAAGAGAGTTGCCAGCATCCACCGACCGGCGGGGCTCGCTCGGGATCGTAGTTGGGGCCACATCCCCCACGAACGCACCCGCACGTCGGTGCCCAGCGGGCGGGTTGCTTTGGGATGGGAAACGCGGCGGTGTTCGCTACCATATCCGGCATGAACTCCACCATCGAAAATCAATCCGCGGGATCGTCCGAGGAATCCACCGATCAGCCGTCGCTCGTGTTGTTGCGATTCACCGGCGAGGACCGACCCGGGCTGACGGCATCGTTGTCGGAATTGCTGGCTTCATTCGGCTGTTTGATTATCGACATCAACCAGGCCGTGATTCACCAGTCGTTATTGCTCGGGGTCCTGGTCAAGATTCCCGTCGAACATGAGCCCGAACGAGTGATCGATGCGCTGCGTGAGCACGGCGAATCGCTCGAATTGCGATGCAAAGCAAGGCACGTCAACGACGATGACTACGACGCTTGGGTGGGAAGACAAGGTAAGTCGCGATTTATCCTGACGCTGCTGTCCCGCGCGGTCACGGCGGAACAGTTCAGCGCCGTCAGCAGCATGTTGGCCGATCAAGGACTAAACATTGATGTCATCACCCGGTTGTCGGGGCGTCCACCCCGAGTCGCCGACTGCAGCTTGACGTGCGCGTGCGTTGAGTTCTCACTGCGCGGCGAGCCCCGCGACAAAAATCAATTGAAGGCCAGCTTGCTGGAAATCTCGAGCAACCTGAATTTGGATTTAGCGTGGCAGCGCGATGATGCCTTCCGTCGCAATCGTCGAGTCGTGGCGTTCGACATGGATTCAACCTTATTGAAAGCCGAAGTGATCGACGAGCTGGCCAAAGAAGCGGGCGTCGGCGATGAAGTGATCGCGATCACCGAAGCCGCCATGCGTGGCGAGATCGATTTCGACGAATCGTTGCGACAGCGGGTCTCCAAGCTGGCCGGACTATCTGAGTCAGTATTGCCTCGGATCGCCGAGCGGTTGGAGTTGACGGAAGGGGCCGAACGTCTCCTCACCACACTGAGACGTTTCGGATATCGCACCGCCATTCTGTCAGGCGGGTTCTCTTACTTCGGAAATTTTCTGCAGAAGCGTTTAGGGATCGATCATGTTTATGCCAACGAACTTGAAATTGTCGACGGTAAATTGACTGGGCGAGTGTCGGGATCGATCGTCAACGCTCAGCGTAAAGCCGAGCTACTGCAATTGTTGGCGGATGATGAAGGCGTCGACCGAAAACAATTGATCGCGATCGGCGACGGGGCGAACGATTTGCCGATGTTGGCGCGAGCCGGGTTGGGGATCGCGTTCCACGCCAAACCGATCGTTCGTCAATCGGCCGAGCATCAAGTCTCGACCATGGGACTTGATTCAGTTCTTTATCTGTTGGGCGTACGAGACCGTGACTTGGACTAGAAGAACTTGGAGGGGAAGAGCGCGATGGGAGACGGGCGAGCCCAACCGCATCAGGCTTGGATTGGCTTTTTGAAAAACATCTTTTTCACACACTCGACCACGATCAAAACGATCGCGCCGATCAACACGCCGAGAATCGCGTTGAAAACCATCGTCGCCGCGCCGGCTAGTAACCCGCCCATCGGCTCGACCGACTCCAACCGGTGCGTGATCCCCTCGACAAAGTGATGGATCGGTTCGATTTCGTGAGCGAGAAGCCCCCCACCGACCAGAAACATGGCGACGGTTCCGGCGATCGATAAAAACTTCATCAAGTAAGGTGCCGCGGTCAAAATCGACATCCCGATGCTGCGCCTCAGCGGCGGAGCCGGACGGTCGGGAGTCGATCGGATCAGGTAGCCGCCCAGATCATCAAGTTTGACGATTGCCGCCACCAATCCGTAAACGCCGACCGTCATCAGCGCGGCGATCGCTACCAACACGGCCACGCGAATCCAGAACGGTTCGCTGGAAACGGTTCCCAACGTGATCACGACGATTTCCGCCGACAAAATGAAGTCGGTGCGGATCGCGCCCGCGATTTTTGACTTCTCGAGTGCGACGACATCAATCGATTCGTCGGCAATCGCGATCTCGTGCGCGAGTTTGTGTTTTTCGTCTTGCGAATTGTGAAAGAATGCGTGCACTAGTTTTTCGCAACCCTCGAAGCACAAGTACGCACCGCCCGCAATCAATAGGGGGCCGATCGACCATGGTGCTACCGCGCTGAGTCCGAGCGCCGAAGGAACCAGAATCACTTTGTTCATCAGTGATCCCTTTGCAACCGCCCAGACGACCGGCAATTCGCGCTTCGCCGCCACCCCCGAAACCTGTTGCGATTCAGCGCGAAGATCGTCGCCCAGGACTCCGGCGGTTTTTCCGGCCGCGACTTTCGTCAGCACCGATACGTCGTCCAAGATTGTCGTGATGTCGTCGAGCAACAACAACAAACCGCTAGCCATAAACACCCACCACAATCGACTGGGAACACATGCAAAAAGGCGCACGCCGGACCGCGGCGTGACTCGATGTCAACTTATCACCAAATCGGTTCGCAACGAAAGGACGCTAGAGTGTCGACTTTTGACGACGCCTCTTTGTCTCCGGTTTTGGCTTTCGCCTCCGGCTTGGGCAAGACGTTGCAACGAGTCGCCCATTGGTGCCACAATTTGGCCATTTCGACTCCAGTGTCGGTGTCGGATTCGGCCAAGTTGTTCTGTTCGGTGCGATCGTTCGACAAATCAAACAACTCCCAGGGATTGCCGCCCCTTCGGACCAACTTCTTGTCACCGACGCGAACCGCCGCGTTACCCTCATGCTCCCAAAACAGAGGCCGCTCGGCGAATTCGCCTTCGCCCAACATCAACGGCTTCATGCTCTGGCCTTCCATCGGCAGGATTGAATGGCCGCCGAATTGTGTCGGATACTCGGCACCACCGACATCGACACAAGTTGCCATCACATCGATCAGATGCGTCGGGGTCGTGACCCAAGTCTTTGAGTCCCCACTCGGTTTGATCGCGGCGGGCCAATGGGCAATCATCGGTGAGGCAATTCCGCCCTCGTGATTGTAGTGCTTGTACATCCGAAAAGGCGTGTTGTTCAGATGGGCCCAACAACGACCGATGAACACGTTGGAGTGGGGATCGCCTGGTTGGTCACCTTCGTATTTGCCATTCACACCACTTTCCGCATTTCCCCCGTTGTCGGACATGAACATGATCAACGTGTTATCAAGTTCATCGCGAGTCCGCAGGGCGTCGACCAGTTTTCCGACGTTTTTATCAATTTCGTCGATCATGGCGGCGTAGATCGCCATCATGTCGTCGTACCGTGTTTGTTCCTCGTCGGAAAGTGAATCCCACGCCGGAATGGCCTCGGGACGCGGTTCGAGCTTCCAGCGTGCGTCGATCAAACCCGTTTCGATTTGCCGCGCATAACGTTCTTCACGCAATACGTCCCAACCCTTCATGAACTTGCCGCGGTACTTGGCGATCGTGGCCTCCGGCGCCATGCAGGGAAAGTGGGCGCGGTGTGGGCAAGATAAAAAAAGAATGGCTTGTCGGCTGCAATGGCTTCATCAATGAACTCAATGCCCTGGTCCGTCCATAAGTCCGACGCGTACCAAGGCGGGTTCAGTTTGGGATCGTCCTTGGGAATCTCCTCGCCATTGAGAAAAATTTTCGAGCTGCCCTTCGATCCTGTCTGATCCGAGAAATGCACTCCTCCGGCCGCCAGATTCAGACTGCGCTCAAATCCTCGGGTCCAAGGGTTCACACCCACGTCGAATCCGACATGCCACTTGCCCGTCATCGCGGTAAAGTAGCCCGAGTCGCGAAGCACCTCGGCGATCGTGACACACTCCGAATTTAGGGCTCCCATGTAACCCGGCGCTCCCTGGTTATCCGTCATCCAACCCACGCCGGTTTGATGCGAATAGAGCCCGGTCAACAACGACGCGCGAGTGGGGCAACAGCGTCCGGTGTTGTAAAACTGAGAAAACTTAGCTCCGCCGGCCGCCAGAGCATCCAGGTTCGGGGTCGGGATTTCGCTGCCGTAACCCATATCCGAAAAGCCCATGTCGTCAACCAAAATGACCACAACGTTGGGGCGATCAGCCGCCGCCGCAGCGGGCAGCACCGCTGTCAAAATCGCCGTCATCGCGATGGCGAATAGAAAAAATCTCATTTTATCGTTCCTTGATTTAGCTTCGGCGATTCAGTTTCGGATTGACGGGAACGGTATCCCGAGACAGCATTGTAGAGTGAACGACCGCGGCAAGTTGCACTGGGAATGCAGAACGTGCCGTGATGGGCTTTGGGTGGGCCGGCGGATTGCGGATCGGCATTTGGCAGTTACCCTAGTCGCCTGGACGGCCACGATTTCAGCACGATGCGCCCGGCGACGCGGCGTAGCGTGATGCCTTTTCGACGACCAACCCGCACTTGATTCCATTGACGCTAGGACGAATGAGTGACTCACTTCGACGTATTCAACGGTGACGCCGACGGCATTTGCGCACTCCATCAATTGCGACTCGCCGATCCTCGCACGAGTACTCTGGTCACGGGGGTCAAACGCGACATCGATCTGCTCGCGCGCGTCGACGCCAAAGCGGGCGACAGCGTCACCGTCTTGGATGTATCGCTGGATAAGAATCGTGATCCGCTCGCCCAGTTGCTTGCCCGAGACATTCCGGTCTCCTACTTTGACCATCACTATGCGGGCGACATTCCTGTATCTCCGCATTTGACGTCGCACATCGATACCGCGGGCGACGTGTGCACCGGGTTGCTCGTCAATCGCCATTTGAACGGGGCTTTTTTGCCCTGGGCGGTGGTGGCTCTGTTCGGCGACAATCTGCACGATGCGGCCCGAGATGCGGCGGGAACACTCGAACTCGACAAGGCCCAACTCGGACAACTGGAAACGCTCGGCACGCTGTTGAATTACAACGGCTACGGCAGCACGATTGAAGATCTGTTCTTCGCACCGGACCAGTTGTATCGATCGATTTCACCCTACGCCGACCCGTTCGAATTCATCGCCTCTGACACCGCATTTGATACGCTTGCGGATGGTTATGACGATGACATCAATCGCGCTCGGATGATCGAGCCCATGCTGGCTACCGATCGGTGTGCGGCATTTCGATTTCCTTGTGAAGCATTTTCACGACGTGTCAGCGGGGTCTACAGCAACGAGTTGGCCCGCCAAAATCCGGGACGTGCGCATGCGATCATCAGCGAGTTGCCGTCCGGCGATTTTTTGATCAGCGTCCGCGCACCGATAACAACAAAATCCGGCGCCGATGATCTGGTTCGCCAATTCCCGACTGGTGGTGGCCGCAAGGCCGCCGCTGGAATCAATCAGTTGCCTGCCGATCGGTTGCAAGACTTTCTCGACGCGATGCAGCTACAATTTGACAGCTGAGCACCGGCGAGAAGAGCGTCTTCGATCATGCGTCGACCGAGTCAACGTTGAAGTCGCCTCCACAGCACTTTTCTTGGAACACCGAGATTTGAATGTCGATCGAAAAGAGCCGCCCCGCAGCACGGCGAGATTCCGGTGATCGTCACGTTTACACCGGGCCTGGTATGATCGCGACTGGCGAAGCGACCGCACTGTTGCCGACCGGAACCACCTCACCGATCAAGGTGTTCGGTGCCGCCGCGATCCGCGAGACATTTGACGATCTGTGTCTGCAACAAGCGGTCAATTCGCGGCTTGCCCCCGGCGTCACCGATTTGATTCTGAATCCCGATGCCCATTGCGGATACGGTGCGCCGGTCGGAAGTGTGTTGGTTTCGCCCACCCACATTTATCCTGGGCCGGTGGGCGTCGACATCAAGTGCTCGATGAGTTTATTGCAGTTGGACTTGCCAGCCGACGCGGTGGATGATCGTAAGATCCGTCGCGAATTGATTTCGGCGATTTGCCGTCGCACTCCGACCGGCTCGGGTAAGGGACAACGCAGCGTAGCTCAATCGCGTCACGTTGAGCGCACGCTTGGAAAGCAGTTGGTCGTCGAAGGCGCCAGCAAGGACGTTTGCATGGTGCTTGGAATCCCAAGCCACTGGACGCAGCGCTGTGAAGATTCGTTTCACGTCGGACACGATGGCACCGCGGCGGCACTCGAAACTCGTTTGGAAACCTTGTTGCCAACGCGAGACATGACGAAGTTTTCTGACAAGATGCAACAGCTCGGGTCCTACGGAGGCGGAAACCATTTTGGCGAATGCGAAGTGGTGGAGGTGGGCGCCGACGACCGCGCCAAAAGCGTCGCCGAGACGTTTGGATTGGTGGACGGAAACGTCGCGTTTCTATCCCACTGTGGTTCACGCGGTTTCGGTCATGACTTGGCGTCCGGCCAATTCAAGCACCTGCAAACCATGTTCGATCGATGGCGAATTCCGTTGCCCGCCGGCGACCGGCATCTCGTGTACGCGCCTCTCGGATCAGATGAGGCGAACCATTACTTGGACGACATGTCGTTAGGTGCAAACTTCGCAACCGTGAACCATTTGTTGGTCAATGCACTCGTGTTGGAGGCATTTCAAGAAGTCATTCCTGGCGTGAAAGGAGAGTTGGTGTACTTCATCAGCCACAACATCGCGCGTCGCGAAATTGTCAATGATCGACCAGCTTGGGTTCACCGCAAAGGTGCCACGCGAGCGATACCTGCGGGGCACCATTCGTTGGCGGGTACTCCGTTCGCCAATTCGGGTCACCCGATCCTGTTGCCTGGCAATCCGCGTGACGGTTCGGCCGTGATGGTGGCGGATTCTGGGGCCGAAGCCTCATGCTTTAGCGTCAATCACGGGGCGGGCCGAGTGCTCGGCCGGCGTCATGCGAAACGGGTGCTCGACCAAGCAACCGTCGATGCCGAACTGGACTCGGGCGACATCCTCAGCAACTGTCGACGCTATCCCATCGACGAATCGCCGGCGGCGTACAAGGATTTCAATGAAGTCCTCCGCAGCGTAAAGGCGGCCGGCTTGGCAAGTGAAGTGGCGCGGTTGAATGCCCGATTCGTGATCAAAGACGCCAGCAAGGCGGATGATTGATCGCAATGAGGGCAACCGGCGCCGTTTCGTTACGAAGCGACGTTTGTTGAGAGACCGGTGTCGGCGATCGGGGTCACTCGTGACCCGCCGCCACGGGTTCCCCCGCCGAGACTTTGGCCCGTCGGGTGCGACGACGGGGTTTCGCGGCTCCCCATTCTTTCGTCAACGTTTCGAACACTTCGGGCGACTCATAACGGACGATGTTTTTGCCTTCGGGCATCGGACCGATAAGACCTCGGAACACGGGTAAGCCGCGGAGCTCGAGGTCGGTGCTACAGTCATCGCTGCCGATTTGAATGTTCACGTTTTGGATCGGATCGATGCTGGGATAGTCGCGTATCAACAAAGAACCATCACTGCCGCGGGTGACAATTCGAAACGTATCTTTTTTAGCCATGGATGCACTCGGTGGAAAAGGATCGGTTGGGAGTTATCCGCAGCGACGAAAACCCAAACATGGGTCAAATGCCAGTCGAGAACCGAGCGGCGCGGCAAATGCGAACAGCGCCCAGGGTGAGGAGCCTTGGGGCGTTCTATGGTTTCAGGACCAATTTGCAGCGGCATCGGATTCTCGCATGACAGAACCGACTCGGGGGGAGGGTGGTTCTTTGATTGCTGGAGGACAATCCGATCGCTGTCGAACAAGAGACTCATCGTCGCTATCGCCACGCCGCCGCGAATAAAGTACCTTCGCACCTCACACTGCGATCGACGCGTTCAATGGTCACATGCCGCACCGGCGGTCGCAGCTAGCCGCAAACGGTATCGCAAGATCACGACGTAAAATCGGATTGCGCGACACAACATCATTACTCGTGCGCTCGACTCTCGGCATCACGGTAAATCTCGGCCAATTCGATCATCAAGGGTTCGATGGTCGCGAAATAAACGGCGTCTTCCATCGAATCTTTTCGCTTCCGAACGGCCGCGAGTTGACTTTCGATCAAATCCCGTTTTGCAAGTTCCTCTGGTAATAGGATCAACCGCGTTCCCGACGGTGAAAGAGTCGTCGTCGCGGCGAGGGAACCGTCCAATTCGATTCCGTCTTTCGCTTTCGCAATCGGTCGCACCCCACGAAACATTTTCGACGGAGTTCCCTTCGAATCGCCGTTGTCGTCGACCAGGGCGTGTTCGGTCGCGATTCGAGACTCGGCGTCATAGAATTTTTGGACCTCGCCGCTGGCTTTCAAAAATGCTTCTTGAATCGAAACCTCGTCGTCGTGATCGAGATCGGAATTCGAATCGGAAATCGCGGCGGCGAAGTACTTTCCAAATCGTGAAAAGTTCTGCTCATTGCCGCTCTTCGTCGACGTGACGATGACGCGTCCTTTTGCCGATAGCCGATTGATAAACGGCGCAGCTCGCCGAGGCACAGTTGACGACGACGACCGGCCGCGCGATCGGTGCGAGCCAATCCGACATCTCCGCTGCGGACACATCAGGTCCGCGGAGATTAAATTTCGCGATCTCGCGAGCGTAGGTTCCGTGACCAATCATGACGATCCAGATCGGCGTCCGCGTCCGCGTCCCCGACGAGACGGATGTTTCCGGTGCGTTCACCGTTGGGGCCGCATCGACCGCTTCCGAACGAGCGCTCAACCACGCTCGCATTTGATCTTTGGAATCAGCGCCCTCGCGCCCATCGACCATCGTCAAAGTCGCTCCGGACGACTGTGAAACTTTTTCCCAATCCGCCGCCCACTCCGCAAACTTCGCCGCGTACTCCTCGGTCCCGGACGCTCCAATGACCACCAAAATTTCGGCCGGCGGTTCAGAGGTGGGGTCGGGCGTCGATTCATCCACCGACGGTGTAACGGGTGAGGCAGCAAGGAGTGACGCCACCAAGAGACAGGCGATGCCTATCCCGAGTCGAAGGTTCCAAACCTGTCTAAAACAACAATGAATCATGCCAGTCCTTTCCATCGTCGTAATCCCCATTCGCCACATAGGCATCCCAGTACGACCAATAGCACCCACGACCGATGCCAAAGGGGATAGACCCAAGTTTCAGTGACCGGAACTTTTTGATTGGGCAGATCTTTGGCAAATTGGTCCAGCTCGTCTGCGTCGATCACCCGTCCTCCCGTTTGGCGAGCGATTTCAGCGAGCAAATCTGCATTCAAACGAAGATCCGCAAACTCGGCCGATCCCAATTCGGATGTCCAACCCGAAGCGACGGATCCGACTTCGCTCTCGTCGTCCGCTTTCACCTTCGCGACGACGCGGTGACCACCGCCTACGCTCGGCCAATAGGATGCACGATAAAGACCAGCGGTTGATGGGTCGGCATCCGCGGTTAACGCAAGCATTTCGCCGTCGCCATTGATCGTGGAAACCTCCAAAGTCACACTCGCATTTTCGAGCGGCAAAAATGCTTCGTCGCGTGCCTCGACCCACAAATCCACCGGCTTATTCGCATCGTCGCCGACCTCGATTCGCAACTCCACGCGCTTGGGAACCTCGCCGACGAGCCAGTGAACCGTTTGCCGCCACGCTTGACCGGGATCGTCGCGAGAATCAACCGAACGTGCGTTCCCCGACTCGGCCGGCAGGATCGCCGGCATGGTTTCGCTACTCACACGATTGCCAAACTGAACGGTAAAGTCGGATGTAGATTTCAATTTACGTTTCATTGACCATCGCCAAAGATCGCCAATCGGGATGGCCGCGGTGCGACCTTTTCCAAACCGCTGCACTGCGATCGCGGTCGACTTTGAAACATTGCCACCGGGCCCGATCGATGAAACCGTTGCTAAACGCGAGGCGCCCGGTTTCACTTCTCCGACCTGGTTGATGGTTTGGAACGTGGGTAGTTCGCGTGCCCGTTCGGATTCCGCTTGTTCGGTGTCACGCAAACGTGTCCATGGCTGAAGCAATCCCTCCCGCGTTAATTCATAAGAACCCGAGGTGGAGGGGTCAGCGTCTGAAATGCCGGATTCCAAACCTCCGGATTCGGAGACGGACACGGTCGAACCCGCTCGCGGAGCGTAAACGGGCGAAAGTTCACCGAGAGGACTGTCGCCAAATGATTTGCTGGCGAACGATTCCTGGCCGCCAAGCATGAGCAAACCGCCACCACGTGAGCTGACGAAACGCCGCAATCGCAACATTTGATCTTGCGAGAAGAAACCGGTTTCGAGGTCGTCCAAGATGACCGCGTGGTAGGCAAACAGCTCTTCGTCCGAATCCGGGAATCCTTCGCTCAATTCATCGGATTCCTTCACTCCGAATCTTAGGATGACGGGCTCGTCATACTGCGACGCGATGTCTTCTTCGTCTTTACCCAAACCGGCGAATAGCGGGTTGGTGTCGCTGACGCCTCGGTCACGAAAATTGAACTTCGCTTCCTTATTTGCGATTCGCACCAACCCGACCAATTGGATTTCGGCATCCGAATCGAGCGCCCGTCTCAAAAACTTGAATTCCCAATTGGGACGTCCCGCGACGTACAACACACGATACGGCCCCGAATTTCGCACCGCGGTCACGATGCGTCGATTGTTGACGAGGGTGGCTTCGCCGTAACTCGAAACGGCCAAGTCCAGTTGCTCGTTTTTGATCACGTCCCGATCAACTTCAGCAAACACCAAAGCACTAAAAAAATTCAATCCCGGATGTTCGGGACGAAACCGAAACGTCGCTTCGGCGGGCGAATCGTCGCCCACCTTAACCGTTTGTTCCTCGGACCATTTACCGGACACGTCGCTCAATGCGATGACCACACTTTCGTCGCCCAAGCCGGTCGAATCGACACGAACGGTGACGGTCGTCGGCGCCGATTCGAAATCGGTCTCCGCGACGCTGATGTCAACAATCCGCAAGTCTTTGGTCTCGTGATCTCGATGGGTTACCACCGGATACACCGGAAACCCGAGATCGGCCCATGATCCGCCGTCGGGCATGCCTTGATCGGTCGAATTTCCGTCGGTGAACAACATCACGCCGCCGATGGGACGCCCGTCCAAACGCTGGGATAGCGAGAGCATCGATCCAGCGATGGATGACGCGGTTCCGGTCGCTTTCAAATCCGTGAATGTGTTGACCGATTCGAGGCGGCGATCAAACCGATAACGACGTACATCAAACGACTGAGACAAGCGCGTCAGCCATGGAGACTCCTCCGAAAGAGATTCGATCACATCGTCGAAGCGACTCGAAGCCTCCCGCGAAGCCTTGATCTGCATGCTTCGGCTCGAGTCCACCAAAATCGGCAACAAGTTCGCTCGCGGCACGGGACGCGTCGCGCGGCGTTTGGGTTCAACCAAGCATACGGCGATCACCACAATTGCGATCAACTTCAACGTCATCGAAGCCATTCGGACGGACGTCGAGGCATTGCTGAAAAAGTAATTCGCAATGACCAAGAGAGATAAAGTGACTGCAATTGCCGCGGCGGGCCATGCCCACGAGGGTTGGCCCCAAACGAGATCGGACATCATCACTGGCCACTCCCGATGCGTTCGTAATACCGCTCGACGGCACTTTGGAATTGACGGGGAACCGGATCGCGATCGAGGGGGACCGCCGCGTTCTTTTCGGCCGAACGACGCATCAGTTCTTCGGAAACGTTTTGTTTCAGCTCACGCAGCGGTGTCGCAATCAACTCTTCGACCAGTTCCCATTCGGGCTCCTTGGCATTTCTTTTCAAATCGATTCGCATTTCGCGGGCGCGATCGCGAATTTGCGATGCCTCGGAACGCAGCTTCGGATCGTCGACCATCTCTTCGACCTCACGCAACGAGTCGCTCCACGCGCGGAACCCGTCGCCCGTGATCGGCGACGACGCGGCAGATTGCTGACCCAACCGATTTAGCAGTTCACCGCCCTGATCACCTGGTCGGCCGGCACCGTCACCTGACGCCTCACCGCTTTGCGGCTCCGACGCTTGGCTAGCGCCAGGTGTCGAACTCGTCGCTCGCCCTTGACCGCTGGGATTTTCGCCGCTGGGATTTTCGCCGCTCGGATTCTCACCACTCGGATTCTCGCCACTCGGATTCTCACCACTCGGGTTTTCGCCACTTGGATTCTCACCGCTCGGTGTCTCACCCTCCGAGGGGCTGCTCGGTTGATCGCTAGCGGCGTTTTGCTCTCCGGACGAGGTTCCGGCGGGTGAATTTTCCTGGATCTCCTTTCGGAGTTGCTCGTCCAGTTGCTCGAGTTCATCAAGCGCGCGTGCGAGTGCCTTGGTTTCGTCACCCAAAACGGATTCGGCAGCTTCTTCGACGTCTTGCTTCAATTGCGAAATGTCCTGTCCCGCTTGTTCGGTCGCTTCTTTGGCCTGCGGTTTCATTCCCCGCTTCAACAATTCGCTCGCCGCTTCCATCTTGCGATCGAGACCGCGTTGACGCGTCGACCGGTAGGAGTCGTAGAGTTTCTGAGCCAGCAACGGTTCGGACTCTTCGGCATCGGAGACCGTCTCCTGCATCCGATCGAGCAACCCCTCAATGGCTTCGCGTTGGGCCTCCACCTCGTCCTGAAGCTCGCCGCCTTCACCTTCGGGTCTCAATCCGGCAGCTGGGGATTCCTGGGACTCGGAGTCAAGCTTTTCCGCGAGTTCCTGTTGTTGTTCATCTAATTTTTGAGCTTCGCGGCGCATTTCACGCATCGTGTCGTTGAATTGTCCCGCCGCTTCTTTGCGAAACTCATCTCGGAGTTCTTCGAATTGTCGCTCGGCACGTTTTCCAGACGCCAATGCATCAGGAACTTCTTTGTTGTTCAATGACTCAGCCGCGTTTTGCAGATTCTCGCGAGTCTGCTGTAGTTTTTCCTGAGTCTCAATGTCATTTGATTTGGCATCGGGCTGTTGCATCTTTTCGGCCAATTCGTCGGTCTCACGCAGCAGTTCCTGCTGTTGCTCACGCAGCCGCTCGAGTTGTCGCTCGATCGTTTCTCGCTCTTCCTTGGTCTCGGCCTGTTCCAGTGCTGACTGCAACTGGGCGAGCTCTTCATTCAAGTCTTCTTGCCGCCGGGCCAAGTCTTTCAACAGGCCGAGGATTTGGCGAACCTCACGCTCCGCCGCTGCTTCGGGTGTCGATTCTTGAGCTTGGCTTTGCGTTTCGTAACGATTCTCATCCTGCTCAAGTTCAAGCTCGTCGAGTTTCTGTTGTTGCCGTTTTTTCGACGCACTCGGTGAGCCCTGGCTGGGTTGCTGCTGTGAGCGCGAAACTTCGAATTCACGTGCCCGCAACTTGAGTAGTCCTCCATAGGCTGCTTGTTCACTCGGCAATGCATCACGCAGCAGGCGACCATCCTTTTCAGATGCAGAGCGTTGAATCGCTTTGACCGCGCTCGACATCGCGTCGCGAACTTCGCCGATGTACGTTTGCGACTGCGCATCACGGACCTCTTTGGAAAGTTCCTCCAATTTCTGTAGCGCTTCATCCTGTGATTCGCTCAACAACGAAGCGGCGTCCGAAAACGTGGCGCTGCGCTTGCGCAGTCGGGTGATCACGAATCATGCGCCACGTCGCACTGATGATTTCTTTTTGCAGCTCCGCGAGTTCTCCGGCTTCGGCCGCCTGGGGGCTCGGCGACGGAGGCGGCTGCCCGCCGGGCGGCGGGTCACCTTGCCGAAAGATCTGGTCAAACGGACGCACTTCCGCAAAATACATGTCGCTCTCGGTTCGTCGAGGCTTTCCCTCCGAGTCGTCGTCCAACGCAAAGAAATGGTACGAAAGCAATTGATCAGGCTGAGCGTCGAGTTCCTCCAGTGCAAGCATCTGTTCGATAGAGACTTTTTCACCTCGCCCAATATCCCGCCGCAATTCCAAGTCGACCGTTTCGCCACCATTGAGCGAGTAGGCGATTCCCAATTGTGAAATCCCAAAATCGTCGATCGCCTCGACCCGCAGCGGGAATTCTTCCAAAGGTGAAACCTCGGTGTCGCTTGCGGGTGTGACTTTCAACTTGGGGCTTTGGTTGGGAATCGCACGAACAACCAACTCCGATGGATACTTGTTCTTGCGGCCAGCTTCGTCCGTCAGCTCCAACTTGTAGCGACCACTCTGGATCACCGACATTGCGAAGTTGCCGACCCGGCGATCGTCATCGTCAAACACCAATTCATTCCGCTGGCCCTCTTGGTCGACGAGTTCCGCCGACGACACAGGTTTGTTCAACGTCAATTGCCACGACAGTCTCGATCCCACGACCGCAGAAACACGCACCGTGTCCTCCACATGCTTCGGTTCCAACTTCGTGTACTCGGGGAAGACCAAGTCGGCATCCGAACGGATCATTCGTGGGAAGTCAAAGACATCAACCTTATAACCGCGGCTGGACCACCCCGATGTTACAATTTGATAGGTGATCGGTTCGTCAATGCTTGCCACAAACGCACCGAGAACGGGGTCGCTCAAGTTTTGAGTCATCGGCAACATCCGAGTCGTGCCGGCAGCACCCGCGATTGCCAGATCGCCCCGTTCGAAACCAGCGGTTGGGAAGCGTGCGGTCACGACGAGACTCGATCCCCGTTCAATTTCCGTGTCACCGGGTTCAACGATCGGCTCGGTAAACTTTCCCAAATTTGCAGCTTCCAAATCGTCCGTGCGCGGTGTCGTTGCCGACAAGATCATTAGGAGTGCCGCTAAAGTCGCAGTCGCCCCGAGCCCGCCCAATCGTGTCAACCACAGTGTTTTCGCTGATACCGCGTCGATCCACTGGTGAGTTCGTGAGTGGTCACGTGCCTCTTTGACGACCCGCTGTTGCAGGAACCCCAGTTCTTCATCTCGTTGATTCAAGGCCGTCAACAAACGTTGATCCAACGTCGGAAAATGAGCTTCAATTCGCTTCGCAATCCAGCGCGGATCGCGGTACAAACACGCGCATGCGAGCGCGGAGATCACCGCGATCAAACCGGAGACGGATGCGAGGATCAGGGCTGCCCTTCGCCCCTCGACCACTCCAGTCGCGGCCATGGACGTCATCCACCAAACGGTTCCAATGGCGATCAGCGCTAGCGATCCCCAGATCTGCCAAAACCGCAAGACCCTCAATCGACGCGCGACCGGTCGAATCCGGTACAAAAGTGACTCGTTCATATTCTCACCGTCGCTAGGTCGAAGGTTTCGAGCGGCGGCTCAATCGGCCGCCCCACCAGGTTTCAATTCCGATCATGGCCAACGCCGTAACCAGGGTCCATTGCCAAATCTTTTGTCGACTCTCGAGATCACGGTCAAGCGTCTGCTGAATGCGCCGTCTGAGCTTGTTCGTCATCCATCAGTGGTCCCACTTGAACGCCGAATCGCTTCAGCACTTCCTCGTCCATTGGTTCGGTTTGACTTTCGTTCTCCGATAGATTGACCGCGAATCGTCGAGTGCTCTCGCCATCTTTCCAAGTGTAAATGCCTGGTCGATCGACAAATTTCGCATCGGCTTCCTCGCGATATCCAAACGTTTCACCGGAGGGCGTCGTGATCGTTGCCGTTGGTGAAAAACTCAGCGGAATCGAATCGCCCACCGTCAAGCCCGCTGGCATGAGACGCTGTTCCCCCGGGCCTAACCAACCCGCGACCAACGGTATGAACTTGGTGGAAAGCGCCAGTTGGCTCGACGAAGGTTGCCAACCAAACGTTGCCAGCATCAACTCACCTTCTCCGACGAGTTTCCTCGCAATGGCCACGTCGGCATCGTCAAATTGAGCAACAACCTTCCAATCCGATCCCAAGCCACTCACGGACCGGTGCGACCAAAATCGAACTTTGGTGAAGTCATTGAATTGGGGATCCGCCATGGGTCGGAACAGCGGATCTGAAAAATCGATCCTCGACCACATGTGATAATCGCGTTTCTCCGCTTCGTCCACCGTCATCGTCTCGCCAGTGATCTCGCCAATCGTCGCGGCAAGGGACTTCGCACTGTCCGCATCGTCCATCACGAACAATAATCGACCACCCAATTGAACATAAGACTTTAAGCGATCGGTTTGGCCGGTTTCCAACGGCTTGGCCACCACGATCAACGGCACCTTGTCCGCACTCAGATCGGCCGACAAACGGGCGGCATCGAACGCCTCAACCGTGATTTCTCGAGAGGAGTCGCCCATCGGCACACGTCGAAAATAGTAGAACAGTCGCTCGCGTGGATCCTGGCCGCCGGCGGAGTTGGGAGTTTCCGGTTGTTCGGCGACCTCGCCGACAAAGCCGACCGTTTGTTGGATCGGCGGATCGATATGGAAGTACCGGACGTTGTCAAAGTCGTGATCGTCGCCATCGACTCGAAGTTCGGTAGCGTCGCTCGGCGGCGCTGGAATGCTCACCGTCCGCGACTGGCCGGGCGGGACTTGCACGGGAACCAATGATGGAGGACGAACCGACGCGGTGTCGACATCCAAATCCGGCCCCCAACCAATGGAGAAGGATTGTTGATCGCTTTCGGCCGCGTTTGTGACGCGGACCTTCATTTGTTCTGGCGGCGCCAACGCATTGGTTGGTCTCGCGTCCTGCGTTTCCCGACTCGTACTCTTTTCGTTCACCAAAAATTGCGTTGCGGGATCACCCGTGACCAGAAACGCAGCCGCGTTGGTGGACTCCGCTGGCTTGACGCGGCGGACTGTCACGCGAACCTTTTCGGGCCACGCCACCGACTGGAGTCTCTCCAGATCCGTGCCCGACTGCATGTCGCTGATCAACACGATCTGCGTTTCGCCGACGGCCACTTCGGAGGCAAACGCCAACGCCGTCGCCATGTCGGTTCCAAGCCAGGTGGGCGTGAGTTCCGCCAGCACCGAACGAGCATTTTGTTGGCGGATCTCGATCGACGATTGAGTGGATTCATCGAAGCTCATTCGCACGGTTGCAGCGCCGTCAAACGAAACGATGGCAATTTGGTCATCGGGTTGTAAAAGGGCCACCACCTCATTGGCTCGCGCAATCGCTTGCTGCCAGAGACCGGCCCGCTGCATGCTCGCGCTGGTGTCGATCAGCACAATCGTGCTCGATGGCGGTGATTTTACTTCCGAGCGGGCCGTCGTCCTCAAAAACGGACGGGCGAATGCAATCGCGAGTAAAATCAAAACCAGCGAACGAATCAACAACAACGGCAATTGGTCCAGCCGACTGCGACGGGTCAATCGTGGTGGAGTGGGATCCAGAAACATCAGCGAACTGAACGTCACCTCGCTCTTTGGTTGACGCCGAATCAGGTGAAACAATATCGGTAGCCCGATCGCCAACGCACCAGCGAAAAAGAGGGGGGCCAGCAAACTCATGGCATTCCCGCCGATACGCCGCTGCCAGCGGACAGCATCCCCGCTCGATTGCTACCGCTGGAACGCCGTTTCTGGACACTGATCACGTCAAACAATGCCTGCTCGATCGGTTGATCGGTCATCATCTCAAATATTTCAACGCCGAGCGATGAACCGATCGTTTGCAACCGTTGACGGTGATTTTCAAACTTTTCGCGATAGCCGTTCCGAGCCGCGTCGGGATCGAGATAGATTTCTTTTCCTGATTCCATATCCACCACCATTCCGACCGACGACAAACTCAATTCCAATTCGCCCGGATCGAGCACCCTTAAAATCATGACTTCGTGACCTCGCGATCTCAGATAGGCAAGATTCTGTTGCAGCGTTTCGATCGGCGTCAACAAATCCGAAATCAAGACGATCAAGCCCCGTCGCTTGACCAATGCCGCAATCTGGCGAAGCGGTCCGTCGAGATCCGTCCCCTTGCCTGTCACCGGTCGAGACAGTGCGACCAACATGCTTCGCAAATGGCCGGGGCGATTCCGAGCACTCAAAAAATCACCGATCGTTTCGTCGAACGTCATCAATCCCACGCTGTCTCGTTGATTCGACAAGTAGTACGCGAGCGTTGCCGCCAAGGTTTGTGCGTAATCCAGCTTGGTGTAGTCGAGCGAGCCGAATCCCATCGATCGGCTCTGGTCCACCACCAAGTAGCACCGTCTCGTTGTTTCGTCCTCGAACTTTTTAATGAAGTATCGATCGCTCCGGGCAAACAGCTTCCAATCGAGCGCGGCAAGTCGTCCCCAACGGTGTAAGGTCGATACTCGCTGAACTCGACCGAGTATCCGTGATAAGGGCTCCGGTGCAATCCGTTGTAGAATCCCTCCACTACCGCCTTAGCCCGCAGTTGTAAGCTTTTGATTCGCATCAGCGCCGAGGGATCGGCCGACGGCAGCGCGGTCGCTCACGACTTCACCGTCTTGGAAACGGTTTCCAACAACCGATCAACGACGTGCTCGATCGTGACTCCTTCGGCTTCGGCGCGGTAGCTCAACAGCACGCGGTGCCTCAGCGACGGATGGGCGAGCACTCGGATGTCATCCATGTTGACGTGAGCCCGACCGGCGAGCAACTGCGCGTGCTTTGCCACCAAGGACCAACGTTTGCGCGGCTCGAAGCCCCGCACCCCATGACACCCATTGGTTGATGAAATCTGGGGTGCCATCACGATTGGGCCGGGTTGCGGAGACCAACCGCACGGCGTACTCGGCGACTTCATCAGCAATCGGAACACGCCTGACGATGCGATGGAAACGCAATACGTCTTCACCGGTGAAGAGCGGCTCGATCGGTTCGGGCTTGACCGATGTCGTTTGCAAGACCACCGCTAACTCGTCGGCCGGTGGGAGGTAATCGATCAGCACGTTGAACAAAAATCGGTCCAACTGCGTTTCCGGCAACGGATAGGTACCCTCCATCTCGATCGGGTTCTGCGTGGCCAATACAAAGAACGGTTCTTCGAGTGGGTATCGCCGCCCCGAGGCCGTCACTTGGTGTTCCTGCATCGCTTCCAAAAGGGCCGCCTGGGTCTTCGGAGGCGTTCGGTTGATCTCGTCCGCCAACACGACGTTGGCAAAGATCGGTCCCGGAACAAACTGTAAACTCCGCCGCCCTTCCGCATCTTGTTCCAAAATTTCGGTCCCGGTGATGTCGGTTGGCATCAGGTCGGGGGTGAATTGGATGCGTTGAAAATTCAAATGAAATATTTGCGCCATGCTTCGCACCAGTAAAGTCTTGGCGAGCCCCGGAGCTCCGGTGATCAAACAATGTCCACCTGCGAACAGACAGATGAGCAGTTGCTCGATCACATCGTGCTGGCCGACGATAACCTTCGAGAGTTCAGCGTTGATGCGATCACGGCCTTCACGAATCTGGCCTACCGCGAGAGCTTCCTCCTCCACCGTCATTTGATCAGCCGAGGGCGAAGACACAGTACCGGGCGAATCGGACATGGGCGGGGTGAACCTAGGGGTGCGTGGGCGGGAAAGGTCGTTGTAATGTATCGGGTTGGACACCGGTCATTGGTAACGGATCGCCGGAACCGGCGCAATTACGGGCTCCAATCTTCGCCGCGGATCACTTCATGACCGGCGCGGGTGGCCAGATCATTGTAGGTTTCGTAATCAAGGCTGTACGTCGTGAAGTGGACGCTGCCGTCGGCCATCGTTAAATGACAACCCCCGGGATGCCAGCTCCAGTAGTGTTGCAGGTGAAGGTAATATTCGCTCGGATCATGGTTCCCCATGTACAACCCCGCCTGGGCCGAAAGGTAGTGCTCGCATTCATCGCCGCCACAGAGCGGCCAACCCCATCCCAAATCTTCTGGGATCGAACGCTCGCCAAACATGATCGTGTGAGCGGTGCCATCTAAGATATCGCGGAATCGGTGGGCAGTATCGGTGTAAAACAGACCGTCGCCGCTGCGAATCCCATCACACGCCTGAAATGCGTTGTCAATATTGCCGTCGAGCGAGCCCGCCATCCCCAGATAATTCGACGGATACAAAATGCCGACGTCTCCCGAGTGAGGCAAGGGACCGTTGGGCCCGCTAAGTAATTCCACGCCGCTGCGATAATCGCTCGGACACAACAACGTTTGGATTGGCGTGGAGCCTGGATCGTTGGCTCCACGACTTTGCAAATCAACCAAATGTGGTCCGCATGCACCGGCGCCAAAATTGATGGTTTGGAAACGGTTGGCTTCTTCCAAAAACGGCAAAGTTTCGGCCGCCATGCCCCACCAAAATCCGTACGGCGACGAACGTCGAGATCCCGGCGGGAAAGCTTGAAACGCAGAATGGTAGTTGTGAATCGCCAGCGCGAACTGCTTCGAATTGTTCGAACACTGCATTCGCCTGGCCGATTCTCGAGCGGCTTGAACCGCGGGCAACAACAATCCCACCAAAATACCGATCACCGCGATCACGACCAATAATTCGATTAGCGTGAAGCCGCGATCAACGACTGGGTGGCGATGTCCGGAAAACATGATCAAAGCAAATCACCGACGCGAAAAACAATTGCGAGAAGGGGTCAAGCAATCCGCCCAATGATAGGCAACTCGGCGCGGCGGCGTCAAAGACCTCGCCGCAATCGCTCACCGAACGGGAAAAACCAGCGTCAATCGCTGTTCAACCGAATTTCCGACCACGACGCGGCTTTGATGCGAATCCAACCGCTCCGTGCGCTCCGTTTCTGGGCCCGCCATCCGTCTCACTGCGCCGATCCGACTTAGACATGGCCGCGAGGGGCTCGTCATTCTCGAGCGTGAAGACGGCTCGATAAATTCCAGGCACCGGTCCATCGGCAAGCGTGAATTTAAACGCACCTTCGGTCACGCGAGTCGAAACGGCTGGCCCGGAATGGCCCTCGGTCGGCATCATCATCAACGTGCCACGAATCGCCACCTTCGGACTGGCAACTTCATCGATTGGGGAACCTGGGCGCAATCCGCCCGATCCAGTGATCGCAATGGTTCCCGAGACCGGTTGACGCTCGGTTGCCGGTTCGCTGCATCCCGAAACGTTCAGCGTCGCGGCAATCAAGCACCAAGCGATTCGATGTTGAACGAATCCCAATCCGCACCGTTGAAGTTTTTGAGAAATGCAAGTCACGATTGCCTTGGGGCTCCGCGTACTCGGGTGGCCACGTCATTAAGCAACGAGCGATGAATAAGTGACGCGTTTAAACGTCCTCTCTTCCCCCGCCGCGCAGCGATTTGCGGGGGAGAGAGTTAGAGAGAGGGGAAAAAGAGAAGTCACTTATTGATCGCTCGTTGCTAACAGTCTAAACGAGTCAGGCGAGTCAGGTTTCGGTGACCTTCGAAATGTGGGAAATTGGTCCGCCAGCTGAATTATTTCTTACCAACGGGAACGGGCAACGATGGCGTCCACGGAAGCAAAGCGAGTCGACGAGTTGGTCACCGAGATTCGCCGTCTTGACCACTTGTATTACGTCGAAGCCAAACCCGCCGTTTCAGATCTGCAATACGACCGACTGCTCCAAGAGTTGGTCCGACTCGAAACCGCTCACCCGGAGTTGCGTTCACCGGACTCGCCGACCCGGCGTATCGGCGACGCACCGGTCGAACACCTGGTGCAAGTCTGCGCACTCGGTTCCGATGCTGTCGATCGACAACACCTATCGCCGCGAAGAACTGAAAGCCTATTTTGATCGGACCGAAAAGCTGCTCGAGAATCAACCGATCCAGTGGGTGATGGAATACAAGATCGATGGAGTTGCCGGCTCCATTCGATATGAGCATGGCAGAATGACGATGGCGTTGACTCGAGGCAACGGAGACATCGGTGACGACATCACTCACAACATCCGAACCGTTCGTGATTTGCCATTGGTGTTGAATGGGACGTCGCCACCGCCCTTGCTGGAAGTCCGTGGCGAAGTCTACATGACGAACGCTGATCTGGCGGATTTGAATTTGCGTCAATCCGAGTCGGGAGACGAACCGTACAAGAACACTCGAAACGTCACGGCCGGAACCATTCGTTTGCTCGACCCTGCGATCGCGGCTAAGCGAAATCTTAGATTCTTTTGTCACGGTGTCGGGGCGACGGAGGGTCTGCGAGCGACGAATCACATCGCTTTCTTAGAGGAAGTCGGCAAACTCGGGATTCCGCCGACACCCGGGGTCCAGTTGCTAAGCGGATCGGACGCGGCGCTCGACGCCGTCGCCATGCTCGAGGACGAAATGCCCGACTTACCCTTTGAAGTTGACGGCATCGTTTTCAAAGTCAACGATTTTGCCCAACGCGAGAAGTTGGGGATGCGAAGCAAAAGTCCTCGCTGGCTGATCGCCTACAAGTTCGAACGCTACGAAGCCGTCACGACCCTGAACACGATCACGGTTCAGGTCGGAAAAACGGGAACGATCACGCCCGTCGCGAACCTTTCGCCGGTGGACATCGCCGACACCACCGTGTCCCGCGCCTCTCTCCACAATGCTGATGAAATCGAAAGATTGGACGTTCGCGAAGGAGATACCGTCGTCGTCGAAAAAGCGGGGAAAATCATTCCGAAAGTCGTGCGGGTCGAAAAACACTTGAGACGAAGCGACTTGCCAAAATGGAACTTCCCAAGCGTTTGTCCCGAGTGTCAAACGCCGCTCGTGCGTGACGACGGTGGCGTTTATATCCGTTGTCCCAATCCGTCTTGTCCGGCCCAACTGCGCCAGCGTCTGATCTATTTCGGAAGTCGTGCCGGAATGGATATTGACGGGCTCGGCGAAGAGGTTGTCGACTTGTTGATCGGGAATCGCTTGGTGGCCGGTTATGCCGACCTGTATCGGTTGAGTGTTGATCAGGTTGCCGCGCTGACTTGGCCTAAGAAACGCAAAGGCAAGGACGGAAAGATGATCGACGTCCAGTTCGGGCAGCCCAATGCCGAGGCACTGATCAAAGGCATTGACTCGAGTCGGTCGCGAGGACTCGCCCGAGTGTTGGCGTCGATCTCGATTCGACACGTCGGTCCGCGTGTCGCCAAGTTGATCACTCACCACTACTTTACGCTCGAATCACTGTTGTGCGCGTCACGGGAAGACTTGGCGACGATCCATGAGATCGGCGACCGTATCGCGCAAAGCGTTTGTGAATTTACCGCGAGCGACGTTGGCAAAAAACTGTTGGAAGATTTGGATTCGGCGGGCGTCCAACTCGCCGACCCCGAGCCGGCTGAAATCAAAGGCGACACCCCATTGTTCGGAAAGTCGGTCGTGGTCACCGGAACGCTCAAGCAATTTAAACGCGATGAAATCAAAGGATTGATCGAGAAACTAGGCGGCCGCGCCTCGACCAGCATTAGCAAACGGACGGATTTCCTCTTGGCCGGTGACAAAGCAGGAAGCAAGCTCGAAAAAGCGAAAGTCTTAGGGATCCGGATCATCAGCGAGGATGATTTCCAAAGCTTGTTAAATCAGCATCTCCCCGATGAGAATCCGAGCGACCGAGGTGATTCCCGATAGGAATGCGATTGAGGAGTTTATCGTCGATTGCCGTTCGATCCGCTCTAGATCACCTTCGTCGATGCACGAGGGGTGAAAAATCTTGCTTGTCGCAAAATTCGAATCGGGGCTGTTGATTCCACCAAGTTTCTGGTGCAAGCTACTCGCTTTGTCAACTCACGCCTCCTTCTTACTTGGACTCCATTTGCATGGCCAAGCTTGCCCACCATGTCTTCTTCACTCTCAAAGACCGAAGCCAAAATGCAGTCGAACATCTGGTCAGCGAGGCGAATAAGTATTTGACTGGTCATCCCGGGGTGACCGACTTTTGCGTCGGTGTCCGCGACAAGGAACTCGATCGTCCGGTCAACGGCGACTTCGATGTCTCCTTGCACGTTGTGTTTGCGGATCGACAATCACACGATGTCTACCAAGTCGCGCCGCGTCACCAGCAATTCATTGACGCCAACAAAGAGACTTGGGCGAACGTCGACATTTTCGACAGCACAATTGTTTCATCACCAAGCATGTGATCAGGTGACTGTCAGTTCGATTTGCGATGGAGGACATCGCGGTATTCCCACCGCGTTCGGAATTGATCGAGATAAGGTTTGTATTCTTCGCTGTCTCTCCAATGTCGCCGCAAGGGTTCGCGCGGATCGACGCTGCCCTCGGGATAGTCGGCGCCTTCGAAACTGGCTTGGACGGACTGATTCCATAGAGTCCATTGGCCCGTCATTCGCGCCGTCACTTGCGGGTGTTGGATTGAAACGTCATTCAACTCGCCTGGATCGATGGCCAAATTGAAGAGTTGAAACTTGCCGCGTTTGGTTGTCTCGGACAACAACTTCCAATCGTTGTCGACGAGCGCCGTTGCATTTCCGAATCGAAAGCCGATGGGAGAATTTCGCGTTTTGCTCGTTTGATCATCCTTCAACAGACCAAGCAAGCTGATGCCATCGGCGGGCCGCTGGGGTGCTGGGTGGTCGATGTCAAGGGCATCGAGCAGCGTCGGCATCATGTCCATCGCACAAGCCGGGAACTCGGTGATCCGCGGCTGGGTGATTACATCAGGCCACTCGATGATCGCCGGAACACGTAGGCCGCCTTCGAACACGCTCCCTTTGTGTCCTCGCAGTCTCCCGGTCGTGCCGCCAGTGATTTTGGGCAATCCGCCATTGTCGCTGGTGTACCAGACGAGCGTGTTGTTTTCGATTCCGAGTTTACGGATCCCCGCTCGCAGCGTGCCGATGCTGCGATCGAGCGCAACCAATTCTCCATAGTGATTCTTGGACGATTCGTCCAAGTCTTGGAACGCTTCCATGTCGCTATCGGACGCCTTGAAAGGGCTGTGTGGCGTTCCGAACCAGATCACGGTGAACGTCGGCGAGTGGACGCGGGCCTGCCGCCCGACAAAGTCAAGGGCTTCGTCGACAATGATCTCGGAAGAATCTCCTTCAAACTCTTCGAACTTGCCACGTCGGGACAAGATCGGATCTCGATCAAAGAAATTGGTGACCGACAACCAATTAGCGAACCCAAATTCACCGGGATCATGGTCATCGGTATCTAAGATCGGCACGCCCGGTCCCTGGAAGCCGTTGAGGTGCCACTTGCCAAAGTGTCCCGTCGTGTAGCCCGCCTCTCGTAAGACGTTGGCAAGAGAAATCTCTTGACGCCTGAGTGCGTACCCATGACTGAGCACTCCAGTGCGATCATTCGTTCTCCCGGTCAACACTGCCGCCCGCCTCGGCGAACACACCGGCGCGCCGGCATAGAACCGATCCAATCGCAATCCCCGCTCTGACATTTCATCCAGATGCGGCGTCTTCAAAATCGGGTGTCCGTTGTAACTGGTCTCGCCCCACCCCTGGTCATCGGCCATGACCAGAATGATGTTCGGACGTTCTCGCAGATCCACTCCAACTTCGTCCGAAAAAACAACTTGTATGCAAAGGAATGCAATCATCGTCATAGCAAAACATTTAAAAACCATTACATCGTTCCGTTGAGTGATTTTGGACCCGCTCCACCACGATCGGTTCCTTCGTCAAATCGAGTGTGGACAGGTAATAAGATTGTGTCGGTGTTGCCGGTGAGAAACAGCGAGCTGCTGGATGAGAAGACTTGCTTGATCCCCGTTGGTTTCTCGCCTTTCCAGTCAGGTGAGGAGGGTGTGCTTGGTTGGTTTCATTATCATTCGTTTTACTTTTTGGTTGTGAATTTGCGGTTCGGATCCGATGAGCCGCTAAGGCTCAAGAGCGAATTGCCCACGTCTGTGCCAGGATCGCCGGACCCGGCATCTAAGTTCCCATGACCAAAAGAAACAATCCACTCTCCGAGCTTGGGAGCCAGTTGGATTCTATTTCCTGCCTTTGCCCTTGTCCGGCCACACAAGTCCAATATCGCTTACTGGTACTTGCCAAAGATCTTCCAGTATTCCCGGCAAGATTGGCGGCATATCGAGTACCACGGGGCCGTCGCGGCCCAAATCGAGGTAAACGCCGACATAGATAACGGTGCTATTGACGCTAAGGGCAACCGTCCTTATCCGCAAACTGAGCAAGGTAGATCTTCGCAGCGTGCTGCTGGTCTCTGTTTTGACCGAAGCTCCCGATAGCCACATAAATTTCAGTTTCGAACAGGGCTCTTTTGGTCGGATGTGGCTGTGGTGATTTCCGAAAAGCAACATTCGCGGCTGAATTCGCGGGCCGGATCGGATGAGCCGGCCCGCGTGGTTCAGGAGCGAATTCGTGTTACTTCACGATTTCCGCTTTCGGAGGACTCCAAGAGCCGTCCATCGCGGTTTCCTTCGGCCAGTAGAGACGCATGTAAACGGCGAAAGGCCCACTGGGCGCAGGTAGCCAATTGGATTCCAGTTCCTTACCCGGGCTTTCGCTCTGGACGTAGAGGGTAATGCTTCCATCGGCATCCTTCTTAAGATCGGGAAGCATCGGCGAGTTGATGAGGTAGCGGTCGATCGGGTTGGCGACGAGCAGGCTCTGCGGCAGCGCATACATGGTGGCTGACCAGAATGCATGCACGGGCGGAAGCCCGCCATCGGCGAATCGGATGGTGTAGCGGTTGGCTCCTGTCAGCGGCTTGCCCTCCGCATCGGTGCGGAAAACAGGATACATGGCTTCGGCCTCGGAATTGCCGTAGATGCCAAGCACGGCGGCCGCCATGCGGTACAGGTAATTGCCGTTGAGAAATTCCCGGGTGCCAAACACCTGCCCCGATGTCACCTTGCCGGTATCGAAAGACAGCTTCACCAGGCTTTCAAATTCGAGCCACGCATCGCCCACGCCTTCCCCGATCGCCTTTTGCACTTCGGGCGAAAATTTTCTGGCGTCGAACGTCTTGCCAGCGCCGATATCAATCTTCGCGAAACGTTCCATCATCGCGACTTCGGAGGGGACAGTGGGACAGAATTGCAAGACGAAGTTCAAGACCTCGAATTGCTTCAGCGATTTCTTCTCCTCCTCAGGCGTGCAGGGAACCATGTAGTCGATCTTGGACGGTGAGGCGGGTGCGGGCTGACCGAGGAATTCACTCAAAGGCTGTACCTTGTACTCCGATTGAATCTTCTTCACGTTGTCGATATCCGCCGGATCGAACAACTGGGTGCGGTAAAGCAGGATGTTCATCTCAGTCTCGGACTGGATGACTTCCTTGATGCCGAGCGGTTTCTCACCCTTCCAGTTCGGGCCGGCCAGCAGGAAATTGCCCGCACCATTGCCCGTCGCGCGGCTGCCGACGTAGGCGAAGTTGTAGGTATACGCATCGATGAACTGAATCGAATAGTAGCGGTCCTTGGGGATCTCGGGGACGGTCAATACGAGCGGTTCAGCCCGCAGGTCTGCACCGAGAAACGAATAGGGCGTATCCGAGTTTGGGGTCTGGATCGCGGTGTCCGCCGGTGTGTAAACACGCGGGACATTGATGAGGGTGTTGGGTGCTCCCTTGTACTCGGGAGTGCCCGGCTTGAAGAAGTAGTCGTAGTTGATGCGGTAGTTGTCCACCAGCGGGTAGCCGTAGATGTAGGCTTCCTTGGCGATGGCACGGGCCTCGGCGGGGGTCACCTCTTCCGAGTGTGCCAGTGACGGCAGGGCGAATGCTGTGGCAAGCGCGAGGAGTTTGAGTATGAATTGTAGTTTCATGGGATCAATTTTAGGATTGGAGTTTTGGTCTTAGGTTCCGCTTTGGCGGGACCTATCAACGGCGTGTGCACGGGTTTGGCCAAGCCGAAGAAGACCACCGTGGTATTGGCGGCAAAGCGGGTGGAAAACGCCTCTTCCGGCACTTGTTTGAAGCCGGCCAGGGTCTGGTCCCAACTGTTGGCCACCCAGACGTTGCCAGCGGGATCGGCGGCGACGCCTGTGATGGTTTGCAGACCGCCGATGTAGCCGCCATTTGGCGAAATCGCATCGCCGGTTTGAAGACCCGGCGGGCAGGCCTCGGTGCGCACTCCACACAACTGGGAGAGGTTGTGACTCATCGAATTCGAGACCCAGATATTGTCATTGCCGTCGATGGAAATGCCCCATGCCGCCGTTCATGGTCTTGCCGGCGTTGAAGGGTCCGAGCACCGTGCCGTCGGATCGTATCATCGACACATCACCTCCGGGAAACTTGTCGCTGATTTCCCACAGGTCGATCCACTCCTTGGCCGCGCGTTCACTGGCCGAACCATCGTGACTCTCGAACCTCGCTTTGAGCTTCTCCTCGACGAAGGCTAGTTTCTCCCGGATGCCAATGTGGCCGATGGAATTGGCGACCCAGGCATTGCCTTGGCTGTCGATGGCAATCCCGTGCGGACTGTATCCGACCTCAAAATCAACGGCTTTGCCGGGATCGCTGGCTGGAAAGCGGGTCACGGTGTTGGAGCCACTGTTGGTAACCCAGATGTAATCATTTTGATCAATCGCTAAGGCGAAGGGCTTTTTGAGCTGGAGGGTGCCATCGACGGGTTTGCCGTCCACCACCTGACCGAAGATGCGGCCTTTCGAAGCGTCGCCCTGGGGAAGGTGAATGATCTGGCTGTGGTCATTGTCGAGTGTCCAGACATCGCCATTCGGAGCGACGATGATGCCCTGCATCGCACCGAGTTTCCCGTCGAAACTGTAGCCGGTTTCTGGCGAAAGCGGCTTCCCGCTCTCGCGATCGAACACGGAAATAGTGCTGCCGATGATGCTGGTCACCCAGACCTTGTCATCGCCGGAAACCGCGATGCCCCAGCCGGCGCTGTCGACGCCGCCGCCGCGGAAGCCCGTGATCATCGGTGAAAGCGGTTTGCCGTTGGGAGCGAACTTCGAGATGCCGCCGCCGACCCAATCGAAAATCGTCGTTTGTCCACCGACCAGGAAGTTGTTCGCCGACCACATGTTGCCCTCGCCGTCGATAGCGATGCCGCCCACCCCGTTATAGCCTCCGCCGGAGTAAACCAGTGAAAGGGTCCACGAGCTTGGAGCAAAATTGAGGTAAGGGATGAGAGCCACCTCGCGCCACCGCTTACCGGCGGGGACAGGATAGAACTCGTCGAGCAAGCCGAAGAGCCTGTTCGCGTTGTGCCACGGAAAGCGGGCGATGTTTTGCGCCGCGGCCAAAGTGTTGGTCGGTGCGGCTCCGCCCGGCGGTGTGGCGGCTGCGAAGAGCTTGTCGCACGCGTCCGGTTTTTCCGTGACGCAGGCTGTCAGCAGAATGCCCAGCGTGTTGAGCTTGGCCAAGGTGGTGGTCTCCGAGCTGTTGAGTCCATCTTCGATGACCGGTCCCAGACCGCCTGTTTCGAGATTCACAAGGTTCGAGACGTTTCCGGCTGCGATACTCAGCCCCAGAGCATCACCACTCATCACGGTGCCATCTAGAAACTGCGCTCCGGTCCATGCGGAAGCCACGGTGGTGAGCTCGTTGATGGTCGCGCGCTGCGGGGCTTTTGTCCCCAAGGTGGCCATCAAGGTGATGGCTGGATTCGGTCCGTTTCCGGAGGAAAGCTTCGACTTCCCGCCCGCCGCGATGAGGTAGAGCACGCCGCCGCCGTCCTTCCCGTCGGCAAGCGTAAGGTCATAGCTACCCTCGTCATTCGTCATTGCCTCGGCGAGCTTCTCAGGGGCGCCGGATCCAGCTAAGAAAAGCGTCACGTCTGCCCCGGAGATCGGAGCGCCGCCGACCTCGACCCGTCCTTTCATAATCTCCGTTGAGAGGGCCGGAGCGGATATGAACGCGGCCGATAAGGCAAGTGCGACGCATTTCGCGGTAAGTAGTTCCGGTGGTTTCATGGTCTGATCTTTGTGTTCAATTGGATGAGATTAATCGTTCACTTTGTCGTGAGCGTCTTTGATCTGCTTCTGTTCGGCTGGAGTAAATTGGGTGGGACCAAGCTTGATATTGAGCTGATCAATGGATCCGGTGAAATCAAATGGCAGGATATAATCCTTCGAATCGATTTCGGTGCGGGTATCCACACCCACATCAAATGTTTCATCCATCACCTGGATGAAAGCGATTGAATTGGGTTGTTTGTGGGAATCCACAGACACGCCATCCACTTTAAGGGTTCCGGTGCCGCCTTTTGCGACTCCCGGCCCATCGTAGACATAGTCATAGGCAAGGGTGTGTTTCCCCGCAGTGAGCGGTTCTTTTGCCGCCCACCTGTATTGGGCAAGACCCAGCATGTTGTAGCCGAAAACCGGGACACCTTTGAGAATGTAAAATCCCCATCCGCCAAAACGGCCTCCGGCAGTAACGATCATGCCATTGCCGCCATCCGCGGGCACCGTCACTTCGGCGGTAATCGTGTAAGACCGCCCCAGGATATTTGCCGCGTTTGAGTCCGACATCCCGGGATTCACACCTTGATAATTGAACTCGGTCTTACCAACCGTCATGCTTGGTCTCGGCTCCATCGAACGAGCGAACTGACGGTTATCCAGAGGATAAACATTGTATTTTCTTGCCTGCTCGTCGAATAGTGCCTGCAATTCCTTCAGCTTCTCCGGGTTCTGTGCGGCGAGGTCTTTGGTTTGGGAGAAATCGTCATTCAAGTTGTATAATTCCCATTTGTATTCGTCGATGGGAGGGAACGATGCGTTTAAAATCCATGGTCCGTGGGGAGGCACCGTATTGGCATACCAGCCTTCGCTGTAAATGCCACGATTTGCAATCATCTCGAAGTATTGCACCTTGCGGGTGGATGGCGCGTTGGCATTCTCTTTCTTGAAGGTGTATGCCATGCTGGTGCCTTGAATAGGCTTTTGCGGTATGCCGTTGATTTCCTCCGGGTGTGCCACCCCAGCAGCCTCCATGATGGTAGGCATGATATCGATCATGTGGTGAAACTGACTGCGAATCCCGCCGATATCGTCAATATGACCCGGCCAAGAAATAGCCATCCCCTGACGGGTTCCTCCGAAATGGGAGGCGACCTGCTTGGTGTATTTGAAGGGCGTGTCAAATGCCCAGGCCCAACCGACTGCCATGTGTGGATAGGTTTCCCGCGATCCCCAAACATCATAGAGCGTCAATTGGTCTGCCACGGGAATATCGAGAATGCCGTTGAACGACGCATATTGATTGGGCGTTCCCGAGAGGGTGCCCTCCGGGCTAGTTCCGTTGTCACCACAAATGTAGATGATCAGGGTATTGTTCAACTCGCCCAAGTCGTCGACCTGTTGGATCACACGGCCAATCTCATTATCGGTATAGGCGGCAAAAGCGGCGAACACTTCGGCCTGGCGTGAGAACAATTTCTTCTCATCGGCGGAAAGCGATTCCCATTCGGGAAGTTCTTTCGGCCAAGGTGTCAGTTGGGTGTCGGCGGGTATCACCCCCAAACGCTTTTGATTCGCAAAGATCTGTTCTCGAAGTTTGTTCCAACCTTTATCGAATTTACCCTTGAACTTTTCAATCCAGTTCGTGGGTGGTTGATGAGGCGAATGGGTTCCGCCCGGTGCGTAATAGATAAAGAAGGGTTGGCCGGGATCCGCCGCTTGGAGCGCTTTTCATCCTGGCAATCGCCTCATCGGCCAGGTCGGTGGACAGGTTGTAATCGGGCTTTCCTCTCCATGGAAAGATCTGTGTGTGGTCTTGGAAAAGGTAGGGTGTGTATTGATCTGTTTCACCACCTTGGAAGCCGTAGAAATAGTCAAATCCCATTCCTGACGGCCATTGATCAAACGGACCCGCCACACTGTAGGCAAACGATGGAGTGTTGTGGTTTTTCCCGAACCAGGAAGTGGAATATCCATTTCCTTTCAGGATTCGGCCAATGGATCCGTTGTCCACCCCGATGATCGAGTCGTAGCCAGGATATCCGGTGGAAAGTTCGGTAATGACGCCAAAGCCTACCGAATGGTGGTTTCGACCGGTGAGCAATGCCGCACGGGTGGGCGAACAAAGTGAGCAAGAGTTGAATTGTGTATAACGCAATCCGTTTTCCGCCACACGGTCCAATGCCGGCGTTGGGATCACTCCTCCAAAAGTTCCGCTGACACCGTATCCGGCGTCATCCGTCATAATCAACAATACGTTAGGTGCTCCCTTTTCAGGCACGACGCGAGGTGGCCACCAGGTTTTTGAGTCGGCTACAGTCGGTCCAATCTTGCCTTCGTCGGGTGGCTGCGGAGCTGGAAGCTGTTTGCCGGTGATGGCTGTTGTTGCATCTGCGGCTCCGGGCATGCCGGTCGTTTGCACCTGGGCATGTGTCGCGGAAACGCTCGAAAGGAGCGCAGGATCAGAAATGCTTTTGAGAATCGATGGGTGAGACTTTTCATGGATCAATAAAACGGGACGTGGGTGGATGGCACGGTCATAGGCCTAGGCTGCTGGGGCGTGACGGTTCTGGTTTGTTAGCTCTGAAATCGTTTCCAGCATGTTTTCCCATTGTTCGCTTTGACGACCGCTGCGTAAGCAGACGCATGAGGCGAACTCGCCCAACGCTTGCATCGCGCCGGTGAAACTAAGTTGATTGGGACAAAGGTGGAACTTCAACGCCGAAGCCAGCATCGCCGCACGCACCAAGTTGTACCCGATCCTATGGCGATGGATCTCTTTGCGTTCCATTGGCGGACTCTGGCAACGAAGGTGTTCCACCTTCATTTGCGTTTTCAAACCGCGAATGTGAACTTCCACTGACCCTCTTTTTCCGTACAGTGAAGCAAGTTCATCGGCGTCAATTTGTGGACACAAAAAAATGCCCGGACGGTTAGCTTGCACTACCGGTTGCGCCAGAAAAATACTGATCCGACTACCTATTGAAGTCCCCGCTTAAGCCCGTGCTGTCCCGGACGGCGGAGCAACGGAGTGTGCACGGGATCGTGCATCAGGGCGGCACTGGAATATTGACGTACAATCTTGTCCGCATGAAAGTTCTGCGAACTGGCTATGCCAGCGGACGCGGGATCCGCATTATGATTCTTGCCGAAACCCGTCATCGGAATTCGCGAGGAACTCCGATAGAACGAGACTCACGTGAGGCAACAGATAATCTTCATTCTTTTAGAAACATCAGCAAGTCCGTTTCGAGTTGCTTTTGATGCGTTGCGAACAATCCGTGAGGCGCTCCCTCGTACTCCTTCAACGTCGCATTCGCGATCGCATTCGCGGCGGGTCGGCCGCTCGCATCGATCGGTACGGTCTGGTCTTCTGTTCCGTGGATGACCAGTGTGGGGACATTCACTGCCTCCAAGTCTGGGCGAAAGTCAGTCGTTGCAAAAGACTTGGCGCAGTCCAGTGTTGCCTTCAGGCTGGCCTGCATCGCAACGCTTTGTGTCCATCGCAAATACGGATCGCTCACTGGCTTGGAGAGTAGGCCCACACCGTAGAAGTCTTTGAAAAAGTCGGCGAAGAATGCCGGTCGGTCGTTTAGCATTGCCTCGGTCATCTGTTCAAACACGGCTTGATCGACGCCATGGGGATTGTCGTCGGTCTTGAGCATGTAGGGGACGACGGACGAGATCAAACCGCATTGTTTGACGTGTCTTCCGGCGTGCCGCGACATGTACCGAACGACTTCACCGCCGCCCATGGAAAAGCCAATTAGCGTTGCGTCGTCGCACTGCGTGGCCGTCATCACATCACTCAAATCGTCCGATAAAGAATCATAGTCGTATTGCCCGAACGGTTGGTCGGATCTTCCAAATCCTCGGCGGTCGTAGGCAATCACCTTGAAACCGGCATCAGCAATCTTCATCGCGTGATAGTCCCAGCTGTCCGCAGACAATGGCCAGCCGTGAATCAGCACCACGGGTCGGCCACTACCCCACACCTTGCAAAACAAAGCATGTCCATCACGGGTCGGGATCATTGTCATCGTTCGAATCTCTCAAAGTTGGAGGTCAGGTAGATTGATCGCGTGGTCATCGGCGTTTTCGAATGGCTTCGATTAGTTCCGCCTTTTTCATCTTGCTTCGGCCGGCGACCTTCAAGTCCGAAGCGATATTGCGCAGCTCGTTGACCGTTCGATCCTCTAACGAAGTATTGGGATTTCCCGTCCCCTGGGTGGTCTTATTCGGGGTGCGGCCTTCTTCACGTCGCTGTTTATTGACCGTCCGCGCGGCGATCTCTTTTGCACGGTCTTCTGGTTTGCCTTGATCGAGCACGCTTTCCTTCACATGCTCGTACTGCCGCTCGTCTTTGTCAGTCCACTCAGGCATGTCGAATCTCCACTACACGTTTACTGCGGATCGATTGGTTGATGGATATCGGACTTTTTCGATGCATTCGGTTCGGGAAAGAGTGAAGCTACCCCGGGCCGTGAATCAACCGGCGTATCACGGGGAAGCATTCGGTGTGCCGATTAGCGTTAATTTTGATGTCTTTCCGATGGCTCAAAATTTGCTAGCTGGATCAATTGCGCATTAGATCGGGCCGCGACTACGAACATCGTCAGGCAAATCATGCCGCAAAAGTTTGAGTCCACCCGCCGGTTAAATGGCACCATGCGGGGAAAGTCGCAGAATGCCAAATCAATGAGGCATTGAATGAACACCACCACTAAACTTGCCGCCGCCACGATTGCTGGCTTCACCGCCTTGCGAATCGCCAAACACATCGTTCGCACGAATCGCACTTTCGATTGGCGCGATAAACGCGTCATTCTCACTGGCGGTTCACGCGGACTTGGGCTCGTGATCGCGAGACAGTTGGTCGACCAAGGTGCTCGATTAACAATCTGTTCCCGCAATCAATCGGATCTCGAAGTCGCCGCCGAAGAACTGCGGCAGCGCGGCGGATCCGTACTCGCTGTGCCCTGCGACGTGCGCGAACGCGAGCAAGTGAACTCGCTGGTGGATCGGGCTGTTGACGAGTTCGACGGCGTTGACGTTTTGATCAACGTCGCTGGCATCATGACGGTCGGGCCACTCGATTCGATGACGATGGACGACTTTACCGATTCGATGAATACGAATTGCTGGGTGCATTGCACGTGTCGCGAGCGGTCCTGCCGTTCATGCGAGAACAGGGCTGGGGGCGAATCGTTAACATCGCTTCGATCGGTGGCAAGCGAGCGGTTCCGCACATGCTGCCCTACGCGGCCAGCAAGTTTGCTTTGGTCGGACTTTCCAACGGGATGCGTGCCGAATTGAATCAAGAGAACATCTTCGTCACCACTGCTTGCCCCGGGCTGATGCGTACCGGCAGTCCTCGAAACGCGAATTTCAAATCACAACATCGCCGAGAGTACGCTTGGTTTAGCATTGGCGATTCATTGCCAATGCTGTCGATGGATGCTGAGACGGCCGCGAAGCAGATACTGGTGGCGTGTCAACAAGGGCGAGGCGAAGTGCTCATCCATAGTCCGCTGAACATCGGCGTTGCCTTGCAGCGAATGTTCCCCGAAATCACTCGGGATGTGCTCACGCTTGCGGCGACGGTGCTTCCAAAAATGGGCGGCATCGGTCGAGCCACCGCGAAGGGATACGAGAGCGAATCGGCGTGGTCTCCTTCTTTCCTCACTGCCTTAACGCAGCGTGCTGCGGCAGCAAACAACGAACTGTAGAAACTATGCTCCTGAATCACCCTGAATCAAACGACCTCATTCGCATCGTCGACGTCGACGAGCTGATGAACCCACACGTCTGCGTCGTCAAAGGACGCAGCCAGTCGGGTGAAGAAGAACAGGACATTGCGGACTACCCAAAGTCGTCGTTGAGATTTGCCTCGGGAGAACGCCTTCCGCATTGCTGGACCGATCCCGATCACCAACTGGAAGTTAGGCAATAAGCCAGGCCTTTCAGCCAGCAAGTCAGATGATGAGATTGCGGGGGATTCGAACTTTTCCACGCGTCACACAGTTGGGCACCTTGGCGGCGTTACTTGCCGATCGGCACAACTCTTGCATGGGGAGACACCAATTCCTTTTGACAAGCCATTATGAAGAAAAGTGAGATCAGCATGGCAAACAAGTCCAAGCAACGTGGTGAGTCGGACGACGATCAGGCTCGGCCGGAACAGTCACAATCGCGGCAACCCGGTGACCAAGGTGAGATGACACCTCAACCGGTCAGGATTCGTGACAACTACGTCGGCAGCCGCAAACTCAGCGGTAAGGTTGCGTTGATCACGGGTGGCGACAGTGGGATCGGTCGTAGCATTGCTGTCTTGTTCGCGCGGGAAGGTGCTGATGTGGCCATCGTCTACCTCGATGAAGACGATGATGCGAACGAAACGCGGCGTTTGATAGAAGCCGAAGGGCGTCGATGTTTGATCTGCGCAGGTGACATCGGCGAACAAGCGTTTTGCAATTCTGCGGTGAAGAAGACCGTGGATAAGTTCGGACGACTTGATGTGCTCGTCAACAATGCCGCTGAGCAGCATCCGCAAGAGGAGATCGCTCAAATAACGGAGGAGCAACTCCTGAAAACCTTTCGCACGAACATCTTCTCGATGTTCTATTTTTGTCAAGCGGCGGTGCCTCATCTCAAAGAACAGGCTGGCAGTTCGATCATCAACACGACATCGGTCACAGCGTACCGAGGTAGTCCAGGACTGCTCGATTACTCCGCCACGAAGGGCGCGATTGTCAGTTTCACTCGCTCACTATCGCAAAACCTCGTCGATGATGGTATTCGAGTGAACGCGGTCGCCCCCGGACCCATCTGGACACCGCTTATCCCCGCCACTTTTCCGGCCAAAAAGGTTGGCAAGTTTGGTAGCGACGCACCGATGGGCCGAGCTGGACAACCTTTCGAGTGCGGCACCTGTTTCGTCTTCCTAGCAAGTGACGATGCGTCGTACATGACAGGGCAAGTGCTACATCCTAATGGTGGAGAAATCATTAACGGCTAGGTGAATCACGTCTGCAAGTTCTTTCAGCTCAGATAAATTTGTCCGGATCGATCATCTCGGCTTTGACGTGGCATTGAAGACGTCCTCCAGGAGCATTGAACCCATAAACCAAAAATCTCGCCGTAGACCCGACTAATTGAACCCCGTCCCGTTTCATCCCCTCTTTTTATTCTTCTGAGGGCATCCCTTAGCTTAATGCGATTAATACCAGAAAAAAAACGAACATTCCAAGGTGCGCTGCGATTAGAACCTCCGCGAATCGACGGCGAATGAGGTATCGCGATGACTGCCAGCGAACATGAGACCATGTATGCGACTACGCACCCTGTAGCGAAGAATATTCCATAAACCACTACCTCTGCATCATGCAAATACCGTGCAATGATCGAAAATAAAGTTAGCGTACAGTCGATGTCACAAAAATAGTCGCTGAAACTGGAATGCAAAATTTCACAGCACATTGACGCCGACCATTGAAATCACTCAGCTTTTTTAGCGAACAGTTTTCGCGGTCTGGCGGCGAATATGGATTCACGTTTCATCCTCCTGAATATTTGGTTTATTTTCGAATCACGCCAGGAAGGATTTTATTCGGATTTAGTACTTCATTCATCTGAGGCAATGGTCGAGCCTTAAACTTGTAACTCATGGGGTCTGCTTCGATCGCTCGATAAAAGTGGAAACCCATCCGGTTGGCATCAACGTCGGCACAGGATGCAATTCCAGTCGCGAATGTTCCAAAATAGCCGAAGCGGTCAACTTCTCCATCGCTAACATATTCGGCCAGAGCAAGATATCTAGCGTCCTGTTGCTTGCTAAGCTGTAAACTTAAATCTCCCTCGAGCCATTGACTGAACGCATTTATTTCAGTCCGTTTCAGCTTGCCCTCGCGATTCAATTTGTAGAGCCAGTATCCCTGCTGTATGAAATGCCCCCATTTGTCCGTTCCCATCAGGACCCCACTCACACTGACTGTCGGCGCAAGTGTGTGGTTGGCGAAAAATCTGGTTTTATACGCGACATAATTTCCATCCCAGAGACCAATTGGGGTTTCGCGATAAACTGATTGACCGAATGGAATGTCGTTAATTTGGTTTTGCTTCAACCCATGGTTAAGGTGATATTCAAGCTTCGTTAAACGTGATTTCTCGCCGAATGGTGTTCGGTAGCCGCTTCGATTCTGATTCTTGCCAAGAAGTCGATAAACTTCGTCCGCGACGACATGACCAGGGTTTCTACCTGAAGAGCGAATCCGTTTGGCTTCATCTTGTCCCATCAAAATGCCCCAGTCCAACCACATTTCTATAAACTGGTCAGAATCATCGAGCGAAGCATTTCCAGGTGACTGGGGATCATCGTCAGCCTCGGCCATCCCGCTCGGATCGGTCTTTGTTGTCGGT
>CAWAEA010000011.1:0-329221 GCA_963781095.1 Pirellulaceae bacterium
GCGGGTCGAGCTCGGTTTTTTTGTGCTCCATTATCACCGTGAGAGCGGAGTCGCAGAGGCGCGTTGCGTGTCTTGCAGCCTGTGGGAGGGTAAATCCTTAGTAGCGATTCGCAAGAAGCGTCCGATCTTAGAAATCTTTTTAAGTTCATTCTGGACGTGACCGGGGGTGTGAAACTTGGATAGGGGTGGATTCCTCGCCAGTCGATCAAGGGTAGCGGGCGACGACTCCGCATGCGGGTTCATTTCTGAGGGCATGCGTGGCAAAGACCCCAAATGGGTGCGACGCGAAAGTGGTTTGTGCGCCTTGATTTCGTTCGATACTTGCCTGGAGAGCAGGGGTTCAATCAACACGCCAGGCAAACGGATTGCGGCGGGCCAACTGTCACATGAAGGAGAAACGAGATGGAATCGAGAACGCAGAAAATCAAGAGTTGCTGTCCGGCCGGACACCCCGTCCGAGGCGACGTTGCAATGGCAGGCCAGAAAGTGCGTTGTCCACGTTGTGATGTGTCGTTTGTGTTCGCGCCACCGGAGCGAGCGGTGGTGGTATCGAGCCCAAAAGCAGGCGTCACCGAATCGAGCGTCATGCGGATTCTCGGTGATGCCGACCCTTCCCCGTCGACGCCTGAATTCTCGCCGGTCCAAGCCAGAACCCGTTCGTGCCCAAAATGCTCGGTTTCCATTTTGGAGTCCGTCGCCGTTTGCAGACATTGCAAATGCTATGTGGGCGCGATGCCCACGTTCATGCGCGAACTTGCTTAGAGCGCATGGATCACGACGTGGAGGATCACGACGCGGATAAAAATCGTTTACGATTCAAGGATGGAGATCTCGAACTCGAATTCCGGTAACTCTGACGCATCAGGCCCCGTTGAAACGGGGCCCAAGCTGTCCACGCCGATCGCAACCTTGCCGGGGATGGGACGCGCCCGGGCCAAGCGGATGGAAAAACTTGGGTTGAAAACGATCCAGGATCTGTTGTTCTTGTTTCCTCGCGACTATGAACGTCCCGCGCCGCCGGCGAAGGTGGACGAGATTCGCGAGGGCGTCCCGGCCTCGTTGTTGGGGACGATCACCGATACCGAGATCGTGTCGCGGACACCGGGCAAGTCGGTTTTCGGCGCATTGGTTGAAAACGAATCGGGTGCCGTTCGTATGTTGTTTTTCAACCAAGCTTTTCGCGCCGAACAATTACTGTTGGGACGGCGCGTGATCCTCTCGGGAACACCCAAGCTGAATGGGTTGCGTTGGGAGTTTGTTCATCCCAAGGTGACGATTCTCGATACGACGGAAACCTTGCCAGAACCTCGCATGATGGCAATCTATCCGTTGACCGAGGGTGTCAAACAGTCCGAACTTCGTAATTTGGTTGAGACCCATTTGTCGTTGACTGACGATTTGCCGGAGGTGATGCCCGAACCATTGCGCTCCGCCGCAGCGGAGCGATTGAGGGAAAAGGGGGTCCAGGTTTTCGGCGATCTGCCGCCCATCAACCGGGCGCTGCTTCAATTGCATTTGCCCGACAACGAAATCTCGATGATGACGGCGCGGACTCGATTGGTGTTCCAGGAATTGTTCGTGATGCAATTGGCATTGGCGATGAAACGCCGACGATCAACTACCAACTTGCATGCCCCTCCGCTCTCACCGTCTGCCTTGATCGATTCGCGGATCACCAATCGATTGCCGTTCAAGTTAACGGGTGACCAGCGATTGGCCATCGACGAGATTCGCGCGGACATGTCGCGGCAATTTCCGATGAACCGATTGTTGCAAGGCGACGTCGGTAGCGGAAAAACCGTCGTCGCGGTTTACGCGATGATGTTGGCAGTCGCCGGAGGTCACCAAGCGGTACTGATGGCGCCGACCGAAGTGCTGGCTCGCCAGCATTTTGATACCCTCGCGAAGATGTTGGTCGACAGTCGGGTCAAAATCGGGCTGCTATGCGGATCGCTTCCGGCGGCGGATCGGCGTGACGTGTTTGCTAAAACTGCGTCCGGCGAGATCGACTTGTTAATCGGGACCCAGGCACTGCTCTACGGCGGAATCGAGTTTCATCGATTGGGACTTTGCGTCGTGGACGAACAGCACAAGTTCGGCGTCAATCAACGAGTCCAGTTGCGAAGTGGAGGCCTCGATCCCCACTCGTTGGTCATGTCGGCAACTCCCATTCCTCGCTCGATTGCGATGACCATGTTCGGCGACGTCGAGCTCAGCACGATTCGCGAGAAGCCACCCGGTCGCGGAAAGATCAACACGTACCTCTCACATGGCGGATGGAAAGACCGATGGTGGGCATTCGTTCGCGAGCGATTGGACGAGGGACGCCAAGCGTTCGTCGTCGCGCCGCGAGTTTCGGCCGTGGTGACGTCAGTCGGTTCGGAGGAAGAAGAAACCGAGGCTGAAGATGTTTCGTCAGTCGAAACGGTGTACGAGGAATTGTGCAATGGATCGCTGGCCGACTATCGCGTGGAATTGCTGCACGGCCGAATGAGCAATGAAGACAAGCAAGCGGTGATGCAGTCGTTCGCGACGGGACGAACTCAAGTGTTGGTCAGCACGACGGTGATTGAGGTCGGCATCAACGTTCCCAACGCCACCGTGATGACCATCATGGGCGGTCAACGTTTTGGGTTGGCCCAGTTGCATCAATTGCGTGGCCGAGTCGCGAGAGGAAGCCACACCGGTCACGTTTGCGTTTTCACCGATGGCGAACAACCACCCGATGAAAATGAACGTTTAAAAGTTTTCGAGAAGACTGACGACGGATTCGAACTCGCGGAAGCGGATTTTCGTTTACGTGGTCCGGGCGATTTGCTGGGTCGGAAACAAAGCGGCATGCCACCGATGCGAATCGCCGACCTGAACCGTGACGTGGAAATTTTGGCCGTCTGCGCGGGCGATGGCGCAAGAGATGATCGACGAAGATCCCGAACTTGAGTCGCCTGACGTGACGGCGCTTCGTGACCAGATGATGCGTCGCTACGCGAAGCGAATGAACTTGGGTGACGCGGCGTGATTTCAAGCGAGGAGCAAACGGGTTTGGTTGAATTGCCGTTGCTTCCGTTACAGTTTGCCATCGACGAGTTCTTTGCGGTCTGACATTGCAGCAGCCAACGTCTCGCTGTGAGTGACGGTGATCAAAATCGCACCCACCGCGTGTTGCAAACGCAGCAGCAAGTCGGTGATCGCGTCCGCGGTTTTGCGATCCAAATTTCCGGTGGGTTCATCCGCCAAGATCAATGTCGGCTGCATCAACAACGATCGCGCGATGGCGACTCGTTCCCGTTCGCCACCGGAAAGTTCGCCCGGCCGGTGGTCCAACCGCCCCGAAAGACCGACTTCGCCGATGAGTTCCTTTCCACGTTCGATTTGATCGGCTGATGGTTTGCCACTCGCCAGCGCCGGCACCAAAACATTTTCCATGACCGTCAACTGGGGCAACAGATAATGGTCTTGGAAGATGAATCCGATCTTTCGGTTGCGGAAATCGGCAAGCTTGTTTTCGGAGAGCGAAAAAGGATCGGTCCCGTCGATCATCACTGTGCCCGTGTCAGGTCGATCGAGCGTCCCCAAGATTTGCAGCAACGTGCTCTTCCCGCTGCCGCTGGGTCCGACGATTGCCAACGAATCACCGCTGGAAAGTTCCAAGTTCAGTCCCATCAAAACTCGCAAAGGTTCGCCCACGTCGGCGAAGGACTTCGAAAGGTCTTTGACGATCAGGGAAGGTGAGATGGAGTGTTGATTCATGGGAGTCCATTTGAAAGGAGTTCGCACAACGAGAGCGTTGCCAAACCGTAGAATGTGTATTCGACGTCCGCGGTTTGATCGAGTGAAAAACCAACGAATCCACCGGAGTTTGCATGCGGCGATTGCATTGCCATCGCATATCGACGCACCGCGTCCGAATTGACTCGCGACGCCGCCTCCAAATCGGTCAATGTCAGCAGACCGGTGAACGAGGACAAAAGGTCGGCGAACGGAATCCGCGTGTTGGCCGACAATCCGCCTTCGTCGGTTTGCATCTCCGTCATGAACTCGATCGTATTGCCGTGATCGACGGAGTCCAAACGGCCGATCGCTTTCAACGTGCCGATCGCCGCGGCGGTCGGATTGACTCCCGGACGTTTGGCGGCGCGGATTTCGAGATATCCGCCGTCGGCGTGAGCTTGGGAGGCCAAAAATCGCTCGACGCCATCGAGATCATCGACGGGGACATCAATCAATTGATGACACAACACAGACAAGAACGTTTGATAGGTGCTGCCGGCGCGGCCCTCGGGCGTTTTCGCAAACCCACCGTCGTCCGTCCTAAGCGTCGCGAGCATGGCGGCCACCTTCACACGCCATTGAGAATCGTCGTCACCGATCACGACTTCACCGACCGCCATTTCGCAAATCGCCGCCGCGAAGATCAAAGACATCAGATCAATGACGGATTCACGACGCTGTAATCGCGACCGCAGAAAGTCGGCGGCCCGTTTTCCGATCGGCGCATCCAGACCGCCCGCGATCCACAGTGCTCTCAAGGCGAACGCGGTGTAGTAGGGATCGCTCTCGCCTTCACGACCGGCAAACCCACCATCGGGTCGCTGTTTCCCCACCAACCACTCGACATGGGGGCGCCGGATCTGGTCATCGATGCCGGCCGCGCCCATGGCCAATCGCAACGTCAATTCTTGCAAGTACGGCAGGCTCACGCATTGCCTTGCGGATTGAAGTACTTGGGCTCGTTGCCCTCTTTCCATTTGATGTTGCAACCGATCGATGGACGTTGATCGGCGGGCGGCATTTTGCCAGCGACAACGGCATCGATTGCCGCCCGCAAGTCTTCGCCGGTAACCGGAATGTCAGACTTGGGGCGACTGGAATCGAGTTGTCCGCGGTAGACCAGCTTGCGATCTGAATCAAACAAAAAGAAGTCGGGCGTGCATGCGGCTGAGTAAGCGATCGCGACACTTTGGTCATCGTCGTGAAGGTAGGGGAACGAGTAGCCTCGCACCGCTTTTTCAGCCTTCATCGCATCGAGTGAATCGTCGGGATACTTGTTCGCATCATTGCTGCTGATCCCCACGACGGCGACTCCCTCGCTCAAATAGTCGCGAGCCAGTTTGGCCAATTCGTCGGCGACATGCTTGACGAACGGGCAATGGTTGCACATGAAAATCACGAGCAACGCATTGGCATTGGCGAAGTGATCAAGCGAAACCTGATTGCCCTCCGTATCAGGCAACGTAAAGTCGGGTGCGATCGTGCCCAATGGCAACATCGTGCTAAGCGTGCGGACCATTTGATGAACTCTTGGTTTAAGAAAGTGAGGAAACGAAATGAAGCGAATGAATTACGACTTCAATTGATTGAGCAATCGCCCGGGGCTTCCCATGGCATGGTAACCGCCATCGACGTGCAGAATCTCGCCGGTGATCCCGCCACTGTCCTCACCCAACAGGAAGGCTCCGGTGCGGCCGACTTCTTCATGGCTGACGTTTCGCCCCAGCGGCGCCATGTGTTCATACAGCGTCAGCATTTCTTCGACGCCGGCGGCGCGGCCTGCCAAGGTTCGAATCGGACCGGCGGATAACGCGTTGACACGCACTCCCTGTGGCCCCATGTCGTACGCAAGATAACGCACGGTTGCGTCAAGCGCGGCTTTACAGATCCCCATCACGTTGTACCCGGGCACACACTTCTCACCGCCGTAGTATGTCATTGTGACAATTGCGCCACCGGGGTTCATGATTTCCTTCGCTTCCGCGGTACACTTGATCAGCGTGTAGACGCTGACGTCCATCGCTAATTTGAAGCCTTCGCGGGAGGTGTAGACGGTGTCTCGTCCCAGATCATCGCGATCCGCGAACGCAATGGAATGCAACAAAAAGTCAATTTTTCCAAATGTTTCCGCAGCTTTCTCAAAAACCGTGCGGATCTGATCGTCCTTTTGTGCATCAAGGGGTACCAGGAACTTTGCATTCTCGTATTTATCAGTCAACTGGGAGACCCGGCGGCGATTGCGTTGGCGTTCATCATCGGGACGGTCGGGCAAGTGGGTGAATCCGCATTCACCACCGGCGTCCATGATTTGCTTCGCGATCGCCCAGGCAATGGAATGATCGTTGGCGACTCCGAGGATCAGTCCCTTTTTTCCGGCAAATTGCATCTGCAGTATTTCCTGGTTGGCTTTTTAGAACGAGAGATCAAAGCTCCAACATACCGCTAACCCCGTAGGTTCGTCTATTTAGGATGGAACGAGAAAAAGTTGCCCGCCCAATTCCGCGAATCGAAACCGCGCAGCGATGGGAATGGAAAAGGGCACAGCGTAAGCGTTCCGGTAACAGCTAATTCGCGTCCGTCACCGCGCAGCACGGGACCTGTTGAGTCCGTGCGCTTCGAGGAGGCAACAATTGGCCATTTGGCGTTAGCCACGGTTAACGGATGGGAAGCGGACGCTAGCGATTTGCGGTTGATCAAATTGACAGCCCACTGATGCCATGCCGCTACCCTAAATCCGAGGCATTCGTGTCCGAAATTTCACGTGCGAGACACCCGCGGGCCCGTTCCTGGCAAACGGGAGCGAAACGTTTTTCTCATCATCCCTTCACGCGTCTCACCGAACCATTTCATTCGAGCATCCTGTGTCCCAGACTACGCCCCGTTTCACTGAATCCAGCGATGAGACGTCCGACGGATTGAGATTCGCGTTCGAGATGGCATCCGCGTCCAATGCCGGTCTGTCGAGCCCAGGTTTCATCGAGTCGATTTTGCCAGCGATGTTGCGATCGGTGGGTGGCAAAAGGGGCGGTGTGGTCAAACAGTTGCGAGGTCTATGGCACTGTGATCCGTGGGTCGGCGACCAGACCGATGTTCCACGTCAATTGATCGGCGAGGTGATCGATCAATCCCAACCGGGATCGCCGTCGGTCCGATTGGCCGGCGATTGGTGCATCACCGCGATGCCCAACGAAGCCGACACCGTGTCGGTCGCGGGCAATCGATTGGTGCCCCCGTCCGCATTGGTGATTCGGCTCGACGCCGCAAACTCGAGCGAGATGGCTCCGTCGGGGAATTACACTCGTCGAATGACATCGGCTGCTCAGTGGTTGGCCTCGACGCTGCATCGCATCGATACGTTTCGTCATCAACAGCGGCGGATCGACCAATTGTCCGCTGTCTTGGCGGCGGCGGCGAAGTGGCAGCGGCTCGACGATGACGAAGCCTTACTCAAAGAGATCGCTGACACCGCCACCGAATTGCTTCCGTGCGAAAGGGCCAGCATCTTTTTGTGGGACCGTCGCCGCAGCAAATTGATCGGACGCCCCGCCTTGGGAACTGCTAACAACTCTTTGGAAGTCGATGACGACGCCGGTGTCGTGGGCGAAGTTTTACGCAGCGGCGAGCGAAAGATTTGGAACGCGGGCAACGATGATGAATCCCGGGTCAACCGCAAGGTCGATGCCACTTTGGCGTTCGAAACTCGCTCGTTGGTGGCCGTGCCGATGTCCCGCGGCGCTCACCAATCCAAGCGGGCCGAGTTGATCGGTGTCTTCGAAGCCATCAATCGGATCGAGGGTGAGTTCGACGAGTTCGACGCCGTGTTGTTGGCCGACTTGGCCACGCACGCGGCGGTCGCGATCGAGTCGTTGAAAACGCGAAAGCGATTGACACAATCGTGCAACCGCTTGGTCAAGGATGCCGCTTCGGCATCTCGCCTGATCGGAAATCATCCGTCGATCGAAGCGGTTCGCCGAACGGCTGAAAAGGTCGCGCAAACTGATCTGAGGGTTCTGATCCTGGGGAAAAACGGGACCGGCAAAGAAGTTCTTGCTCGGCACATTCATTTCCAGAGCGATCGACGAAGCGGACCGTTCGTCGCCGTCAACTGCGCGGCGCTGGTCGAGACACTGCTCGAGAGCGAATTGTTTGGCCACGAAAAAGGTGCCTTCACCGACGCCAATCAAACGCGTGTGGGTAAGTTCGAATTGGCGACCGGCGGCACTTTGTTCTTGGACGAAGTCGGTGACATGAGTCCGGGCGGACAAGCGAAACTGTTGCGAGTTCTAGAGGACAAGGTCGTCGTCCGAGTCGGCGGTTCTCAACCGATTCCCGTCGACGTGCGAGTGATCGCGGCCACCAATCAACCGCTCGAAGAAATGATTCGCCAACGACGATTTCGCGAAGATTTGTTCTTTCGTTTGAATGTCGTTTCGTTGACACTTCCGCCGCTCGCCCAGCGGGGCGACGATGTGTTGTTGTTGGCCAACCATTTCTTAGCGCAGTTCGTTACCAAATCGGGCGACAAGTTCCCGAGTGGTCAGACGATGCCGCGGCGGCGATGCAAAATCATTCGTGGGCGGGCAACATTCGCGAGCTGCGCAACACGATCGAACGGATTTGCTATTTGACCAGCGAAGAAGTGATTCAAGCCGACGACTTATCCTTGACCGGGTCAATCGCCAACCGCGATGGCATGATCGCGCACGTGGACATGCCAATCGAATTGAGCGAATCAACTCGGATGTTCCAAGTCGAACACATTGAACGAGTGATCAACTTGAGTGGAGGAAACATGACCGATGCCGCCGGACGACTGGGGCTGCACCGATCCAATCTTTATCGAAAAATGCGGCAACTCGGAATGCAAACCTCCGGCGAGTAACCCAGCACCGCCTCAGACCGCGTTTTGATATGCGGTCCAGCTGTGCTGATCGCAGGGGGGCAAGAAGCGACGACGCCGCCGACCCACCAATTTTCAGCCCAGGTGGGTCGACGCGGCCAGCCCCGCCGTTAACCTCCGGCCCTCTTGACTGAACACGCTCGAACGCACCACCCCAACTCGATTGAGTCGAAATTGGGCAGCGGTTCGCAAGCACCCAAGCCCATAGATGCAAGATCGCGTAAAGTTGATCGACGACGCTTCGGCAAAGTACTTGGTCGGACATGACACTTCGCCGATTCGAAATTTGAAGTAGATCGCTTGCGACAACATTTGATTGTCAAACACAAAGTCGTCCGAATTTTCTTCGAGCGGCAACGTCAACAGCAAGTCGCGCGAGAAGGCTCGGTACCCGGTGTGAAACTCGGTTAACTTCGATCCCATCATCACGTTTTGGGCGAAGGTCAAAAAACGATTCGATACGTACTTCCAAATCGGCATGCCACTCTGCCTGGCTTGCCCGCCCAAGATCCGGCTGCCAATCACACAGTCGTAGAGATCATTGCCGATTAACGAAACCATCGCCGGCAACAACCGTGGCGTGTATTGATAATCGGGGTGAACCATCACCACGATATCCGCCCCGAGTTCCAATGCGGCGGCGTAGCAGGTTTTTTGATTTCCCCCGTAGCCACGATTGACGGGGTGACGCAGCACGTGGATCCCTAAACCGCGAGCAATATCGGACGTGTCATCAATGCTGGCGTCATCCACCAACACCACTTCATCGACCAATTGGCTATCGATTTCGTCGAAGGTTCGCTGGATCGTCTTCGCCGCGTTGTAGGCGGGCATCACGACGACCACTTTCTTCCCATTAAACAATTCGGCGTTCCAATGTTTCGGATTCGAACCTCAGTCTTGATGATGCCGGACACGCGATCATGATCAATGTGCCCCCACGACCAAATTGTCCTGCGATTCCCACGGGCACCGCCAAAATCAATGACAGAATGGTACCGAAAATCAAAGACAACGTTCGGCCAGCGAATCCCGTTTTTGTCGGTCTCCCCGTCAATCGTTTGAAAAAGAGATTCGGCTCGGCTGCGGCCACATCGACCCCGCTCGAAGCCCACCCCATCAAGTCATACTCGAATTCGGATCCACGATACCATTCGACATCGAATCCCCGCATCGTCAACAATTTCTTGAGTGACCGCGACGTGAAGTGGTACTTATGTCTTGGGACGTCCCAGTGCAACCAGAATCGGCCAAAGACGCGGGCGGGCAAACTTCCCGAATCCGGAACCGCGATCACCAACACGCCGCGATCGGTCATCGTCTCGCCGATCCGCTGGACGACTTCGAGTGGGTCAGTGAGATGCTCAAGCGTGTGCCACATGGTCACGATATCGAACGGTCCTTCGCTGGAGGCTTGCTCCAGCGAGGACTTGACGGGCAACCCAGCGTCGACGGCGACACTTGAGAATCGCTCGACACCGATCGCACGATATCCCTTCCTAATCGCTGCGGCGAGGAACGTGCCGTCGCCGCAACCGAAGTCCAATAATTTGACGGAATCCATTTTGCCCGGCGGCGTACCGACTCGATCGATGATCTGGATACGGCGACGGTCGCACATCGCCGCGGTGAACCCGTGTCGTCCCCCGACGTATTGCTCGCCATAGTGCGGAGCCAAGTCATCCGGCACATCGATCGTTATGCCCAACCCACATTCCGGGCAGCGTGCAAGTGTGAATGATTCGCCGGTTTGCACGTCGGCTACCCGATGACGTAGCGGCAAAAGTTCTCGTCCGCATAATGGGCATTCGAGTTCGCTCAAAACGAGTCCGCCGAAAGAAGAGTTGGCCAAATGAAATCGCAAAAACGCATCAACGGATCAATCATTTTGTTGATGGTTGTGGTGTCGTTTTTTATCTTAATCAGACTTCCGACGACATTGCTGGCGCCCGGTGGACAAGACGAAGAATGGTATGGCATCCCTGGTTTGACGATCGCAACCGAGGGTATTCCGCGTGTCCCCTACTCGCGAGCCACGGAAGAAGGAAGCGTATTCCTCGGCGCTGATGAAATGTTGTTCGCCCAGCCGCCCCTCTCGTTTTATGCTCAAGCTCCGTTCTTTAAGGTCTTCGCCGGGGACTACGGGACCGCTCGCCTCGCCTCGATGGCTGCGGCGATCGCCTCGATCCTCTTGACCTATGGAATCGCGCAAGCGTTCTTTCAAGATCGCCGGATCTCAATCGTGGCCTCCGCCTTGTATTCGGCTTCGCGGCTTTGTTTCTTTCCAGCGATGGTGGCGCGCCCTGATATGATTTGCGGAATGTTGGGTTTGGCATCGGTGTGGTGCGTCGCGATCGGCCGGCATCGTAGTCGATTGCGTTGGTTCGTGGGGGCCGGTGTCGCCGTCGGCATGGCAGCGCTATCACATCCGTTCGCCATCGTGTTTGGGATTCAGTTGGCATTTTGGATCGCGTTTGGACACGCCAGCCTCGCAATTCGTATGCAGCGGTTTTTGGCGTTCGCCTTATCGACGGCGATGACGTTCGCCCTTTGGACGCCGCTGATTGTGATGCGTCCGGATCTGTTTCGAGCACAATTCATTGCCAACATCTTGCGTCCTGCTGGTCCCGGGTTGCTCACCCGATTCGCGATGCCGTGGGAATCGCTTTCGCACCAAATGCCGCAGCTCGTCGATCGTGCCCATCCGATCCAGTTCGCAATGATGGCCATCGGAATGATTGCCATTGTCATTGTGGGGTGGCGAACACGTGAGCGTGCGACGGCCACTTTGGCGATGCTGGCGTGGTCGAGCGTGTACTTGTTGGCCGCGTGCTTGGGCAATCATCCGATCCAAGGATTCTGGTGCTACAGCGGTTCGCTCGCGTGGATTGCGGTCGCCTTCACGGCGATCCGATTCGACGCATGCTGTATCCAGGGCCGGCGTGGTGCGAAATGGATCCGGGTCGTCACGGCATCGGCGATTGCTGCGATGATGGTGCCCGGCGCCGGTGTGCGAACGGTCGTGACGTATGCGGATAAGTTCGGTGACAACGTCTATTCCAATCCGTCATTTGTCCGCACGGTGTTGGCCGACTTGCCGCCCGACGCGTCGCTGAGCGTCGGTCCCGAGTTCGCACTGCCCGCTTACGCGGCGGGGCGGCAGGTGATCTTGGCATGCCGCCATCCGATGTACTTCGACAGCACCAAATACCCGACCGATTTTTACGTATTGGGTCGCCGAGACTTTGCCGACCACATGGCTCGCGCGTACGAGTGCGAGTTCGTACGCAGCTACGGTAACCGCGATGACATCTTTGCCAACTACGCCGAAGTTTATCGGCGTGTCATTTCCAACGCGAACGACGATGAATCGCCGTGACAACTCGTCGCTAGATTGTAGCCGATCACCGATTGCGGCAATTGCTTATCGAACAGAGTGCCGATCGGGGCATGGCCGCGGGGGTAGACCGACGCGTGATCGAGAAAGATGCCGTGTTTTTGATGGTTGTTAACGCGTCGGGTTGCCACGACCGCTTTGCGAGCTGAAGCAGATAGCAGTGAGGCTTAGTGAAGCATGGTGATCAATTTATCTTTTGATACATCTTTGCGATCGGTACGCGTCGGCGATTGGAGAACCGATCGAGCGAGTAGGGTGCCGGATCAATGGTTGGCTTTTCGCCACATAACATTTCGCACACAGTCTGGGCCGTTGCCGGCGCCGTCGAGATTCCTATCATGCCGTTTCCCGTTGCCACCCATGCATTGGAGGCTAGCGGGGCGCGACCGATGAATGGCAAATCGTCTGGCGTCATCGGCCGCCATCCTGACCAAGCTTGTTGCGGTTGGGCGGGAAGCGGTGACGCAATATAGGATTGGGCATCAGCGTGAATCCGACGAACGCGATTCTGATCGATGCTGCGATCGTATCCGCTAAGCACCATCGTCGACCCGATCCGAAGCGTATCACCCAACGGAGTCACCGCGACGTGCGAGTCTTCGAAGATCATCGGCAATTGGGGTGTTCCGTCGGTGGCGGGATAGTTCATCGAGTAGCCCTTGCCGGGCACAACGGGTAGCGAGCATCCGAGCGGTCGAGCAAAACGTGGCGATTCAGCGCCCATCGTGATCACATATTGGTCCGCCGTGATGGGTCCGGCGGACGTTTGCAATCGAGTCACGGAACCGTCGCTGACGTGGATCGCCATGACCTCGACACCCTCGCGGACGTTGACGCCCATCTCGATCAATTTGCCTTTGAGTTCACGCATCAGTAGGCCGGGGTGGAGGTGGGCATCGGCTTCGAAGTGCCATCCGCCACCGAGGCCTTCGACCAAAGACGGCTCGAGTTCGTGAAGCGCCGAAGACCCATACGGCCGCGGCGAGATACCGAATTCGCGTTCGAGTCTGTCGGCGGTCGTCGCGAACTCATCAAAAGTACGTTGAGAACGATGGACCATCAACAGTCCCTTGTCGGTCCAGCCGCATTCCAAACCGGTCTCCACCAAAATCGATCGATACAGATCCATGGAGTATTTCAACAAGTGATCGCGGGCCGACGCCGCGTGCGCCTGATGAGATGCCGAGCATCGATTGGCGAATTGGTAAAGCCATTTCCAGAGCAACGGATCAAAGCGCATCGGGATCGACAAAGCTCCCCGCCGCATCAGCAAATTCGGCAACGTGTGGCGAATCACTCCCGGACCACCGAGGGGCAGCACATGACTGGGACAAACGTAGCCGCAGTTGCCAGTGGACGCGCCCGACCCAATCGTCTGCCGTTCTAGAATCGTGACCCGGCATCCTTTTCGGGCCAGAAAGAACGCCGTAAAGCAACCAATGACCCCGCCCCCGATGACTGCCACATCGACCACCGCGTCGGCGCCGGGATCACGATCTTCGCAAGACGATCCGGAAACCTTCCCACCCATCGGTGTTCCGCCGTCGTTCGTCTTGACCGCCGAGAGATTTTTCATGGGTGACACTTTAGGCAAGCCGGCGGCGTTTGTCTTTGCATGGTTGGAGATGCCAAGTCGATTCGGCGCACATTCAGGCCGATGAACCGGCTCTTGAGGTAGACCACCGTGAATGATTCTGGTTCAACGCCCTTGTCGGGTTTCCGAGGTGGCTTGATGATGAGGGTCCGAGCGGTTGCGCAAACGGCTCATCGAGCCAACCAGAAGCTTGCATGCTGATAAATCGATGGATCTGAACCACTTTCGCGAAACATTTTTCCAGCGCGTCGCCAGCCCGATGGTGGCTGAGATGTTGTTTGATCACCTCGATACCTTGACGTTTTTCATCAAAGACGACCAGGCACGGTACGTCTCGGTCAACCAAACGTTGGCGGACCGATGCGGGGCCAAAAACAAGAATTCCCTGATCGGACGCACTTCCGCGGAAGTCTACCCCGTTGGACTCGGATCGCACTTCATGGCCCAGGATCTCGAATTGATCCGAACCGGCCAACCCTTGTTGAGTGAGATCGAACAACACCCCTATCCGAGACGCAGCACAGGATGGTGCATCACAACCAAACTGCCGCTCCACGATCGCGACGAGAACGTGATCGGATTGGTCGGGATGTCGCGGGACCTGCAGTCGCCCGACGACGAGCCCGACGCCTACGCCAGCTTGGCCAAAGTGATCGAGCACGTCAAACGTCACCTGGACAATCCCTGTACCACGGGTGAGTTGGCCGAATTAGCCGAGCTTTCCGCTTGGCAACTCGACCAGCGGATCCGCGAACTGTTCGGCATGACCACGGCGCAGTTGGTGCTCCAGTTCCGTATGGATACGGCTGCGAAGCGGCTGAAAATTTCCAAAGAGACTCTGATTTCGATCGCGATGGCAGTCGGATATGGTGACCAAAGTGCTTTCACCCGCCAATTTCGAAAGACGTTTGGGATGACACCTGGCGAGTACCGTCGCGACGCGAGATCGTGAAACCATTGGCGCGTTTCGAATCCAAAATTGGTGAATCGTGTCAATCGATCATCGAAAAAGCTGGGAACGTGTTTTCGGTCCGCTGCGGTTAAGCATACTGCATCATCGAACCGACCCACCGACGCGACGCCCCACACCCCGATGGAATCGAAAAATGCTGTTGAACCGAACCTGGCCGATCGTTTTGCGAAGCTTCATCGCAATCCTTTTTACCGCTGGATCGGGCGTCGCGGTGCGATCGATCGCGGCGGAGACCGAAAACCTTCAAATTCAACCGCGGTGGGTGGATGATGATCATTTTTGGTTCTCTCGGATGGATTCCGAAGGGAAACGCGAAGTGGTGGATGTCGATGCCAAGACCGGTGAAATGTCGATTCGCAACGCAAAGGTTCAAGGCCAGGCGATCGCCAGGACCAGCGGATTGCAGGGAGGCGAAGTGCCGGTGTCGGGTCCGGCCATGAATGACGACACCGAAATCCGCTTTGAAAACAAAACAGACCAAGAGGTCACCGTCTTTTGGGTCGACTCCGGTGGTCAACGCGTGAAGTACGAAACGTTGAAGCCGGGCGAGACTCATCCGCAACACACCTTCGTCGGGCACAGTTGGGAAGTCATCGGCGCCGACGACCAATTTTATGGCAGCATCGTCGCCGATGGCGGGGGACAAGTCGCAACAGCAAAAACACCATTGCCGCGTGCGGACAAAAAGCCTTCTCGCCGACGCTGGAACACGCCCCAGCCGGATCAACTTGTCGATGACGGAAAGTTTCAAGTTCGCCTCCACGATGGACAGCTCCAGAAACGGACGACGGTTGCCGAGGACGTGGATTCGAAATCTTGGCAGACCATCGACGTCATCGCCGATGGCCGCGATTCGGACACCCGCTTGACGTCGTTGAGCGCTTCGCCGGATGGCAAATGGTTGGCGATGTGGTTGCGCAAAGTTGTCGCGGAGAAGCCGGTCTACACTTACGAGTCCTCGCCCCCGGGCGGCGGGCGGGCGGTGCTGCACAGCCATGACTATCCGCTGCCCGGTGACGCGATGGACCAATTCGAATTGGTCCTCTGCGACGTCACGACTTGGGAATCGGAGTCGGTGGACTTGCCCGTCTTCGACTTCGGTCGTCCCCGAATCCGCTGGACAAAAACAAATCAAATGGTGATCGAAAAGATCGATCGAGGGCATCAACGTTTTCGGCTGTTCGTGATCGATCCCGAAACGGGGGCGGTCCGCACGCCGATCGATGAAGAGACCGAGACCTTTATCTGGACGATGCACGGACCCACGATGAGTTTGGTGACGTACCTTGACGATTCGGATCAAGTCATTCACGCCAGCGAAGTCAGCGGGTGGATGCATTTGTACTTGGTTGACTTGACCGGCCAAACGCCGACAAGACCCATCACGAAGGGTGATTTCCTCGTCCGAGAAATCATCAATATCGATGAGAAGACCAAGGAATTGGATCTGGTGATCGGCGACTACCACAAAGACCAAGATCCCTACCATCGACACTTGGCGAGGGTCCAATGGGAGAACAGCCGACTCACGCCGTTGACCGATGGCGATGGCGATCATCAATGGAAGTTCTCGCCCGATCGCAAGTACGTGGTGGTGACCCACAGCCGTGTCGACCAACCGCCCACGCACGAGTTGAGAAGCACCGAAGACGGCACAAAACTGGCCACACTCGCGGTCGCCCGCCGCATCGCTGCGGACGATTCATCCGAATCCGGATCCGACGGGATGCCGACCGTCTTTCACGCGAAAGGACGTGATGGTGAGACCGATATCTGGGGAATGATTTCCTTCCCCGCGGAGTGCGATCTTGATCAGCCGGACGACGCAAAGAAGTATCCGGTGATCGAAGCGATCTATGCCGGACCCCACGGGTCACACGTGCCGAAACAGTATCGTTCGTCGAGTTTTCACACGGACTTGAATGCGATGGGCTTCATCGTCGTGCAAATCGACGGGATGGGAACCGCGAATCGAAGCAAAGCCTTTCACGACGTTTGTTGGCACAACTTGAAGGATGCCGGTTTCCCCGATCGGATCGCATGGATGAAAGCCGCCGCCGAGAAATTCCCGTGCATGGATTTGGACCGCGTCGGCATCTATGGAACGTCCGCCGGAGGCCAGAATGCGATGGGCGCGCTGTTGTTCCACGGCGACTTTTATAAAGCTGCGATGGGTTCGTGTGGTTGTCACGACAACCGAATGGACAAAGCATCCTGGAACGAACAGTGGATGGGTTACCCCGTGGGCCCTCAATATGCGGAGTCCAGCAACGTCGACCATGCCGGTCGTTTGCAGGGTGATTTGATGTTGATCGTGGGCGAGTTGGATAACAATGTGCCACCCGAATCGACGTTGAGAGTCGTCGACGCATTGATCAAGAATGACAAAGACTTTCAACTCTTGGTCATCCCCGGAATGGGACATAGCTCCGGAGGCGAGTACGGGTGGAAACGCACCAAAGAATTCTTCAAGCAAAGCCTAAAACCGGACCACTAGATCTTGTGGCGTTCCTCGCTCACGCGTCGGGTTGACGCGTCAAAAGACACGTCCAACGGTGTCGCTGGCGCTCACCCGCAAGATTCACGCGTTGCGTTTCACGTCCACTTTCCTGCCCGTCTTGATGCTCTCGTAGATCGCCTCGACGGCCAACAAGTCTCGTAGCCCTTCTTCGCCGGAAACCGAACTGTCTTTATCGTCGAGGATGCATTTGGCGAATGCATCCATCTCGGCGGCAAATTGGTCGATATTGTTGGCGTCGATCGGACCCTCGGGAGTGGTTCCCTTGATTCCGTCGTAGCTGAACGCGGGCTCGAGGCCGAAGTCACCTTTTTCGGCGTAGGCGTTGAAACGATTGATGCCATTGAACGCGTACGACGTGCTGCACGAGCAAATCACGCCGCTGGGCATCGTCATCGTCCAGAGGATGGTTTCGTCGACCTCAGCGAACTTCTTCTTGTCCGTTTTGACTTCTTGGGCGGTGATTGCAACGGGCTCTTCGCCGGTCAGATAGCGGCAAGCCTGTAAAGCGTAAACGCCCACGTCCATCAAGGCACCGCCGCCCGCCAAGTCGGCCTTCAACCGCCATTGGTTGGGGTCACCAATTTTGAAACCGAAGCCCGCTTCGATCGCCTTCAAATTGCCGTACTTTTTGCTCCGCGCCAGTTCGATGCATTTTTGGTGATGGGGTTCGAACTGGCATCGATAACCGATGGCCAACTTGCGATCATTTTGCTTGCAGGCGTCGATCATCGCTTGGCAATCGGCACTGCTGTTGGCCATCGGCTTTTCGCACAAGACATGCTTTCCGGCCTGGGCACCGCGAACGGTGTACTCCTTGTGCATGCCATTGGGCAACACGATGTAAACGACATCGATCTCTTCGTTGGAGGCGAGTTTGTCGTAGTTCTCATAGTTGTAGATGTTCTTCGAATCGATCGAATATTTGTCGGCCCAAACTTTTTCTTTGGATGGGGTTCCGGTCACGATCCCGACCAGTTTCGCATGCTTGGTTTTTTGCAGTGCGGGCGCGATTTGGTTGGTGGAGAGTGACCCCAACCCGACGAGCGCGAAATTAACGGTCGTCTTCTGTTGCGCGGCCGAGGATTGGTGGACGCCCAACGTCGCGGCAGCGGTGAGCGCGGTGGTGGAACCGATAAATTGGCGACGATCAATGGACATGGCAACCGATGGGGTTTTTAGAGAGTGTTTAGAACGGAAACTAAGAAATTGTGAATCAGGGATCGATCACGACCGTCCGGCGGTGTCGGGATTCGGTTTGGTGTTGGATCGGTCATCGTCGCGCAACTTCGCACGCGGCTTTTCGTTGACGGTTCCGGGGACGAGCCAAGGGCCGCGGCTGTGCTCGCGGATCAAACGCATCAGTTCGTCGTTGTCGATCGCTTCGACTTCCAGCAGTCGTTGGGTGACGGCCTCGAGGACGTCGCGGCGTTGTTCCAAGATCTCGCGGGTTTGGGCCAAAGCATCGTCGATGATTCGAGTGACCTCTTTATCGATCAGCTTGGCCATCTCCTCGCTGTGCATGGTTTGATATCCCTCGCCACCGCCGGCCAAAAATGCCGATCGGTTGCTTCGCCGCAAATTGACGCGGCCGAGCCTGCTCATTCCGTAGTCCATCACCATGCTGCGGGCGATCTCGGTGCATCGTTCCAGGTCGTTTTGCGCACCCGTGCTGATGTCTTGAAAAGTCATTTCCTCGGTGAGCGTTCCGGCCAGCAACACCTTCATGTTGCTTTCCAGTTCGGTTTTGGTCATCAGATAGCGTTCGGATTCGGGACGCTGCATCGTGTAGCCCAGCGCGGCCAGCCCACGTGGAATGATGCTGACCTTGTGAACCGGGTCCGTGTTGGGCAGAGCGGCGGCGACGATGGCGTGACCGGCTTCGTGGTAGGCAACGCGGATTTTCTCGTCCTCATTCATCACCCGATTTTTCTTCTCCAGACCGGCAGTCACTCGTTCAACGGCGTCGTTGAATTGATCCGTCCCGACGGTGGTCTTTTCCGCCCGCGCCGCCAATAGGGCCGCCTCATTGACCAAGTTCGCCAAGTCGGCTCCGACGAATCCAGGTGTAATCGATGCAATTTCTCGGAGGTCGACTTTTTCATCAAGCTTCACGTTCTTGACGTGAACCTTCAAAATCGATTCGCGGCCCCCCACATCCGGACGGTCCACCAACACGTGGCGATCGAATCGCCCGGGACGCAGCAGTGCGGGGTCCAACGTTTCGGGCCGGTTGGTCGCGGCGATCACGATCACGCCCGAGTTGGAAACGAACCCGTCCATTTCAACGAGCAACGCATTGAGTGTTTGTTCTCGTTCATCGTGACCGCCGACCGCCGATCCGCTGCGACTCTTTCCGAGCGCGTCGAGTTCGTCAATGAAGATGATGCAGGGCGCGCGATTGGTCGCTTGCTGGAACATGTCACGCACCCGAGCGGCGCCGACGCCGACGTACATTTCGACAAAGTCGCTGCCCGATAGACTGAAAAAAGGCACACCGGCTTCGCCCGCGATCGCTTTGGCCAACAACGTCTTGCCGGTTCCGGGCGGTCCGACCAACAATACCCCTTTGGGGATTCGGCCGCCAAGTGCTTGATACTTTTCACTGTTTTTGAGGAAATCGACGATCTCACGGACTTCCTCGACGGCTTCATCAATGCCGGCTGCGTCGTCGAACGTCATGGCAAGCTCTTCTTGGCTGTACAGTTTTCCACGGCTGCGGGAAAACGACATTGGCGATCCGACGCCACCGATCCGTCGCAACATCGTGATACCCAAGAACACCAGAATGCCGATCATCAGCAAGGCGGGCCAATTGTCTTGGATCAAACGACTCGGTCGCGAGTTGTCCCACGTCACACCGGATGCGTTCAAGTAACTAACCAGCCGCTCGTGCTCCGATTCGTTAAACGTGTCGCGAACGGTTTGAAATTCGACTCGCTTGGGTGATTCCGTGGGTGACTTCCCACCCACGCCGAGCGATCGATAAACGACGGTGCCGGTGATCGCTTCGTCGGAGACCTCGATGTCTTGAAGATCGCTGTACTCGATCGTGATCTCGGGATTCTTGGTCGATGTGACGACCAAGATTGGTTTTCCATCGGACCATTTTTCGGTGGACGTCAAGTTTTCGGTGGACGACAAGTTTTCGGTGGACGACAAGTTTTCGTTGGACGACAAGTGCGGCGTCTTTGCGATCGAGATCGGCATCGGAAGTGTCGGCGTCCGCCGTTTCGGTGGCCATCGGTTCATCCGGGGTGGACGGGGCGTTGGCGCCGTCTAGACCGATCTCCGCGCCGGATGTTGCGGCGTCGGACACTGCGGCGTCGGACACTGCGGCATCACTCGGTTTGCCCTCGCCGTCATCCGTTTCGGGCTCACTGGCAACGTCTCCACTTGCGGCGTCGCTTTGGGGATCATTTTTGACACCATCTGTTTCGGGCTGCGTGGTCTCCGCCGATCCCGAATTCTGATCGGCGATCGGGCTGAGATCCGTATTCGCGTCTTGTCGAGCTTTGACGTTTGCATCGGCGGTCATCCGTAACAGCGTCATCAGGTCGGGGTAGCGAAGCCTCCGTTGGCTGCTGCCGAACAGGAAGGCGCTAACCAGAACCGCGGCGGTGACCAGCACGAGGACCAGCCAGACGTTTCCGCCCGACTTGGAGTCGCCGCTTCGTTGTGAGTTGTCGCTCATGGGCTATTGAATTTCGCTTTGGAAAAACAGGTCGTTTGAAAAGGGTTCCATGGGAATCTTACCCCACTGGGTCAACCGGACGAATCACCGACGCGAATCGGCGAGTCGCGTCGCTCGCGACAGTCTCGTTGGGGGTTGCCCGACGGGCTATCTTCTTGGGCAAGCGGCCCGGCGGGTGAACGAGTTTGCGGACGGGTCGTAACGATGGTTCGGATCGTCCATCATGGGGGCGATCGATCGTTCCGGCATCTCACCCCGCCCTCCCAATTTTTCCGTGTTTTATGGCTCTGACTGATTCCGCCAGCACCCCGGCGCCGCCCTCCGTGCCGGCGTCCCCATCGACGAGTGAGAGCGTCGCAAATGTCGCGGTCCGGAACGTCGCAGTCCTGGGGGCCACCGGCAGCATCGGCACCGCGACGGCCGAGGTCATCGCTCATCTGAATCGCGTCGACACCGAGTCAAAATGGCGAATGTGGGCTGCTTCGGGGCACCGCAACGTGGAGTGCCTGATGAAGGTGGCGCGGGACGCCGACCCCGCCCCCGAGCGGTTAGTGATGTCCGACCTCGAATCCGCCGCTCTCTTCGCCGCTCACGCAAAAAGCCAACGTGAGCAAGGGACTGAATCGCACGACGCCGACTCGGGCGGCGCGTTTGGCACGCAAGCACTGTCCGAGATTCGGATCGATCAGGGCCCCGACGCATTGGTCCAAATCGCCCAGCATCCGGAGGTGGACATCGTGGTCGCGGCGATCGTGGGCCGCGCCGGGCTGGAGAGCACGTTGGCGGCGGTCCAGGCTGGTAAACGTGTGGCGCTCGCCAACAAAGAAACCTTGGTCGTCGCCGGGCCGCTCGTTCGCCTCGCGATGCAGGCCAGCGGCGCAGAAATCCTGCCGGTCGACAGCGAACATTCGGCGATCTTCCAGTGCATGGGGCCGGCGGTGTCTTTGGCCGCCGGTTGCCCGGAGCCGAAATCGACAGTCCCCAGACCCAAAAAGCTGATCTTGACCGCCAGCGGGGGGCCGTTTCGGACTTGGACGAAGACGCAGATGGAGTCTGCCACGATCGAGTCGGCGCTCGCTCATCCCACGTGGGAGATGGGCCCCAAGATCACGATCGATTCCGCCACGATGATGAACAAAGCGTTAGAGATTATCGAAGCCCGTTGGTTGTTCGACTTGCCCGCCGAGGCGATCGAGGTCGTCATTCATCCGCAATCGATCATTCATTCGATGGTCGAATTCGATGACGGGTCGGTGATTGCCCAATTGAGTCCGCCGGACATGAAATTGCCGATCCAGTACGCGCTGACGTGTCCTCGACGGCTGGCGTGCGCGTCACCACCGCTGGACTTGACCCGACAATGGGACTTGACGTTGGAAGTCGCCGATCTGGATCGTTTTCCCGGATTGTCGCTCGGATTTGAGGTTGCCGCGGCGGGCGGAACGGCCGGGGCGGTGGTCAATGCGGCCAACGAGGAGGCGGTCGGTCTGTTCCTAGACGGACAAATTCGCTTTACTGACATTGTTTTAGGGTGCCGCGACGTGCTGGAGAGCCACACGCATGAGTCCGACCCACCGCTGGCCCGGTTGCTGGAACTGGACCGATGGGCCCGGCAAGAAATTCGGAACCGATTCAAACAACCCACCAATCCTCGCGGATCCGCGTCGAACACTTAAGACACTTCTAATTCCACCCACCGCATTCCCCGATCCCTTCGGAGGCCGAGTCTTTCCCGGCCCTCCGCTCGGCCCTCGATAAAACGTTTTAGGCACACTCGAAGATGTTGATTGACACGATCGCCACGGCGATGCCCCTATTTGACGCCATCTCGTTGATGGCCTCCGTGGCGCTGACCGATCTGCCGAACGATCTGCCCTTGGCGGCGACCGAGGAGGCCGGATTTGTGACGTCGTTGCTGACGAACATCCTGTTGTGGGGCCGGGTCGCGTTGGGGATCGGGCTGGTCATTTTCGTACACGAGTTGGGTCACTTTGTCGCCGCCAAGTCGTTCGGCGTCAAATGCGAAAAGTTTTACGTCGGGTTCGACGTTCCGATCAAGATCGGGCCGATCAAGTTTCCTCGAACGCTGGGTAAATTCACTTACGGCGAGACCGAGTACGGGATCGGCATCATCCCGCTGGGCGGCTATGTGAAGATGCTGGGCCAGGACGATGACCCGCGCAAGGCCGAGGAAGAGAATAAACGCATCACGGTCGATGGGGACGATGTCGACGAACCCGTACTCGACCCCCGCAGCTTCCCCGCCAAGCCCGTTTGGCAGCGGATGATCATCATCAGCGCCGGTGTCGTCGTCAACGTCATCACCGGCGTCTTGTTCGCCGCGTTGGCGTTCGGCTACGGCGTCACCTACAGCCCCGCCATCGTCGGCGGAGTCACTCCGGGCGGGCCCGCCTGGCAAGCCGGAATCGAACCGGGCGGCAAAGTCGTCTCGATCGGATCGCTGCAAGACGACAACATGCACTTCCAAGAGATGCGGATGGAAATCCTGACCCAGGGGTTCGAAAAACCCGAGCAACCGATCGATGTGGCGATCCAGTACGACGATGGCGTCCGCAATTTCAAGTTGCAACCCAAAGGTTTACCCGACAACCAAGATTTTCGAATGATCGGGGTCGCGATCCCGGAATCCGTGACGCTGGATAAAGATTCGTACGCACGTCCGGAAAGTGCTGCCGCCGAATCGCTCACCGAAGCGGACGCCGGCGCGACCGTCACCGCGTACGGCGGAAATGCGATCGATGAAAAATCGATCGTTCCGGGAACCAACTTCTTCGACTACTTGTACACTCACCCGAGTGAACCCGTCGAATTGACGCTGACGCGATCCGACGAGGCCAAGACGCTCACCAAGGTCACCCTGGCCCCGCAAAAAGCCAAGTCGATCGGCATTCGCTACGCGATCGGTCCGGTGGTCGCCATGGTCGCCGGCGGCCCCGCCGAAACGGCCGGATTGAAAATCGGTGACGTGATCGAAGCCATCGGCGATGACGAGTCCATTGACGCGTACAGCTTGCCGAATGAATTGGTCGGTTTGGACCAAGCGACCACTTTCCGAGTCCGCCGGGTTCAAGCCGATGCAGCGGAGTCGAAGCCGAAACAGGGCTCGAAGCCAGAGACGCAGACGGTATCGATCACGATCACTCCCGTGAAATCGCTGCAGACGCTTTCCCCAACCGCGGTGCTTTCGGGCGACATCGGAGTCAACTCGTTCGGTTTCGCGTACAAGCCGTTGCCCACCGTCGCTCGCGTGCTATCCGCTCCGGCCTCGGCGGGATCCGCGGAAGATGCGGCATCCCAATCCGACGCCACCCCACCGGCGCCGTTGATGCCGGGCGACGAGTTGCTAGAAGTTCGTTTGGTGATCGATGATGCCGATCTGCCCGAGTGGTTGAGGGGCGAACGTTATGCACCCGTCTTGAAATCTTTGAGAGAGGGCCAGGAGTTTTCGTCGACGACGCCACTCAACGCATTCGTGGACACGATTCAGTATTTGCCGGTCGGATCAAAGTTCGAAGTCAAAGCGACTCGCGGCGCCGACAAGAAGATCGTTTCGTCGACCTTGGTGGTTCAAGAAGATGACCGATTCTTATTCGATCGCGGACTCCTCTTTCCGCCCCGCGAAGCGATCCAGCGTGCCAATTCGATCGGTCAAGCATTGTCTCTCGGCTTTCGCGAAGGTCAACGACGATTCAAAGACGTTGTTCGGTTCTTGAAGATGCTGCCACAGGGACGCATTGGACTAAAGCATGTCGGCGGCCCCCTGGCGATCGTCAACATCGCCAAGAGCGAAGCGGAGAAAGGCATCTCGCCTCAACTGATGTTCTTGACCATGTTGAGCATGAACTTGGCGATCCTAAACTTTCTGCCGATCCCCGCGCTCGACGGTGGCCACATGATGTTCTTGCTGTACGAATTGGTCGTCGGGAAACGGGCCAACGAACAACTCGAATTTCGGCTGACCATCATCGGTCTGTTGGCACTGTTGACGTTGATGGTGGTTGTGTTCGCTAATGACCTGCTCAGGTACATGAACTAAGAGATGACCTAACCGCAAATGAGCTCGAATCACCGTCCGGACGACGATCCCGACGACGCAGCGGCACCCCAGTCGTTGCAGGGCGTTTGGAAATCGTTTGGCGATCAACTCCGCCGACGTGCGCGCACGCGATTGAGGCAATACGGTTTGACCGGCCAGGCCGAGTCGATGGACATCTGCAACGATGTCATGGCCGAGTTGATTCTTCACCAAAATCGGTTGCTCGAGCAAAGCGACGCTTTGGATGGCCGCCCGGAACGGACCCGCGACGAAATTCTGTCCTACGTCATGAGAGCGATCGACAATCAAGTGATCGACACCTTCCGCACTCTGGCCCGACAATGCCGCGACTTTCGTCGCAACGAGTCGCCGCCGCCGGAACAGATGGCGATCGCGTCGCCCGCCATCACACCCAGCCAGGTCGCCATTCGCCGTGAAGTGATTGATCGAGTCCGTGCGGCGCTCGACGAAACCGATGCCCGCGCAATCGATCTGATGCTTGAAAATCGAGATTGGAACGAGATCGGACAGATCTTGAATCTGAAACCCGACACCGCGCGGATGCGGATTCGCCGCGCCGTCGAAAAGGTCCGATCGGAAATCGGCTTGTCCAGCGGAGAAGTTCGGTGACCGATGATGTCGATTGGGATCACCTATCGATCGATGGCTTGATCCGAAGGGTGGCAAAGTATCGAGTCACCCAACCCGAGCAAAGTCTGCTGCAATGGATCGGTAATCGCACGCTTGATAAAAGCCGCTTGGTGGACATCGTTTGCATCGATTTGATGCATCGTCGTCGCATCGGGCAAATGGTGTCCGTCGAAGATTACTTGCGTGACTTTCCCAATTTGACGTCGACGTCCGATCGGTTGGACATCATTGACGCAGAGGTTTGCGTCATGAAAGAGCTAGGGCATGATGTTGCACCGGAGCAATATCTCCGACGGTTTCCGGAACTGGCAAAGTCGATCGACGAGCTTTTTTCGTTGAACGAATCAACTTATCGATCACCGATCCACATCGAGCCGACACCTTTCGACAGCACCTTGAGCCCGCCCGGGGAGGTCACGGCGCTCCCGACGCCGAACTGGTTTGCGGCCGGACAATGCATTGCCGCCAGCGGCGGAGTGGATGAGCGACCAGGTCACTGGTTATTTCGCGGTCGTGACCGATCGCGGTCTGCGGCGCTGGCGTTGAAGGTGGTCGAGCTGGCATCGGTCAGCGATGATTCGAGCACGGCTCCGATTTTGGACATTTGCGAGGCGGCGGCGGCGGTCAACCATCCCGCGTGGGTTCGCCCCTGGGTCGCCACCGTTCACGGACGTTACTTGGCCGTGATTCGGCCATGGATTTTTGCCCGCGGCGATGACCCGAAACCGTCGACCACCCGATCGACCAGCGATGATCAGGATCGTTTGACAAGATCGAAACGACTTCACGAATTGGCGAGAGTCGCCTATTGCTTGGCCGCGGCGCACCATGGCGGATCAACGCACGGAGCCGTCCACCGGGATAACGTTTTGATTGATCAGCAGGGCCTTGTTCAATTGGTCGATGCCGGATGCGGTCGCTCGACGCCCGCGAGATGGCGATACGGCAGCCCATCGATCGCAAGCTTCGCCGATCGAAGACGTGACGACGTGACGGCGATTCAAAAGTTGGTTGCCGCGACGATGATGGCTGCAATGCCCAAACAATCCAGCGAGCTTATCCAGCGGGTTCAGAAAGCTGCGTTGTCCGACGATGAACAACCCTGTGCCGCGATCGGCGATGCGTTGATCCAGTGGGCCGATCAAAAAATGTAAGTGGGGTAAGCGAAGTTTTGCTGGATCACTGATGCCGATCAACGGTTGCGGTACAATCGAAGGTTCGAGATTGCCCAATCAACGAAGGCGGATATCAATGAAACGAGCGGCCTGCGTATCGCTTTGGCTCCTTTGCGCCTCTTTGGCTCTTGCGGACGATAACATTCGTTCCTCCCAAGGTGGCGATATCGATTTCTTTGAAACGAAAATCCGCCCCGTTCTCGTGAAACATTGTTATGAATGTCACGCGGGAGCGAATGACGAAGGGAGCCTGAGAGTCGACTTGCGAAACTCCATTCGCGAGGGTGGCGATCGTGGACCGGCCGTCGTGCCGATGCATCCCGACGCCAGCGTCTTGTTGACCGCAATCTCACATAGTGATGCCGACCTGAGAATGCCGCCGAAAGGTCCGAAGTTGGACGACAATGTCATTGCCGATTTTCGAAATTGGATTGAACGGGGCGCGGCGGATCCGCGAACGGGCGATAATCAGATTCCGAACGACTCTTGGAACGGGATCGAGTCGGCGAGAGATCACTGGGCGTACAAACCTCCAAAGCTTCGCGAAACACCACCCGGGGACGACCAAGCGTGGGCATTGGACGACGTGGATCGTTTCGTGCGAAGCGATTTAAAGAAGAGCGAGATGGAGCCATCCGCGGATGCTGAGCCACGGACTTTGCTGAGGCGATTGCATTTCGATCTGGTCGGACTTCCACCTTCGCCGGCTGCGGTCGAGCGATTTCTGGCATCCATTGAGGCCTCTGGAATTGACACCGCCCTGGCGGACGAGACGGATGAATTGCTCCAAACACCGCAGTATGGCGAACGTTGGGGTCGCCATTGGCTGGACATCGCTCGATATGGTGAATCCAGCGGCGGCGAATCGAACGTGTCATTTCCCTATGCGTGGCGTTACCGTGATTACGTCATCGACGCAGTCAACGCGGACGTTCCTTATCATCGATTTTTGACGGAACAAACTGCCGGCGATCTGTTGCCTTTTGACAGCGATGCCGAACGCGCTCGGTTGCTGACGGCGACGGGGTTTCTGGCCGTCGGTACAAAGAACCTTGGTGAGGTCAATGACGCGAAGTTCAAAGCCGACCTGGTCGACGAACAGATTGACTCACTGACCCGCGCCGTGATGGGAAGTTCCGTCGCGTGCGCTCGCTGTCATCATCACAAGTTCGATCCGTTTTCGATGGAAGACTACTATGGACTTGCGGGCGTCTTCGCGAGCAGCAAAACATTTTTCGGCACGTACACGTCGCCTGCGAACAATCGCGGCGGCGATCCGCTAGTCCTGCCGCGAGTTCCCGGCCAGCAAATTTTTCATTCTTCTCTCACATCAAAAGAGTTTGCGGCACTCAAAGCAAAGCAGGCTCAACTGGCCGCGGTTCGGACCCAAATCGACGATGCTCGGAATGCGGCGTTCAGTGGCATGAAGCCTGAAAAGAGCTTCACACTTCGGGATGTTTTGGCGAATGTGTGGGGACTTGGTCCGGTCGAAGGCAAGCTTGAAACCCTCGATGACGAGGGCAAAGCATTGCCGCTTGCGATGGGGGTTCTGGATGACGAAGTGGTGGACGTGCCTTTGCTCGCACGAGGTGAGATCGGAAGCGAAGGAGCGATTGTTCCGCGAGCTTTCCCAGCCGCGATTCCTGTTGCGGGCGTGCCGCCAATCCCCTCAACTCAAAGCGGACGTCTTGAGCTGGCACGTTGGCTGGCCAGCCCGGATCATCCGCTAACCAGTCGCGTGTTCGTGAATCGGGTATGGAAGCACTTGTTCGGTCAGGGGCTGGTCGCCACGGTTGATAATTTCGGCACGACGGGTGATGCGCCCAGTCACCCTGAGTTGCTGGACACGCTCGCGGTGGAGTTCACAAATGACGGTTGGTCCACCAAACGACTCATCCGCCGGTTGGTTCTAACGCGGACCTATCGGCAAGCATCAACGTTTCGTGCAGACGCTTTTCAGCGTGACCCCGAGAATAAATGGTTGTGGCGAATGCCGAAAAAGCGATTGGAAGCCGAAGCGATTCGGGACGCGATGTTGTGCGTTTCCGATGCACTGGATCTGCAACCACCCGCCGGATCATTGGTGGCCACGATCATTGGCGACCGACCCATTTCGTTGATCGGATTGAACAAGGAACTCCCAAGCGATCTTGATGAATCGTCCCATCGATCCGTCTATCTTCCCGTCATTCGAGATCGATTGCCGGACGTTTTGAACTTGTTCGACTTCGCGGAGCCGAGCCTGGTCACCGGCGAAAGAGAAACCACCAATGTCCCCGTCCAAGCGTTCTATCTGATGAATAGTTCGTTCGTCCAACAGCGATCCAAGCAGCTTGCGGACCGATTGCAAGCAGAGACATCGACGGATGAAATGCTTGTGAAGTGCGCGTTCCAGTGGTGCTTTGCGCGACCGCCCGATGCGGTCGAACTGGAACGATCTCTAGCTTTTTTGGACGATCCAGATGAACTCACGGTATTCAGTTTTTGCCAGGCGATCCTGTGCATGGCCGAGTTTCGGAATTTGGATTAGCGACGCCTTGACGACAAATGCACGTCTACTTTTCAAGCGATCAAACACGATGCAAATCCCCTTGACCCGTCGCGATGCACTGAAGTCACTTTCCTCCGGATTTGGCTATTTAGCGTTTGCGAGTCTGGCTCACCAAGCATCGGCTCGCGACTCCGTCGCAAGCGGCGGCTTGGCTCCGAAAGCGACTCATTTTCCGGCCACAGCGAAAAGAGTCATTTTTCTTTCGATGAACGGCGGTCCCTCGCACGTTGACTTGTTCGATCACAAGCCCAAACTTGCCGACCTCGAAGGTCGGACAACGGCGGATAGCGCCATCGCCGGAAACCAGGGGCTGATGCCGTCCCCTTTTGATTTCGCCCAATATGGTGATTCTGGATTGTGGTTCTCGGAATTGTGCCCGCATCTTGCCAAGCACGCCGATGACCTTTGTTTCATTCACAGCATGCATACGGACCTACCGAACCACTCGCAGGCATACATTCAGATGCACACGGGGAGTTTTCAATTCACAAGACCGTCGTTGGGGGCATGGACGCTTTACGGATTGGGTACCGAGAACAGCAATCTGCCTGGATTCATCACCCTGAATCCGCCGGCGGAAAACGGTGGGGCACGAAACTACGGCAGTGCTTTTTTGCCTGCCGTGTACCAAGCGACGAAGATCGGTACGAACCAAATTCCTGCGTTTTATGCGGCGATGCTTGGTATCGACAAAGAACCGGGCGCCGCCCTACGCAACATGGAGAACACCCTGCTCGACAAACACCAGCAACGAAAACAGCTCGATTTGATCGGTGACTTCAATCGTCACAAACTCGACCGTGACATTTACCATCCGGAAATCGAGGGTGCGATCGAATCGTTCGAATTGGCGTTTCGAATGCAGGACGAAGTGCCCGAGCTGTTGGATTTGTCCTCGGAAAGTAACACGACACTCGATGATTACGGCATCGGAACCGGTCGTCCGACGGATCGGTTTGGACGTCAATGCTTGCTGGCTCGCCGGATGGCCGAAGCGGGTGTGCGATTCATCGAACTCACCGCACCCAAAGGCTGGGACCATCACTTTCTGTTGCAATCGGCTCTTCCCGAATCCTGCTTGGCGACGGACCAGCCCGTTGCGGCGCTGTTGGCCGACTTGAAATCTCGCGACATGCTGAAGGACACGTTGGTTGTCTGGGCCGGAGAGTTCGGACGGACACCTTATGCCCAAAGCGGCACCGGGCGAGACCACAACAACAAAGGCTACACCTTGTGGATGGCAGGCGGCGGGGTCAAAGGCGGACTCGCATACGGCGCCACGGATGAACTCGGATACGCGGCCGTCGAAAATCCGGTTCACATTCACGATTGGCATGCCACGATCCTGCATCTACTCGGTCTCGACCACAAGCGTCTCACGTTCAACTACGCCGGTCGTGATTTCCGATTGACGGATGTGTACGGGACCGTCAATCGCGACATTCTTTTGTGATCGTCAAAACCGTGGTGACCGGTGGCTTGGTGAGTTAGACTGGATCAAAAGTTTCTTTCAAACCAATGAGATTGACGTACGGTGCTGTACCGCCGGTGATGAGTCCGTGAACCACTTGAACAGGCTGCGTGAACCGTGGGACGACGCGGATGCAAACGATCATGCGTATCAAATGCCCCGAGTGCAAACACGTTCTGTCGCTGTCGCGTCCGAAGCCCGGGAACTATCATCCCAAATGCAAACATTGCGGCCTGTCCTTTCGGTTGAAAGTTTCGCAGGATGAACCGCCCAAGATCAGTGTCGGCAAACTCAAAGTCGCTGGAATGCCAGCGCCAACGATCGTGGATTCTGGAACGATCGCAGATCCTGGAACGATCGTGGATTCTGGCACGATCGCAAATTCGCTCGGCCTGCAAAGCTCGCCGGGTGAACTTATCGGAGAGCGGAACCACGATTCGTCATTGTCCGACATGCCGACCCGATTGGGCGGATATCGAATCGTTCGGATGTTGGGCCGTGGCGCGATGGGTGCGGTCTATGAAGCTCAACAGGTCTCGTTGGATCGCCCCGTCGCCTTAAAAACGATTCGCGACCGTTTGTCGGGTAATCCGGCTTCGTTGGCACGATTCATCCGTGAAGCCTACGCGGCGGCCCAGTTGTCGCATCATAATGTGGTGCAAATTTATGATTTTGGTGAGGACGCCGGGCGGCACTATTTCAGCATGGAATGGATTCGCGGTGGTCCCCTCGATGCCCTCGTGCGTCGCAAGGGATCGCTCGATCCGCGGATCGCGGCGGGGTACATCTTGCAAGCCGCACGGGGGCTGCAATTCGCCCATCGACATGGGATGGTTCATCGCGACATCAAACCCGCGAACTTGTTGCTTAGCGATGATGGCATCGTCAAGGTTGCCGATCTGGGACTCGTGAAGATCCCCGATGTGGCCGACGTTGACGCGTTCGCTCAGAGCCACTGGGAATCGGACTCACACTCTGGGCCGGGATCCGTCTCGCGAGGCGGCGAAGTCACGATCGAAGGAACCGCGGTCGGCACGCCCGCTTACATGGCGCCCGAACAGACAATCGATGCCACCAATGTGGACCACCGGGCCGACATTTACTCGCTCGGTTGCACGCTGTTTTTTTTGTTAACCGGACGCCCGCCTTTTGAAGGGTCGGTCGCCACCGAGGTGATGCAACAACATGCCACGCAACCGCCGCCCGACATCACCAAGATCAACCCGCGAATCCCCGGCGGATTGGCTCGCATCGTCGATCGAGCGATCGCCAAGCGACCCGCTGATCGGTATCCGTCGTTGGTGGAATGCATCGACGAACTCGAGCTTTTTTTGGGTCTCAGCCGCGAAGGCGTTTTTTCGCCGACTTCCGACCAAGCCGACCAATGGGAAGCAATCGCCGCTGAATTTTCCAAAGCCGCGATGCCCTACCGGATGCAATTTCCCATATTCGTGGCGTGGTCGATCGCTTGCGTGATCATCACCGCTCTCTCGTGGTTGATCGGATCAGCTTGGTGGCTCACCGGTGCGTCGCGCAGGTCGCCGGCGTCGCCACCGCCTTGACTTTGGCAAGCTCGACGAGCGCGATCGTCTCCCGTCTCCGATCCTGGGTCGAAACGCTATCGATCATCGATTGGGCCGCGGGTGGATTCGGTGCCGGTTTGGGATGTTTGATGATCGTGATCACCGGCATGTGGCCCGGATGTTTGGTGGGCGTGGTGATGGGTTTGGCCGCTGGCGCCGCGTATCATTTTGGGCTAGTCGTCCCCACCCAAAAACGTTGTGACGAACCATTAAAGCAAGCGAGCCGATTTGTCCGCGACTTGCGAATGGCTGGAGCCGACGAGGAGGCGCTACGCTTATTTGCGGCGCGCTATGCCGGTGCTCACTGGCAAATGCTATGCGAGAGTTTGTTTGGCTACGATGCACTCCTGCAAATTCGATCCAAGCTTCGCCACGACCCCGCTTTCACCGGATCGACGGACCCGGTGCCGATCCGCAACCGAGTGTGTGAGATTCTTGCCGCCCGCGCCGCCGATAATCGCAAACCAGCGATTCAAAGGCGATTGGCAAAGGTCGAGCGACGGGGACTTGAAAGCCAAGGCATGAGCGCAGCCGATGCCGAGCCACGAAGCTGGGCGATGGCCGATGCGATCATCAAGAGCTCACGAGTCGCGCCCGACGACGGGCTCTCGGAGTTGTCCGATGCAAAGGTTGTCGCGGAAGCCAAACGCAACCGAATGAAAGCAATGCTGGCCGAGCGCGCAGCGGCAAGTACCGATCCGAACGCGATAAACTCGCCCCCCTGCGACTCGCTCTGGGTGGTCCCTCTCGCCTGATCGCCGGCTGCGCGTTGCTTGCAATCTTTGCGATCTGGGGTAACCGACAAGGATTATTCGATTCGCTCAAAGACATCGAAACGTTGAAACAAATCGGTGTCGGCAGTGCCGATTTGAAGCAACTCGGAAGTGCCGTTCGGGATGCCGCCGCGACCGCCAGCGAATCAGCCGAACCTGCCAGATTTCTGGGTCGCGGAATCGTCCCTTGGTCGATCGGCATTGCCGGGTTGCTGATGGCGATGTCCGCATTTGTCGCCGGTTGGCGAATGAGCGTTCCGGCGGGAATCGCCACGATCGTGATCTTATTCGGACCCGCCTTCGGACTGCCCGGAATCCACGACCTCGTTCCGGCATGGATGACCGCCGTGGTCGTGGGCTTGATCATTTATATCCCCGGCGTCTTATTCGGCGAGACGGAACCGAATTGAGTTCCGCTGTTTGGGTCGCACCTCTGTTCAAAATGTCATTCGCCCGAATAACCTTTCGACACCAGTGTCGACGCATTGCGTAAACCTTCGACCAACTTTTTCGCTTCATCAATTTCCTCGGGCGTGAAGAACTTGATTTGACCCACGTACTTCGACTCGAATTGATTTTTGTCCGCGAGCGTGGTCCAGTTCATGCCGTCGAGCACATTCCATGCGGCGGCTTGGGCCACTGGTTGAGAGACTTTCTCGCGTCCTAACATTGCGCACAACTCGGCGATGATCACGTCGTCGGTGAATGCGTCGATCGGAACCACGGTGTATTGCATCCGCGGATGCGGTTCGGGTTTACCATGCTGAAGACAGACCGTGACCAGCTTGATTCGCAGCGTCTTGCCGGGTGGAATCCTCATGACGCCTCCGTTCTGCCCAAAGCCCTGTCCCTGACCTTGCTGACCCTGACCCTGCGCCCCGGCACCTAACGTTTGACCGCCACCTTGGCCCTGTCCCACGCCTTGTGGTCCCCCGCCTTGACCTTGTTGGTTGCCGATTCCTTGAGCGTTCCCGAATTGACCCAGCACCGGGACAGCAGCGATTGCCGCGGGCATCCTCAGATCAAGCGGATGATCGGTCAAATTTGTCAGCAGCAACCGGGCCTCCGTCGCATCCGAAGCAATGAAACGAGCCCGCAGTTCGTGACGATCGACGGCGGCAAAAAATTCCTCCGGCTGAGGGACATCCGCACCGCTGGTCCGTCCCGAGTCGAGCGAACCGATGCCCCCTAAAATCACGAGCATCAACGACAGCGAACAGCACTTTGAAACTTGCATGAATCCGATTCCGATCGAGAAGATTGAAAAGTTGTGGCGTCGTGACGAGCACGAATCAGAACCTAGGCAGTTTTTGTGCCAACCGGGTTTCGCGACGAATCACGCGGGGAGTGACATGATCGCACGAGGTAGAATCGAACACCTGTGGCGTTTCGCTACAATGAAAATGCCACCGTGCCGCGAGAAGAATCACCCGTCTCGCACATCCCTTCCATCACTCGAGCCACCCATCCAAAATCATGCGAATCATCTCGGCCTCGCTTGCGATCGCCCTCTCCTGTTATGCGTTCACCGCTTCGGCGCAAACAATCGTCTCGAGCGAATCCGCGAACCATTCAGCGGACGTCAAGGAGCGTGTGGACCAGTACGTCGAGGTCGAGTTGACAACGGACATGGATTCGCTGACATCAAAACAACGCCGAATGGTTGGTTTGCTGATCGATGCGGCAAAAATAATGGACGAATGCTTTTGGTACGAAGCCTATGGCGAGAAGTCAAAACTGCTCGAGAGCATTTCGGACCCTAACGTCAAGCGGTTCGCCGTGATCAATTACGGTCCTTGGGATCGTTTGGCGGGGAACGTCCCCTTTGTTGACGGCGTCACCGCCAAGCCGCCCGGCGCGAATTTCTATCCGGTCGACATGACCAAAACCGAATTCGAAGAGGCAACGTTGCCGGGCAAGGATGGCCTCTACCATTTCATCCGCCGTGACGAAAAGGGTTCGCTGATCACGGTGCCCTATCATGAACAGTTTGCGGAGGAGATGGCCCACGCGTCACAGTTGCTAAATGATGCAGCGGAGTTGGCGGATGATGCGGGGCTGCGGCACTACCTCAGGTTGCGGGCCGACGCGTTGCTAACGGACGACTATCGACCTAGCGATCTGGCTTGGTTGGAAATGCACGACAACACGATCGATACCGTGATCGGTCCGATCGAAAACTACGAGGACCAATTATTCGGATACAAGACGGCGCACGAGGCGTACGTGTTGGTCAAAGACAAACAGTGGAGTGAGCGATTGGCCCGTTACGCCGCTTTCTTGCCCGAGCTGCAAAAATCGCTCCCCGTCGCGGACATTTACAAGCAAGAAGAACCGGGTACCGACACCGAACTCAATGCCTACGACGTTATCTACTATGCGGGTGACTGCAACTCGGGGTCAAAAACCATTGCGATCAATCTGCCCAATGATGAGACGGTCCAACTCGAAAAGGGGACTCGCCGGTTGCAATTGAAGAACGCGATGCGTGCAAAGTTTGACAAAATCTTGCTGCCGATCGCTGATGTGCTCATTGCGGAAGACCAACGCCAACACGTCACGTTCGACGCATTCTTTAGTAACACGATGTTTCACGAAGTCGGCACGGATTGGGCATCAAGAACACCATCAACGATCGCGGACCTGTTCGAACGGCATTGAAGGAGCACGCCGGTGCGATCGAAGAAGGCAAAGCCGATATTTTGGGTTTGCACATGATCAACCAACTGCATGAGCGAAACGAGATCAAAGAAGACTTGAACGACTTTTACGTCACCTTCATGGCGGGCATCTTCCGCAGTGTTCGATTCGGTGCATCGAGTGCGCACGGGAAAGCCAACATGATTCGGTTCAATTTCTTTCAAGATGCCGGGGCGTTTGAGCGTCAGGAAGATGGTAAGTACCGCGTCAACGTCGACAAGTTTCGCGACGCCACCCGCGATCTCTCATCGCTGTTGCTTCAGTTGCAAGGCGATGGCGACTACCAAGGCGTTTCCGAGCTGATCGCCACCAAGGGCGTGATCGGCGGGCAACTGCAATCCGAATTGGATCTGCTGAGCGAAAAGGGAATTCCGGTTGATGTCGTTTTCCGTCAAGGGAAGGACGTGCTCGGCATCGCCGATGAAGAATGACGACGGGTTGCCAGTCCGATCCACCGTTTTTTCGCTTGGGCCATTTGAGTCGTCGAGCATGTGCAGTCATACTCGAAGTCGCCGCCAGCCGCACTGCCGTAGCGGCCCTTTCCCCCGTGTCACCATCGTGTCACCATTTCTGAACCTTCGGAGACTTACCCCACCATGCGTAACCTTGCCCTCACCCTGTTCGCAGCCGTTGCAACGTGCTCGATACTTCCCGCCGAAGAATTGGTCACGACGGTGCCCGCCGAGACGGACAACATGACGACGATTTTTAACGGCAACGATCTGGAGGGGTGGAGCGGGGATCCCCGTCTATGGTCCATCCAAGACGGAGTGATCCGCGGAGAGACTGACGCCGACAACGTGGCGGCCGGAAACACGTTCCTGATTTTCAAGGATCCGGTCGACGATTTCGAATTGCGTTTGTCGTTCCGCTGCAACGCGAGCAACAACTCGGGGATCATGTATCGATCCCAACGCGTCAACAAAGGCGTCAAGAATGATTGGGTTTTGAAGGGGTACCAGTACGAAGGACGCAACGAAGAAGATTTGCCGAACGTCCCCGGCTTCATCTATGACGAGCGCGGATCGCGCGGCCGAATTTGCATCGTGGGCGAAGTCGCTGAGTGGAACGAAGACGGCAAAAAGGTGCTTCGCGACGACCTGATCAGCCAAGCCGAGTTCAAAGAGCTGATGAAAGTCGATGACTGGAATGATGTTGTGATCATTGCCAAAGGCAATCACATCCAACACTTCCTCAATGGTCGATTGTTGTTGGACTTCACTGACAATGAACCCAACAAGTCGTTCAGCAAGGGTCTCATCGGTGTTCAACTGCACGCCGGCAAACCGATGTGGGCCGAGTTCAAAGACATTCGCTACAAGTCACTGAAGTAGGCCCGCCGGTCGAAAGAACGCGAGCCATCGCGTGGGATAAGGTGGAAAAAGCTTTTCGAGATTTTCCGCCTTGGGAGGTTTTGTGAACTAGGTTTCCAATAGATCCGGAAATCTCCTGACGATACCGACGTCCCTTCCATGACTTCACCAACATTCTCCTCGCGGCGTCGGCGATGCGTTTCGCGACGCAGCGGCATTGCGACGATCGAATTTGCGATCGTGTTGCCGGTGCTGTTCACGCTGACCATCGGGACGATCGACGTTTGTTCGGTCATGTTTCTGAAAGAGTCCGCGGTGCTGGCGGCATACGAAGGTGCTCGCCAGGGTGTCGGGCGAGGCGGACAAACGCCGACGTGACTCGGCGTGTCCAGGAGTTTCTTGATGAGAGAAACGTGCAATACGACGCGAATGTATGCACGTTTAGTTCGCCCGGTTTCGAATCGGCGGGCACGCTCCAAAACGTGACTGTGACGGTCATGTACCCTCGGCCGGAAATTTATTGATCCCCACCGACCGGTTTGCGTGCTGGTCGTGACGGCGAGTTGCACGATGCGAAAAGAGTACGAGAACCTTTCCAGTTAGATAGCTGCTATGACTCATCCGCGTGCCACCAACCGACGTCCGTCCCGCAGAAAATTACAAATTCGTCGCCGTCGCGGTCAATCGCGTCTCGCGCGTCGGCGGTCGAGTTTGCAATCATCGCCAACATCTTGTTGCTGATCATCTTGACGTGCATGAAGTTGGCCAGAATGAACATGGTTCGCAACCTCAGCCTGGATGCCGCGTACTTCGGCGCACGTACCGCCATCGTGCCGGGAGCTACGTCGAGCGAAGCGGTCACCGAGGCGAATCGAATCATGGGCTCGCTGATCAAGCAATGGTTACACCGTCAACGTTTCTCCCTTGGGCACCGACTCCACCTCGGTCACCGTGACGGTCAGCGTTGATATGGACCAAGTCGCCTTATTCGCTCCGTTCTTCCTGCCGAGCACCAATCTGGTATCGACCGTCCGAATGCGAACGGAACGATACGACGGTTTCTACGAACAATAAAACTTACCCACCATGTCTCACGCATCTTTGTCCGGAATCCTGGTCATGAACGTTCAACAAAATTCAATCCCTCCAACGTTCTCCGATGCATCTCGATGCATCAACCGGCGGGGTAGTGGTCGTCGCGGCGCGGTCATGGGATTGCTCGCGGTGCTGTTGCCCGTGCTGGCGATCTTGGCGGCATTTTGCATCAACACGGTGCAAATGCAGTTGACTCGAACGGAATTGATGGTGGCCACGGACTCTGCGCGTGCCGGCGGTCGAGCCTTCAGCGAAACACAAACTGTCTCGGCTGCCAAGACCGCCGCCGCCACGACGGCCGCGATGAACTTGGTCAACGGCGAACCCCTCCAATTGCGAACGAATGATGCCGCCAATGAAATTGAATTTGGCCAAACGACCCAGCCCAATGGCGTCAACGGCCGCTACGTGTTCGTAAAGATTCCGACATCGCAAGTCTCCAGCGGACAAAAAATAGCGAGTGCGGTTCGTATCCTTGGTCGCCGCGACGGGGGAGCGTTGTCGGGTCGCGTCCCGCTGGTGATCCCCGGTGTGCTCAACGCCAGTGATTTTGCTACGGTTCAAGATGCGGTCGCGATGCAGGTGGACCGCGACATCTCCGTCGTGCTGGACCGCTCCGGATCGATGGCCGAAGTCACTTTCGATTGGCCACGAAACAAGTCACCTTTTTCCACAACGGCCATGAACGCCGGCGTCTCTGCGGGCAAGTTGACCCGCTACGGTTCGAGTTACTACTATGCAAACGGGGTCGATTCGACGACTTACCAGCAATGGGCTTGGGAATCGCACTACAACTTGGGTCCTGCTCCGCAAATGCCTTGGCAGGACTTGGTGAGGGCAGTGCATGCGTTTTTGCAAGTGCTCGACAACACGAGCCAAGAAGAACAAGTTTCGGTCGCCAGCTATTCGAGTTCAGCAACACTTGATTGTTACCTGGAAAAAAACTTTCAAACGGTCCGCAATGTTGTTGGCAATCTCAGTACGGGTGGAAACACGGCAATCGGCCGTGGGATGCAGTCGGGGATTCGAGCTCTGCTTGCGAGTGCGGCAAGACCCTACGCATCCAAAACCATGGTCGTGATGACTGACGGAATCCACAATTCGGGAGTCTCGCCTGAGAGTGTCGCCACGCAATTGATGGCATCCTACAACCTGACGATTCATACGGTGACGTTTGGCGAAGCGCGGACCAGAACAAAATGCGGACAGTGGCCACGATGGTGGCGGGAAACATTATCACGCGGCCTCGGGCGAAGAACTGGTCGCGATCTTCGAAGAGATCGCTAATAACCTACCCACAATCATTACTGAATGAATTCCATGAATGAGCAAAACGAAAACGAAGCGGTCAAAAAAACGGCGTCGAAATCAGCGAAGTACTGGAAAGGACTTTCGATCGGATTGTCGATGGCGGCACTGATCTGGTCTTTCTCTTCAGTGCTCGGATCCGCCAAAGTTGCTCCCGCAGCGGCGGACCGACGTCCGGTGGATCCGGTGGTCCAGGTAACTCATCAGAAATCCGACTGCGCAGTCGGTGTACGACGAGGCGGTTGCCAGGGACCGGGACTTTATGTTTGAACTGCAACAAAAGCGAGCCGCCATCGCCGCCATCGCGAAGCCTGGGATGGATGTAAGCACGTCAATCGTGGGCGACGAAGCAAGTGCGGATTCAACAACAGATTGACGCATTGGCCCGCGAGCCAGATGGATCACTGGCGCGACAGTATCGCGACGAGTTGATCGCGACCCAACAGGAAAATGACGGGCCCATTTAAGCGGGCCCATTTTAAATAGTGCGAAAATCAACGGCGCGAGACCGAGGCAACCAGCTAGACCTTATTTTCCGCCTCGACTGCTCGAAAGACTGGCATTTCTTTCACCGGTGGGTACGGGTGAACTATTATGACGGTAACTTCCCTATCGCAATGTCTTCTCTCAAATGCGCAACGAATGTCGGTCTGTCTCTCGAAATGCTGTGTCGGGCACTCACACACTGTCGCATTGGGTTGTCGAAACGAGCGACTTGGTCTTTGGAGTCCACGCTTGAAGTTTGCCACGTTGGTGGTTGTCGGCTTCGCCGTCGCATGCGGCGATCCATTGGTTTGCGTCGCCCAGGACGATAGCGAAGCGGTTGTCGAAGTCGCGGAAGAGCGTGCTGATCCGTTTGGTGAGCAATTGGTCGAGCGATCGCGTCGCAGCAATGCGGCATTCGCGGAATCGGTGGCCAGCTTGGCTCGAACCGGTCGGTGGAGCCGGGTCGACACGCTACTCGCCGGGTTAACGGATCGACAACTGACTGCCGCCCAATCGGCCGCGATGGCGGACCGAATCGGTGCTGAGTGTTTTTTCAAATCAAGCAAAGTGATCAGGTCAGCGAAGCCGCGAAGGCAAACCTGGACAAACTCGGTGTCGCACTCTCGGCCCAGCTTGAATCGCCCGACCGAATCGCCGCAGCGATCGATCAGCTCGCCAACCCGTCGGTTGATAGTCGATTGCCAGCCGCCCGAACCATTTTGGCGGGTGGCAATGTCGCGATCGGACAATTGGTTGCCGCCGTCGTTTCGGATCGATCCGATGCGATACGCCAACAGGTCCAAAACATCCTCGGGCGGATGGGACCGGGCGGTCCCGACGCACTCCGACAACTGGCGCTTTACGGATCGCCGTCGGTCCGTCCCCACGCGATCACGGCGCTCGGAAATTTCGACGACGCCGGCTTTGTCGCCGATTGGTTGACGGCATGCATGCGGTTGATGCGACGGAGCAAGAGCAAATGTCGGCATCTCGCGCCCTTTTCGCGAATGTCACAAGTATTGCCGAACCGCAGCGACGCGATCGAGTTTCTCAACGAGGACCTCCAGACCAAAATGGCATTGGCGTCATCGATCGAGAACGACGAACAAACGCGAACCATTTGGATCGCGAGCGAAGATCGAACGGGCGTGACGCATCAAACGACCGCCGCGATGATGGCGGCCTATCGTGATGCCGTCGACTCGGCCCAACGATTGCGTCGGATCGGAGCGAATTCACTCGACATCGACGCGCGGGCCCTTTCCGCCAGTCTGGCGTACCGAGTCATCATCGATCCAGACTGGGGCGATGCAAAACAGATTCAGGAGGTGCAAAGATTATGGGGCTCGCCGATCCAAGGCGACACCGTGATGAGGGCGATTGAAATGGCGACTCCGTCCGCTCTGTCCGGCCGCGGCCCGGGCCTCCGCCCGACGATGACCAACACACCCGCCCTCATCGGATTGATCCGTTTAATCGGTGGCCAGGACGGCGCGATCGATGCGGATGCTCTCTTGCGATCAAGTGGCAGCGGGCCGACGGCGCTGGTTCAATTGGCATCGTCGTCGATCCCTCGTGTCCGCTACGAAGCGGCGGAGCTTGTGTCCCGAGTTGCGGACGGTGGCGCGTATCCGGGCATTAGCCAAGTCAAACAGACGTTGCTCGAGATGACTCGATTGGGCGATCGACCCACCGCGATCATTGTCGAGACTCGCCCCACGTTGTCGAATCACTTCGAGCGGGTGTTCAGCGACATCGGTTGGGACGCTTCCGTGGTGGCCAATGTCGTGTCGTTGGAACGGGCCGTCCATCGCGGAGGGGACATTCGGATGATTTTGTCAAAGATTCAGTTGACCGATCGATCGCCGGTTGAAATGGTCGACGTGGTGCGACGCTCGCCTCGCGGAGGCGACGTTCCGATTGTGTTCTACGATGACGACGGTGCCAGCGGTGATGGGGACGGAATCGGTGTGATGCTTGACCAATCTCGTTGGACGGCACCGATGGTGTTGATCGACCCACCGGTTTCGGCTGACGGATTCGATCCCCTCTTGGATCGAATCAGCCGCGATCGCCGGCTGCCACCAATGTCGATACTGGATCGCCAACGTTTCCGCCGTGATGCCGCGGCGGCATTGTCCGATGGTGCAGATTGATAAGCGGCTGTCGATAAGGGGCTTCTGGGCCGCTTAGTGTCCCGTTCACGGTTCGGGATAGGATTCACGCCCGGCGTTGTCTACCAAAAAGATTGATTCCGCGTTACTCTCTTAGCTCTCGGGAGGCCGGACTTTCAAAGTGATTGACGCTTTGCGAGACCCGAGAACATCCAGCACGCGTCTGAAACCGAGTTCCTCCGCAACGACCTTCATGGCGATTCTTGGCATCCCTTCAAGCGGCTCCTCATTCCATGGTTCGGGTGGTCATGGTTCAGGCGGGGCACCGATTTCCGGGATCATCGGCAATTCGCCGGCGATGCAGGACGTCTACCGGATCACGCGTCGGGTCGCGGGCAGCAACGCATCGGTATTGATTTTGGGCGAGACCGGCGTCGGCAAAGAATTGATTGCGGGCGCGATCCACCGATTGTCGCGGCGTAGTGGTGGCCCGTTCGTGCGGGTGAATTGTGGTGCGCTGAGCGAGAGTTTGCTCGAAAGCGAGTTGTTCGGGCACGTCCGCGGGGCATTCACCGGGGCGGTGGCGAACCGCACCGGACGATTCGAGGCCGGTCACGGCGGCACAGTCTTTTTAGACGAAATCAACAGCACTTCGTTGACGTTACAGGTCAAGATGCTTCGCGTGCTTCAAGAAAAAGAATTCGAGCGGGTCGGTGACACCACCACCTTGCGAACCGATGCTCGGATTGTCGCGGCAAGCAACCGCGATTTGATGCAAGAAGTTGCGCCGACGCTTTCGCGAAGACCTGTATTGGCGATTGAACGTGGTGCCGATCGAGATTCCCCCGCTGAGGCGTCGTCGCGAGGACATTCCCGCGCTGGTCTCTTTTTTCCTGGAACACTACAACGATATCAACGATCGATACGTCGTCCACATGGGACCCGGCGTGATCGAAGCGATGCAGGATTACCATTGGCCGGGCAACGTTCGTGAGTTGCAAAACTACATCGAACGATCCGTGGTCATGGCGGAAACCGACGAATTGACCATCGACGTGTTGCCCGCGTGCGTGACCGGAAACGAACCACCGCTCGACGAGGACTCGCCGGCGAACGATTTCGAATCCATGGCGAAAGACTTGGTGATGCGGGGCATCATCGAAGCCGGTTCGGCGGCGGAGAATCTGCACTCTTCGATCGTCGAACAAGTCGAACGCGAAGTCATTTCCCAGATCTTAAACTCATGCGGTGGTGTGCAAACCAAAGCCGCCTCGAGGTTGGGAATCAATCGCAACACGCTGCACAAAAAGATTAAGGACTATGGCTTAGTCACGAGCGATCAATAAGTGACGCGTTCAGATGCCCATTTGTTGCAACATGTCGGCGATTCGGCCCAGCGTTTGGGTCAATCGCGGATGAGACTCTTCAAACGACGAGGCGGCGGTGGTGACATCCGCGCTGAGCACGTCGGTCGTTTCCGCTTGCTGGTCCAACGCCATCTCAATTTGTGCCATCGTGGCCCGCAACCGGGCAACATCCTCCGGATCGAGTTGTTCGCTCGCGGACAGCTCGCGGTGAACCGTCTCAAGTGCGTCGCTGAGTTCTTTGTGGCTCATCGTGGTGGCTTTCAAGCTAGAAATAGGCTGTCTCAATACCGATTCACGGCGGCCGAATTTTAGCACCGTGCGGATGGAACGTGTCAAGTCTTGATCTGCTTCGCCGTCTGGTGAGCAATCTCACGTCGCAGCAATTTGGCGCCACGGCGGTTGCTCTTCCAAAAGATGTCGAAAACGTCTCCGACACCCGGGACCACCCCCACGACGAAATCGACCATCGCGTAGGAGGCAATCCAAACATAGACACGCTTGCGAGCACCGGCTTGATGTGCCAGCCTGATCAACATTCCGTTCGACATCAGACCCACCAAGTCACCGACTCCCGGAATGAACCCCAAGATGCTGTCCCATCCTAGTCGGACCTTGATGATGGGGATTTCGAACGCGTCGTCCATCAGATGAGCAAGCCAATCGGCACGCATCTGAATTTCTTTCAGATGCTTCGGATCTTTCATGGGGATATTCTCGTGATGACCGGTGATCGAGTTTGACCAACCCAGTCGAGTGAAGTGGGGTGCTGTGTGAAGTGAAGTGAAGTGCTTTGCGAAGTGAGGTCCATCCGCATCGAGGGAGATAACGCCAGTCCTCAGCCGCGAACCGTTGCTCAAATCGGTGTGTCCGGTCAAACTGCGATCGCCATGCCGCCGAGCACGATTCCGAAGAACTTTGTTGAATTCACCACTTCCCACTCTCGCCGAACAACATTCTTACCGGGTAGGTGTCGGGTGCGCGATTCTGGCCCATGTTTGTTGGGGCTTCTTCCCGCTGTATTGGCGAATGGTTGGTTCGGTATCGTCCGTTGCATTGACGTCACACCGTGTCGTGTGGTCATTCCTGATCCTGACGATCCTGACCGCTTCGGTGGGCCGTCTCCGTCGGATCGTTTGGACGCGACAAACGAAGCGGACGCTTGTGATTCACGCGGGCGCGGCGGTCATGATCGCAGTCAACTGGTTAGCGTTTTTGTACGCGGTCGGCTCGGATCAAGTCTTGCAGGCATCACTTGGCTATTACATCAACCCGTTGGTCAACGTCTTGTTGGGTGTCGTGATTTTGCACGAGACGCTTCGAGTGTCCCAGATCATCGCGGTCGGTTTGGCCGCCGTGGGCGTGTTGGTGATGACGGTCGCGGGCAGCGGGATGCCATGGATCGCGATTGCGATGGTGCTCTCGTTTGGCATTTACGGGTTGCTCAAAAAGAAGGCTAGTTTGGGACCGTTCGAAGGCTTGACGTTGGAAACGGGAATGTTGTTTCCCATCGCGGCCACTTATTTGGTGATGCAATCGGGATCGCCGACGACCGCCGAATTATCGTCCTCCACCTGGGTGCTGCTTGTGCTCGGCGGCGGCGTCACGATCACCCCGCTCGCTCTATTCGCGGTCGCCGCCAAACGCGTTCCCCTGTCAACGATCGGAATTCTTCAGTACATCGGACCGACCTTGCAGTGGATCGTCGGCGCAATCATCCTGGGTGAACCGGTCAGCACTTACCAGTTCGTCGGATTCGGGTTCGTGTGGGCGGGCGTGGTCGTGTTCATCACCGGCGATCATGCGTCGACATGGTGGAAGCTGCGAACCAAAGCACGTCCGACGTCCGACGTCTAGGAGAGCCCGTTCATGGTTCCCGTGCTGGTCGCGAACTGGTCGACTTCCATGCCTGCGTTTTGAAGCAGATTGACGAACAGGTTGGGCAACGGGTAATTCTGTTTGCGGTCGAACGCCAAGTGGCCGGCGTGACGCATTCCGCCGCCCGCGACCAGGACCGGCATGTTGCGATTGTCATGGTTGGACGCGTTGCCGAGGTTGCTGGTGAGCAGCACGCTCGTGTGGTCGAGCAGCGTGGAATCGCCATCTTGCGATCGATCCAAATCGCGGAGAAAGTCACCCCACTGGGACACGATGGCCCCTTCGACGAGTGCCAATTGTGCCAGCTTCTCTTCGTCCATGCCGTGGTGGCTGAGGTTGTGATGACCGTCTTCGACACCTTCGATCGGAATCACCCCCCCGGCACCGGGGATGTGGAGGGAGATGAAGCGAGTGGAGTCGGTCCGCAGCGCCAACTTGATGACCTCGCACATCGTTTTTTGTTGCGCGATGATGTCGCTGGAATCGTTGATGTCGCGGGGCATCTCGGCATCGACTTTGGGCTTGGGACGCTCGGCCCATTTTTCAGCCTCCATCATCCGCTGTTCCAATTCTCGGACGCTGGTGAAGTAGGCATCGAGGCGATCTCGGTCGCCGCTGCCCAAATCGCGCTGTAACGATTTGGCATCTTCACCGACCAAGTCCATGATGCTTCGTCCCTGGCGCACCCGACCGGCCTGCTTCTCGCGTTCGCCCGCGGAATCGTCGACGAACAGTTTGGCGAACAACCGCGACGGCGAAGTCTCGGGCGAAATCATCGCACCGCTTTCGGTGTAACACGGACTCGAATTGCCGCTGGTGCCGAGAACTAACGAGGGGAAACGGGTGGCATCGCCCAGGTGCCTGGCCATCAATTGATCGATCGAAATGGAATTGACAGCCTTGCCCGAAGATCCCATCGGCGTCGCGGTCAAAATGCTCGCCTCGGCCCGGTGCCCGCCTGAGACTCCCGGATGCGAAACGCCAGAAACCACCGTCAACTTATCTCGGATGTCAGTCAACGGTTCAAGATAGCGAGACGGTTCGTAACCGAGCCCGTCGTTTTTGGGAAACAAGTGATCGGCGACCAACCCCAAACCCAACGTCATGGCGACAAAGCGGCGGGGTGCGGCGTCCTTCTTTGATCCGGCAAATGACGGTTGCATCGCTGTCAACCAAGGCAAACTCATCGCCACCCCGGTGCCGCGAAGCACGGCGCGGCGATCAAGACCGCGACGAAAGTTAAACTGAACTCGTTTCTCAAAACCCATGACGAATACTCGCTATTACCGTTAAACGTTATTTGCTCAAAAAGAGAGGGCTGGTGACGACGGCATACAGAATGGATCGCAGACCGAAATCATCTTCAGCGGCGATCTCCACGATCCGGTCCAATTCGTCTCGATCGGCGAACTCGATCGAGTGGCCCGTTCCATAAGTCAACAATTGGCCGGCGAAATTACGCGCGATCGGTCGAACGTCCTCACACACCAATTGGCGAAAACCATCGAAGTTCTCAAACGCTCGCCCATCCGACATCACGAAGCTGGGGTCCACCGGCGACCCGCGTCGCAGCTTGCCATCACGCATTTGCAAGTACTGGTCTCGCCAGAGACCACCGGCATCAAAATTCTCCACGCATAGCCGGGCGGATCGATGTGTTGATGACAACCGTTGCACGACACATCCGACAGGTGCTTTTCCAATTGCTGGCGGATCGTCTCGGCGCCACGAATGTCGGGCTCCACCGCCGGCACGCTTTCGGGTGGTGATGGAATGGGAACACCTAAGATCCGCTCCGAAACCCAAACACCACGAAGCACCGGAGAGGTATTGGTCCCGTTGGCGGTGACTTTCAAGATCGAACCTTGCCCCAGCAATCCGCCGCGAGGTGAATCGGCGGGGAGTTCCACTTTGCGAACTTCATCACCCGCAACACCTTCGATGTCGTAATATTGAGCAAGCCGACTGTCTAAAAAAGTAAAATTCGATCGGACAAGTTTTTCGGCACTCGCATTCGTTTGAACCAGATGTTCGAGGTACCGATGCGTTTCGGCAAGCATCGCGTTCTCGACCAGGATGTCGAACTTTCCATGCAATTTACGATCTGGCTCGGTGAACCCGATTTGGGACATGTCCAACCACTGGTCCGCAAAATCTCTGACGAATTGACTAGCATGTAGCCCCTCGAGCATCCGATCAACTTCACCTCGTAACACTTTGGGATCGTCCAGACCACCCTGACGAGCCAACCGCGTGAGCGCTGGATCAGGCATCGTGCCGCGAAGAAAGTAACTCAGCCGCGCAGCGATGGCGTGATCGTCGAGCGGCCCGGCCGGTTCAACAAAATACAAAAATCGAGGTGAACAAAGCACGGCGCGATACGTCGCGATCAGGGCATCGATCGGATCGACGCCACCCTCGATCGATTCTCGCATCCATTGCCGGTACGGCCTCAATTCGGATGGCTCGACCGGACCACGAAATGCTCGCGTGGCAAAACGATGAAGTTGCTGACTCAATTCAGCAATCGGATCTTCGCCGATGCACTTGATTTGCTTGTGCTTGGTATCGATCGATACCGTGACCTCGCCGAGCAAATGACGTCGCGCGAGATCGACCTCACCCGCCGGGTGAATTCGCTCGATCGTCATCGAGTGGAATGCGATACCGGGCACTTTTTGGGGTGCTCCCTCGCCGGCGCCGACTTGTCCGCCTTCGAAACGGCCTCGTTTCAGAGTGATGTCGGCGGGCCGAATCTCGAGCATGTGTCCGGACGGGATCCAGGCCTCGAATGTATGGGTCGTCGGATCTTGGGTAGCTTCAAAGGCGCCGACCCAGGACAACAACGGTGCGCTGGAGACACACGGGCCCGTTCGAACGCTGCACCACACACCGCCCTCGTCGGGCAGGTTCAATGCGGACGCATCCAACGTGACCCGGTACCATCCGTCGTCCTTCACCGTGCTGGAGGAGATGCGTCCATAGAAGATCAGCCCGGACGACCAAATCACCGCTTTGCCATCGATCATCTCCGGATCTCGACAACGTCGTTTGGGATCCTTGCGGGCGATGGCTCGCGGGTCGTAGTCGCGACGAAAATTCTCGCCCGATGGCTTCGCCGAATCGGTGGCGGGGACTTGAGTGACTCGATCGATGGCCGCGTCGAGAGCCGCATCCACCACGCTCAAATGCGATTCCAATTGAAAGTGGGATATCGATTGGTGATCCGCAAGTCCGGTAAAGCCGTCGGTGCGTTGCTCGTCGGGCATCAAACGAGCCAGCGGAACATCGATGGCGAACAAGTCGCCGAGCGTTCGTTCGAGCTGAGAGTGGGTCAACTGCCGCGATCGCACGCGCCCCTCTCGGTCGAACACCGCTTGCTGTGAATCGTGCAACCAAGACGAGGTTTGTTTCAGGAAGTGATTCGCATCTCCCGCATCCAACTCACCCGCGTCGGCGGGCGGCATTTCACCGGCATCAATTCGATCGACCACGCGAATCCATCGGGCCGCCGTGCTCGCATCCGTCAAATCATCACCAAGCGAGTTCACGTCGAATCCGCCATCCGAATCGGGTCCGTCATGGCAGTCCAGGCAGTTATTTTTGAGAAAGTCGATCGAGCCGGAATGGGTGTCCGTTTCGGACGCACCCAGCCCCGCACCGAATGCAAAGTGAACGAAGCAAGCGGCCACGAGGGCGCGGGCGAGTCGGAATCGTTGAGGATGCGACATGGGCGGGATCAATGTCGGAATTCGAGTTTGGCGGGGACAGCGTCAATGGCGCAGGCGGGACGATCAGTATACTTTATTGGATGTTTCGGTGCCAACGGCGTGTTTCGGAGTGAGTATTGAAAGCCAAACGGACGTTCATCATGTTCGTCGTCGTAGTGATCCTTGTAGCGGCATTTTACCAATTGCATCGTGCCGACAAACTTGCGAAGGCAGGATCGACCTCTTCAAGCGTCAGGCGCCCGTACGGCACTTGGCTGGCCGTTACCGGTGAAATGTTCCAATTTCGCCCTGATGGAACCGGACGATCTTATGATCCGGCGACTCCAAAACTTGGTATCCATTTCTTTGAATGGTCATGCGATGGATCAAATCTAACCCTTTTCTATCCGCCGAGAGGTCAGATCCAGCGATTCATTGCCTATCAAACTGGCGTCGAATCAACAATCTTTCAGCTCGATAAATTGACATCCGACGAAATGATTTTGTCCGACGGACCGGCTGTGAATCGGTTCACATCCACAAGCGACGCAGTGCTTGATGCCGACCCATGATGCAAGTCGCGCACGCGTGATGGCTGGGCATCGGCGCGCAATGTGCCAACGTTGATCATGGTCGCGTGAACGAGTCTCGGGCCGCCTCAACGATGGCCCATCGGTCACAGGTGACCAGATGATCGTTGACGATCCCCATCGCCTGCATCATCGCGTAGCACGTGGTCGGTCCGACGAACGTCCATCCTCGTTTTTTGAGTGACTTGCTCAATTGGGTTGATTCGTGGGTGATCGCGGGGATGTCGGAATGGACCTTTGGCGACCGATGACGTTTCGGCTCGAAAGACCACAGAAACTTCGCCAGCGATCCGAACTCCGCCGCCGTTTCCATCGCGCGGGTCGCGTTTTGGATCGTCGAGCGAATCTTCCCTCGGTGGCGAATGATGCCCGCATTACCGACCAATTGATCGACCTTGATTGAATCAAATTGACGAACTCGATCGGGGTCAAAACCGTCGAACGCTTCACGAAAGGATTCGCGTTTGCGAAGGATCGTCAGCCAGCTGAGACCGGATTGGAAACCTTCCAAGCAAATCTTCTCGAACAATCGGATGTCATCGTCGATCGGCATGCCCCACTCGGTATCGTGGTAGCGGACATATTGTGAATCTCGAGCACACCATGCGCATCGATGCACCCCATCGTCACCTAATAGCACATCGGTCATCGAACGTCGTCCATTGAATTAGGAGGGCGGACCCAGGAGCGACGGCGACGCAGATCCGGCATCAACTCGCCTGAATTCGAAATCGGATGTCGGTCACTTTGTTACCGGCGATGTCTTTTGCAAATTGTCTTAAGATGGCTCGTTTTTGGAAATTGAGTTCTTGCAAAGTCGCTGAGTCGGTCACGAAGACCTGCAACACGCCAGCACGCAGATTGCCTATTTTGCATGAAGCGGCCAGGGGTTCACCGACGGCGGTCACGATCGTTTCGGCCAAGTGCTCGTTCACGCCGCTGCGAGCGTACCCTTTGCGAGACATCAACTGGCTGATCAGCGACCCGATTCGCCGCACCCTCGGTTTTTCGTCTGGCCCAGTCGTATCTGGCAAGCCGGAAGCCCTTGATCGCGATGCACGCTTGGCCATGGGCAAGTTCTAAAGTCGTCGGGGAGGGGGAAGTTGTTCGACTCAAAAGGCTCGATCCGACCGCATTGTAGCGGAGAATGCGGCATGGACAGCGTGTCAAAAAACCGTTCCACTCTTCGATAAGCCGAAGGATTACTATCCAGTTTTCATCAGAGGAGCGTCCGTTGTCGGATCTTTCAACACCGTCACCGGGTGAAACACCGCTCGTCATCATCGGATGGCGGGAATGGGTCAGTCTGCCGGGTCTGAAAATCGCTCACATCAAAGCGAAAATTGATACCGGCGCCCGATCATCGAGTCTCCACGCCTTCGAAATCGAGCCGTTCGACCACGAAGGCGAGCCATGGGTTCGATTTCAAGTTCACCCGATCCAGCGACGCGATGATTTCTCCATTCCATGTCAGGCGCCGGTTCACGACATTCGCAACGTGCGGAGTTCGAGTGGCGAGTCGGCTGCTCGATATGTGATCCTGACCGATGTGTCTTGGATGGGCGAGAAATGGACTGCTGAATTGACCTTGGCCGATCGCACCCAGATGGGATTTCGGATGCTGGTCGGCCGCGAGGCGGTCCGCGGCCGGATGTTGGTCGACCCCAGCCGATCCTACTTTGGCGGCCGGCCGCCGCGACGACGGCGACGACATCCGCGCCGGTAAAATTTTTCTTGTCCCGCTCCCACATAAGATTTGATCATGAAGCTTGCGATTCTTTCTCGCAGCCGAACTTGTTACAGCACCCAACGTTTGGTCGAAGCCGCCAAGAAGCGAGGTCACAATGTCAAGGTGCTCGATACGTTGCGTTTCTCGATCGATTTGGAGCAAGGCGAGCCGGATCTTTATTATCGATCCAAACAACTCAGCCACTACGATGCGATCATTCCCCGCATCGGAGCGTCGATCACGTACTTCGGAACCGCCGTCGTCCGCCAATTCGAACAGATGGATGTGTTCACCGCGGCCGCGTCGGCTGGGATCTCGAATTCGCGGGACAAACTTCGATGTTTACAGATTTTGAGCCGTCATCAGATCGGTATCCCGCAAACCACGTTCGTGCGTGAGAAAAAAGATGTGTTACCGGCGATCGAGCGTGTCGGCGGCGTCCCGATCATCATCAAGTTGCTCGAGGGCACCCAGGGTGTCGGCGTGATCTTGGCCGATTCAGTCAAAATCGCCGAAGCGATCATCGAAACACTCCAAAGCACTCGCCAAAATGTGCTGGTGCAAAAATTTGTGTCCGAGAGCAAAGGCCGCGACGTGCGTGCGTTCGTCGTCGGCGATCAAGTCGTCGCCGCCATGCGGCGAGTGGCTCAGGGCAGCGAATTCCGCAGCAACGTGCATCGCGGTGGCAAAACTGAGCTGGTGCAACTCGACGACACCTATTGTCAAACCGCCGTTCGATCGGCGCAAATCATGGGTTTGCGAGTCGCCGGCGTGGACATGCTCGAGGGCGTCGACGGACCACAGGTCATGGAGGTCAACTCGTCCCCCGGTTTGGAGGGAATCGAAACGTGCACCCAGCTCGATATTGCTGGTGCAATCGTCGAATACATCGCCGCTCAAGTCGACTTTCCCGAGATCGACCTGCGCCAGCGTTTGACGGTCAGCCGAGGGTACGGAGTTACCGAAATCTCCATTCCCGACGGATCGGACTTCATCGGCAAAACCATTGATCAAAGCGGACTGCCCGAACAAGACATCAACGTTTTAACCCTCTATCGAGGAGGCACCGTCATTCCCAACCCGCGTCTCAAACGCACGCTAGAGCCGAATGACCGATTGCTTTGCTTCGGAAAGCTTGATTCGATGCGAGGCATGATCCCGGAAAAAACTCGCAAACGACGAAGTCCGAAAATCAAGAAGCTGTCGACCGAGGTGGAGTCGAACAATTGAGAACGCCTTTTTGGCGATGAACTCGGGATGAATTATCGATCGCGGGCCATTGGCATGATCACGTAACCGTAACCGTCATCCGTCGTCAGCAATGCGGGTGAGCCACTCGATTCGATCTCCATGATGAAGTTCATTTCGTTGTCGAGCACTTTACAGAAGTCGGCAAGGTAACGGTGATCCATCGTCAACGTGATTGGTTCACCGTCATAGGCGATCGGCAATTCGATTTGCGATTCACCGATCTCCGCCGTGCTGGCTTCCAATTTTAGGGTCCCGTCAGCGAACGTGAAATCGATGCCGCGGCTCTCGTGATCGGTCACAATTGCAGCTTGGCGGAGGGCCGCGAACAGCGGACCGACGGTCATGTCCAATTGGACGGCATTGTCGCGTTTTGGCAAGACTTGCCGCCAATTGGGATAGCGTCCTTCGACCAAGCGAGAATAGATCACCGCTCGACTGGTTCTTAGCAACAAATCGTTGCTGCGTGCGGCAACGTCGACGGTCTCATCCTTGTCCGAAAGCGCACGTTCCATCAACTGGATCGCTCGCGTCGGAACGATCGTGCTCGATCCCGTAGTGTGGTGACCGCCGATCGATTCACCGACGCCCTCCATTCGTGCCAATCGCCGGCCATCGGTGCCCACCGCGATGACGGACGTCTCTTCCAATTCCAACAACACGCCACCCAGGGCATAGCGGCTGCTCTCGGGATCGGTCGCAAAGACGGTCCGTTTAACCATCTCGCGAAACAATCGCGTCGGCATCACGTGGTACTTGTCTTCATCGAATCCGGCGACGGCAGGAAATTCGTCGGGATCGTTTCCGGGCAATCGATACTTGCTGCGGCTGCCGCGAACGCGAATGCCCGAGTCATCCGTCTCCATCGAGATCGTGTCATCGTTGCTCTCTCGAAGAATCGCCATCGTCCGTTGCACGGGCAAGAGGGCCGTCCCTTCGACGTCGATTTCAACACCCTCTTCGATCTCCAAACGGATGCCAACTTCCATGTCCGTCGCGGTCAGGGTGAGCTTGCCACCGGAGGCGGTCATCTTGACGTTCTGCAGAATCTCTTTTGGCGAACGGGTCGGCGCGACGCTGGCGGCGAGCGCAAAAGCGTGGGTCAGGGATTCACGTTGGCAGGTGATCTTCATGGCTTATCAAAAATCTTCGTTGCACTGTTGATGACGGTGCCATGTTGTAACGCTTCCGAGCGGCGAACGCATTAGGCCGCTGGGGTCGGTCAATCTCGTGGTTGCAGCTGGCTTCTAAAGATAAAGATATTTATAAATAACGTCGTCATCGTAATACGTCGACAAAAATTGTCGAAAACGTTCTCTCGACGTTCGTAAGTCATATCCGTGTCATCGTTTATCGAGACAGAGCCGTGGTGGATAACGTGTCAGACCGTTGTCGCCTATCGGTCGGAAAACGTCTTCTGAATCGACATCGGTCAACATGGCCGCGAAGAAGACGACAAGATCGGCGCGCCTTTCGACAACGCGTGAACAACAAATAAACAAGTTTTCCACCGGTGAAATCAGTTAAAAAAAACTGATGATTTTTAGGTATCGAATTGAGTGGCGGTGTGGGGTTGAACCGCGTGGGCAACGCCCCGTGCGTTTGTGCGATCATGGGTTCGCAATGAGTAAGGACGCGTTGATCGACGGAGCGATCAACGACTATTAGCGGCGCATTGATCGACGGAGCGATCAACGACTATTGAGCGGCGCATTGATCGACGGAGCGATCAACGACTATTGAGCGGCGCATTGATCGACGGCGCGATCAACGACCATGGCATGCGATCAATTCGCGACTACGCGGCGGTGCTTAGCTTTTCGGCGACTTCGTCCGCGGCTCGACGCATCTCTGAATCACTCTCGAGCAACGCTAGAGTTTTGCGGATCGCGTGCAGCACCGTGGTGTGGTCACGGCCGCCGAAGTGGTCACCGATCTGATGCATGCTCTTGCCCGTCATCTGTCGCGCCAGCAACATCGCGAGCGAACGCGCTCGAACCAGATTCTGTTTGCGTGAACTACTGCGAAGCTCCGATGCCTTCATGCGAAAGTATCTCGCCACCGCGTTAGTGATCGCTGCCAACGACACCTCTTCGACGATCCCGACGCGATTGATCGCCGACTGGATCGCTTCCATCGTCGGATCGCTGTCGTGCATCCGGCACCACAATGACACTTGTTTCAATGCCGCCTCAAGCGACCGGACCGGCAAATGGTCACTCAGTCCGTCGTGCAGCACTTCCAGTAACCCCGACTCGACTTCCAATCCGAAGTGCAGCGACAACTCGCGAAGCAACTGCAATCGAGTGGGGCCGGTCGGCATCGCGATCGGAATGGTCAAACCGGGTAACACACGACTGTTCAAGAGCGGTCTTAGACCGCGAATCTCCGATGGCAGCCGACGACACGTCAGGAGCGTCGGCATTCCCGCTGCGGTTCGCGATTCGATTCGCATCGCCAACTCGTCCTGAGCGGCCGGCTTACTCGCAATCAGGTGTAAATCATCAATGATCAGAATCGCGGCATCGTTGATTTCGGTTCGCAGGGGCGGCAAATCGTCGGCGGCCACCGCTTCGGCATATTGGCGGGCAAAATCGATCGCCGGCAAATAAATCACTTTTGCCGGTTCGCCACCCGCCGATTGCTCCGCCGCGTGACGAGCCGCCAAATGCATCGCAATGACCGTCTTTCCCGCACCGCTGGGTCCGATCAACAGAATCGGATTCCCAAACTCGAACACGGATGCCTCGTGCGTCGAGACAAACGTCACCAATCGATTTTCTTCACCTGCAATGAAGTATGGCAGCGATCCTGTCGTGATGCGCGGATCGCGACGCCGGGCTCGAACGGCGGGCCGTTCGAGCGGAAAGGAGGTGACAGCGATCGTTTCTTCGACCAACGCGTTCAAAGCAGAGCCGGCGAACGAAAAGGAGAGGAAAGAATGGAGGTGATCGAGTTCTAGGGGGTCCAGGTGAAATGGGACGGTTACCCAGATCACCTGCACATTGTAAGAGCTGAACGAAAAAATGCGAGTGGGAAAACAGCAGTTATCCACATTCTATGATCGACGCAAACGCTTTGCACATAACGAGATGCGATTCACAGCTTCGGAAATTTCTTCAGCGGTGGAAAACTTAGACACCCCGAACCTCAATGCCGAGCGGATTTCGGATTGCGGTCGATTCATCGCAATCAACACGTGGCTAGGCGGGCTGCTGCCGCTGCTGCATGCCGATCCGCTGCTGCACGCGACCGCGGCCATGTCGAGCGACATCAACATCGACTGTCGGTCGGTTCCGAGCAACGACAAACAGGTGGTCCCCGGCAATCGTGGATGGGCTCGGCCTTGGACAACGAGCTCCGGACACTCTTTGACGAGCCGTTCTTCCAATTCGTCTCTTAACGTTTGCATGTGAATTGCCGACGCACAGATTCTTTAGTTGCGATACGTAGCGCTTCGGCCATCCCCATTGCCAGGGCGACCGATTCGGTCCCCGGCCGAGTCGCCAATTGTTGTTCGCCGCCGAACAACATCGGTCGAACTTCGACGCCGCCGGCGATCCACAACCCGCCGATCCCGGCGGGTCCATGAAATTTATGAGCGGTAAACGTGGCTGAGGAGATACCGAGCTCTTCGACATGAAACGGCAGTTTGCCGATCGATTGGGTCGCATCGACGTGTAACGGTACACCCGCGTCACGACAGATCGACGCGATTTGATCGATTGGTTGGATCACACCGGTTTCGTTGTTGGCCGACATGATCGACACCAGCGACGCCGGCACCGCGTCGTCGTCGCCCACGCCCCCGTTCGAGGTGCCTCGGATTCGATCGAGCAATTGATCCACTAGAACTCGTCCGTCCGAGTCGACATCGAGCCAGCGAATCGGTCGGTTCGGGTGGGCACGGGCGGCCGCCAGAATGCTGGAATGTTCGATGCGGCTGATCACGATCGGGCCGTCCGGTTTGCCGATCCCCGCAAGTGCCAAATTGTTGGCTTCGGTCCCACCGCTGGTGAGAATCAATCGGGGACCACCGGGTCGATCCAATCGGGTGCCGATGGAATTGCCAATCAGGGCAATCGCGTTTTCGATCTTCGATCGCGCCCGCCGACCTGATGCATGCAACGAGGAGGGATTAGCGGGACCCGCCGACATCTCTCGAGCGATGACTTCGACGACTCGCGGATCGACCGCGGTGGTGGCATTGTTGTCGAGATAAATCATCTTCAAGATCGGCACTTCGAATTGTCGATTTTTGCGTTGTCGATTTTTGCGGTGTCGGGATAATCCTCGATGGCATCTTCTTGAACCTCATCGGCCAAGGCTTGGCGTCCGGCTTGCCGCAAATCTTCGACGAGCGTGGAGTATTGAGTCGGCAAGTAGGCATCGATGGCGGCTTTCAGATCGGCGGCTGAAGCATCGTCCGGACGGGTGCGTTTCGCACTTGATTTTCCAGTATCGGCCGTTGCTGCCGCCGTCTCGATCTGGGCGATCTCCAAGAGCCGGGGAATCAGCACGTACAATTCGCGCTCGGCGAGTCGCTGGACCACCGGCCACAGCGTCTGTGCTTTGGAGGGGTGATCGACGCTCCACTTTTTCCAATACGGGTCACCCGAGCCGGCCAATTCGAGTTGGTCGGTTAACATTTGGGCGTCCGCGGGTTTTGCCCCGGTAAATCCACGAGAGATCCAGACCAAGTGCCAGACCTCGGGCGCCCCTGTCACGATCGGGATTAAGTTTTTTTGTCTTAGGTAGGTGGCTGTCGGAGTGGTCGAGCTGGATCGCACGATCGGCGTGATTTGCAGTCTCAGCAACGGAATCTCATAAAATTGAAAATCGCGTTTTTGGAAATGTGTTGGCGAAAACTCACTTCCGCTAACAAACCCTTGAGTGCGAATGACTAAAAAACCGACGATGACCAACATGATGGCTGCCGCGAACGCGACCCATCGCCGAGCGATTTTGTTGGCCTTGCGTCGTCCAGCGGACGGTTTGCGGATGCCAGAATGATTGCCAGAGCTCAAGTTTCTGCCGATTTTCAGGATGAACGGTAGCGTGGGTTTGGACGTCACATTAGCCGATAGCGAGTCCATTCAACGCGAACCAGTGAGACTAGTTTAAGTGATGCAACGACTTTGGTCCCCCGCCGTCGGCCGACTCGCAGTTTGGAACGGTGGTTTTTCGACGTCGTCACGGGATTGGTCAAGCGGCTTTCAGGTTGCATCCGAATCGCTTCGGCCCTACCGTGTCACCGCGATCGGATCGTCAAAAGACGTTGATGAAGACAAAGTGTCCAGCGAGCCGCCGGGCGATGAGCAAGAACCTCGCGCGGGTCGGATGCGGCTCGAGGCGGTTTTACTGATCTCAAAGGCACCGGTGAGTCCTCGAAAACTTGCCCAATTAGCTCACTTGGCGGACGCAACAGAGGCTCGTACACTTGTCCGCCAGCTCAATCGTGTTTATGACACTCAAGGTCGAGCGATGCGAGTGGAACAGGTGGCCGGTGGTTTTCGGATGTTGACGCATCCAATGCTCGCTCCCTGGTTAGCTCGGTTGGGACATTTACCTCCAGCGGTGAGACTGTCCACGCCGATGATGGAAACTCTTGCGGTTGTCGCGTATCGTCAACCGGTCTCGCGTGCGAGTGCCGAAGCGATTCGCGGCGTAGCATGTGGAGAGTTGCTGAGACAATTGATGGAACGAGATTTGATACGAATTGCTGGCCGGAGCGAAGAACTCGGTCGACCGTATCTTTACGGCACCACCAAACGATTTTTACAAGTTTTTGGGTTGTCCAATGTTGACGCACTGCCGCCCATCGATTGGCAGACGTTGCAAGAAGATGCCCCTCCAGATTTACCCCTTGATGATTTGTCGATATCCACGAAGGAGTCTGTCGTGAGTACCCCTGTCGGCCAGTACTAAGCTCAGCCGTTTTCGGTCCATCCGATCTTTCCCCCCTCGTCCTCGGTCCTGCCGAATTTGAAACTCCGGTTTTGATCGGCGGTGACGCATCATCGTTGCTCGGCGGTGATGCCGACGAGCAAAGCGATGGGGTTCCCCATGCCATCATCGAAGACGATGAAGATGACGTCGCCGAAGACGGTGATTGGGACGACGAGGATGATGATGATGACGACTGGGACGACGACGACGACGAAGATGATGACGACGACGACGACGAAGAGGACGAGGATGAACTCGACGACGACTGGGAAGAAGTCGACGACGAGGACGACGATGATGAGGATGACGAAGACGACGACGAAGAGGATGACGACGACGACGACGAAGATGATTCGGACGAGTCCGACGACGACGAAGACTGGAGCGATGACGCCGAAGACGATGCCGAAGAGGAAGAAGACGACGACAACTGGGATTGATGCCAGTTCTTCGTAAAGTCACGATCACCCTTCCCGCCCCTGCTTTGTCAATCTCAGGCGGGAGGATCGTTAATCATCGCCGAGGTTGAACAGGTGTCGGACGGCTTCGAGCAGCCCCCGACGATGCCCTTCGGCGGCGTCATCTCGGATCGACGCGAGCGGCGGGTGCAAGAGCTTATTGATCAGTCGATCGAACGATTTCTCGATCTCTTTGACGGTGAAATCGTCGGCATCACTGAGCCTTAGTTTGTTCTTCAATCGCGCCAGTTCGTCGTGCTTCAAAATGCTCGCTTGACTTCGAAGTCGCTGGATGACGGGTCCGGTGGCTCGATGCTGGATCGCGCCAATGAATCGCTCGGTTTCTTCCGAGACAATTTGTTTTGCCTTAGGCCATTCTTTTTGGCGTTCGCGACGGTTTCGTTCGCAGGCGGCCTTTAGGTCATCAATACCATACAGATAGACACTCGAGAGTTCGCCGATCGAGGCTTCGAAATCACGAGGCACGGCGAGGTCCAGAATCAACAGCACACGATTTTGGCGACGAGCGTGGATGGGAAGAAACGCCGCAAGATCGATGATCGGTTCGGACGCCGAGGTGGTACCGATCAAGACATCGGCTGCGATGACTTCGTCGGACAATTGCGTCCACGGGATGGGCGTCACCTGGAAGGCTTCAGCCAGCGTGACGGCGCGATCAAATGATCGGTTGAGTACGTGGACGTCTTTGGCGCCAGCCTGGATCAAATAACGAAGCGTTTCTTCGCCCATCTCGCCGGCGCCACAGACGACGACCCGCTTATTGCTAAGGGTGTCAAAGACTTCGGGGATGACTTCACCGACCGCCACGCTGGGTACGCTGACCCGACGACGATGAATCGACGTCTCCTGTTGGACCCGCTTGGCGGTCCGATTTGCAGCCTGAAAAACGCTATGGGTCAGCGGCCCAGCCGACCCATTCGTACAGGCCAGGTCATAGGCTTGTTTCACTTGAGCGAGAATTTGGGCTTCGCCCATCACCATGCTGTCCAAGCTCGACGCGACGGTGAACAAGTGTTCGACCGCCTCGACTCCCGCCCGATAGATCATCTGGTCGCTAACTTCCTCAATGCCGAGCGAATGTTGGTCGGCCAAAAATCCGGCGACCGCGTCACGATCCAATTGACGATCGTCGCCCGACGTGGTGTACAGCTCGATGCGATTGCAGGTGCTGATCAACACCAATTCGCATGACGGAAAGCGATCGCGAAAAGTCGCCAGCGCAGCTACTGACCTCATCGCTGGTGAAAGCGATCTTTTCGCGAAACTCCACAGCCGCGTCGTGATGGCTGCAACCGATCATCTGCAGGTTCAAGGCGTCCGCTCCCCGACTGCCTGATCCGCCGGACGATCATCCCTCGCCGTTTCATCCGAAACTGAGGTCCGATCACCTTGTCCATGCGGCGTCGTCAACACGCCGACCATCGCCAAGATTAAAAATCCTAAGCTCGCCAACGTCAAATAGACGGCTTTGCGACCACGGCTCGCCGGTGCATAGAAAAACTCAACCGCCGATGCACCAGTAACCAAACAAACAACAACAGACTGAGCATCACGCCGCGGTCGGTCCAGCTGACATGACCCCATCGATTCAAGTTCATCACCACTCCCGACATCAAGCCCAAACCCACCGAGGCGGTGCTAATCACCAAGCATCGTCGATTCAAACGTCCCAGGGTTTCGAGCGTCGGCAGCCGTAGCGAGGATCCCGCCCGGTGGCGTTTCAATCGCCATGATTGAACCAAGTACATCGCACCGGCCAGGAATCCGACCAGCACCGCCGTGGAGCCGGCGGCCATCGAAACGGCATGCACGTTCCGCCAAACCTCAACCGCCTCCGTACGGGTAAATGGTTCCAGATCACGCACCAGCCTTGCGAATGCGATCAACGACAACACCGCCGGCAGAAAAAGAAGCTGACCACCGTATCGGGCCGCAGGCAATAAAGCACGAAGAACGAGATCGCCAATGACAATGACAGCAGCAACGACCAATCCGACCACGTCGCCAACAATCCGGTATCGACGCCATTGAATGTCGTCGCTCGCAACAAAACGTAGCAGATGTGAGTGAACAGCCCGATCACCATCGTCACGATGACCGCTAACCCTCGGCCGGGAATGCGTCCGATCAGACGCAGCAACTCCAACACCAGAACCAATAAGTAGCTGGTGAAGAAACAGGTGACGGAGATCTCGCGAAGAATTTCCAAGATGCAGAATCTGGCCGATATCCATGAATGGCGGACGATGAACCCTCAATCGTACCTGCTGAGGAGAAAATGTCTGCGCCGCGGTCCAAAACCCTTCCTCACCGGGGCGATCCTCACCAAGGATCGTGCAACCAGGATCGGACTTCGATGTTTCCCTTCGGATCGATCCGAACTCGGATCGCCCCGTCCTGCGCCGTCACGTGAACGCGGGATCCATGAGTGCCCAGCATCGCAGAGACCTCGGGTCGACCGGCCCGCTCCCCACCGCTGACGACGGTTTCGGAAGGCCGATACCACTGCAACACCATCGCCGCGTCCATCCGCAGACTGCCGTGGTGGGGCGCCATCAAGACGCCGCCCGGACGTGGACGGCGTTCCGACATCAACACACCCGTGCCAGGTGGTTCTAGATCACCCGGCAAAAGAAGTGATTGTCCGTTTCCCTCCCACACCATGACCAACGAGTTTGCATTGTCGCTGGCGTCGAGCCGCTGCATCGGCGGATGCAAGACGCGGATCGTCGAATGAGCCAGCCGAACTGTGTCGCCACGCGATAATTCTCGGATCGGGATTTTGTACCGGGCGATCGCTTTACGAACCGGATCAAGAGCCGTTTCGGGTTCGGCCAACATACCCGGAGGGGTGTCCATTTGGCGAACGCGAAATCGGGCCAACAAACCGGGCAAGGCGTTGAAGTGATCGGCGTCGGCGTGAGAAAGAAGAACGCGGTCGAGACGCGTCACACCGATGTACCAAATCGCCTGATCAATGTAGCGGCTGCTACCGACGTCGTTCCCCAACCGGCCGCAATCGTACAGCCAAACTTCGCCGTCGCCCAACCGCATCACCACGCTCGTCCCATGCCCGACATCGACGAACGTGGCTTCGATCGATCCGGATTCCATGGGCGGCGAATGAGTCGCCATCATGAAAGCGATCACGATCCACGATGCCACCCATCCGAATCGAAACCGATGTGACCACCGGTCACCCTTTCCACCGAGCGAGGCGAAGAGAACGGTATAGAAGACAATGACCCACCAAGTCGGTGGCGCCGGCAACCATGCATGACCCATCGGCAACGCGGCGGCCCACTCGATGATCCATCGCATCGTTGTTAGACAACCATGACAAGCCGTTGCCGGGACCACCGCCATCGGAGCGTAGATCATCACGCAAGCAGCCGTCGCGATGCCCGTTGCCAATGAAACGAATAGAAACGGACCCAACACCACATTGATGGGGATACTGATCCATGAAACGACATTGAATTGATGCCACACCAGCGGCAAACTGGTGACCGAAACGCAAAAGCTGAACCAAAACAACTGGCCCACCATGCTAAAACCCTTACGAAGGCGTGTGAGCATCACCGGTCTAGATGACTCGACGAGCGCCGCCAATTGTTCTTCTCGACCGGCCGCACCATCGGTCTCCGGCGAGCCGGTCTGTCCGCGACCACTGGTCAATACCAACGTGGCAACGGCGAGGAACGAGAGTTGGACACCAACGCTAAAAACGTTCTCGGGGTTCCAAAGCACCAGAATCAATGCCGCCAGTGACAGCGTGTTGATCGCCTGACCGGGCCGCCGCATCCAGATCGCAAACATCAACGTCAACACCAACACCGCGGCCCGCAACACCGGCGGACGGGATCCTGTGATGGCGCAGTAGAACAAGCACACCGCCAAAACGATGCACGCCTTTACGTTGATCGGGATCTGAAACAGCATCGCCATCCAAGTGGTCATCATCACGACGATCGCCAAGTGCATGCCGCTGACTGACAACAGGTGGGCGGTGCCGGTGACCAACAATTGGTCGCGCGTGGTGGTATCGACAAAATCCCGTTGTCCGATCACGATCGCGACCGCTAAAGGGCCCGTCGATTCACCCAGATGATGGAGCAACCCGTCTCGACTTTTCGCACTGATTCGGGCCATCAATCGGGAGAAAAAGTAACCCGACTCGGCACCCTGCCGGTTCACAATTTGCTCGACTCGATTCACCTCCATCCGGCCGTGCAATCGTTCACGACGATAGAAGCCGGCCATGCTTTTTTCGCCCGGGTTGGAAGGCAGTCCGACGCCGCGAAGATTCCCGAACACCCGCACCCGATCGCCCGGCAACCATTCGTCGCACCGCCCATCGACGTTGATGAGCAAACGGCCATCGACGTCAATCCATTCTTGGCCGTCGCGGATTTTGCGAAGCGAGATTTGGACATTCATTTGCCAAGGCGATACGTCCCGCCGCGATTGCCGATTCGCCATCGGATGAGGCCGCAGCACCGTCGGCCGATCAATCACTCCCTCGACGATCGCGGCCGCGCGATCCTCGGTGATCATCGAGAGGATCAACGCTTCGTCATACGAACGCGACTGGATCGCATGATCGAGTCCCCCCAAGCCCGACAATGCCAGGACGGCGGCGATCGCGGCAACGCCTCGGCGGTGACGACCGTAATGAAAGACCACGATCGTGCAGAGAGCGATCCAGCCACTCCAAAGCCAGATTCGAGTGGCACTCGAGTCCGCCGAGCTAAACGCACCCCACGCCCAATCGATCAAAATCCCAGTGATGGTTGCCGATGCCAAAAACAGCAAAGGCTGGGTTTGAGTCGTCGTCTTAAGACCGACTACTCGGCGCCGAGTCCATGCCTTAGGAAGGTCGATCCTCGACGAGATGACACGAGACACTCCTGCGAACCGAACCGGACGCTCAGCGAAACCGTTGCGGACGTCGCCAAGATTCTCGGCAAGTCGACGACGGACCCCTCAACCTTAGTGGATCGAATCGACCGAATGTTGTTTGCCAACAAGTGGTTCGAAGGACAGACATCGATCTCATCGACCCACCCAAGCCGCCAGCCGTTCTTTAAGCGCTAACGCAAAGTTTTCCATGGATGCGGCGGACGGAACCCATCGGTGGGGCGCGAAGCCGAGGTCGCGCGACGAGCGGAAAGCGACCGGATAAGGCACAAAGTCCAAATCTTCCCGGTTGGCAAGCCTCATCGACCGCTTCATATGAAAGCCGCTGGTGATCAACACGGTTTCGCCTTCCGAAGGAAAGGTGCGCGGCGGATCGCCGAAAAATTCACTCAGCGCGCGCATCTCTTGCGTCGTGTTCTCGCCCGCTACACGAAAGATCACGTGATCCGGAATTCCACTCGACATCAGCAGGTCGCGACCGACATCGCTCGGATTGTAACGACCGTCGGGAGTTGCTCCGGTGCAAATGATCGCTTGGATCTTTCCAGCTTTATAAAGTTGCATGGCCGAGAAAAGTCGTTCGCCATCTTCGCTCAATTCGGCAGTCCCCTCGGGGCTGATCATCACGCATCCACCGAGTACCACGGCGCATCGATAAGGTTCGTCGTTGGCGAGCGAAAGAGATTGCTCAGGCCACTGGAGTGTCGACATGAATTTTGATGAGGCGAACGAATTGCCCGTCACGAATACCGCCATGCTGATCACACCGAAACACATGCTCGCCAAAAATTGCCGTTGAAATGCAAACCAGAAAGCGAACAGCATCGACCCCATCCAAACTGCTCCGACGGGCATCACCATCGCGGTGGCGGTGCGAGTCGCCATCGTTTGTCCCTCGACCAGGTAAGACAGTCCGACAAGTCCGCCGCTGATCGTCAGCGTTAAAATCGTGGCGTAAGCCAGTGCCCCGGACCGAGCGGGTGAGGATTCGACTTGATTCATTGATAGACTCTAAATCGCGACGCGTTGATCGAAAGATTGCCTTTTCCGGTCTGTTCCGGGCCATGCGAATTTGAAGGCATGTACGATACAATCGGATCACGTACCGTAAAATGAGCGTCCCAGAAAGTTTGCGGCTGTGAGGACGCTGATCGAAGCGATGATTTTCACCACGTCAGAGGTAATTTGAAAAGATGAAGTTCCTTCCCTTGGCTGTCATCAGCATCGTCTATTTTTCAAGCCCAACCGCCTCCAACGCCCAGACGACCCCGACCACCGCCATGACGTATCCCCCAACTGCGACGGTCGACGTGACGGATGACTATTTCGGCCGCAAAGTCCAGGATCCCTACCGATGGCTTGAAGATACCGAGAGCGATGCAACCGCGGCGTGGATCAAAGCCGAAAATGAAGTCACACAGACCTATCTGCAATCGCTGCCACAACGTGAACCGATGCGGGCAAGGTTGGAAAAGTTGTGGAACTATGAACGCTATGGCTTACCAGCAAAGAAAGGCGATTTCTATCTGTACTCGCACAACGACGGACTTCAAGATCAAAGCATTTTGTACAAATCATCATCCTTGGACTCGAATCGTGAAGAACTGATCGATCCGATGACGTTTTCCAAAGACGGAACGGTCGCCTTGGCGGGCACGGAGGCGTCCGATAATGGAGAGTTGATCGCGTACGGGTTGGCCGATGGCGGAAGTGATTGGAGAACTTGGAAAGTCCGCGATGGTGACGGGAAGAATTGACCGATGTGGTCGAATGGGTCAAGTTCAGCAGCATCGCGTGGAAGGCCGGATAACAGCGGCTTCTTTTATTGCCGCTACCATGCGCCGACCGAAGACGCCGATTGACTGGGACGAACGAGAACCAAAGGATGTACTTTCATGTCCTCGGCGAACCGCAAAGTGAGGACGCGCGTCATCCTCGAGCGGCCCGATCATCCGAAATGGGGCTTCTCGCCGACCGTCACCGATGACGGCCGCTACCTGGTCATCCAGAATTGGCGAGGCACCGAGCCGCAATCACAAATCTTTATCAAAGATCTTCGCGACGAGGACTCGCCGGTTATCCCCATGATCACCGGTTTCGATGCCGATTTTGTTTGGGTGGCGTCCGTCGCAGACACTCACTATTTCGTCACCGATCACGAATCGCCAAAACGTCGCTTGATCTCGGTCCCGGCTGGGAAAGAAGACCGCGACGCGTGGAAAGAAGTGATCCCCGAAACGGTCGACGTGCTCGAGTCCGCCAGCTTGTTTGGTACGACGTTCTATGCGTCCTATTTGAAGGACGCGCGAGCGCTGGTGACCCGACGTGACATCGACGGATCTGTGATCGATGATCTCCCGCTTCCCGGTGTGGGAACGGTCAGCGGTTTCGAAGGCCGCCAGGATGCGGACGAGACCTTCTTTAGTTTCACCAACTACGTCACCCCCGCATCAATTTATCGGGTGGATCTTAAGACGGGACAGAGCAAACTGTGGCGACAACCGGAGGTGGCTTTCGACGTGGACAATTTCGTCACCGAGGCCGCCTTCTGTCAAAGCAAAGATGGAACGCAGATTCCGTTGATCATTACCCGTCGCAAGGACACGAAGCTTGACGGGAAGAACCCGACGATGCTTTACGGATACGGCGGTTTCAACATCTCAATCACGCCGAGCTTCTCACCCGCGACGGTCGGATGGGTGGAGGCGGGTGGGATCTACGCGGTCGTGAATCTTCGCGGTGGCGGCGAGTACGGACGCGAGTGGCACGAGGCGGGGATGAAATTGAAAAAACAAAATGTGTTTGACGATTGCATCGCAGCCGCTGAATTCTTAATTGAAAAGAAGTACACGACCGCTCCGCGGCTCTCGCTTTCCGGACGCAGCAATGGTGGACTGTTGGTGGGCGCCGTCATCACCCAGCGCCCTGACCTATTCGGTGCGTGTCTTCCCCAAGTCGGTGTGATGGACATGCTTCGTTACCACAAATTCACCATCGGTTGGGCGTGGGCTTCGGAATTCGGCAGCAGCGATGAAGAGGACCAAGTCGACAACTTGTTGTCCTACTCACCGCTTCACAACATCAAACCGGGTGTCTGTTATCCCGCCACGATGGTGACAACGGCCGACCGTGATGATCGCGTGGTACCCGGACACAGTTTCAAATTCGCAGCCGCGCTGCAAGCGGCACAAGTGGTGTGCGCCAAACTGTACCCGTCCGACCCTGATTCGAATTGAAACGCGAGCCGGGCACGGTGCTGGCACTCCGGTCAGTAAGCAAATTGAAGAGTATGCCGATAAGTGGGCATTCTTGCTTGAAAATCTAAAGTGAGTTTCAACGAATCAGCTCTCGATTTCGAAGATTGCTTCGATCTCGACTGCCATTCCACTGGGCAGAGCATTGGTTCCCATCGCGCTTTGCGCGGCGACACCATGCTCCTCGCCGAAGACGTCGCGGAACAGTTCGCTGCATCCATTGATCACGGCTGGCTGTTGATCAAAGCTGTCGGTGCATCGGACCAGACCGAGTAATTTGACGAGCCGCTTGACCTTGTCGAGGCTGCCCAGATTCGTTTTGAGGGTCGCTAGAATCGCCAGTCCGGTCATCCGGGCAGCGTCATAGCCCGCCTCGACGTCCATGTCCAAACCGAGTCGACCCGTGATCAACTTCTTGTCGGGCTTGAGTGGCCCGTGACCTGACAAGTAGGCCAAGTTCCCCACAATCACGATCGGTCGATAAACACCAATCGGCTTGGGCGAAGGCGGCAATTCGATTTGCAACTTGGTCAGTCGAGCTTCGTGACTCATGGTGTGGTCCTAAGAAGATTTAGAAGTTTCAAAAAATGAACGCTTGAGCGGTAAAACGTAAAGGAACCGGTGGATTTTGAAAACGACACATTCCACTCGGACTCGTGCCCGATCTGCATCGCTGTCGCCGTCGCTCTTTGGTCCGGCATACTTTGGGTGGTTTCTATTCCGGCTTTACCGCAAACGGGATCGTCTGGCCTTTGACCAGGCGATCGGATTGGATCGTGATTTCGGGTTTTGTACTTTCGAGCTTCACGCCGGTCAACTCGCAAACCACTGAGGTGTTGGGCAACAAACCTTTTAAGGATTGCCCAGAACGTTTGCCTTCGATCGTCACATAGGCGTCGTGATACATCGGCGCAATCCCATCGTTGGTGGCCGTGACTCGCCAACTCGATCCGTCGGTCTGGCAATCGGAGAGCGTGATTCGGTACCCCATCGATCGGCCCGCCGACGCAATCCGCTGCATCGTCTGGTAACGAGGTTGATCGTTACCAATCATGAATGAAACGTGAAACTGGGCGCCCATGTCTTCGATGGATCGACGATTGGGACCGTTGAGCGACAATGCCAGCCTTTGGTCTTGCTCGTTGTAGTAGCTAAACTCGCCGCCCCCGGGCGAGTGTTTCCATCGGTCGCGGCCCATGAATTCCCAGTTTTTTGCATTCTCCTTGGCGTGCTGTTTGCAAAGAAATGAATCATCAAAGACGCCAAAGCTCAGTTCTAGCAACTGTGGACGATCTTCGAAGGGTGAGTAGTCCCCGTCGGCCGCATCGATTGAAATCATCCACGGGGTGTGCGTGAAAATGCTGGCGAGGTGCGTTAAGAATTTCTCTTGAAACGATTTACTTGGGAAACTCTCACCCAATTTTCGAGGGCCGTCATAGATGTGATACTCGGACCACAAACCAAACCCTGTTTGCAAATAAGCTAATCGTGGATCCTTGTCATATCGGTTGGCGAACGCGGTGTAGAAGTCGAGCGTGAACGGTTCCATCGCGGGATGCGACCAATCGACAAATCCTGTCGGATTTCCTTCCCTCGAGGATGTGACGTCGAGGTAATCGGGCAACTGCTTGATGAAACCAGGCACGCTGCTGGGTTTGCCCGGATAGACGAAATAGAACCGCAATATCGCTTGATGTCCGCGTGAAGCGACGGCATCGAGAATTGAATCGACTTTGGACCAGTCGTAGCTGCCCTTTGCCGTCGCAACCTCGTCGTATCGGACGTAACTGTACTCGAGCTGGATCGCGTCCGTAGCGGCTTTCTCGTTGTCCGGCCACAACACGATTCCGGTCCAAGCGCAACTTGCTCCTCGGTCGGTTGCACTTTCACACGCCGCCATTTGGATTCGACTTGCTCGGCGTTCGCGTTTCCCCAGCACGCCAGGACACCGACGAGAATCGCAAAAAAATGAAATGAGTGAGCGTGGCTGATCATGGGTGTTCTCAGTGAGATGGATACTTACAGTGTCGGCAGGCTCGGCGAATCCACCGTGGGTGGCATCCAAAGATCTTCGACTTCCTGACCACCCGCGTCGGTGCGAATCAACAGATAGATGCCACCCATCAAGCTCCAAAAAAGTGTCAGTGAGACCACGATTGGAAACTGTTGGCTGAGCATCACCGCGGCAGCAACGGTCTTTGGGGGTCCACCCGCCGCGACCATCATCGATGAGCTGATCGACGCGGTCGCCCATCCGACCGTCGTGGCCAATGCGTTTGCGACGACCACCAGGAACATCGCGATTCCGATGTACAGCAACCACCGTAGCGGACGACGGTAGAAGTACTCGTAGCCACGACTGAGCGAATCGAGCGGATCGGGTTGTCCCTCATTCGATAGCGCCGCCCACCCCATCGGGATCGCCGGGACCGATCCGATCGCCAAGATGGCGGCCGGTATCGCAATCAATGCGGCCAATAAACCCCATCCAATTTCAATCGACACCCACCCTGCCATCGTCGAGGCGATCAACCCGATTGCCATCAAAGCGACGCCGATCATCAAGACGCAGACCAGTGGGACGACGGCAACAATCCATGCCGATCCGGTTCGCGACAAGGCGTAGCGAATCGCAGAGGTGATTTCCATCATCGGTCGATCGGCGGCGATCAAATCGCCCTGACGTGTGAGCAATAAAGCGACGGGTATCCAAACCAGGAGCGACCACACGATCTGGGATAACATGATGACCACGGATGCATCGAATGGCCACGCGAAAACGGAGATCGGCATCATCGACCAGAGATGGATGCCGATCGGGTACAGTGAGTGAAAGATAAGCCCGACCATACCGGTTTGATCGGACTGTGGTACCGTGCGCTCGCCGAACAGGAAGTGGACGCCTAACGAATCCAATGCCATCGCGATCGCGGTGATCGCCAACAAAGACGGGGAGCCGGCAACTCTTAGGATGCGTCCGAGCCGCATCCACGGAAAGATATCGACCCATTGGCGAGCGCGAGACAGCAAGCCGGTTTCCAAATCGTGCCCTTGGTGGATTGTTTCGATGTCGGTCACGGGCTGCATTTCGGAACGTGTAGAATCAGGCGATCAACGCCTCCAAATCCTAGCGGAACTCGCCGCACCATGTGAATCGTAGGGAACCGAGATGTCCGAACGACAGACCGCTGAGTCCAACCAGGCCGATACCTATCTGGTAGACCAGATTCGCCAAGGCGACTCAGACGCTTGGCAGACGCTGATCGAGCGTTTCGAAGGCCGATTGCTGGCGTTTACCGACAGCCGGATTCGGAACCGTGCCAGCAGCGAAGACATCGTCCAGGAGGCGTTCGTCGGATTTCTGATTAGCCTGCCCAACTACGACGGAAACCGGCCGCTCGAGGGCTATTTGTTTTCAATCTGCGCTTACAAGTTGACCGATCACTTGCGACGCGAGGGCCGTCGCCCCTCGATTCAAATGCACCATCGGACCAACGATGGTGATGAACGGATGATCGAGCCACCCGGGGCCGACCGAGTCGCCAGCTCGATCGCGAGAAGCGTCGAGCGAAAGTCGATCGAGGAGGCGGCCGTTCGCGACGCCATCGCCGAACAAATCACACGGTGGAAGTCGGCCGACGGATGGACCAAACTCCGGGCGATCGAGTTGTTGTTCGTCGTCGGATCACCCAACAAAGACGTCGCCGACGCGACCGGTTTGACCGAACAACAGGTCGCCAACTACAAAAGCGACTTCCAAATCCGATTGAGGTCGATCATCAAACGAATGGAACTCGATGAGGGTGTGTTCCCCGAACTGGCTTGATGCCAAGTCGGTGCTCACATCGGGTTTTCGAGCTGGGGTTCCGCGAGCTCGGGTTCCGGGGCAACCGGCATCGGCGGTGAGGAGAGCAGATAGCCGCTCCAGAACAGCGGCTGTTCGCCGGTCACTCCTTGTCGATCATGCTCGGATTGCATCAATAAAGGTTCGGACACCGGATCCAACTCGCGGCTTCGCAAGAGTGCCTTCGCTCGCGACCATGATTCGTTCATCCCCATGAACGGCAACTCTTGCAGCAATTCTCGAAGCAGGATTGCGGACGATTCACCGCCCACGGCCCATCGAGACATCAAGATGCTGCGGACGCCCGAAACGTTTAGCCCGCACAGCGTCATGAAAATCTCGTCGCCCGTCCCCATCTGGCCCACGTCCACTGACGTCCGCATTCCGAACAACACCACGCTGCGGGGAGACGCCGTCGGGAACCGCAACCAGCCGTTGATTGTTCCGTAGAGCGAGTTCTGGTCATAGGAAGCCAAATTCATTGCCAACGGAACTTTTAAGTTCGCCGGTCGGGCGGCCGCGACAACCAGGTGCCCGACTTGGTTGCCCAGCAACCCCGTCGGCACGTCCAATTGTGCGGGCAGGGCCAGCGGTTCTTTGACGGCCCCGACGATCGTCTCGATGATCGAGGCATTGAGTTCCAAATCTCGCGGCGCAAAGAACTGGTCGGTCGTGATTCCCACCACGCGGCTGGTCGGCGGCATCGCCATCGGTGCCAGCGCCATTGCCGGAGTGGGCACATAACGAATCGCAAGCTGGTCCGACAGCATCGAAGATTCCACGGCCACGTCCGCGGCACCTTCTTCAGCTTTGGCTGGCGTCCCCAAATCCGTCGGCAGCAACTCGAACGGTAAGTACCAAAGCGGTCCGTCGGGAACGATGATCAATTCGTCAAAACGGTCCGGCGAAAAATAGGCCTCGTCACCAAAGAGTCGCTTGGCTAGCGACGAGGCAACGTTTTTCCAATCTTCGTTCTCGGGCAATCGTTTCCCGCGAGATTTGCCCACACCGATGCCGCTCAGAAGCCGGCCGATGTCCGCGGCGATTCGATTGGCACCGGCAACGCTCCACATCACCACCTTCCCATCACTGGAGAGCGTCGCGACCAATCGATTGCCGACGTAGGTGAACGTCAAGAGTGCGGTGCGACTGGACAGTTGGGCGATCGGTTCTTTCTCGGCCAAGACCGGGATCGCCAACTGCGGCAGCGAGACTCGGCTGAGAGCCAACGAGGTCGCTTTCGCTTCCATCGCATCGATCGCGATTGGATCGGCTTGGTTGATGTTGGCTGCGCCGGCTCGAAGATCGGCCATCAACGGTCCGGCCGCTTTGCGAATCTCAGCGATCTCCGGTGCAAACAATTGATCGTCGGCTCCGGCGAGTGTCCGCGCCTGAGTGATGCGACCTCCGATCGGCAGCCGGTCGACAAAGCGGGCCGCCAACATCGCGTCGCACGCTTGCAACGTGGCTTCGGGATACCCTGCGGCCACCGCCAAGTTGATTTGTGCGGCGTGCGCCGCAGAACGATCGACGATCATTCCGGCGATCGCGTCCACCGGGTCTCGCCGCCAAACATCCAAGCTGGGTTCATCGCAATAGGTTTTCAGCCATTTCGCGCCTGTCGCGCCGCCAACCGACGATCCGACCGCCTGGCCCAACAATCCGAGTTGGTAGATTCGAGGCATCGAGATCATCGACCGTTTGCGAATCTGGTGATTAAGCGTGAAGCTTTCGATCGTGGCGAGCGCACCCTCCAAGTCGGTCGCTTTGCCCGATCCGAACGAGGCCCCCCGCGCCGCCGCGATTCTTGCCAATACGTAAGCTCCGTAGGCTTCTAACCGAGGTTGGACGACGTTGCGATTGGACGACAATCCCTGGGCTTGGCCCAACAAATTTGCAGCGGAATCGATGTCGCCCGCCGTGACCGCCGCGTCCGCGGCTGCGATCAAACAGTGCAGTGCGCCGAGTCTTGATTGACGGCTCAGCGAGGCCGCGGCAACGGTCGACATCTTCGCGACCAATCCTGCGGCTTCGGGGCTGGTGGCGCAGCCGGCCGCCAACTGCATCGCTTCGCCGATCCACTCGGGTTGCTCCAACGCCGCAGCTGCATTGGCCAAATTCCCCGCGATCTGAATCACCTCATTGGGGTTGGCCGACGCCGCCATCGCAGAGGCTTGGCAAAGCAGTGCGATCGGAGTCAACGGGTGCGCGCCGCCGGGGGTCGCCGAGCGGTTCGCTTCTTCGACCACTTTGGTGTCACTGTAACGGGCAAAGTATCCGGCCGTGCGCATGGATCCGATCATCGATCGCGCAACCGGAATGTTGAGGTTCGCGGGAAACTTCGTCGCATCGACCAAGGCACTGGCCAGCGGATCCTCATCGGACAGCGGCCCCAAGATGACTCGTCTACGGTAGGACGCGATCGAGATTGCCCGCATGATCTCAACCAGATCCATCGGCCTGAGGTTTGGTTCTTCGATCACGCCACCGGCTCGCAAAGCCTGTTCGGTCAACGGCTGGCCTGATAAAAACATAACTCGATCGCGTACCGGGATCAGATTCACGGCGGCCGCTTCGGGCCACAACCAACTCGGAACGGTTCGTTGAATCCCACTTTGGACGGACGAGTCCCAATCCACCCGGCTGAGCCAGCCCTGGTAACGAATTGCGATTTGGAATGCTTGGTCCGCATATTCACGAGCCTGCGGCACGTTGCCGAGATGCCAATAGCATTCGCCCAGCATCGCCAACGCGGGGATCGCATCGATCATCCGCCCGTTGGCGTTTCGGCGAGAATCTCGCAGCGCGGCGTCGAACGCATTGATTGCCGTGGGCAGATCACCGCTGCGATAAACTTGGAGTGCCAGATAATACGTCTGCGGCGGATACTGGCCCGACGGCTCCGTGCCACCGAGAATTCCGACTCCACCGGCGCCTTGACCGATCGCCGCGGTCGAGAGCGACAAGCTGAAAATGATCAACAGAAATAGGGATCGAGAACCCAAGGTCCGCCCATGTTCGTGCGAAACACCCTTAACGCCGGTTCGCGTGCACCCAATGGACATGCTTTTCTCGGTCGGTGGCACGATCACCCGAAAACCGCGATGATGATGTCGACAGCGAAAGAAAGTTTGCATGATGAAGCGTGCCAAGATCACGAGAATAGGTTTCCATTCATGGTAGAGGTTCGACCGGGAAGCGGCGAACCGTTTTCGAGGCCTGAGTTGCGAGGCCTGGCCTTCGCCACGATCTGCGGAGAAAACAATCGCAGTTGACCCATTTTTCCTAAACACGTAACTTTAGCTTACAGAACGATTTGCGCGAGATTATCCGAGTTTTTGCTCGCGCGGGAGGCTGTGATGCACAGCCTCGCCCCCTACGAACTCCAAAGATGCATCCTGAATAGACGCATCGACGGTTTGGCAAGTTTGGCCACCGCCGACTCTTCGATAAACACATTTTTACAAAACCATGTCATTTTTTGAACAGATTTGGGACGTCGTCGGCGTCGTCTTCGGTGGCGCTTTTGGCTCGGTCGAACGAGGCATTACGGCTGTATTTGGTTCGGCCAATGCTCGTACGGTAGCCCGTTTTAACGAGAAAGCGGAACGAATCACCGCGATGGAGCCGAAATACGCGGCCCTCTCCGACGACGAACTTCGCAAGCAAACGGATGTGTTGCGCGGACGACTGCGCGAGGGCGAGTCGCTCGATGACATCCTCGAAGATGCCTTTGCGGTCTGTCGCGAAGGTGGCAAACGGTTCATGGGCATGCGGCATTACGATGTCCAATTGGTCGGCGGTATGGTGCTGCACTCCGGCGGCATCGCGGAAATGGTCACCGGTGAAGGCAAGACGTTGGTGGCGACATTGCCGACGTATCTGAATGCGCTCGAGGGCAAAGGCGTTCATGTCATCACGGTCAACGATTACTTGGCTCGTCGTGACATGGAATGGATGGCGCCGCTGTTTTTGAATCTGGGTTTGACGATCAACGCGATCCAATCGGGCATGTCGACGTCGGAAAAGCAGGCCGCCTATGCCTGTGACATCACCTACGGGACCAATAACGAATTCGGTTTCGATTATCTGCGTGACAACATGCGTCCGGCAGCGAAGGGGGACGAACGTTTTCCCAGCGAGGTGCAACAGTGCCAGGGTCCGCTCAACTATGCCATCATCGACGAAGTCGACAATATTCTTGTCGACGAAGCCCGCACGCCGCTGATCATTAGCGGTCCGGCCGACCTGGATTTGGGTCGGTATCAAGAAGCCGACCGAGTCGCCCGCCAGCTCGTCAAAGAAACTCACTTCACGGTCGACGAAAAACAACACAACGTGACGCTGACGGACGAAGGTGTCCGCGAGGCCGAACGGTTGGCCGGTGTGGAGAGTTTCTATACCGCGGGCAATATGGAATGGCCGCACTTGATCGACAATTCGCTAAAGGCCCATTATCTCTATCGGCTCGATGTGAACTACGTCGTCAAAGATCGGCAAATCGTGATCGTCGATGAGTTCACCGGACGTTTGATGGAAGGACGCCAATGGTCCGACGGGTTGCACCAAGCCGTCGAAGCCAAAGAGAACGTGCCGATCAAACAAGAAACGCAAACCTTCGCAACGGCGTCACTGCAAAACATTTTCAAGATGTATAAGAAGTTGTCGGGCATGACCGGTACGGCCATGACCGAAGCGACGGAGTTCATGAAGATCTATGGCTTGGACGTCGTAGCAATCCCGACGCACCGGCACATGCAGCGAATCGAGCACCCCGACCTGATCTATCTGACCGAAAAGGACAAGTTTAAGCGCTCGCTGATGAAGTCGAACGAGCCCACAAGTGGGACATCGTCAGCACCAAGGACGAAGAACACTGGGGCATCATCCAGGACGAAACGGATGACGAGGTCAGCATCATTTTGAAGGGTGAAAAGCTAGTCGAGAAAATTCCGAGATCGAAGGTCACGTCGATCGAGCGCAAGGGACGTCCTGTGTTGATCGGTACTGTCTCGATCGAGAAGTCGGAACGCTTATCCGCACTGTTGGAACGTCGCGGTATCCAACACGACGTCTTGAATGCCAAGCAGCATGGTCGGGAAGCTGACATTGTCGCGCAAGCCGGACGGCTCAACTCCGTCACGATCGCCACGAACATGGCCGGACGCGGTACAGACATCATCCTCGGGGGTAACCCCGAAAACATGGCGTGGTCGCAACTGCAACACCAGTATCCGACACGATTGGAAGTGCCCGACGAGGTCTGGAACAAATTGGTTCAAGAGATCGACGATCAAGAAAAGATGAGCGAAGAGGGCGAAGTGGTCCGTGAGATCGGCGGTCTGTACGTGCTGGGTACCGAGCGGCACGAATCTCGCCGAATCGACTTGCAACTTCGCGGTCGTTGCGGTCGCCAAGGTGACCCCGGTTCGAGCCGCTTTTTCCTGTCGCTCGAAGACGACCTGATGCGGATTTTCGCCGGCGACTTCGTCAAGAGCATGATGGAGCGGCTGGGCATGAAAGAGGGCGAAGCGATCGAGTCGCAAATGGTGACTCGCCGAATCGCCGCCGCCCAAAAGAAGGTCGAAGAACGCAATTACGAGATCCGCAAAAGCCTGCTCGATTATGACGAAGTCATGGACGAACAACGTAAACGGGTTTACCGATACCGCCAAAACTTGCTGGACGGTCACAGTTCCCGCAAGATGATTTTAGAACTGGTTCGAAACCAAATCACCAAGTATGTCGACACGTTCTTGGAACCCAATTACGGAGTGGACTCGTTCGCTTCATTCGCCGGATCGAAACTGGATTGCCAGCTGGACCCGCGCGACTTTGTGAACATGGATTTCGAAATGGCAGACACGTACGCCAAAGATATTGGCGAGCGGGCGACCGAAGTCACCGTTGCCGAAGTCGTCGAAGAAAACCTTCCTGAGTCGATGGAAGACGAGTGGAATTGGAAGGCGATGGCGAACTGGGCCAACACCAAGTTGGGAACCAATTATCAAGAACACTCGCTGCAAAAGTTGGAACGCGGTGAGATGATTGATGAGTTGACCAGCATTGCCCAGCAGCGGATCGGCACGATCGATCTGAGCGATGGCGAAATGATGCTGGACGCCGACTTTGGGTTAAAGACCCTCAGTGCTTGGATGCATCACAAATTCGGCATTGAAACGACGCCGGACGAATTCCGCGACGTTGAAGATCGTCGCAAAATTGCCAAGTCGCTTTACCAGCGTGCCGAAGCGACGTACTTGCACAAAGAAGCCGAATACCCGGTGTTGACCGGATTGTCCAAGTTCACCGAAAAACAGTCCGGCCAAGTCTCGCTCGATCGTGAGGGGCTCGTTCAGTGGGTCTCCCGTCGTTTCGGTTCGCAACTGGATATCGATAGCGTTCGGCTCAACCGTGACGAGTTGAAGGAACAATTGATTGAGTTCAGCCGCAGCACTCACGGCGCTGCGGATGAGCAAAACAAACTCGCTCAAAGCAAACTGTCGGAGCTGTTCGGCAAAGCGGATCCGAAAACGACAGCGGCGGTGGCTGGCGGCGGCACGGATTCGCTCGACAAATTGACCGAGTGGCTGCATGAGGAACTCGATCATCACACCGCCAAAGAAGATTTGTCGCGAATGAACCGTGATGAATTGTCCCTCACCCTCGAAGCCGCCGTCGATGATCGCTTCCATCCTGAGATGCGTCGCATGGAGCGGCAAGTTTTGCTGAACATCGTTGATGACACGTGGAAGAATCACTTGTTGACGATGGACCATTTACGCAGCAGCGTCGGCTTGAAGGGCTATGCCCAAATGGATCCTAAGGTCGAGTACAAACGCGAAGGCATGCGGTTGTTCGAGACGATGTGGGAGTCGATCGGTGAGCGAGTGACCGACCTGATATTCCGGATGGAATCCTTGAACGAAGAATTCATCCGCAGCACCTACGTCGAGGGCCAAGCCCGTCACGACGAAGCCGACTCGGCGATGGCCGTCGCGTCGCAATCGACCGCGTCCCAGGCGGCGGCGGAGTCGAGTAACCGCAGCAGCGAAGCGGCTCGCCCCGATCCGATTCGCAATGAGGGTCCACGTGTGGGCCGAAACGATCCCTGTCCCTGTGGCAGCGGCAAAAAGTACAAAGCCTGTCACATGCGAAAAGAAACGTAGATAGTCATGGATCGCTCCGCCGATCCATTGCTCTTCGCGACATGAGACGCGCGTGAATCTTTTCTTGAGAAGGACAACTCGTGACTGATCGGCGGAGCGATCAACGACTCTCACGTGAACGGTTACAAAGGATTTTCCATGGGCTTCAATGTCCTCTATGTCGCTGCGATGATCTTGATCTCGCCGGTGGTCTTCTATCGCATGATCCGGCACGGACGCTATCGACGTGGAGTCCATCAGAAATGCTTCGGCGTATCGGCACCAGAGGCCGCCCGGATGACCGGCGGCCAATCTTGCCTTTGGATTCATGCGGTCAGTGTCGGTGAGATCAACCTGCTTCCCGATTTCGTGGCATCACTCGGTCGTCTTTGCCCCGATCAACGCGTCGTCATCAGCTCGTCGACTGATACCGGCTACGACTTGGCCGTCAAACTCTTTGGCGAGGATCGCGTGTTCTTTTGCCCGCTCGACTTCACGTGGGCCGTCGCACGAACAATGCGAAATCTGAATCCCACAAAACTGATTCTCGCGGAACTCGAACTGTGGCCAAACCTGGTTCGAATCGCAACCGACCGGGGCGTCGCCGTCTCGGTGATCAATGCCCGCCTGAGTGATCGCAGCTCGCGTCGCTATCAACAATTCGCACGTCTGATGGCCCCCACCTTCGGACGTCTCGATTGGGTCGGATGCCAAGACGAGGCGACGCGGCAACGATTCGAAGCGTGCGGTACACCCGCCGACGGTTTGTCTGTGACCGGATCGATGAAATATGACAACGCGCCGACGACTCGCGATACCACCGCAGTGGCCCAATTAGCGAATTGGGCCGGAGTCGACCCGTGGCACCGGGTCTGGATCGTGGGCAGCACCCAAAATGGCGAAGAGGTGATGGCGATCGATGTCTATCACCAACTTCGATCATCCCACCCCGAACTTCGATTGGTGATCGTCCCGCGTCACAAAGAGCGTTTCGATGAAGTCGCGACGCTGATTCGACGCGCCGGTCTGAAGGCACACCGTCGCAGCTCCGACGCATCCCTCGGAAACCAATCGTGGGATAATGAGACCATTCTTTTGGTGGACACGATCGGCGAGCTGAGAGATTGGTGGGGCGTGGGCCAGATCGCAACGGTTGGAGGCAGTTTTGGTGACCGGGGCGGCCAGAACATGTTGGAACCAGCCGGCTACGGATCGGCCATCTCGTTCGGACCCAACACACGCAATTTTCGACAAATCGCGGAAGATTTGATCGAGAACGAGGCAGCGGTCCGGGTCCGCAATGCGAACGAGTTGCGAGCCTTCGTTGAGCGCTGCCTGACTGACATCCCGGCCGCCGATTCACTCGGCCGATCCGCCCAAAGCGTCGTCGCCAAACACCGCGGAGCGAAAAAACGCACACTCGATCACCTCCTTCGAGATCGCGTGCAAAAACCAAACCGCCAAGTGGCTTAAACGTCTCCCAAATGTGTGCCCCATCAAAAAGTTTGCGGGTTTGATTCGGTTCGAAGATAGTCGTGGATCGCTCCGTCGATCCAACATTGGGCCGACGAAGCGATCCCTCACCTTGCCGATGAAAATCTTCTCACGGATCCGAGTTCGATTCGCGTTCCCACAAATCTGGGCCCTTTTTGCCATCGCTCTCATCGCAGCGACCCGGAATTTGTGGTTCCCGACCTTCACCGACTGCCACTATCCGGCGGTGCCGTGGTTCCAACTCGTGTCGGACCTGCCGTCGTGGTTGTTGGACGCGACCAGTTTGGTGCTGCTGGTTAGTTTGCTAGGGGTGGTCGTCGTGGGGGACCGCTCGCTCTTCTCGATCGTCGCATGGTGGGGAGTCGTGTTGAGTTTGGCTTTCTCGTTCGCACTCGACCAGCATCGGATGCAACCTTGGGCGTACCAACTCGCCATTTACGCGTTGATGTTTGCGACGCTGGATTCACGACGGCGGCGGGGGTTGATCATTCCGTTTGCCGCCAGCATCTATATCTACAGCGCGATGGGAAAATTTGATTTTCAATTCACTCACACGGTGGGCCAAGACTTTTTGAATGCCATCGCCCGACCGTTTGGTGGTTTGCCGGACGGCATGGACGTTTCAACACTGCGCGAAATGGGTCTTAGTATTCCCGACGGTCGAATTGTTGGGCGGGTTAGGCTTGTGCGTTCGTCGCACTCGTACCGTGGCCGCGTTCGTCATCATGATGATGCACGTCACGTTGATCGTCGTTTTGGGTCCTTGGAACCTGAACCATAGCCTTGGTGTATTGACGTGGAACGCCGCACTTTTCTTCCAAACGTATTGGTGGATGTGGCGCCACGAAACGGAAATGGTTGCCGAGCAAACGAACCACCGGGCTGCGTCTCGCTTTGCCTCGTTGACAACGATGGTTGTGATCCTCGCCATGCTGGCACCGCTCGGCGAGCGATGGGGCGTCTGGGATCACTGGTTGTCGTGGTCGCTCTATTCGCCTCACACCAGCCGCGTGGAAGTGCAAGTGCATCCCTCCGCGACGTCGCCGATATCGGAAAGTCTGACCCCGTTTCTCGAGGACGATAGTGACCACGACGGATGGCAAACTTTCTCAATGGCTCGTTGGTCGCTTGAAGCTCGCGATGTCCCGGTCTATCCGCAATCTCGCTACCAACTGTCGTTGTGCGCTCCTGTTTGCGAAGCAACAAGGTTTCGATCGTGACATTCGAGTGAAGGTCGAAAGCATGTCGGATCGCTGGACGGGGCAACGGACTCAGAAGTGGTTGGTCGGGATCGACGAAATCAAGAGGTTGCTCGGCCGTTAGGACTGGAATTTCGTAAAGCGAAACTTCAATTCTGGCACGCGAGTGACATCATGGTTTTTCGCTGGCGATCCAGTCATTGACGCGGCTCTCCAGGAGTGGCAGCGGGATCGATCCGGCCTCCAGAACTCGATCATGAAATGCACGGACATCGAACTGTGATGCGAGTTGTTCTTCGGCTGATTTCCTCAGGCGAGAAATCGCCAATTCGCCCGTCTTGTAAGCGAGAGCTTGTCCCGGCCATCCGATGTATCGATCGACTTCGGCGACAATGTTGTGTTCGCTAAGCGCCGTGTTGTCTTTCATGTACTCGATCGCACGCTGGCGTGACCAACCCATGGCGTGAATTCCGGTGTCCACGACCAATCGGCTGGCCCTCCACGCCTCCATGCTCAACCGACCAAAGTCTTGATAAGGATCTTGGTAGAAACCAATCTCCTTGCCCAGCCGCTCGCTGTACAAGGCCCAACCTTCGATGAAGGCGGTGAAGTTGCTCTCGCGGCTGATCGGATGCAAGTCCGTGAGCTCGGCCTGCAACGCCAATTGCAAGTGATGACCGGGCACGGCTTCGTGCATCGACAACGATTCCAATTCGAACAGCGGACGCGAGGAAAGGTTGTAGGTGTTGATGTAATAGAATCCGGCTCGCTTCCCGTCGGTCGATGGTGGCCAATAGTAGGCCGCCGTCGTTTGCGGCGCGATGTAATCCGGGATCTGGCGGATACCGTATGGGATTCGCGGCAATCGCCCGAACAGTTCGGGTAGCCGACCATCGGCTGTCTTCAAGATCAACGCCACCGCTTTCAACAGCTCGTCGGCCGTCTTGGGATAGAACTTCGGATCGGTGCGAAGATGATGGATGAACGCTTTCAAGTCGCCATCGAACTCGACCGCGCTGACGATCGATTCCATCTCGCCCCGGATTCTCGCATTCTCGTCCAGACCGGTCTGGTGCAGTTCGTCCGGCGTCAGTTCCAAGGTGGTGAACCGGAGAATTCGGTCGCGATAAAATTCGGTGCCTCGGGGCAACGCCGACGCACCCAACGAATCGCGACAGGCCGGCAGGTATTCATTTTCCAAGAAATCAGCAAAGCGTTGATACGCCGGCACCACGCTGGTCCGGATCGCATCACGAATCTGGTCCGCGATCGGATCCCAAACCTCACTGCCGAGCGCTGAGGGACTCTCCGGTCGAAAGATTCGTCATCAACAAGGATTCGTTTGGATCGTCGACGACGTGCGACATCGCCTGTCCGACCGAATCCCGCATCACGATTGACGGTTGGGTCAAACCGGCCTCGATGCCCAATCGCAACAACGCAATTTGCTCATCCGCGTAACGTCCAAAATCACGCAGTCGCGAGATGTAGTTTTGATACTGCTGGGGTGTCTTGGGATTCATCTCATGGGGCAGCTCGGGGAAGCTGACGTGGAATCCTTCGCGATTGTTGATCGACATCAAGTGGGTTTGGAATCGGTGGTCCGCCAACTGACCCTCCAACCGTAAACGCAAGAGCTCCTGATCGATCTGGCTGAGTTCCGAGAGCGTTTCCGGGCGAAATGCGGTCACTCGTTTCAAAAATTCCTTCCGAGCGTCATTGCGGCGGTCGATTGCTTCGATGCGGTCGTCGGCCAGGCGATCTTGGCCACGAGGATCACCGGCATTGGTCGCTAACATCGGACTCTCGCGGAGTTCGAACTCCCAAACCTCGTCCATCACCGCCCGCAACGCCTGATCAGCCTCGGATGGGACGTTTTGAGAGACGGCGGTCGTCGCGACCAGCGACAGAACGGCAAAGATGGCAACGCAAAATCGCATGATGATTTCTCCGATCGTTGGCGAGGCAATGACGGTGGGGAGCAACGTCGAGTCTTGTTCCCGGTATCATCCCAATCATAGTCATAGAACGACGTCCCGATTGTCGGCGACGTGACCGGAAACACGAAGGGAGCTGAATCGGTGGTTTTACGAATCGGATTGATGGTTTTCACGCTGCTGAGTTCATTCTCATCATTCGCCCAAGAACGGATCGCGGAGGAAATTGCGACGGTCGATGCCACTCCGCCTGCCCACGTGATCGACCCGGCGGTACGGGAACAGGCGACCAAACGTTGGCAGAAGGAAATCGAAGCGCTCGAAGCACTCGATCAAACCGAAAATCACACCGCCGACGAAATTCTGATGATCGGAAGCAGCAGCGTCCGGCTTTGGAAAGACGTATCGGTCGACATGGCGCCGTATCGCGTCATCCGACGCGGCTACGGAGGTGCCAGGTACAGTGATCTTGCCGTGTTCGCGGAGCGATTGATTCATCCGCACGCCTATCGCGCGATGGTTGTCTTTGTCGCCAACGATATCACCGGGGATCCCAACGATCCGTCCGTGGATCAGGTGGAACAATGGGTGCGTCACATCGTTGAGGTTTCCCAGCGTCATCAACCGGATGCGCCGGTGATGATCATCGAGGTGACTCCGACGGAAAAGCGATTTGATCATTGGCCAAAAATCCGGCGGCTGAACGCACGACTACGTGAAATCGCACTGGCGACTCCCAAAGTCTTTTTCACCAGCACCGCGGATCACTATTTGGACTCGTCGGGAAACCCGATGCCCGAGTTCTTCGTCGAAGACAAGTTGCACCTCAACGCCCAAGGGTACGACGTTTGGGCCGAGCTGATCCGTGCTCATTTGGATCACGTGCTGCGATTGATGGCATCCGAATCGACCGAGCCGACGAGCCCGTGAAAAAGTTTCACGCCGCCGAGCGATGTTTCATGACGCCGCGGTCAACGTAAATTACCTATCCACCAGTCAATTTGCGTCATTTCGGCGTTGTGACCGTTCGTTTTTTGTTCGTACACTCCGACGGTTACCGGTCCATCGATCGGCATGAACCATTGAGAGGGAATCGATACTTTTGGTCGGCAAGGAAGCCACGACTGAATCGCTTGTCCATAGATTTTGGAGAAGCCCGTCATCGACTGTGGTCGCCGCTGCGCCGATCTTGCCGGTGCTGTTGCTGTTCACCCTCGTTCGCTCGAACATGTCGGCACAGGACAGCATGCCCTCACCAGCCGCGACAGCATCGTCGCCGGTGATCAATGCGGATCCGATCCGGGTCAGCGGCAACACGGTTTATCGTTGGCAGATCGGCGACGCCGATGCATCCTTGCTGCAGGGCGACTGCTTGCTCCGGCACGACGGGCGACGGATCGCCGCCGATTCGATCCTGATGGTGACCCACGGCAACGCCGGTGACGTGACGTGCCGCGTCGTACTAGGCGGTGCGATTCTGGCCGAAGGTCCGTCGAGCGATCCGATCACGATGGTCGTCCGAACGCTTGCGGATCCGCAAATTCAGGCACCCATTTATCGAGGAGTTCCCGGTCAACCGCCGGCCTTACTCGCGCACCTACCGAATCGACAAGAAGCCCAAACCGGACCGACCCGACGGACTGCTGCGGTGACGACCGCCTCTGCGGTTTCGGGAGATCCAACGCCATCCAGTGTCACGACGACCCAGTTCGCCGAGCCGCTGGTTACGCCGCCACAAGCGGGAGCGCCACCGATCGTCTTTTCGGATGGAGCGACCACGGGCGGAATGCAGTTCATAGTCGGCGGCGGAACGCGGAGTCTGCAAATCTTGGCCCGCGGTGCTTCGACACCACCCGACTTTGAAACGATCAATCGTGCCGACACCAACGAGAGCGCGTTCGTGTTCCGAGGAGGGGTCACGGTGTTGATCCGCGACGTCTCGGCCCGTCTGCCCAACGGCGAGTTCATGGAACTCGGTACGATCTCGTTGTCGGCCGACCGAATCGTCGGTTGGTTCCCCTTCGTCCCGAACCTGTTGAACGGAATGGCAAACCTTTCCGACTCCGAAGGTGAGATGTACTTGGAGGGTGACATTGTTTTCCGACAGGGCGAACGGATCATCTATGCCGAGTCGATGTACTTCAATGCTGCTCGCGAAGTCGGCATGATCCTGGACGCCGAAGCCATCACGACGGTGCCAAACTACCAGGGCGTTGTGCGATTAAAATCCAAGGTCCTTCAACAAATCAACCGTGGAAATTTCCGAGCCTTCGATGCCGCAGTTACCACCAGCCGCATCGGAGTTCCGCGATATTGGTTGCAAAGCGAAGAACTCAAGCTGACCGATCGCCAAAGGTTGGAAGTCGACCCGGCAACCGGAATCCAACAAACCGTTCGCGATCCCAGGATCGAAAGCAACAATAACTTTGTCTACGTCGGCGGAGTGCCAATTTTGTACTGGCCGACTTTCTCCGCAAGCCTCGATCAACCGGGGTACTACATCACCGGTGCAAGCGTTGGCAACGATAGCAATTTCGGGACCCGTGTGGCTCTCGATTTTGATCTGTTCCAATTGTTCGGCGTCGACAACGCGCCCAGCGGTGTGGATTGGGAACTATCGACCGATTACCTCAGCGATCGTGGGCCCGCGATTGGCACGTCATTGGACTACACCTTGCCCGGGCTTTTTGGCGTGGCCGGTCCGGTAAAGGGCAACTTTGACGCGTGGGGTATACACGACACCGGGTTAGATAACTTGGGCAGTGATCGACGCAATCTCGAACCCGAAAAGACCAATCGCGGACGCCGCGCTGTGGCAGCATCGTCATTACCTGCCCAATGATTTCGAGTTTATCGCCGAATTGGGATACCTCAGCGATCGCAACTTCTTGGAACAGTATCTCGAGAACGAGTTGGGACCAAGACGTCGATAATCGCACCGGACTTCTACTGCGAAAGTATCAAAACAATCAACTGGTGGATCTGTCGGCGAACGTCCAAGTCAACGACTTTTTTACGGAAACGGAAGAACTTCCGAAGCTGGAACACTACGTGCTCGGCAGCTCGCTGTTGGGCGAACGATTGACGTATTCGGCTCACAATGCGGTGAGCTATTCGCGTTTGAATGTGGGTGATCTGCCCACCAATCCGGCCGAAGCGGCCCTTTACTCGCCCATTCCCGGTGAAATTCAATCCCAGGGCGTCATCGCGTCGACGCAGCATGCCTTCGCATTACCCGTCCAACTTGGTCCTATCAAAGTGGTACCCAACATCGGCGTCGAAGCGAGTCACTACGGCGAAGCCGCCGATGGTGATTCGTTGACCCGCTTGATGGGACAAGGAGGCATTCGATTCAGCTTGCCGATGTGGAGCGTCGACCCGTCGGTTCAAAGCAGCTTGTTGAACGTTCGTGGGTTGGCTCACAAATTGGAATGGACCGCCGAGTATTTTTATGCCGACAGCGACACGAACTTCGAAGAAATCCCCTACGACGATCCGCTCGACGACAACGCACAAGAACAATTCCGACGGCGGTTCATTCAAGAAACCTACGGCGGCGCCTTGCCCCGCGCGTTTTGATCCTCGCGATTACGCGTTCCGCCAAGGGTTCCAGGGACTAGTGACCAACCCCAGCGATGTGGTCGCCGATGACTTGCAACAACTTCGTTTCGGGCTGCACCAACGCTGGCAAACCAAACGCGGTTTACCCGGGGCCGAACGAATCGTTGATCTGTTCCAGTTCGATGTCGACACCATCATTTTTCCCGATGCCGATCGCGATAACTTTGGTGAATCTCTCGGACCTACGATTTATGACATGCGTTACCATGTCGGAGACCGGGTGACTCTCCTGAGCGACGGTTACTTTGATTTCTTTGAAGAGGGTTTGCGATCGGTCAGCGCCGGTGTTCGCACCAGCCGACCCGGTGTCGGTGATATCTATGTCGGGTTATTGTCGATCGAAGGCCCGGTGAGCAGCACGGTACTTCGCAGCACGCTGGATTATCGGCTGAACGAAAAGTGGATCGCCTCGGCGGGAACCACTTACGACTTTGGACCGACCGGAAACGTCGGACAATCGCTTGGGGTCACTCGCATCGGCGAATCGATGTTGTTGAGGATGGGCGTAAACGTCGACGCCGGCCGCGACAATGTCGGTTTCCAGTTTGCGATCGAACCAAGGTTCTGGCCAAATCCGAAGCTCGGTCGACTCGGCGGTCAATTGATTCCACCGCCCGGTGTCGAGGGACTCGAATGAGTGATCCCTCATCGCTGAGTCGGTGGCATCAGAAGTTTGCCTTCGCGATTTCCGGTTTAATGCACGCGATTCGAACCCAGAACAGTTTTTGGGTCCACATACCGATCGCCATTGCCGCCGTGGGTGTGAGTGCGTGGCTGCGAGTGGAGCCTTGGCGATGGGTCGCTGTCATCGTCTGCATCGGTGGCGTTTTGTCGGCCGAATTGCTCAATTCGGCGATCGAAGAAATCGTGGGTGTCGTGCATCCCACTCATGATCAGCGAATCGGTCGAGCGCTGGACGCCGCCGCCGCCGCAGTCCTGGTCGCCGCCATCGGCGCCGCGGTGATCGGCTTGATCACTCTCGGTCCTCCACTTTGGAATGCTACGATCGGTCACGTTATGATGTCTGGTCAATGACCCAATCGCGATAACCGTCGCTGGCGTCATCAATGATTGTCATGATAATCTCCGGCTCATCATACGGATGGCGTTTCGAAATTTCATCGCGCAATTTCGGCCAAGTGGTTGAACATGACTTTGCCAACAATCGATACTCAACCGTTTGTTGGACTTTACCCGCCCATCGATAGTGGCTGGTCACCGGGCCGTCGATTTGCACGCACGCCGCCAACGACTGCGAAATGAGAAAGCTCGCCAGCTCGTCGGCCTGCTCGATCGTTTCAACCGTGGTGGTCACCAATATCAATCGTTTTATCTTTTCCATCGTGCCCTCCTCGAGTTTCCGGCACCCGCATCAAACAGATTGCTGCTTAGACGGACAGCGTCACCTTTGTTAGCCGTTTTGGCGATAGCCCCGGTTTTCTACGTTAGAAACGTCGGAACCAGGTTCAGTGCCGTAAACGGGGAACAAATCCATCAATTTTCGGCTCATCCGACGGAAGGGTACACCGAGTCGAGGATCAGTTTTTCGAAACATGTTTATGGTGTCGGAGGAGCGCTAAAATCGACTATCTGCCACTAAATCCGAGAAGAACTTATAACCAAACCGCGCTGCCGAGGCAAAACGAGCAAAGCGCACCGCTGGAAACTCTGCTCAGCAGCGACACGGGTGGTTTCTATCTGAAGCTCGCCCGGCGTGAATGCTTCGCGGTCCGTAACGGACCACTGCATCGATTGCAATCGCAACGAAGAATCGAAGATTACCAGCTCCCCCGGAGGAAACCTGCAAAGGGACAGGGAGACGCAACGTGCAAAGGGACAGGGAACTTCGGAACGTGTGCAAAGGGACAGGGCACGTCACGGGAAGGGAACCTGCAAAGACAGAACGTGCAAAGGGACAGGGAACACGTGCAAAGAACGGGGCAAAGTGTGCAAAGGGACAGGGCGGGGACCGCAACGCGTGCAATTTGCAAAGTGCGCGTGCAAAGGGACAGAGAAGATTGGGACCGTGCAAGAACGTACGTGCAAAGGGACAGGGAACTTCGAGCGTATATATGGACGAGCGTATATAGGGACAGGGAACTTTGACGCGTGCAAAGCCACGAGGTGTTTTAACGATGGGAGCAATTGACCAAGAGAAGGCCTCGCTTCGCGGGGTTTCAAACGGCCGCCAGTGGCTGATTTGACTTTGTAGTCTCTCAGACGCTAGACTTAGCAGGCGAGTGAACATAACGTCACTGTGTATGTGCGTTCATATTTGTCGTCTTGGAGTACCTAACATGCGCAAGCCTCGTTGCGAAATCATTGATTCTATGGAAGTCAACGTCGTCCATGTTTGCTCTCGCACGGTTCGCCGCTGCTACCTCTTCGGCGATGATCCCTTGACCGGTAAGAATTTCGATCACCGCAAGGACTGGATCGAGGAAATGCTCACGCATTTTGCCGCCCAGTTCGGCATCGACCTGCTGGCCTTCGCCGTGTTGAGTAACCACTTTCACCTGATCCTGCGAAATCGGCCTGACGTCGTCGCCACCTGGGACGACTCCGAAGTGGCTCGCCGCTGGCTGATGATTTGTCCCCATCGCAGGGACGAAGCTGGCCAGCCGATGGCTCCGTCCAACGCCGAGCTTGATACCATTCGCAACTGCCCGCAAAAGCTCGCAGAACGTCGTGCCAGATTGGCCGACGTCTCTTGGTGGATGCGACTGTTGTGCCAGCGGATCGCCACGCGAAGCAACCAGGAAGACAATGCGAAGGGCCACTTCTTTGAAGAACGTTTTCGAATGATTCGACTCGTGGATGAAGCGTCGCTGGTGGCGTGCAGCGCCTACGTCGATTTGAATCCGATTCGTGCGGCGATCTGTCAGACGGTCGAAGCGAGCGATCACACTTCAGTGCAAAGACGCATCGAAGCGGTACGAGCTCGCCAGACGGAGGATCGCCAGCGAAACGGCGCCGAGCGTTCCAAGGTCGAGCCGATCCGCCCGCTTTGCGATGAGTTTCTGAGTCCCGTTTCGATTGATGAGCGATTTGGCAATATCGGGCCGGACGTCAGTCAGGAGGAGACGCGATGCAGCGATAAGGGATTTTTGGCAATGTCGGTATTGGACTACATCGAGTTGCTCGATTGGACAGCACGCCAAAGCCGTCCAGACAAGTCTGGCGAGACGCCGCAAGATCTGCCGCCGGTGGTGGAGCGACTAGGTCTATCGGCAGAGTCATGGTGCGAACTGGTGGACGATTTTGGACGTCTGTTCCATCACGTCGCGGGCAGCCCGGAGACGATTGACCGCATCCGCAGCCTGCGAACGGGCAGGCGATTTCGGGTCAACCGCCGAGTTCGTGCCCTGATGCCGCCGTCCCACTGAGTTTCACCCTGCTTCGTTTCCTTTTGGCGACCAAGCAAATTCAAACTTTGCCTTTGCAATGTCTGTCGCTGCGCGATCAGACGTAACTGACGTTGAATTCACCGTCGTTTTGTTTCAGCTGACGACCAGATGATCATCCAATCTCGCCAACTTGACCCCTGATAGTTGCTATCAAAAAGACGGGTGCTCCTATCGCAGTTTGACAGGTGCTCGTCCCTGCTTGGCTGGCCTGCGCTGGCGCCCTGTCCCTGCTTGGGTCCTCCTTCTCGATACGATAGGTGCCCTGTCCCTGCTTGGGCTTGGGCTCTGTCCCTGCTTGGGTCCCCATAGGTGCCCTGTCCCTGCTTGGGTCCGTCCCTGCTCCGTTCGATGGTGCCCCGTCCCTGCTTGAGTCCGATAGGTGCCCCGTCCCTGCTTGGGTCCGTCCCTGCTTGGGTCCGTGCGTCGTTCCCCTGGAACACACCGCAATTTCCCGATAGCCGGACGTTTTCGTTAGAAGTTACAGAATCGCCAGCGGATTGCGTTTCGTTTCGAGCGTTCCTCGGGTCACGCCCAACCGATTCGACGCGTTGAGCGACTGCCAGACCTCGCTCCCGGTAACCCGACCGGCCAGTAATTTCTGGTAAGCATCCAAAGTGGTTTTGGTTGCCGCCGCGTTCTCCTCGAGCAGTTCGACTCGGAACCATTTCACGCCGCGAGTTATCAAATCGCCGACAATCTCGGCGCCACTCTGGGCGTCGCGTTGTACAGCGTGTTGCGACACGCCACATCGGCCTGCAGTGGATGCTCGGCTCCGACGCGATCGCGGAGCTGCACCACATGGCGATCGCATGGCCGGCCACAGTTGGTCTTATTCGTTCCGGGCGAAATCACCGCGCAAAACACACAATGCTCCATATGGAACATCGGCATGTGTTGGTGCATCACAATTTCCAGCCACGTCGATGGCAACGATTCGACCAAGTCGATCAATTGATCGCGATTCAAATCGTAAGAGGCGGTAACCCGATCGGCGCCGTAAGTCTCGCAACCACTTCGCCGAGCGATGGTTGGCAACGTTGAGTGAGAAGTCGGCGATCACGTGACCAAAGTGCTCGCGTGCGAAAGCGAGGGCCGCCAGATTGCGGGCTAAGATCACATCCGGCTGGAGTCGCGTCAGCACTTTGAGCAAACCCATCTCGCCCGGCTTTTGCATTCGAACGGTCGCGATCCCGATCGGTGTCCCCAGCTGTTTGGCCAGCTCCACCGCGCGTGCGTAAACTCGCACATCGTGAAAGTCGACATAGACCATGTCGGCACCGGACCGGCACGCCGCATCAAGTTGCTCCATCGTTCGGCACAACACCGAAAGCTGGGGCGACCCGGAATGACCCCATTGTGGTTCCCCCGCCATCGGCGCGGACGCGTTGGCGAATTCACTCTCCCCAATCGGTGACAACCAATCGCGGACCGAATCGGATCGGACGTTCCGTTTGGGTGGCGCGGCTAAGCCGATCTCGATGGATTCGACCAAGCTTCGCCGGGCTTGGTTGAGCATCGCCATCGGAACCATCGGTTGTCCTTCGATGACAACATTGAAGTCACCGAGGACAAACGGAGTGCCGCCCAGCCGCCCCAACTTTTCTCTCAGGACGGTTTCATCGATCGGACGATTGCGGGCGACGTCCAACGGCACGTCGCTCGAGACGGAGAAAGTTCTCCCGTCCTCAACGCGAGCTTCGATCGCGATCGGTTGTCCCGCCTTCGCGACGACCGTCATGTCCAGTCGCTGCCGGCCGTTGGGATCCTCGTTGTTGAAAGTCTTCCGCAGCCGACGGTTGAGTTGCGGGTCATCGTTCTTGTAAACGGTCGCGTGCAGTTGCACTTCGGACCAATCGATCTCGCCGTGACCAAATCCGATACGTACCGATGCACCGGAGTCGGCTTGTTTGATCTTCCGGCCCGATCGGTCCATGATCGAGTAGATGCGTCCGCCCTGTTGTTCTTGTCCCCCGACCGCGGCGATCGCCAACCCGTCACCGAGCGCGATGTCGACTTCGAGGCAAATTTCCAGCTCGTCTTTGGCCGTATCGATCACTTCGCCGATCCGTACACCTTTTTTCGCGGAGGTCAAACCGGGCACGAGTCGCTTGTGATCATTCCCTGCCAACCAGCCCGGCGAAAACCCTCGTGAGAACGACAGCTCCATCTCGCGTTTCGCATTTTCATCGACGCTGACTTTGCCGTGCGTCATCGCCTCGTCGATTGCACGTCGATAGTGCCCGGTGATGTTGGCCACGTACTCGGCGGTCTTCAAGCGACCTTCGATTTTGATCGACGCCACTCCCGCATCGATCGCATCGGGGATCGCGGCGTAACCCGCCAAGTCTTGTGGGCTCAACAGGTACTTCACGTCACCGAGATGGCGGTCTTCGCCATCGACCACCAACTCGTAGGGCAAGCGGCACGCCTGGGCACACTGGCCCCGATTGGCACTCCGTCCACCCAGCGATTCGCTCGTCAAACATTGACCCGAGTAGGCGACACAGAGAGCTCCGTGAATAAAAATTTCGATCGGCATCTCGGTCGCCGCCGTGATCTTGCGAATTTCGCCGATCGACAATTCGCGAGCCAGAACGACTCGTGACAGCCCCAGCTTTGCCGCGACGGCGATCGTCTCGGCGCTGGTCAGACTCATTTGCGTCGACGCGTGAATCTCAAGCTCGGGACAAATTTCCCGGACCAATTGCGCGACGCCGAAGTCTTGAACGAGCACGGCGTCGATTCCCGCACGAGCGATGGCTTCGACCGCTTTGGCTAGCGCCGGCATCTCAGACGGAAAAACAAGTGTGTTGAGCGTGACGTAGCCTTTGACGCCGCGACCGCGAAGTCGTTTGGTCAGCTCGGGCAGGTCGGCGATCCCAAAATTTTGAGCCCGGTATCGAGCGTTGAATCCGCAATCCAGGCCAAAGTAGATCGCATCGGCGCCATTCTCGATCGCCGCTTTGACGCATTGCCAGTCGCCCGCCGGAGCTAGCAATTCGGGGGCTTTTCGGCGATTGGCCAGATCGGTGTTGGGCGTGGGTGTATCCATGCAAGGCATTATGACGCAGCCGGACCAAATTGGGAAACGTCCCGATTCAAAGGCCGCTCTCCGCCGGACCCATCGGGATCGACTCTAGTAAAGAGGACCGCATTCCAAAAATCTCGGTTGCCGATTCGACTAAACTTTGCATTTGATTGACTCACACCCTCTTTAAGCAACGAGTGATCAACAAGTGACGCATTGAAGGTCCTCTCTTCTCTCGCCGCTCAGCAATTTGCGGGGGAGCGAGTGAGAAAGAGCGGAAAAGGAAACGTCACTGATTGATCACTCGTTGCTGACTGTCCCCGATCATGGATTTCGGCATGCCAAGAATCGTCCTCAACGCGCTCCTATTCGTCGCGTTTATCACCCCATTTTGCCTGACCTCGCCGTCATTTGCGGGCGAACGTCCCAATGTGCTGGTGATCATGGCGGACGACTGCACCTACAACGACTTGCCCGTGTACGGTGGGCTCAACGCCAACACTCCAAACTTGGATAAGTTGGCGGCCGACGGGTTGGTCTTCAATCACGCGTACCTGGCCGAAGCGATGTGCCAACCGTGTCGCGCCGAACTGTACACGGGACAGTATCCGATGCGAAACGGGTGCGCCTGGAATCACTCGTCGAGCTTGCCCGAGACGACCAGCATGCCACACCACCTCAACAAGCTTGGGTACCGCGTCGGTATCGCAGGAAAGGTTCACGTGTTGCCCGAGAAGGCATTTCCGTTCGAAAGTGTTCCAGGCTTTGACCCGAATTGTGTACGCGAACCCACTCGAGCGCATGACCTGGAAGGCGCCAGATCCTTCATCACCGGTCCATCCGATGAGGGCGATAAACCGTTTTGTTTGGTCGTCGCGCTCGTCGAACCACACGTGCCTTGGGTCATGGGCGATGCGTCGGCGTATCCACCCGAGAAAATCGTACTGCCGCCCAACATTGCGGACACCAAGGTGACCCGCCAAGCGTTCTCACACTACCTGGCCGAGATCACTTACATGGACGGACAAGTCGGCGAGATCCTCGGGTTGCTAGAACAATCCGGTCACGCCGACGACACGTTGGTCTTGTTCACTTCGGAACAGGGGTCTCAATTTCCAGGCAACAAGTGGACCAATTGGGATACCGGACTTCACACCGCATTGATCGCACGTTGGCCGTCCCGAATCGAAGCAGGCAGGCGGACCGATGCTTTGGTCCAGTACGCGGACGTATTGCCCACGATCATCGACATGGTCGGCGGTGATGTGAACGAGAACCATTTTGACGGAACGAGCTTCGCATCGGTAATGACGGGCGAAACCGACAAGCATCGAAAGTATGTTTACGGAGTACACAACAATGTGCCGGAGGGTCCACCCTATCCGATCCGGACGATCAGTGATGGAACGCATCGTTACATCCGCAATCTCAGCCCCGAGAACCTGTACATCGAAAAGCACGTGATGTCTCACCAAAACTTGACCCAGTTGTCAAGGACTTACTGGCAAACATGGGTTTGGGATGCCACGCAATCTGATGAGGTTTACCAACTCGTGAAGCGTTACCAAGTGCGTCCCTTCGAGACGCTCTATCACACGGCAACCGATCCTTACGAGATGCAAAATTTATTGACAGCGAACTCGGAATCGACCAAGCAAATTCGCGACGAACTATCCAGCGAGTTGGATCGTTGGCTCGAATCACAAGGTGATCCCGGCATCGAACAGGACACGAGAAAGACCCACCGAGCCGCCAAACAAGGCCGCCATCGATTTCGCGCGCCGAAAAGGAATCGGATGACAATAGTCGCTGAAAACCCAATCCACCGAAACGAGTCCTATCCGTGTTGATCAACGATGGCGGCGGCGAGTCGACGATAGTTTTGATAAAGCACGTCGTAGGCGGCGGTGCGATCGGGGCGGGGTGAGATGATGATTTGCTGGCCTTCGGGAGCATCGGCCATTGCCGCCGCTGCGGCGGTGATGGAGTTGAATCCGCTGGCGGCCGCCCCGGCCGCGCACATCCCCAGCACTGCGGCGCCGACCGCCGGTCCGTGCGTCGACGGATGGATTTCGATCGGCGTATCGAGCACGTCCGCATAGACCTCGATGAACGCTCGGTTGTGATGCGGCAGACCGCCGGTGGCGACAAATCGGTTGATCGGCACTCCCGCGTCGCGAAGCATTTCCACGATCCAGCGCAGCCCCATCGCGGACGCCTCCATCAACGCCAAGTACAGATGCTCGGGGCCGTGTTGCAACCCGAGTCCGACGAACGCGCCGCGGAGCGCACCGTCCATCAGGGGCGTTCGGCAACCGTTCATCCAGTCCATGCACAACACGCCATTGGCGCCGGGCGGCAACCGCCGGGCGGCATCGGAGAGCGTGTCGAACGACTCCAGCCCCAATAGCCGACGCAGCCACGCGAACGCATCGCCGACCGCGGCTTGACCGGTTTCGTATCCGAACATCCCCGGCAAGATCCCTCCCTGGACCACTCCCGCCGCACCGGGCACGTCGCACAGAGAAGTTGCGTTGAGCATATGACAACTGCTGGTCCCCATCACCATCACCAACACCTCCGGATCGGCGGCGCCGACTCCGGGCACCGCTGCGTGGGCATCAATGATCGCGGTCGAGACGGGTGTCCCCGCTAGCAATCCGAACCGGGTGGCCATCGCGGGGGACAGTCCACCCGCGGACTGGCCCGGCGAACGCATCACTCCGGGCAACCGATGGCTCACGGCTTCGGCCAGCCTGGGGTCGACCGCGGCGAAATAGTCCAAGGGCGGATATCCGTCGCTGGCGGACCAGAACGCCTTGTATCCGGCTTGACAGGTCGAACGGGTGAGCGTCTGGGCAGGACCACCGACCAATTGCCAAACGAACCAGTCCCCAGCTTCCAGCCAGACGGCCGCCGCGTCGGCGACCTGCGGTGCGTCTTGGATCGTCTCAAGCATCTTGGGAAAGAACCACTCCAGTCCGATCGTTCCGCCGTAGCGTTTCAAAAAGGGTTCGTCCCGCTGGCGGGCGATCGCGTTCATGTGTTCGGTCTGTGCCAGCACCCATGGTGCTTCCAAAGCTTGGGCCATGCGAGCGGCACGTTTTTAAACGTTTCCAACTCGCACAATGGTGTGCCGTCGATCGTCGTGGGCAACATGGTGCAGCTGGTGAAATCGACACCGATCCCGACCACGCCGCTGGCGTCGACACCGGCCTGTGACAGCGCGGCCTGCGTGGCCGAGGCCGCCGATTCGATCCAGTCACTCGGGCACTGCAACGCGTACCGCGGCGGTAACGCTTCGTCGCAGTCCGGCAATGTGCCGGTGATCTGGCCATGCGTGTAACGACTTTCGGTAATCGACCACTGCTTCCCCAGTGCATCGACCAGAATGGCTCGGACGGACTCGGTACCGAAGTCCAAGCCGAGCGAGATGGGATGGTTCACTCGTAGCTTCCTTTCGGATTGGCTTCCAATGCGAGCGAATGGGGATCGATCACAATGTGTTTGATTTTCTTTCGGTTGTAGGTGTAAGTCGCGTGAACCAACCCGTCATCGGTCTGCACGATCGCGGGATAACTGAACTCACCCTTGGCTTCTCGCTCGACGACTCCAGCGGGAATCCAGTTCACGCCATCCTCCGAGATCGCCAAGTTCAAAAGCCCGCGACGTCCCCATCCGGTCTTGCCCGAATCGAGATGATTGTAGATCAGTAGGTGCCGACCATCGGCCAGCGTCACCGCATCGATTCCCGAATTGGGATTGGGCAGCTCCGTCGCATTGAGTGGCGACCAAGAGACGCCCTGGTCCGACGATCCGCTGGTCGCGATCACGCCTTCCTTGGTGCGGCAAAGGATTTGCAGGCTACCATCGGGGTGAGTCAAAAAGGTCGGTTGAATGGCGCTAAATTCTTTACCGTCGTTGATCGGTCCGATGCGTTTCCAACGTCCGTCGACTTCACCATCGATCATTCCGACTGACTCGAAGTGCACTCGCCATCCATCGTGTTCGGTCGACGAACCGCACACCAGCGTCGTTTCGTCATCCACCAGGATCGGTTTGCATCGGACCGGACCATCGATTCCCTCAGGCAATCGCCGACGATTCACAAACGTGCGACCGCGATCAAAGCTGACCATCATTTCGCCCCACCACGCATCGGGTCGCGGTCCGACTTTGAAGAACAGCAACGTCGGGCCATCACCGGGCGGTTGGAATAGAACCGGATTCCAGCAAGGGTATCGCAGCCCATCATGCTGGATGCCATTGGCGACCTCGGTCGGTTTCGACCATCCACGTCCGTCGTGGTAGCTGGTCCAAATGCCGACGTCTTCATCGCCCTCCTTGGTACCACCGAACCATGACGCCACCATGCCCCGAGTGGTCTTACAGATCGTCGACGCGTGACACTCGTCGAATGACGCTTTCTCGAACACGAACTCCTCCGAAACCAAGCCGGGGAATCTCGCCGGTTTCGCGTCGTTTTCCGATCGAGCCATCAATTGTTCGCTGGGGTAGGACTGACTTTCTTCGTGCTCGAGATGATAGATGCGACCATTCTCACTGCCCACCAACAAGTCGGGTTTTCCGTCTTCGTCAAAGTCACACGCGGCAGGACTGGACGTGTGCCCGGCGACATTCCGATCGGCCAAGTTGCCGATTTTTTTCAGGACCACCTTTCCGTCTCGATCTTCACAATTGCGATACCACGTTGCGTTCTCTGAATTGACCAAGACGTCCAATCGGGAATCACTGTCCCAATCGATCACCGCCAACTTGACCCGTCCCGATCCGCCGCATGTGGCCGAGTTGAGTTGCAGGGGTTGATTGTCCTCATCGACAAAGATCCGTTGGGCCGGCCCGCCGGCCGAGCGAAGGGTCAAGAAACCCTGTTGATCGAGCATCACCAAATCGAGTCGAGAATCTCCGTCGAAATCAATTGCAACGGGTGTCGTTCGCCACTGGGTCAGCGCCGAGGCGGACTTCGTTTGCCACCAGTACCAAGCGGGTGGAGATTCACTCAGACCCGTATCAAACTCAGTCTCGGACATCACGCCTCCGTCGTTGATCAACAGACCGATGCGTGAGAGGATTGAGTTGTAGATGATGTCTCCGTCACCATCCCCGTCCCAATCGGCGACCGACAATGTCGTGTAACCCCACTTCGCCTCGCACGGACCCTGGATCGAACCGCTCGGACCCGCCATGACGCGGAACGGCTCCACTTCCCCGTCTCGCGACTTCACATTCAACAAACGCGGCTCATTCCACTTTGGCATGCCATTCTCGGCAATGCCGAGGTTCTCGAAGAAGCCGATCGAGCCCGCGGTGTTGCCACATAAAATGTCCTCGTCGCCGTCATTGTCCCAGTCGTAAGCAAAGGGAGTCGCCAGCGCGCCGAATTTCAACGTATCAGCCTGTTGCCGAAAATAAGTCGGCACTTCAAACACCGGTGCATCGTCTTGAATTCGTCCGGTGTTTTCAACCAACGCGACGCGACCGTCTTCATCGCCGACAATCAAATCAAAATCCCCGTCCTTGTCCCAATCGATCGCCGTTGGTGTGATCATTTGCAGATCCATGACAAGTGGGTTTCCATCCGCGGCAATCAGCTTGTGTCCCGAGGCGTAGCTCGGCTCCTGGCGTGATCCGATGTTTTTGAAATAGTTGAATCCGTCCAAAAATTCGCCGCACAGCAAGTCCAGATCGCCGTCGCCGTCGAAGTCAGCAAAGTTGGGGCTAGGCCAACCGTAAACGTCGATGTCGCCCCCACCGGCTCGCAAACGCTCGGGTGACTTGGAATACTTTGGCGATTCGTCGTTACCATCGTTCAAGATCAAATGCACGTATCCGTGCAGGGGACCATTTCGCCACCGACCACCACTGTCGTACGCATGATCCCAGGCGAATTCAGTCCAGTCGCCTGACCCGACCACGATGTCATGGTCACCGTCCCCATCGAAGTCCACGCGGCGCCACATGTTGGCTCGGGTGCGACCACCGGTTTGATGATTGGGGTTGGAAACCGCATCAATCTTGCTGGGTTTGCCGAATTCAAATTTGCCGGTCACGGGATCGCGTCGGTATTCTTTCGCGGGCGACATGATGACTGGCTCATCCCCGATCATGCTCATCATCATGTACTCGCTCGCGTCACCCAAACGAACCGACGGCTTGAAGACTGGCATCTTGACGGATGAATCTTGCGAATCGTTTTCAAAGTAGTAGACGCCATTGGTCGGCTTGTCGGGACAGGCAACCAACAAATCCATGTCACCATCGTTGTCGTAATCCATCGGCAGCGGATAGGCCCACAAGCCGACGCCCAAGTCGACTTCGAGACCCGGATGGTTGTACTCCAGCGGTTTCAATTTCCAATCGCGGTCCTCCGCAACCAATGAGGAACTCATCAAACCGATCATCGCGATCAATAAAAATTTATTCATGACTCTCTCGTGATTCAGCTAGCATTTAGGATTTGGCATTGGGATCGGGTTGCAAAAACGAACGAGTACGGGACAGCCACCATCCGCTGATCACCATCACCGAGGGTCCGACGACGATCACCAGCAACGCATTGAAGGGACTCGCGTAGCCTTCCAGCGATGTTGGCCAAAACGTGGTTTTCGAAACGGCCATCCATGCGATTAGCGTTAATCCGAGAATCAAAACAAGGATTGCGCTGTGGCTTCGAATCGCGGGCACCATGACGCCCAACAAAAACAGGCCCACGATTGCGGCGCCCAACACGCCCGAGAGCACCCACCAGATATCCAGCACGCTGTCGGTCAATCGTACCATCACCAGCGCCATCATCGTGCCCATTGCCCCCCACGCGATCGTCGACGCACGCAGCACGCCGACGTGCTGGGCATCGGTCGAATCCGGACGCCAGAGTCGTTTGTAAAAGTCGCTCATCACCAACGTGGCCGACGAATTGAGCGACGTGGAAACGGTGCTCATGGCCGCCGCAAAAATCGCCGCGATCAATAATCCTCTCGCCCCCTGGGGCAAGTGGGCGACGATGAAATGGGGAAAGACGCGGTCGCCCAAGTCCGTTTCGGACAAGCCTTCGACGGTCTCAGCCAATCTTTGCGAGTAATCCGGTGCATCTTCCTGCACGCCCGACTGCATCATCTTCTGTTTGGCGACGATCATTCGAACTTCTTGCGTATCCGCCGGGTGGGCCTCGTAGTAGGCGTAGAGTGACGATCCGATGAATAGGAACAGGGCGCTGACGGGCACGTAAAGCAGAGCACCCACCCAGACGCTCTTGGCAGCTTCACGGTCAGTCTTCGCGGCGATGTAACGTTGAACATAACTTTGGTCGATACCGAAGTTACGCAGGTTGTCAAAGAAACCGTACGCCAGCACGACCCAGATCGTGGAACTGGAAACATCCCACGGGTCGGGGCTACCGAGTGAGAATTTACCAGCTCGGTTGGCAACGTCGATCACTTCGCCGGCACCACCGGGCATTCCCCACAACAAGATCGCCAGCGCAATCGCCGCACCAGCCAACAACACGACGGCTTGGATCGCATCAGCCCAGATCACGGCCACGATCCCGCCCACAAACGAGTAAGCAGTGACGATCACGCCGGTGAACAAAATCACGATGCGAATGTCCCATCCGAACAAGACCGCCATCGGCAACGCCATCAAGTACATCACCACGCCGATCCGCGCGATCTGGTAGAGCAGATAGAAACAACTGGTGAAGATGCGGGCCCACAAACCGAATCGGTTTTCCAACAACGAATAGGCCGACACTTCGCCCGAGCGACGATACATCGGCAAAAAAAACTGGACCGCGATTGCCGCCGCAAACGGCAACGCGAGCGAGTACATGAACACGTTCCAATTGTCCACGAACGCTTTGCCGGGGAGCAGCCAAATAGCTGATGCTGCTGAGATAGGTCGCAAAGATTGACAGTCCGCACAACCATCCCGGCAGTGACCGTCCGCCCGCGGTGAATTGGTCCGCCGATCGGGTGCGGCGGTAAAAGAACAGCCCCATCCCCATGATGACCAAGAAATAGCCCAGCAGCACGGCCCAATCGAGGTTGTTGAAAAACGTGGCGGCCAGCATCAAATCAACCCGATGCTTTGGAGAATCTCGGCGACTCTTTTCCGCTCGGGTTCGCGAAAGGCGTGAAACGGATCGGCGGGCAGGTCACCGCAAATTCCGAGCAGTGAAACGGCAGCCTTGGTCGCTTTGATGTGACGCGAAGCGTACTTTCCGATGTCGTAGATGTCTTGAAAACGCAAGATCTTCTGTCGAGTCAGCTCCAGCTTCTCCGCGTCATCGTCCTGTAACGCCTCGAAGCAATCAACGAACAAACGTGGGGCGGCGTTCGCGCCTCCGCACACGCCTCCGTCGCCTCCCAAGTTGTGAGCCTCGGAAAGCAACGCTTCGGGTCCGAGTAAGATCGACCAATCCGGCCGCGATGATTTCAATTCGCAAAGACGGGCAAAATAGTCCATGTCGCCGCTGCTGTCTTTGACACCCACGATGCCGTCGATCTTCGACAACGTTTGGAGCGTTTCGATTTCGAACCAGACCTTTGTCAACTGAGGCATGTTGTAAAGCATCAACGGCAACGCAATGAGTGGCTGGATGTTTTGAACATACGAGGTCAATTCGGTTTGACCGGCGGGGAAGTAATAAGGTGTCGTCAGAACGGCGGCGTCCGCACCGCAGTCCGCCGCATGCTTGGCCAACTCGACCGTTTCGACGAATGCCGTATCCGTGACCCCGACCAGCACCGGGATCCGCCCAGCCACGTGCCGTGTGGTTTCAGCGATCATTTGGCGACGTAGCCGATAACTTAAACTCGGCGCCTCACCCGTCGTGCCCAAGATGAAGACTCCGCTGACGCCACCGTCGATCACGTGATCGAGCAGTCGGCCGAGTCCTTTGACATCCAACTCGTCACGCGACAACAAGGGTGTGATCAGCGGCGGAACGATGCCGCGTAAAGCGAACGTTGATGTCGACATGGTTGAAGCGTGTGAGTTTGAGATGTCATGACCACGTCACCCCACCGAGCGTCAGTGAGTGTGGGTGCAGCCGCTGGTCGCCGATTCCATTGCTACGGCAACAAAGGAGTGGCACCGCCGCACGCTCCGACGTCTATAGACTTTAACTTTGCCGCCCGCGGCTTGCAACCGTCGAGGTCGCTTCGATTAGAATCGCTCGTTCGCAGCGTGCCCCGCCCGCCCGAAATCACTTGATTTCCCCGCCTGTCTTTCCTTCCCACACCCTCCATTCCCCTCTCAGGTCAATACTCCATGAAGAAGTTGATTGATTTACGTTACCCGATCGTGGCGTTCACGATGATCCTTTTCGGCGCACTCGATGCGTCCGCTGAGGTGAGATTGCCGGGCTTTTTCGCCGATCACATGGTGATCCAGCAACAGAAACCGATTCACCTTTGGGGCTGGGACAATCCCGGCCAAAAAGTAACGGTGTCCATTGGCGAGGCGTCGTCGACGGCCACCGCCGATGCATCGGGCAAGTGGAGTGTCGAATTGCCCGCGATGGAGGCAAGTAACGATCCGAGCACGGTGGCGATTCACGGCTCAAGCGACATCGAAATCAAGGACGCACTCGTCGGCGAAGTCTGGCTCTGCAGCGGCCAATCGAACATGGAGTGGAGCGTCGCGAGCAGCACGAATGCGAAAGAAGAAATCGCTGCCGCCGATCATCCGACGATTCGCCAGTTCTTGGTCGGTAAACGGCAAGCCAACTTACCGTTGGATGACATTCAGGCCGATTGGAAGATTTGCTCACCAGAAACGGTGGGCGGATTCACCGCCTGTGGCTATTTCATGGCCCGTCAATTGCAAAAAGAATTGGGGGTTCCGATCGGGATCGTGAATTCATCGTGGGGCGGAACCCGCATCGAACCCTGGACGCCGCCAGTCGGATTCAAGCACGTTGATGCGCTCCAAGATATTTACAAATCGGTGGAAAACCGAACCCCGGGAACGCAGTCCAATCGCAAGCTCAATGAACAGCAAATCGCGAGCGTTGAAGAATGGTTGGCGTCGGCCAAGCAATCGCTTGAGAGCGGTGGCGAGATCGCACCCAACCCGGCTTACCCCGAGTCGTTGATGCCGTACAAATCGCATCAAGATCCGACGATGCTCTACAACGGGATGATCCACGCATTGGTCGGTTTGCCGATTCGCGGCGCGATTTGGTACCAGGGCGAATCCAACCACGGCGAAGGGATGCTGTACACCGAAAAGATGAAAGCGTTGATCAACGGTTGGCGAGAAATTTGGAACCAGGGAGACTTTCCGTTCTATTTTGTCCAGATCGCACCCTATCAATACGGTAACGAGGATCCATCGATATTGGCCACATTTTGGGAGGCTCAAGAGGCGGCCACCAAGATTCCCAACACGGGCATGGTTGTGATCAATGACATCGCCACGCTCGACAACATTCATCCGCCGAACAAGCAGGACGTCGGAATGCGACTCGCCTTGTTGGCACTCAAGAACGACTACGGACGCGACGTATTGGCCAACAGCCCCGTGATGGAATCGATGGAAGTTGCGCCAGGAAAGTTGTCGATTACATTCAAATACACCGGAGATGGGTTGAAGACGCGGGACGGAAAGCCGCCAACGCATTTTGAAGTCATCGGTGCGGGATCCGCCGGCTATCAACCAGCCGATGCAACGATCGAAGGCAACCGCGTGACGTTGACGTCGGAGAAGTGCGAAAATCCCGTCGCCTTCCGGTTCGCCTGGGACAAGTTGGCCGAACCCAACTTGACCGGCAGCACCGGGTTGCCGGTCGGCGCATTTCGGGGTGGTGAAGAACCAAGTTTCGCCAGCCAGCTTTCGATCGACAGCGAGTACCAACTGGTCTACGAAATCGATCTGAGCAAGCTCGGACGCGACATCGAGTACTCGGTCGATCATCACGATCAAGTCAAAGACTTTTCACGCGTCGGATACTTGTTGGAACTCCGCTCGGAAGACAAAGGTGATCAAGCCGTCTTTGTGACGATGGATGCGTTTACTCAGGACGTCGGCAAGATCGGCATTCCGACCGCGAGTTCCGCTGCGGACTTTCGCCAAAATGTCACCTCGATGGAAGTGTTCGCAAGCTTCGATGGTGTCCAGCAGGATCGATCCATCACGTCGGGCAGCATCGAGTTCTGGCCCAACAATTATTCACCGGCGAATGAAAGAAAAGTTCCCGGTGCATCCCCGACTCGATTCGATTTCGGTGATCAACCGGGAATGCCGGTCGATGGATACGGCAGCATGCAGGTTCACAACGTCGGTGCCAAAGAAACGGTGTTCGCCATCAATCACTGGAGTAGCGGGAACAACGCTGATATCGGAATAGGAAACAATGCCGGTGACAACAGCGACTGGACGTTCAGCGGCAGCGGCGCGAACTACTCGAAGAAGCGGCTGAGCGTTTACGTGAAGTGAGCTCTGGATCGCCGACGTCAAAGTCCTCGTCGCAATTTTTTCACGGTTGAGTGCATGCCGATTCGTCGATCGGCCGCACGAACCGGGTGGACTCGGTCGCGTGAAAGCGTGCCGAAAACATTGGAGAACACCATAGTGTTCTGATCATCACCCCAATTGACGACATGCCGAATTCTATGCATCTTCCAAAAATCCTCGCTGCCACCCTGTTGTTTTCGATGAGTCTTACCGCTTGCGGGCAATCGCAAACCGGGACGTCGGACGATCCCTCATCCGTCATTCGAGTCGGCATCATTGGCGTGGACACGTCGCACGCGGCCGCGTTCACCAAACTGCTCAATGATCCCGATGCACCACCCGAGCTGTCGGGTTGCCGAGTTGTCGTCGCTTGTCCAAAGAACAGCCTTGACATCCCCAGCAGCGTCGCGTCGGGCAAGAAGGGTATCAAGCAGATGCGGGAGATGGGTATCGAATTGGTCGATTCGATCGACGAATTGTTGACACGGGTCGATGCGGTCTTGCTGGAGACCAATGATGGTCGGGTGCATTTGGAGTTTGCTGTCCCGGTGCTGAAGTCCGGTAAGGCCGTCTTCATCGACAAGCCGGTGGCGGCCTCGCTGGCGGATACCGTTGCGATTTACGAACTGGCCGAGAGGTTCAAAACTCCGATGTTTTCATCGTCTTCGTTGCGTTACACCGACGGCGTCAAATCGATCTTGGCGGGATCGGCTGGCGATGTGGTGGGCTGTGATACTTACAGCCCCTGTCCGATCGAAGAAACGCATCCCGATCTGTTTTGGTACGGCATTCATGGAGTTGAACCGTTGTTTACGTTGATGGGAACGGGATGTGAGTCGGTCGTGCGAGCAAGCACTCCCAACACGGATCTGGTCGTTGGAACCTGGAAAGGCGGGCGGATTGGAACATTTCGCGGTCGCCGCAAGGAAAACAACCAATCCGTGAGTGGATACGGTGGAGTCGCGTTCGGAAGCAAATCGATCCAGCCACTCGGCGAGTTTAGCGGTTACAAACCGCTATTGGTCGAGATCGTTCAATTCTTCAAGACTCGCCAACCACCCGTTTCGGCGGAAGAGACGATCGAGATCTACACGTTCATGCAAGCCGCGGACGAAAGCAAACGATCAGAAGGATCCGTGGTCAAACTGGATGATGTCTTAAACAAAGCAACACAAGAAGCCGCAAGACGCATTGCCGCACTTGATTTGTAGGTTTGTTGGCACACGGTGAACGTTCAATCGGATGCGGTTAACCGCGTCCCTCGCAATCATCACAAGGGTTCACGCTGGACTTCGGGACAGTGCCGAGCAACACCGCTCGCAAGATGACGAGTCATCACGCCGACCGCAGTTTTGAATTGATGACGACGAGACAACGCATTGAGATGTTTACCGAATTGTTTTCTGAACGGCTGCTAATGCCCCGCTGACCACCGGCTACTGGTAAAGTCTTCTTCGAAGATCCGAGGCGGGAGTTTTCTCGTCGGATTTGCACCTTCCCAAGGAGATTTCGATGGTGATTCGCTCTACCAGTCTTACGTCGGTTCAACGCCAAATCAAAACTCGTCCAAACATCAATCGAAGGCTTCGATTTGAAGCGATGGAAAGCCGGCGATTACTCGCCGTCCTGGTCGATACTTTTGCGGATGGATTCGATGCTAATGATGGCGTGACGACTTTGCGAGAGGCGATCGAAGTTGCCAAAAATAGTCCTGGTGACGACGTCATCGAGATTCCGGCAGGAAACTACGCCCTTCAGGGGCAGTATGGACTCGGGGTTTTTGACGATAGCGGCAAGGTAACATTCACGGCGATTGGTGGAACGGCAGTGATTGACGCTTCCGCACTCACTTCGGGCAACAGCGTGCTGTACGTTTCGGACGTCAGCGATGTCACTCTGAATCGTCTCGAACTGACCGGTGGAAACGGCGGCGTTGGCGGCGGGGCGTTCAACCAAGGAAATCTGGTCATCAATGATAGCCGCATCACTGGCAACACCGCCATTTATGCCGGGGGTGGCGTTCTAAATCAGGGACGACTCGAAATCATTGACACCATGATCGATAACAATTTGGTCACGGCCTACGACGGGGGCGGATTGGCACTCGACCCAGACTCGGAAACCTTCATTTCAGACAGCATCATCACTGGTAACACCGCCGAGGCAAACGGAGGAGCTATCCGCGTCAGTGCCGGAGCGAGCGTTGTGATTTCCGACAGTTCGATTTCGAACAACCATGCGGCGGTTGGCGGAGCGATCTTTGGCGAGGGATCAACGCTGGAGATTGAGAGCACCTTGATCACTGACAATTCCGCTGATACGTCGGGGGGAGCGATGCAACTCGGCAACTCGACTGTATCGATCGAGGGCTCCACGGTTGAAAACAATACGACGCTGTACGCGGGTGGTGGCATCTTCTCGTGGAACAGTGATGTGGTCGTCCAATCAAGTGAATTCACGAACAATCGTGTCACCAGCGGCAGTGGCGGAGCGATGTCCGTTCTTGGTGGCTCCGAGCTGCAGATTCGCGATAGTATTTTCAGAAACAACTTTGCCAACGCCGACGGAGGAGCGTTTCTTCTTGAAGCGAGTAACTTGGAGATCCGATCGAGCCAAATTCTCGACAACGCGTCATTGAGTGGGGGTGGTGGGATACATGCTTCAAACGGATCGACGACGATCATTCGAGATAGCCTGCTGACTGGGAATTCAACGGCCTACGCTGGCGGGGCGATCTTCAACTTTGCCAGCACACTAGACGTGCTCAATACTAGTTTTCTGCAGAATGCCGCAACCGTAGCAGATGGCGGTGCTATCAGCTCGATTGGCGGATCGATCACCACGATTCAAGCCAGCATTTTCATCGGCAATACAGCACAGGGAAAAGGCGGAGCCCTCTTCGTTGACGGCGAGACGAGCTTGACCCACACCATGCTTCTCGCAAACCGTGCCCATGACGGCGGCGCAATCTATTACGAGGGCGGAAGTCTGTCGTTGACTTGGTCCCTATTGATTGGCAATCGAGTAGCCAAGACGACTGGGATCGGTACCGGCATTTATATCAACGCCACGGATCCCATGCTTAGTTTAGCGCACACTTTTATCAGTCGAAATGGAGTGGAAATCTTCGACGCTAATCAAAGCACATAGCTCGTCAATTTTATTTTATCGTCGAGAAGCCAGCCTCTCGACGCGGCGGACCGTGTAACTCCGATCATGAAAACTAAACTCACCATGATCATTTCGAGATCAGTACCACTGCATTGCGTATTGTCGGAATGCGTGGATTGCGGACTCTTGCTTCGACGGCTCGTCGTATTGGCTCCATTTTGATTCGTTGACTTTTAGCAATCGCCGGAGATGATCTTTACTTCCTTGATATCCGGTCCAGTGGACGGCGGGTTGGTTTCATCCCCATGCGAGGTTTGAACATCGTCGTCCGCCATCGTTTCCTCCCGATCAGTTCACGGTTTTTCAATCCACACCACTCGTTGTGGCGGGATGCAGCGTAGGCTGGACCAAGGAGCAACAGCGACGCAGATCCGGCATTTTCACCTCAGTCGTTGATGAGTCGATTCACGGTGTAGTAGGCTTCGGCATGCAGCAGGGGTAGTGACGTTTTGCTTTTGACACCGTCGGCGTGCAGTTCGTGAACGTGGCCCCGCTCCAGTCCCTCGACTTGCAACCGGACACTCATGGCGTCGGCCGCGACGACGGCTGACATGATCGTTGCCTCGGTCGGGTCAACTTCGGGACTGCCGTACTGTTCCCGATACTCATAGGCATACGTCGACATCAGGTAGCTCGCCGGATCCGCCGCCGTTTGCTCGTCGACTGGCTCGGTGAACGTCAATTCAAAACCGTCTTTGGCCAGCTTCATTTCTTTGATTTCGAATGGGACTTTCCCGGTCCAATCGAGACGCTCGATTGAATAGGGTTGGTTACCCACCGACCCCCATCCTCGATTGGTACCGCCGACGAACATGCGCCGGAGGGTGACATTTCGGTGCCGACATTACCGGACGCAAATCCGCTTCGGAAAGGGAAGCATGCGCCTTGGTAAACACCGTCTACCTGTTCCAAGAAAACTCGCATCAGCATGCTTTGCGTTTGGTCGCTGACAAATAATTGACCGCCGAAGGGGCCAAACTTTCCGCCGCTGGTGTCGCAAGCGATCCCGGAAGCACTCTTTCCCATTTTGTCGTAGGGAAACAGGATCGCAGGCGGATCCAATTCGGGGATCCGGTCGGCTTCGATCCACAATCGGCTGCCGCTCTCCGGTGCAGTTGGCTGTTTCCCGATCGCCGACTCGGCCAGATTGTACCAACGCCAACCACCAGGATGACCTACAAACTTTCCAGGTCTGAGTATCTTTAGACCGCAGGTTCCATTCCACGGGCCCTGGTTATCGGTGTAAAAAATATCGCCCGCTAGGTTGGCGCCCATGCCGCCGGGCGAGCGGACTCCGCTGGCGAACGGAATGGTTTGGCCGTCGGGAGTGATTTGCATGGCCCAACCCCGGAACGGCACATCGCTGGAAAACGACCCGGTCAAACACAGCGTGATCAACATGTTGCCTTTGGAATCAAATTTTGACCCGAAGGCGTACTCGTGATAATCACCCGAAACGCCCCACCCGTCGGCATAGGTTTCGAAAACGTCCGCTTCGCCATCTCCATCCTCGTCTCGCATCCGAGTGACTTCGGGGCGCTGGGTCGCGTAAAGCCAACCGCCTTTTTCTGCCAAACTGAGCGGTTCGTGCAAGCCGCGGGCAAACACGCTGAACTGATTCGCGGTGACCTTTTCGGCAAGCGGGTCGGCAATCATAAAGATGTCGCCGCGGCGCGAGCAAACGGCCAAACGGCCGTCCGGCATCGTTTGGAAACCGCACGCCTCGATGACTTCCCCTTCGGGGGTCTCGAAGGTCGTGATGCGATAGTAATCCTGTTCGGTCGGCGCGTCGCCAATCGCCAGCGATGCGGAAACGACGGACATCAATAGGATCCACGTCGTGATATTGAAGATGCAATATTTCATGATGAAACAAAGATGAAAGGGCAATGAAGGATGGCGGGGTTGGGGTTTTACCAACGAATCGTTTCAGTGAACGTCGTTGCTTTGCCAACGGGAATCAACGCTCGGAGAGATCGCGTTTCTCCCACGTTCACGATTCGGCAATCGACGCCATTGACCGAGAGGGTGAACTTGTCGTTGATTCGAAAACCGTCGTCCGTCTTGGCGATGTTTCCGGCAGCGAATTGCCAGACCAATGGTTGGGAAGTGCCGGGGTCCGACGAAGTCATTCGATTTTGATCGACGGTGATTATTCGAATCAATGTCGGATCCGCTTCGTCCGGCGGCGACGGTTCGTCAGTGACTTGCACTTTGCCGAGCGAGTAGGAGAAGATAGGGTTGCCGGACGCACCGAGGCGGTATCCCTTGAACCGGTAACCACGGTCGCGTCCGCTCGAATCAGGCCATGTGGAGTCGATCGATTCGAGCCGGGCGATTGGTGTCGCGTCTTCGATTTGGATGACCGCGTCGCCGAGTGGTGTTTGACGACCTTGACCTCGTCCGACCCAGTGCAGTGAGGCATCGATAAAACTGTTTCGCCACGCCCGCGCCAAGGTCATCGTTTCCGCGTCCCAGATCAGATTCAGTCCGGTGGGATAAGCCACAGCGATTCCTCGCGAGCTGACGTCGGCAAAGAAATTGCGATAAATCCGCGGCTTATTTCCGGCTCCGAGAACGATCGCGCCTTGTTTGAGGCCCTCCGGTTCTTTCGCCTCCTGTCCCTGCAACAGGTACTGCCACATCGCATCGATCTGTCGAATCGGATCACCACCGTACAAGTCTTTTCGCGCCGACTTGCCATCGGGAAAACTGTTGGGCATCCGTGTGCCCGGTCGGTATCCCGCAGGATCTTGGAGGTAGCGTTGGAACCAGGCGGCTCGTAATCGATTGGTCATCTCCAGCATGTCGATCGCCCCCAGCCCGCCACCTTTGTCACCTCCAAAACTGTGGCATTTGATGCAGGCCAGTCCTTTGTTGCCGACCGCTTGCCGTCCGGCCGCGACAATCTCTGCGTGCGAGTCGGAATGATCCGCCGTCGTCATCGCTTCGCTGCGATCGATCGCGATGAAGGACCGGTGCAGCTCTGCAAGCGGCGGGTAACTGAACGCAGGCATCCGCGTCGCCATGTAATCACGAAGGTTGGCGCACTTGTCGAGTGCCGACTCGAAGTAGGCATCATTCAATTTGTCACCGACCCCATCGAGCGGTGGCGGCAATCTACCCTCGAGCCCCATTTCGGGCATGGTCGACTTGAACAAACTATCGCGAGAAAGCTCGGGACCTCCGATCTTGTCGCGAGCATGACATGCGTAACAATTCAGCGCCGCCATCGTTTGATGAATTCGATCGGCGTCGTCGATGGATGATGAAGCCTTTGACCGTCGCGACGTGATCGCCGCAGCCAATGCGGCCCGTTGAGGCGGATTCAATTCGTAATTGACCGCGGGCCCCATCACGGTCGTGGCCAAACATCCGCGATCAACCTCCAACGAGTCATACGACGGCGGCTGAGTCGCGGGACGAGTGGTTGCATCGGAGTCGTCGTTCATCGCGTGGCAGTTTTTGCATCGGGCATTGACGAACCATTGTCGGCCCTCATCGACCAAACTTTCATTGACGACAAAATCGGATGGTAAAAAGTCGGGGTCGACGTCATTGGGATCGGCGATGAGCGTCGCGATATCGGTGGTTCCAAACTTCGGATCCGTCACCTTCAAAGACAATGCGATTTGGCCGCCACCGTCGAAGTACTCGATGCGAATCGGGTACACGCCGGCGGCGAGTTGATAAGTCGCCCGGACGGTTTGCTCGGGGTGAATGAAGTCGTTGACCAATCGGTTTCCGGCAATTGATAACGAGCTGCCGTCATCGCTCCTCAGCGAAAATTCGTATTCACCATCGTCGGTGATCGGCAATTGAGCCTCAAAGACGACGCCAAAATTGTTTTTCGGCTTGATGTCGTCAATGCTAAGCTTGGCGACCGTGTCGGACTTTGCCGGAGTGAGCGAATCGAAATCGGGCAATTGATTCCATTGTCCGCGATAGACGCGTCGCGCAAACACCGCCCGGCCGGGCCGGACGGTGATGTCGCGGGTCAGGAAAGCGGCGATGGCGTAGGCTTCTTCCGTGGATCCGACCAGTGAGGGCATGCGAAGGCCCGGTCGAACGGCGTGCGGATTTTGCAAAAACCGGGCCAGCGAAACCAGTGAGTACTTGCGGCTCAAATCTCCCAGCGGAACCGACGTTGACGCCGGGGTGGATGCCCCTTCAAAACTCGGGTGACATCAGGCGCAACCGATCGAGTGATACAGTTCTGATCCGGCCTCGACCATACCTTGATCGGCGGCGCGGTCGATCAATTTCCCGTTTCCCGCCATGACCAGATAACTGGTGATCGCGGCGGCTCGTTGGTTCCGAGTTTGATCATCGAGCCCCGGCCAGGGGTCGGGCATCGTCGTGCCCGGCTTGGCGATGTGTGGGTTGGCGATCATTGCAACCATCGCGTCGCTGCGGACGCGGCCCGCCACGTCAGTCAAATTTGGACCCCGCTGGGTCGGCAGCGACGACACATCGCCACCGGCGTGACATGCCCCACATGCGAGCGAGCTGGTCAAGACCTGACCGCCGTCGATCGATGGTGCGGGACTCGACGCAAAAAATCGCTCGAACCCGGGGATAATCGGCCGGCGGGCTTCCCTGTCCGCATCGCGTTCTAAAATCCAGAGGTTTCGAAAGCGAACCGGATTGCCGTGATCTTGCAGATCGATCGGGCCGGGCGATGAACCCTCGGCCATCTTCGACGCACGGGTCGCGCCCGGGACCGCCACATCATTCTGGACCATGATCCCGTTTAGCCGCACGGTCATGCGCAGCGTCCGAGATCTTGGTGTCCGAGTCGTCGTAACGGGCGCTGGTGAATTCGACGTCATAGGTTTGCCACATCATCGGTGGAAAACAGGCGTTCACCGATGGGGGGGCAACCGTGTAGATGGCGCCGGTTTGATTGTCTTGACGGTCGAGTCCGAAGGAGTCGAGAATTTGAGTCTCATAGCGGCCTTGGTGATAAACGCCGCTGTTGCCGCGAGCTTGCCCGGTGGCGCTCGGCATCCAAGGTGTGCGAAACTCCACGTGAAGCTTGTAGTCGCGAAAGTTCTGCCGCGTGGTCGCGCCTTGGGCGAGCCATCCGTCGTCCGTCAACGTGCCGGACGCCCAGTGATCGTCGATCGATTTCTGGGTCCCATCGAAAAGCACAATCGCACCGTCCGGTGCGGGGCGCCCGTCGTCGGGCTGGTCCGCTGTGTTCGTGTCAGCTTCATGGACTCGACCAGATCGGCCACGACGGCCGCGTCGGCTTCGACTCGTCGCGGTGGAGTTGATTTCGCACCCGCGCCGGGAAGCCCACCCTCATAGATCACAATGTCAAATTCGCCATCGCCGATCGCCACCACCTGCATGCCGGTTTGTTCTCCGACGTACTCGCCTTGGACTTGGTAGTCCGGGTCTTGGACTTCTGGAGCGGCATTTTGCCCGCCAATCTCCTTGGCGTCTTCGCCGCCGCAACGACTCGTCACGCCGCAGAGAGACAGCGATGTGATCAACAGAATCGCAGAGGTGCGGGGCAAGATGCGAATCAGCATGAGAAAGTGTGGGAGAAGAGTTAAGAAGCGGGGGAGAATAAAGTCACTGATTGGTCGATCGTTGCTAAAAGGGTAGCAGACCTCAAAGTCATTTCTATCATAGTCGGGCTCTTCGAGGATTTTCACGAACGCTGGTTTGTGGTATTTCCGGCCGGCGATGCTCGGTGGTTGACGTGGTTGGCGTGTGTGTTGTTGCTGCCGATCCCCGTGCCAATGATGCACCGGCACGATGCGATTGAAGCTCCCCAGACTGTTGCGAGCCACTTGGCTCTGCGGCACTCGGATTCGCAAGAAGAGTGTTTGGACGTCGATGAACCGCACTGGCATTTGGTGCAGGCCCCGCATCATCGACGGGAGCGATCCGGTTTTTTCATGCTGCGATCACGGGAGATTGTTATTGCCTTTAAACGAGTTTCGTGCGTCCGGGGATTGCGATCGTGATCTCGGGTGCCGATCCCCATTCGTATCGCTCCGGCGACAAGTCTTGCATTGAGTTCAAGGCATCTTCCCAGGTTACGGATTGGCCGGTGTAGGTCGCCATGCGGCCCATGATCGCCAACAGGGTACTTTCCGCCATGTAGCGACCATTATTGATTGGCTCTCCGGATCGGATAGCCGCGAACATTTCGTCGTGTTCCACTTGATACATGTTCTTCACATCCTGGTCAAAACGCCAAGTCGAATCGTTCGTGATCTCCAACCGCGACTCCGAAACGGTGGCGCCGACCGCGAGAGCCTTGCGCGGCCGCCCGAATCTCATTCATGCAACCTCGCTGCTGGCGACAATTGCTAAAGATCCGTCGTCCGTCGTCGTACTCGTAAGTCACGCTGTGGTGATCGTAGATATTGCCGTACATTTCTTCGGTACGAACTTGGCGACCGCCCATGCCAACCGCCTTGCTGGGATAGCCGCCCATGACCCAGGCGCAAACATCAAGATTGTGAACGTGTTGTTCGACATTGAAGTCCCCCGATAGCCAAGTGAAGTAGTACCAATTTTGCATCTGCCAATGCATGTCGGTCCACTCCGGTTTGCGTGGCTTGACCCAGATCGGTCCACGATAATCGTTGGCCATCATTGTGTGGATCTCGCCGATCGCACCATCGTGAAGGCGCTGAACTGTTTCGCGAAATCCCGCGTCCGAGCGCAGGCACAGACCGGAGACCACCGAGAGTCGTTTGCGTTTTGCTTCAGCACATGTTTCAAGAACCGATCTCACGCCGGGCGCATCCACCGCCACTGGCTTCTCCGCAAACACGTGCTTTCCGGCTTCGATCGCCGCTTTCAAATGGGAGGGACGAAAGTGGGGCGGGGTCGTCAGCAAAACGACATCCACGTCGCTGGCAATGACTTGTTGATAAGCATCGAAACCAACAAATTGCCGCTCGCGGGGAACGTCAATCTTCCCCGCAACGTCTTGGTTGCGTGATAGCGATTGCAAGCTGATTTGGATGCGGTCCTCGAACGCGTCGCCCATCGCGGTCAGTTTGACGTTCGCATCCGCCTTTAACGCCTGCAGTGCCGCACCGCTGCCACGACCTCCACAACCAATCAATCCGACTTTCAACAAGTCGCTGCCCGCCGCATGCACGGGCATCATCGTTGCCAACGGCGCACCGCCCATCGTCGCCGCGCCAATCGTCGCCGCAACAAAACGCCGACGATTTGGCCCCGTAAAGTTAAGCTCGGTGGTACGTTCTTCCGTCGGATGAAGGTTCTTGTTCATGAGGTTCTTTCATGATTGAGCATGGAAGCAGAAGTTTTTCCGTTTGACGGCGAGTATGACTAGGTTCTACAGCGGTCGAAGTTCGAAATTCCGAAAGAAGATTTCGTTCTTCTCGTTCTCCAGCAAAATCTTTCCGCTCGAGGGAACCACGTTGTAACACTCATTCACGGTCGTGCCGTTGATTTTGACGGTGATTCGGTCGCCGTTGCAAATGCATTCCACCTTGGTCCACTGCCCCAGCGGGCTGGCAAGGTCATGGTCACCTCGAGAATCCAGCAACTCTTTGAATCCGAGCTGATGATCAGACCACCAGAATTGCTTGCCGGCAAAACGCGTTGGTTTGCCACCGAGGCTCCATCGGGTTCGTCCATCCGCGGCCAACACCGTCTCGCTGGTGATGTCCACTGGGATCGCTTTCACCGCATCATCCTGGCCTTCAATGACGATCAAATCCCCCTCACATCCCTGAGCCAATTGAACCTCGATCGAAGCCATCCAAATCCCTTTGGCATTTCCGTCGGGTCCAACGGCATGCAACAGAATGCCCGAATTCCGGACGAGCCCGGATCCATCATCACGCTCGCCCCATTTGTACTCAATGCTCAAGTGATAGTTCTGGTAAGCATTTTTCGTTGCCAGATAGCCCATCCCTTCGCCAGAGAGGTGAATCATGCTATCGGTCACCGTATAGTTTGACTTTGGATCGTCGCGGCCGCTTTGCTGTAGCCAAGTCGTGAACCCGCTCAGGTCATGACCATTAAATGGACGAATGATCGTTTCACCCGGTTCGTCCAGCGGAACCGACTCATCCGCAACCATGACAGGGGATGTGCAACAAACGATCAAACCAAAAAAATGCCATTTCAATCCGCCCATCATGATTTATCCGCTGTGTGATAGGCGAGGCCAGCGACCACGGTCTCCAAGAATATCCGAGTCCGTTTTGCGAAAGCATCCAAGTGTTCTGGGTGGGTTGGCCGTGGCAACAGCGGCGGAAAAATGTTCTCGCAACAAAGCGGCATGGGACGACCCGACGATGCCACGGGTTCGAGCAACCGATAATGATCAATCTCGCCAAGCCCCGGCGCACAATCTTGGTCCACAGGCCAATTGCGGTGGTCCTTCATGCAAAAGCTGTGGACGACGTCCGCACATTTCTGAATGTCGGGAATTGGATCGACATTCAGATAGTCCATCACATTACCGGCGTCATAATTGACTCGCACGCCCGAATCATCGACCCGGCGAATGATCTCGGCACAAGCCTCCCCGGTTCCCGTCTCACCGCCGTGTTGTTTGACTACTAAGGTGACGTTCTGATCTCGAGCAATCGGTCCGAGTTTTTTGAACCGTTCAACCCACAGCTTTTGGTTTGCTCCCTCGGTATGACCAAAGGTCAACACCTGGGCGACTCTCGCCGCACCGGCTTGTTGCAACCGTCGCGTCAGCACTTTGATTGCATCGTCTGCCTCGGGGTAGACCATCGAGAACATCATCAACGGCTCGAGCTCCAGATCGCGGCATCGCTGTGCCAACTCTTTGGCTTTAGCCGGTGACGCATCCGACGCTAACACCGGAGTCTTGACGGCCGCGGACGATTCTTGGTGTGCCGTTCCCCAAGCGACAAATTTGTAGCCCGCCGATTGAATTCCGCTGAGGGCCCGTTGGAGCGGGAATTGGGAATAGGGATACGTCATGCATGCGATTTGAAATTCAGTGGCGGAAGGATGCAAGGCGGACGCCGCGTGCGCAGCAGCCGAGCCGACGAGGGGATTGCCCGCGCAAATCGCGGAGGCAAATCCGCCAACCGAGCTCGTTAGCAGCTGGCGTCGTGTCAACAGAGGATTCATCGTGCTAGCCTTCCTTTCATGTCCCATCATCGGCTCAATCTTAGCGGCGCGTTGGTAGGTGAATTTTGTCAGCTCAACATCAGCGAACCCTTAGCTTAGCGACGACATCGTCCCACGCCCGAGCTCGCTTTGCCGGATCAATTTCATCGTGGGATACCATGCCGTCGTCTCCCCCGTTTGCAACCAACGCCAATCCGGTACCCGACCCAACATCATCTTCACGTCGGCCCCCACCGCGCCGGCCAGGTGGGCGATTGCGGTATCCGTGGTGATCACCGCATCTAAATTCGCCAAGATTGCCGTCGTGTCGGTGAACGCGCCGCTCGGTCGCATCCACGTGGTCAGGCAACCTTAAAATCGAGTCGCCGAATCCGCACGTCTCCAATTGCTCGACGCCGAAACCGAACTGCAAATTGACCAGCGTCACTCCCTCGATTCGCGACAATGGTTCTAGAATCGCCAGCGGCACGCTGCGGTAAATGTCGGCGTGGTGTCCGGGGTTGCCTTGCCAATTGATGCCAATGCGACGATCGGTTGTGTGTTTGCCCAGCCATCGACCCCAATACGCGACCAGCTCCTTGGAGACACTGAGGTAGCCTTGATCCGCCGCGATCAAGTCGCTCTGGTAGTCGATTCGTCCGTCGATCTGATACAACCCATCGATCGCTTCGATCATCGAGATTTGAAAATCGACGGGCGGCGGAATCTCGGTGTCCAAGATCAATCGCGCAGACACCGAGCGTTTCGGAGGTTGAGGTGAACAGCGGAACTAGCTTTTCGGCACTGCAAGATCACGGTCGCGCCGCGATCCACCAACGTTTTCGCAACCCGTACAAAGTGGATCGCATCGCCGAGTCCTTGTTCGGGGTACAACAACACCGTTTTGCCCGCCAGTGGTTGGCCCGACCAGATCGGCGCCGACGACTTCGGCCGATACAAACCCGGCATCTTCCATCGCCATCGGTAATGCGGCCAACCGACGTCGTAATTGCCTCGGAGCAGTTCGATCACGCCCAGGTTGCGGTGCAGTTCGGCGTGGTGGGGATCGACTTCCAAACCACGCTGGTACCACTGCAAACCTCGCTCGACATCCCCCGACCAAATCCAGAGCGTGCCGCGATTCTTTAGTGCCGACAAATAGTTCGGATCCTGATCCAGCGACGTGTTGAAACATCGGTCGGCTTCCTCGACGTCACCTGACATCCGCAACGAGTTGCCCAGATTATTCCAAGCGATCGGAAAGACTCGTTTGATCTTGATCGCACGACGATAGGCCTCCACCGACTCGCTGAATTCTCGTCGATCGAACAGCGCGATGCCCAAATAGACCCACGCGTCCGCGTTTTTCGGAGACGCATCAATCACGCGTCGATAAAGCGTTTCGGCACGTTCGACGTCGCCGGCTTGATGGATCTGCCAAGCTTGTTGAAGGGTTTGCGACATGCGTATCGGGGGTCAGCAAAAAAAAGCGGCGTGCTTTCGTCATTTCGAAAGCACGCCGCCGGGAAGTCGAGCGGTCGTCGATTGGTTCGCCCTGGAGCGAAGTCCGTGGGCCTTAGTCCAAGAAACCGACCAAGTCTTGGCTGCGGCTGGGCTGCTGCAGTTTGCGAACCGCCTTGGCTTCAATTTGTCGAATTCGTTCTCGCGTCACCTTGAAGATGTGACCGACTTCTTCGAGCGTGTAGCTGTATCCATCACCGAGACCGTAACGCAACTTGATGATCTCGCGTTCGCGATAGGACAACGATTTCAAGCACGCCCGCAATTCGATCACGCAGCATTTCTTGCGTCGCACCGATTTGAGGACTTTCGGCGGTTCCGTCGGGTAGCAAGTCGCCGAACTGGCTATCTTCGCTGTTGCCGACCGGTCGATCGAGGCTGATCGGATAACGGCTCATCGGAAGCACCCGACGAGCTTCTTCGACGGTACGTTTCGGCTCGTCGAGCGGTTTCTTCGATCGATGGTTCGCGGCCGAGTTCCTGCAGCAGTTGACGAGCAACGTTGCGAACACGCGACTCATCGTCTCGACCATGTGAACCGGAATTCGAATCGTTCGACTCTGATCCGCGACGGCGCGAGTGATCGCTTGGCGAATCCACCATGTCGCGTAAGTGCAGAACTTAAATCCACGGCGGTATTCGAACTTATCGACCGCTCGCATCAGCCCCGCGTTGCCTTCTTGGATCAGATCCAAGAACGACAGACCACGGTTGCGATACTTTTTGGCGATCGAAACGACCAACCGCAGGTTTCCTTCACTCAGTTCGCGTTTGGCTTGCTGATACTCGCAGTAAACCTTCTTCAACATTTGAACACGATTCCGCAGCGACGTCGGGGTTTCCTGGCAAGCGGTCAGGATTTGGCGACGCTCGTGAAGCAGATCCTCGCGCACTTCACGTCCGGCTTAGTTCGCTTTTGGTCGCTGATCTCAGTCATCGATTTCGGCTCAAACGGATGTCAGAATTTTTCGAGCAACTCGAGATCCGAGTCTCGATTCGTTGGGTCCGAAGACCCAGTTCTTCGATCAACCGAACGGCGCGACGTCGCCGACGAGCGAGTGAACGCCACGCTTCGACCGACGACGTTGCGAGTCGCCGTCTTGATAGTCGAGACATTCCAATCGTGGCGATTTCGGCGAAGCAACAGTTTCAGCGTCGCAAGATTATGCGGCAATCGCCCGAGAATCTGTTCCTTCTCCAGATGGTCGGTGACCGAGACTTGGACGGTTCGATCGAACGGCAATTCCCCGCGATGAACACTGCGAGCGTCTTGTAGGCTTCGTCCAACACGAAATCGATTTTCCAGCAATTTGGTTCGGAAACGGCGACGAGTTTCTTCGATCCGTTTGGCAAGTTCGATTTCTTGCTGTCGGGTCAGCAGGGGGATTTCGCCCATTTGCGTCAAATACATGCGAACCGGATCATCGGACCACGATTCGCTCTCGTCGATCGAGAGGAGTTCGTCGGGGCTGTCCAGTTGGACGTCGCCGTCGGCTTGACCGGCGAGATCAACAGCACCGCTTTCTTCGTTCTCATCGGCAGGAAGCTTGCGAAAACCACCAGTCATGGCCTCGGTGCTTTGTGCGTCGACGGATTCGAAGTCATCCAATAGGGTGTCGAACAAGTGTGAGACTCCTTGCGAAAGCTGTTGGGAAGGGGTGAAGGCTGATGCGGCTTTCGCGGCGGGGCAGAACAGTGGATGACTTGTGAAGTGTTTCGATGCGGGCCGTGCAATGGCGGCTCATGGTCCAATCATAATCGATCGGCCACGGGCGGCACGGAAACGGCCAAAGGAACAAGTCGTCTCCCCGTTTTGAGGAGTCTTCTGCGGCGTGGGAAAGTTGGCTTCAGGGTAAAAGGTGCGAAATGAAATAAGTACGGAAAACAGAAAATTTTCAGGAACGGAATCAGCGGCCCGCTCCCCAATGACGGTGAAATGTACCCGCGCTGGAGCGGTACGCCGTCACGGCCAGTCAATTGGAAAAACATTCCGACTGGGCAGCCGAATTTGTTCGGGCCAAACGAATGATATGGCGCAATTGCACCGCCCGAACAAATAAAAATTCCCCCAATCTGAATCAAAAACCGCCGGCAAAGCGAGTTTCGAATCCGTTTCGACGACAAGGGCGAACATTGACCTCCGCCGGAACGTAACCGAGACACTTTCCCCGAATCCTGTCTGCTCGGTTGAATTTTAGTCTGGTGCGCGGTCCGGTCCAGGCGTCCCCGCCTCAAATCTTCTTCATTCTTTAACGCTCATGCATTTGTTGACCTGTCCTGGTTGCCAAGAATCGATCCCCGTCGCCAATGCCCAGGCCGGCGAGCGAATGGCGTGTCCCTCGTGCCAAGAGAGCCGTCGACGTTCCGACGCTGGGCCAACTGCGATTGCTGCCCCGGGCCGAAGCGGAGGCGACCGCGCGGGATGGTGAACACCCATCCTCGGGCGGCGGTTCCTTTGCGTTCGGTGCGCTCGGGTTGATGGCCACCGCAGCCCTGGTGGTGGCCGGATTCAGCCGCCATACGCTGGGCAATCATCGACGTGCCCATCGATACCGAATCGCATATCGCCGAGTACAGGAATGCCTACGACGGACTCCAAGCCGCTGAACTGATTCGCGAGTATGAACAGATGGAGGAGTTCGGTGTCGAGATCGTGCTGCCCTACCCCTACAAGAAACTTGCCGACACCAAAGCCAGTTGGGGATGGACCTCGGTCATCGCCGCCGGCGTCTCGGTGACGCTAATCTTGTTCGCGATTATCGTCGCGATGGCCGGGCGAAAACGAAACGCCGTCGGGCCATCCGATCGACCGGACACTTGGTGATGCCCACTGTCATTGTGGGCATCCCGCTCACCGACGTCCCTCTTTTGAATCACCCGTTTGAGTCACCGCGTTTTCCTACGCCGCATCACGTAGACCACATCTTCGCTGGTCGCGTCGACTTCGATCGGCTCCCCCAAGTCGTACGAGAAATCGTACGTCTCGATGACCTCCCAACACTCGCTCGATGTGATCAACCGATCCATCTGCTTGGGCGTGTAGCTCCTGAGCACCAATTGATCAACGATTCGAAAACTTCGCGACGGGCTGTGCACGTCAAAACGGATTCCGAATCGCTCGATACGAGTCTTTTTGTCGCGTGAGTGAGTCCACATGTGGGTATTGATGGCCAAGTGGCCGCGTCGGGCTGACCACGATTCGGTCTCACTCGGTGCCACATCCGTGGGCGTCAAATGAACCCCGAGCAAATACAGCCCGCCGACCCGAATCGCGTCTCCCATGCACCTCAAATGCTCGCGAGCCGCTTTCTCGGTTCCTAAATGTCGGAAACTATTGATCGTGTTGAAGCCCACGTCGTACTTCTTCTTGACATTGAAGTCCGCCATGTCGGCGGCAAATGCCGGCTCGGGACGACCGTGTTTTCGAAACCGAGCGTTACAGAACTCGACCGCCTTGACGTTCAAATCCAAACCGCCGACCGCATAGTCGCGTTTCGCCAAAGCATGCAACAACCGACCCGTCCCGCACGCCGGTTCGAACATGCGGTTCGTTTTTCCGGTGCAGTGCTTGGCGGCGCAACCGATGATGAACTTGATCTCGGCGGCACAATCGGCGCCGAACACTAGGTCGTAGTACTTGGGGTGATCGTAGATTGATTCGTCGATGACTTCGAGATGGCTCACGGCAGCATTCAAGTTTGCTAGCAAAATTTGGGAATGGCAATCGACGATCGACCTGCCAGGCGTTCCCAAATGTTAGCGAGCAACGAGACAGTCGTGGACCGCTCCGCCGGTCCATGTGACAAAATGAACATTGACCGAGATAGTCGTGGACCGCTCCGCCGGTCCATGTGGAAAAATGAACATTGATCGAGATAGTCGTGGACCGCTCCGCCGGTCCATGTGGAAAAATGAACATTGATCGACGGAGCGATCAACGACTTTTCGCCGCGTCCGTCAAGCAAAACGATTGCCTTGGATGTAGACCTGTTTTACTTTTAGCGTTTTGCCAAGCAGCACGATGTCGGCCTTCTTCCCCTTGGACAAGCTGCCCACTTCGCCGTCGATCCCGGTTCGTTCGGCGGGTGTCAAAGTTGCCATACGAACGGCTTCGTGAAGTGGTACTCCCCCAACCTTGTGCATCGTTCGAATCATGTGGTCCATCCCCGTCACGGCGCTTGCCAGTGACCCGGACGACGCCCAGCCGACTTTGCCATCGCTCTCGAACCAGGAGCCGTCGGATTCGGGGCCAAATCGGTATCGACCAGGTGGCATGTCCAATGCTCGATTGCAATCGGTCACCAAGCACAGCCGCTCGCTACCCTTCATTCTCCAAGCAAAGTTCAGCAGCTCTGGCGACAGATGCATCCCATCGGCGATCACTTCGGTGCTCATCTCTGGATTAGACAATACGTACTCCAACATGCTGCCTTGCATCGGAACACCGAGTCGACTTCGAACCGACGAAACGCTGCTCATCGCGCACCAAAAATGATCGACGTGCCGCATTCCGTTTGCAAATCCAGTTTCCATTTCGGTCCAACTGGAATTCGAATGCCCGCACGTGACCAAACAGCCTCGCTCGGCTGCGTAGCGATAGAAGGCAGCGGCACCTGGAATTTCCGCAGCGCAGGTTGCGACGCGGACCACGCCGGTCTCAAAATAGCGACGAAACTCGGCTGCTTTGGGGACACGACATGCGGCCAAGTTGTGGCAGCCAACCTTATCTTTGGCGAAGTACGGACCATACAGATGGACGCCGCCGATCTTGCTCCCCGAATCGACCCTCCAATCATCACGAACTTCGACGCATGCGGCCAACATCGCGTGGATCTGCTCGTCCGTCCCCGTGCTGGAGGTCGGAAACAGCGTCGTCGTTCCATGCCGAGCATGAGCCTGGCAAACCATGGTTACCGCACCCCTGGTGCCGTCCATCACATCGGCGCCATTGCCCCCATGAATGTGGATGTCGACGAAACCCGGACAAATGAATCCTCCCTTCGCATCAATGAGCGTCGCCGCGGCGGGAACACGAGAACGCGCCGTTCCGACATAAGAAATTTGATCGTCCCGACAAACGACCACCGCGTCGGAAAGCAAACGATCTGGCAAAACCGCGGTACCGTTGATGATGCAAAGATTGGTCAACAGGTTCTCTCGCCTAGGAAAAGGTGTCAGGACTCAATAAGTGGTCGGCGGTGCTTTCGCGTTTTGGTCCGAGAAGGTTCGTGTGCATTCTAACAAGCCGCTCGCTCCAGTGCTTTCGCAGTATTCAGCGATCAATCTCGCCGACGGATGAGTCAGCTTTGGCGAGTTTGGTTCCAGTAGAATCAGCGAGACTCCATGTGTAAGCAAGTCGCTCATCTACCCCCCGAAACTTAAATCATGCGCCAAATCTTTACACCAATCGTCGTGATACTTCTGGCGTTTCAGACTGCAACCTGCGCGGCGGAAGATTGGTTTGCTGGTTTTGCTCGCGTCGAGGTGACGCCGACGGAGCCAGTTCGGATGGCGGGCTACGGTTCGCGGGATCACTCCAGCGAGGGAATGGACACGCCGCTCTATGTCGTTGCATTGCTTTAAAAACGGCAACCGACGAACGCCCCTCGCTCGTGATATCGGTCGATACGATTGGACTGCCCGGCGATGTGACGCGTGAATTGGCGACGGCGATCATGGACGCGCATCGCGTCGATCGCGAGCGGATCGTATTTTGCAGCACTCATACCCACGCTGGGCCGGACCTGATCAGCGAGCTGACCAATATCTTTGAGAAACCGCTCAGCGATGATGAAGTCGCCGCGGGCCTGCGCTACAAAGCACAACTCAAATCGGGAATCCTTCAATCCGCGAAACTAGCGATCCAAGACACCGCTCCCGCGAAATTCGCGTATTCGGTCGGCAACGCAACCTTCGCGGCGAATCGTCGAGTCCTCAAAGTCGGTCGTTGGAATGGTTTTGGAGTTCAAGCCGACGGCGTCGTTGATCATACGGTGCCGGTACTTCGCATCACTGACCGCGAGGGCAAGCTCAGGGGCGTCATCTTCAACTACGCTTGTCATTGCACAACCATTGACGGCAACTATTACCGTATCAATTCCGATCTGAGGGCGGGATCCGACCGGGGACGCATCTACCGAATCCGCAAGCGAGGGGCGCAAGCCGAGCCGATGAGAAAGTTTGACCAGCTTTCAATCGAACAATTGGTTGCACAGCTAATGTCGTCCAATGGAGCGCGACGAGACTTGGCACAACAGTGCTTGAGCGTGGGCGTTGGACCCAGCAACTGCTAACCTCGCTCGAAAGCAAGACGATCGCAGTAACCGACCTCAGCACGGCGGCGCGGCAGCAATTGAAGTTTACGGGATCACGCTCAATGCAAGTGCGTTCCGGGCGAGTGCTCAACGCGACGGGAAACATCAAAAAGCAAACTTGGGTGCGATAGTACTTGGATTAGCTCGGTGGTGATCGTGATGCTGAAAAAGGTGCGGTCATCTTCAAGCAACACTGTGCGGTCTGTCACGTCGCCAATGAAAAAGGCCAGGCCGTAGGCGCCAGCCTGGATAACTTGACCGACCGCAGTGATGCGGCGCTGGTGACGGCGATCTTGGATCCGAACCGTGCGGTGGACCCAAAGTACCAAAACTACGTCGTCGTGACGGATGACGGCAGAGTCCTGGCCGGAGCGATCGAAGAAGAGTCCGGGCAGAGCATTACGTTGGCTCACGCCGACGGAAAACGGACCACCATCAGACGCCAGGAAATCGAAAACTTGAACCACACTGGCGTCTCGTTGATGCCAGACGGATTAGAGCAAGTCATCGATCCCGAGGCGATGAAACACCTGCTCGAGTACATTGCGACCGCTAAGACACTGGCCGGCAAATGACCCGTCCAAAAAAATGCCTGGTGGGTGACTTTTTGTTTCGCATCGGACGTTGATTGAAACACGAGCGAAACTTTTTTAATTCCCACTTGACGAACTTAGTGGGTTGGTCGATCGTATTGAACACAACTGTATGTCCTTGGTCGGACCATCTGTATACGATTTCTTTTACTGAACGTTGCCCGTGGCTTCGCGATTCCGACCCTTCCTGTTTGGCGTACTTTGCTGCGTGGCCGTTCTTGGTCACGCACCAGTGTGGCTGCACGTTTCGGGTTGCCACGACGCGAGCTGTGTCGGGGAAGCAGACGAGCACCGCGCCGGCATTGCCGCGTCTAGCGATCACCGGTGTCAACACGATCAAGATCACGGCCACGATCATGATCATGATCGTTACGAAGGCAGTCATGAGGCAGACCACCAGCGCGAACAACCGGATCATCACGACGAAGATACGTGTTCGATCTGCCAGTCGCTGAGCGCACCTTGCGGAGTGACTTGGACGCTTGACGAGGGCGATGCCGAGCCGCTTCTCGTTCGGCCAGCGATTTCGTCGACCCCATCCCTCTTGGTCGTCGAGTTTCGTTTCGTCGCCGCACCTCGCGGACCACCCGTCTTCGCTTGAGCGGATCGCTCGCGAACCTCTTTTTGATCGCTGCGTGTAGTTCTCTCTGCTGATGCGATCTCATTTTCATTTACCCAAAACCGGGCTGAAGGATGCTGCGCGCATTCATCGCCACCATTTCATCGACTCAATCCATTTATTTAAAAAACCCATGACTCATTTCACTCGAAACGTTTTCCGCCGGCGATCCGCCTTCACGCTGATCGAACTGCTGGTCGTCATCGCGATTATCGGCGTCCTCGTCGGCATGCTATTACCGGCGGTGCAGTCCGCTCGCGAAGCCGCACGGCGGATGTCGTGCAGCAACAACATGAAGCAACTTGCGTTGGCTGTTCACAACTATGAGAGCGTCTTCAGGGTCATCCCCGCGATGACCGGTTCGAGCAGTTATTCGCCGCAAGCTCGCGTGTTGCCGTACATCGAACAAGCCGGGCTGGGCGAGAGGATCGACTTTGAAAAGCCGCTGCTCACTGGTCCCGCGTGGATGGCTCGATTCAATCCTGAATTGCGAGATGCGATCGAAACCGTTGTGCCAACTTTCCTGTGCCCCAGCGATATCGGTGATCCGAAGTTCCCGACAACGTTTGCTGATGGCATCGCCGGGACGACGGGCGGGCTGAGCTACATGTTCAGCTACGGCAGCGGTACGGATATGAACTACGACGATCGTTACCGCACCGACGGAATGATCTGGACCCACTCGTGGGCCGGCTTTCGTGATTGCTTGGACGGAACATCGAACACGGTGCTGATGGCTGAGACGGTGCTTGGCGACCAAACGAGCGGTTTGACGGAGCCATCGCCGAGCGGGCCGCATCGACGCATCGCCAACTGGGGTGGCACGTCCGGCAACGCCGATGCGCCTGGCTTCCGCTTCGGCGGCGCGTTGATCGAAAACCCGAATTTGGAAACGGTCTTCCCAGCGAACATTACATCGTATCGCGGCAACCGAGGCGAATCATGGATTCGCGGCGTGCCCTCCGCGACGGTCATCAACGGCTACTCCACCCCGAACCATCGTACTCCTGATATCGGCATGCACGGTCGTGGTTTCTACGCGTCACGTTCGTATCACACCGGCGGCAGCATGCACGCGATGCTCGATGGCAGTGTTCACTTCATGACGGATTCGATTGATCGTGACTTGTATCATGCCCTGTTCTCGCGAGATGGACATGAAGTGGCGCAGGTGCCAGAGTGAAGTTCGCTTTCAAAAAACTCTTGATCGCATCGACGCTCTCGGTGATCGGTTGCGGAAGCGGTAATCCATCCTCATCCGATGACGATGGTCCCGCAGTCGCGGTGATGTATCAATCCGATCCGTTGGCCGACGTGCACGTTCGTTTGCACGCCGAGCCAACTGGTGCAGTGATCGCTCAAGCGATCTCCTCGGCCGATGGCATCGCTCGCTTCGCCGAAACGCCATCGCCTGAACCCAGTGCATACTTCGTCTCGCTGGCGTCACTGGGCGACGGCGGATGGATTCTGGATACCAAATATTTGAAGCCCGCCGACAGCGGCATGAAATTAAAACCGCTGGCCGACAACGACCGCCAGCGCCATCGAACTTCCCCGCGGTGCCGTCCGCCCGCTCGAACCCAACAACCGAAGATAGAGAACTTTATGTATCAAATACAAAACTACCAACGGATCGGAGGCCTCTTGGGATGGCTGATCGTAGTCGCCTCAATGCAATATGCGCAGGCGGACTGGACATCCTTTCGCAACGGTGGCGCGTCACGCCACACCGCCGCACTCCCGACGCACTGGTCAACGGATTCCGGCATCGCTTGGCAGCAGGAACTGCTCGGCTACGGACAATCGTCGCCCGTCATTCACAACAACTCGATTTTTACGACAAGCGTTATCGGGCCGATGTGTGAGACTTGCGCGATCGAATGTCGCGACCTGAAAACGGGAACGCTCAAGTGGTCCTACCATCATGAAGCGACGCATGGCCACCCATCGAACTACATGAACGCGCGAGCTGCACCGACACCCGTCGTCGATGGTTCCCGCGTGTACGCATTCTTTGAAACGGGTGACCTGATTTCCGTGAACCATGCCGGAGAACTTGCATGGTCAAAAGACGCATCCGAAGCGACTGGGAAGTTCGATAATTCGCACGGCGTCGGATCATCGCTGGCTCAAAATGGGTCGCATGTGTTTTTGAACTTGGAACACGGCGGCCCGTCGTTTCTAACAGCCATTGCGAAAGACACGGGCGAGACGACTTGGACGGTCGATCGCCCTTCGTCAAAGTCTTGGTCGTCACCGATCGTCACGGAAGTCGACGGCGTCGAGCAGCTCATCATCAGCAGCGGCGGAACCGTCACGGGACACGCCGCCGCCGATGGCGATGTGTTGTGGTCGGTCGACGGCATCGAGGGCAATTCGGTTCCCTCGCCAACCGTTGCCGGCATCTACCTGTTGATCGGTGCCAGGTTGCCTGAGTTTGCCACCGACGGCTCGGTTCAAGCCAACTGCTGCCTGGACCTCTCCAAGATCGTCGATGACAAGCCACAGGTCGTCTGGCGAGCCGACAAAGCGATCTGTGAGTACGCGAGTCCCGTTGTCGACGGTGGCTACGCGTACTTCGTCAGCAAAGCGAACGTTCTGCATTGCCTGAACATCGAAACCGGCGAAGTTGCTTATCGTAAGCGGCTTGACGGTGATTGCTGGGCGACACCGGTTGTCGCGGACGGTCGTCTGTATTTCTTTTCCAAGAACGGCCAATGCCACGTCATTACGTCTGGCCCCGAGTTTCAAAAGCTCACCACTAACATGCTGTGGAATCCCGACGAAGCACCGACACCGGAGACGTATGCCGAAACGGTGCAATCTGGCCATTCCTCGCACGGACAAGGCAACGGCGTCTCCGCCGCATCAGGCAGTCGCGGTGGCGGCATGGTCCAGCGAATCAAGGAGGGCGATGCCAACGGCGACGGAATTCTCGAAGGTGACGAGATTCCGGAAATGTTCCGCGGCATGATTGCCCGCATCGACACCAGCGGCGATGGAAAACTTGACGAGAGCGAAATCGACGCGATGGCGAAAGGTTTCGCCGAACGTCGCAAAGACTCTCCGGCAACGTCGCGTGACCCGATCGTGTACGGCGTCGCCGCGTCCGAAGGACGAATCATCGTCCGCACTGGAACGCGTTTGTACGCGATCGGCCAGTAAATGATTGTCTCTGTGGGGAAACCCAACTCAACCCACAACATCCCTCCCCTACACTTCAATAAGAACATCATGAAAACTCTCCCCTCACTTTTCTTGGCTCTCGCGCTGAGCTTGGCCGCCCACTCATCCTCATTCGCTCAAGGTCGAACCGTCGCCCGCCTGTTCTGGCAAGATGACTCCGGTTCAACGGTGTGCTACGGAGACTTGAAGAAGTCCGCAGCAGGATGGTCGCTGCAAGCAGAGTCCGTTACCGGTTTCCCAACACTTGACGAAGCGGAGCAGTCTCTCGTTCAGATGCAAGGCGATTCCGGCCTCGTGCTAGTTGGAGTCCACGATCATGCCGATGGCGCGATCGGCAGCGGTTGGGTCGCTATCGACTCCGGCGCCGTCGAAGATTCTCACGGCGACCATTCGCATTGGCAATTCAAACAACCGCCTAGCATTCTGCACACCCACGTCACGGAGGACCAGGGAAACCCGGCCCACGTCTACAAGTATGGCAAGTCGTTTGTGATGGCAAACGACAAAAAGAATGGATTCACCATCACCAGTGCCGCCGCTCTTCGCAGCACGAAAACCGCCTCCGACGCGGCAACGTTTTACGAGGGTGGCAACGGTCACATCACTCTCGCCGTCGTCGACGACCGAGTCGCTTACGCGACCTGGATCGCTCGCGATGGCGATGGTTGTGGCCGAGTCGACGTGGTCGGTTTGGGTGACAACGGGGGCGAACAGTATTCGATCAAGTGCCCCAGTGGCGGATTGCACGACGCCACCACCAATTCGGGCAAAGTCTTCTTCGCACCAACCGATGGCATTTGCTGGGTCGATGCCGATCGTGAACTGAACGAAGCGCCGGAGAACGTTCAAGTCCATCACCTGTCGCTCGGCAAAGACAGCGACGACAATCCGCTGCGCACCGGCGCGTTCAATAACCTTGGCCAATTCGTCTTGTTCACCTCCGGAAAAGGCGACGGCGCCAAATTGTGCTGGGCCGATGCATCGGTCGACTCACCCACCGTCAGCTCACTGCCGATTGAGCTATCCGAAGGCGACTCGTTGGCGACACCGGTCACGCATCGAACTCGCACCGGCATGCGGCTCGCCATGATGTTTCGCGAAAACAAGGAATCCCCCGAGACCGATTCTTTGCTGATCGTTGAACTTGATCCCAATAACGACGGCAAACTCGACGATGCCAAGCTGGCAAAGTCGATCTCGATCGGACGCAATCAAATGGAGGGCCACGGGGGCCGGCATGAAGCCGCCGTGTTGCCCGGAGGCCGCGAAGTGGCGGTCACCAACCCAGCCGACGGCACGATCTCGATCATTTCGCTCAGCGATCTGACCGTCACCGCGACGCTAACGGTCGAAGGAACGCCGACGCGGTTGATCGCGATTGGCGGCTGAGAAGGAATCGTGCGGAACGTTCTACTGGCGGGCGGCAGGCAGCCCGTCACGTAGGACTCGCTGCATCACGGCGAGCGTTTCCTTGCTGACGTGGTGCTCCATCCCTTCGCTATCGACGTCCGCCACTTGGTCGCTCACACCGATCCGCTTCAGAAAAGCCCTGACGATTTCATGGCGCTTCTGAGCCTGGCTGGCCAGCCGCTTTCCTCTAGCGGTCAACGAGATGGGTTGGTACGGAGCGGTCTCGACTAATCCGTCTCGCTGCAGCCGCCCGATTGTATTGCTGACCGTGGCATGGGTCACATCAAAGTGGGCGACGAGATCCTTTGAACGACGGAGAGACCTTGTGTGGCAATCGTCTCGGCGATCGCTTCAACATAATCCTCGGCAATCTCGCTGGCGTGATCCGATCGCGTTCGTTGATAAATCTTGGCCAGCACTGGCTTGTTCGGCAATGAAAGACTCCTTCAACGGTGGCCAATCGTATCACCGCGACGTGGCCATGAAAATCTCATTCTAGCATCGGGAGACTTTTTGTGCAGTCACTTGTTTCGTAAGTTAGCCGCCGCTAAACTGCCAGATAGTTAGCACAGGCTAACTGTTGTTTCCGTTCACTCCTGGTTGCATTTTAAGAGCATGAAATGAGAGAAACCCGTGCCGGCCATTTGGCAGACGATCCGAATTTTGGAGATCCATGGCGCCTGCGATCGCGAGCCGGATTCACGCTGATCGAGCTGTTAGTCGTGATCGCGATCATCGGCGTCATGGTGGGATTGCTGTTGCCGAGCGTGCAAGCGGCTCGGGAGGCGGCGCGACGGATGTCATGCAGCAACAATCTGCGACAGATCGGTTTGGCAGCTCACAACTACCACTCCGCTTACAACCGATTCCCTTCCGGTTACGTTTCCTACGCCACCCATGACGGCATCGCACCGGCAACCGCCCACATGGACACGACCACTTGGGACGCGGGCCCGGGTTGGGGATGGGCGGCGGGATTGCTCTCGTTCGCCGAGGGCAGCGCCATCATTGAAAACTTGAAATGGGACGAGCCGATTTGGTCTGCGCTGAATGAAACGGCAATCGCCGCGACAATTCCGATGTTCCTATGCCCTAGTTCCACCGGCGGTGATGAACCGTTCATCGTCACAGATGAATTGGGGGATCCGCTCGTCATTGATGGTCGGCAAGTTCGCTTGGGCCGCAGCCATTACGTCGCCAGCCACGGCCAAGAAAGTTGTTGGGGCGAATGCGGATCGGCAGCGACAGGCGAAGTGTTCACCAACATCTACACGTCAACCACGACGATCGTGACGGTCGATGGCGATGCGGGACGAGTCGCCGACGGTCCGTTCTTTCGCAATTCCAAAACCAGCTTTCGTCACATCCTTGACGGCAGTTCCAACACCATCTTCTTCGGCGAACACAGTCCGGCACTGAGCGAGAAAACATGGGTCGGAGTCGTGCCCGGCGCATTCACGCACCCACGGTTCCGTTCACCCGAGAACGGACCCGACGCGGCAGCGACTTTGACGCTTGTTCACGCCGGGCCGTCCGGCGGTGAACTTGACATTACCGGATCACCGATCATCCACCCGGTCAACTTTCCGACCTATCACGTCGGCCAGATGTTTTCAGAACATCCCGGTGGCGGCCATGTCACTTTTGGTGATGGCTCCGTTCGTTTCGTCAGCAACTTTGTCGACCTGTTGTTATGGGCAGAAATGTCCAGCATGGATGAGGGCGAAAAAATTGACTGGGAGAAATTATGATGTCAAAGCAACGATCGAGCCCAGGTTCGAGCAAACAGTATGGCGCGATTGCGAGCGGATTCGCTGTCACAGTCGTCGTGATCGCCGCGTTCTTCTGGCCTCACACGCCAGTCGAGTTGAACGACCACGGCTACGATCTCACGACAGCGCTCTATCGCGTATGCAATCAACAAAGCGTCGACGGGCTCGCAAAAGTAGAACAACTGATGGCGGAAAACGATGCGGATTCACCTTTGAACTCCGCTTCACGCGGGACGCTCGATTCAATCATCGCCCAGGCGAAGTTGGGTCGCTGGAAACAAGCCTCGATCGATTGTCGCCAAGCGCTGGATGATCAAGTCCAGCGGTGAACTAGTGAAGAATGGTGAATCCGAAAAGTCTTTCAGACCCTTGACGAACCAAATGCACGTGGTCATCGTATCCCTTGCAATGATCTTTGGTCGGACCATTTTGCAAACCTAAAAAACTCTTTCAATCGAACGTCGTTCCATGACTTCGCTGTTCCGACCACTCTTCGCTAGCCTGCTGTGCGGCATGATCGTCTTCGGTCACGCTCCGGTGTGGCTGCATGTGGCAGGCTGTGACAGCGAGCCGGAATCGCACGCGGTTTTGCCGGAGAGCAATCTTCCGGTTTCGGTTTGTTCGCATGGTTGTCATCACCATGCGGCGGAGACTGATTCGAGCGAGACGGTTTCTCACTCGCACAATTCCAGTTCGCCTGACCAGCACGATTCCGAATCGTGCGTGTTATGCCACTCGTTGGCAAGTCCGACGGGTGTGACATGGGAATTGGTGGTCGCTCTTCCGACGGATTTCGTTTCGGAAACCGTGCTTCTCTGTGATTGCCGCCCTCTAGCGGCGGCCTTTCTTTCGATACCGCTCCCGCGCGGGCCACCGGTGGTCGTTTAGCTTCTGTCGATCTCCACCTCGTTTGGTTTTGATGTCTCCGGTGTACCGGTGCGCATCGAACTTTCTGGACGCAAGAACCAATACGTCCTGCCGCGTGGCAGTGTGATCGGTCAACGGTCCGACCAAAACCGATCGATTGTGCTCTGCGCGGTGGGGCTCCTTTCACGACACATCGTCCGTTGGGCATCAGCCCACGGTGGGTGGAGGCATCTTTAAGTGACTCATGACACCGCCAATTTCGAGTTGCGATGCACAAGAGAATAAACACAGGGAACCAGCACGAGTGTCAGCACCGTCGAGACGATCATCCCGCCTAACAGGGCGCGAGCGAGCGGGATCATTGCTTCGTTGCCGGGGGCTAGTTGAAAGGAAAGTGGCAACATGGACGCGACCAATGTCAACGATGTCATCAGAATCGGTCGCAAGCGTACCTGAGCGGCCGAGAACGCGGCGTCATGCGCCGACAAACCATCGGCACGCCGTTGATTTGCAAACTCGACCAGCAAAATTGAGTTGTTGACCACGACTCCGATCATCATCAAGGTTCCCATCAACGATTGGATGTTGATGTACGTGTCGGTCAGATACAGCACCACCAACACGCCACCGATCCCAAGTGGCACGGCCAACATGATGATCAGCGGATCGACGAACGAGCGGAACTGGGCCATCAGCACTAGATAAACCAGGAGTGTGGCAACCGCCAATCCGATACCCAGCAAGCTCATGCCGGATCGCATCGTTTCCACCGGACCTCGTAGGGAAACCGAAACTCCATTTTCAAATTCCATCCCGGCCAGAGTGGCTTCGATGTCGGCGGCGACGCTCCCGAGGTCACGACCCGAAACATTGACATGCACGTCGTTGACACGAGCGATGTTGTAGTGCGCGATTTCGCCCGGAATGTTGACGCGGCTTACGGTCGCGATGTTGGAAAGTGGAATGGTGATCGGGCCATCGGCAGTTTCCAAAGATAGTGGGATGTTGCGTACTTCATCGAGCGACTTGAATTGATTCGACTCGTACTGGACTCCCATGAAAAAGTCGGTTCCAGATTTCGGGTCGATCCAAATCGTCGGCGCGTAACCAACGCTTGATCCCAGCGCCGTGAGGACTGTTTGGGCGACTTGCTCCTGATCCACCCCGAGATACTTTGCTCGCGTTCGATCGACCTGGACATCGAACTGCGGATAGTCGAGTGATTGTGCAATTTGCACGTCTCGCGTCCCTGCGATCGGGTAAACGGCTGCGACGATCCGCTCGGCAGCATCACGACACTGTTGCAATGAACCAGCCGTGACTTGCACACTGATCGGCGTCGGTACGCCTTCGTTGAGTGCCATGTTGACAATGCCACCGGAGACAAACAGGAACTCTTCGAGTGGATAGTCGGTAGCCAGTTTTTCTCGTAGTGTTTCGATATAAGATCGCGTGCTCGCGGATCGCCCGCCTTGTTTCAAATTGACGATCACATAGGCTGTGTCGGGACCCGAGTTGGAACTCAGTACGGTGGAGAAGCCAGCACCTTTTCCGACCGGTAGGCCGATGTTGGAAATCAATGTGTCGATTTGTTTTTCGGGAATCACTTCCTTGATCGTGTCTTCGATCTTGGCAACCAGCTTCTCGGTTTCAACAAGCGACGTCCCCGGCAAGGTTTTCAGACGCAGCTCGAAAGTGCCAGCGTCGACCTCGGGGAAAAGCTCGGTTCCGAGTCGCGGATAGAGAATGAACGAAGCACCGACTCCCACCACAATCAGCACCGCCGTGATTGCGGGCGACTTCATTACCGCAGCGAGAGTTCGACCGTAGACGCCCCGAGGCTTCGTGTCATCCATGGGTTCGGTCTCGCGTTTGCCTTCACGAATCTTCTCGCGGACGAACGTGGCACAGAAGGCTGGCACAACCGTCAACGCAAGAATGTAGGAAGCACCGATCGTCAATGTTGCGGCCAGCGATAGCGGCGTGAACAGGTACTTGATCATGCCAGTCAGAAAGATTGCGGGTAAGAAGACGGCCAGCGTTGTGATCGTTCCCGCCAAAATCGCTCCCGATACTTCTTGAGTACCATCACGAGCGGCATCGAGCGAAGACTTGCCCATTTTTCCGTGACGAATGATGTTTTCGACGACCACGATTCCGGCGTCGACAACCGTTCCGATCGCGAGCGCGATTCCGCCGAGCGTCATCACGTTGATGGTTTGGCCGGTGAATGCGAATCCAAGTGCTCCCATCAAAATCGCCAACACAATGATTGAAACAATCACGATCGTCGGTAGAAGTCGCCTCAGGAAGATGATCACGACAATGCCGACCAATACGGCACCGAGTCCGACTTGAGTGAACAGATTTGACATCGCATTGCGAATGTAACCCGATTGATCCGAAACGAGCGTTACTTCGGTAGCTTCGGGAATGCTGCCTCTCGATTTCATCTTGGGTATCTTTTCAGCGAGTGCTTCGCTGATTCGGTCAACCACCGCTATCGTGTTCTCGCCCGGTTCACGCAGGAGCGGACAGTAGACACTTCGTTTGCCATTGACGCGAACGATGTTGTATTGGAGGCGCGGCATCGTCCACGACGCGAGCAACATCACGTATAAAAATCGGGCGATCATCGCGAACCGCAACCGGAATCGCACCGATCTCTTCAATATCGGGCAAGGTGTTACGTGGGTGAATTTGGTAGTCGGTGCCGCCCATCGTGGCCGTTCCGGCCGCGAGAACCAAATTCGACTTCTGCATTGCCTCGACCACATCCGTAGCGCTGACGTGATACGCTTGGAGTTTGGCCGGATCGACGTACACCATCATTTGACGAAACTTGCCACCGAACGGGTGCGGAATCTGAACGCCTTTGAGACCACCCATCTCATTGCGCACCGCGTAGTAGCCGATGGTGTAAAGCTCTGATTCACTCAATCCCTCGCCTGAAATCGCCGCCAGGACGACGGGCAGATTCGATGGCTCACTTCGCAGGGTGAACGGCCACTCGATCCCCGGTGGCAAGTGGAACATGTCACTTGCTTCCAGATTCACGATATCATTCATCGCGGAACTGGCATCGGCACCGGGTTGGAAAAAAACCTTGATCACGGCGGCACCGGGTACAGTTCGTGACTCCTGATGCTCGATCTTTCCGGCCAGTGTCAACGCCCTCTCGACACGCGCGGTGACCGACTTTTCCATGTCGATCGTCGGCAGGCCCGGATAGGAGAAGAAACTGACCACGACCGGTTTTTTAAAGTCCGGCAGGATGTCAATCGTGATGCCAGGAATCACCGCCGCACCCAACACGCACAACGCAATCGCAACGGCCAAAACCGCAAAACGATTCTTGAGTGAAAAATTGATCAGTGACATTATTGACGATCCCCAAGCACGGCCACTTTTTGGCCGTCGACGAATCGTTTCAAATGCGACCCTACGACGCGTTGACCTGGTTGAACGCCTGAGAGCACCTCGATCGAGTTGCCGTCGTCGATGCCGGTGGTCACATCCGCGCGCGTGATCGTGTCGTCGTCGCCGACGATGTAAACATAGCCCTTGCCGCCTTCGTCGAAGCGAATCGCCTGCGATGGCAACAGGTTGGCCGCCACTTTGGTGGATAGGTTGATCGAAGCTTGACCGAACATTCCCGGCAGCAATTTACCGTCTTCGTTGGAAAGTTCCACTTCGACGATCATCGTTCGCGTGCTTGGATCGAGGCTGCCACTGCGCCGCGTGACGACGCCTTGCATCGGAGTCTCGTCAGCGGACGAAGGAAACGTGAGGGTAACCTCGTCACCTTGACTCACACGCGGTGCGTCCGATTCGGGAACTGGAATTCGGACGCGAACTTTGTCAACTTGGCTGATGACAAACAGGGGACCGCCTTTGCCGACTTCGCTTTGTTCGCGTACCAGGTCACCCGGTTCGATGTTTCGCATGGTGACGATTCCAGAGAACGGAGCCTCGATAGTCGCGTAGGCAATTTGCACGTCCATCTCTTCCAACTGCGAACGAGTGATCTCGGTTTCCGCCTCCGCCGCTTCGAATTCCGCTCGAGCGAATTCGACTTGAGCTTCCGAGACCGCGACCTCCGCCTCGGCCGATTCGATCGAGGATGCCATCGCTTCCTTACTCGCCGATTCGGAATCTCGCTTCATGCGGACTTCGTCAAGCATCCGATTCTGCAACGAGCCGCGCTGGACGAGATCTTCGGTGCGATCAAACTCGGCCTGGGAAGCGGCCAACGACGCCTCCGCACCGGCCATCTGCGACTTGGCTTCTGACAACATTGCCTTGGACGAGCGAACTCGGGCGTCGGCCAGGCGGATGCCCGCCTGCGATCGTCGCTCTTCCGCTTTCAATCGAAGAATTCTCTTTTCGATGATCTGGCGTTGCTTGATCAATTCGGGCACATCGATCGTGGCCAACTCGGTTCCGACTTCGACGTAGTCCCCGATGTCGGCATGGAGTGATTTCACGAACCCCGATGCCTTGGCCCGAATCTCAGCTCGATAGTACGCGTGGACGGTTGCCGGCTGAAGCGTCGTTCGCTGCACGTCGGTCGGCGTCACCGCGACGGTTTTGACGGGTATCGTGCGGACCGTCTTGGACTTATCCACCACGGGTTCATTGGACGTGCAGCCGACGGCGAGTACTAAAGTTGCTCCGACCGCGCAAATCGTGAGTTGCTTGATCGAGTTGGGTTGTCGTTTCATTAATTTTTTTGGCCTTACAGATTCTCAAAGCAGACGGCGGCGGCGGTCGGCACAGCCCGCGCAATCGGTGCGGGCATCGCCAGCGAAGCAGCTTCGCCACTCGGGATACTTAGATTAGTTCGTACAACAGGCTATTTCGATAAGCTTCACAGTAAAAGCGGCCAGTGGAACAGGCTCATCCGTCACCACCGCCCCCTTCGATTGCCGAAGCATCTTCCATGGAATCGTCGCGTTCGGAGCGACACACGCGAGCGGATGGACACGTCAGGAAAAAAGGGAGGGCAGGATGCCCCGATTAATCGTCACATTAGGCCTGGTGGGCCTAGTCGGATGCGCAGGCCAGCCGCGGCTAGCTCTACAATCAACACCACCGGTGCAATCGGTGGCAGTGGCCGATCTCGATCGTGCTGTCCAACCGGTCTCGCACGATGAAGCGGTTGACACGGTTGCCGCCAAGGGGCAAGCAGCGGAGGGCACGCTGACGATTGAAGGTCGCCAAGAACCGTCCCAGCTCGTCGAGCGGCCAACCAATGCTGCGCACGTCGTGACTGCGGAACAGTCGTTGGCTGCGCTCATTAACGAAACGGTTGTCAGCCCACCAACGGCTCTACCGACCAACACGATCGAACTGAACTTACCGTCGGCGTTGGCGATGGTCGGAGGCGATCATCCGGTCATCGGATTCGCCCAGTGGCGAGTTCGAGAAGCCTATGCACAACTGGAGCGAGCCGAAGTCCTGTGGTTGCCGTCGATTCAAAGCGGTTTCAGCTTTCGGCGGCATGATGGGAACTATCAAGCGAGCAATGGAGAAATCGTTGACGTAAACTTGAATTCGTTTCAGTATGGATTGGGAGCCGGTGCGACGGGTGCCGGCACGACGACACGTCCGGGCTTGCTCGCGCAGTTCCATCTTGCCGACGCGATCTTCCAACCCAAGATCGCAGAGAAGACAGCTTGGGCGCACGGACACGCTGCCAACGCGGCCCTCAACGAGCAGATGTTGCGAACAGCTCTGGCTTACATCGAATTGCTCGATGCTCACCAGGACGCTGGGATCATTGAAGAATCTCGCGGGCGAACGGCCGATCTGTCAAAGACCACTGTCGACTTTGCCCAGGCCGGTGAAGGATTGCAAGCGGACGCCGATCGTATGCAAACCGAACTGATGTTGATTGACAATCGAATGATTGCCGCCCGTGAGCGAATCGCCGTCGCTTCAGCACGGTTAGCACAAGCGATCAGCATTGACGCCAGCAGCGAAATCCTACCGATGGATGTGACCGTCGTCCCGCTTGACTTGGTGGCGGTCGAGTCGGATAAATCGTCACTGATCGGTACGGGACTGGCGATGCGACCCGAGTTAAAAGAATCACAGGCACTCGTCGCGGCCGCTTGCGAAGCGTTCAAGCGAGAAAAATACGCTCCATTCGTTCCAAGTGTTCTGCTCGGTTTCAGCAGCGGCGGATTCGGGGGTGGACTTGGCAACAGCCTTTCCAACGTGGATAGCCGTTACGACTTCGACGCTCTCGTGACGTGGCAAGTGCGCAATCTTGGCTTAGGGGAACGGGCCGCACGACGTGAAACGTCCGCCCGAATTCAGCAATCGAAGTTCGAACAACTGCGGGTCCTCGATCAAGTGGCGTTGGAGATTTCGGAAGCTTACAGCCAAGTCGAATTTCGTCGCCGGCAAATCGCACTGACTCAACAAGCGATTCAGTCGGCTGACAAATCATACCAAGCAAACTCCGAACGAATCCGAGACTCAGAAGGCTTGCCGATCGAAGTTTTGCAGGCCGTTCAAGCATTGGAGACTGCCCGACGAGCCTACTTGCGAGCCGTCATCGAACACAATCAAGCTCAATTCCGACTTCAATGGGCACTCGGCTGGCCCGTGTCGGAACCGGCGACCCGGGTGTCAACATCGGAATGAAAGGCAGGGCCGAAATGGACTCCGTCTTGCCCAAAATCAATCTTTGGGGGATACTAGCTGCTACAATAAAGCGATTGCATCCTTGATGCATATTCTCTCATTGCCGCCGCATGGATTCAACTCGAGGTCAAACCGCCAAATCATCCAGCGTGGTGTTAATCATCATGTTGGGTCTGTTTGCGACTATCGAGTTTCGGAGTAGCGGGCAAACCAACGTGCGTTTTGTCCGGAAATGAAAGCCATTCGGAAACGGACGAAGTCGAACAGACTGTCGTCGTATCTTCTCAGCGTCGGGGAGTTGCACCGCGGTCGGTTGACGGCTGGGCGGCATCGTTTGCAAAGCGATCTTCAGAATGCCACCTTTTACCTGGCATCGATTCGCCTACGAGAGCCATCGTAGGTCATCGATTCGCCAACAACTTGCTCGCGCCCATTCGCTGTTAGTGGCCGACCGTTTTTGGTCAATCCAAACTTGTCGATTGATCAGTCACAACGCTTCAATGTCCGGCATCACGCGGGTGACCGTGAACTCGTGCCGGCGGTCCGCAGTTGTTGGCAGCCAGATGATGGAACCAACAAACCGTCATCGAATTCCGCTGGGGAAGCGGCGAGACGCCACTGACTGATCTAAGCCAACTCACTCCATAAAAATCCATAGCGACTCACGATGTCAACACACCTACCCAAATACTCACCCACGAGTATCGCTCGCGATCTCGTCGCAGGATTGGTCGTTTTCCTAGTCGCGTTGCCGTTGTGCTTGGGCATAGCCTTGGCGTCCGGTGCCGATTTGTTTTCCGGATTGCTCTCGGGCATCGTCGGTGGATTGGTGGTTGCCGCCGTGAGCGGTTCCCACACGAGTGTCAGCGGGCCGGCAGCCGGTTTGACCGCGATCGTGGCCGCTCAAATCGCGATTCTCGGTTCTTTTGAAGCCTTCTTGCTGGCCGTGGCTCTCGCCGGTTTGATCCAGATCGGATTCGGGATCGCCAAAGGCGGCGCATTGTCGGCCTTCTTTCCTTCCAGCGTCATCAAAGGACTGTTGGTCGCGATCGGCGTGATCCTGATATTGAAACAGATTCCCCACGTGCTCGGGCACGACGCCGATCCCGAAGGTGACATGTCGTTCTTTCAACCCGACAAACAAAATACCTTCACCGAACTCTTCGTGACACTAACCGGTGATATTCACATCGGGGCGATGGTGATCGGTCTCATTTCAGTCGCTTTGCTATTGGTTTGGGACCGCATCCCGAAACTCAAGAACTCGCTCGTGCCCGCACCTCTATTAGTCGTGTTGATCGGCACGGCGATGAGTGTTTGGTTTGGTGGCATGGGCCAAGGTTGGTCGATCGATGCAAGCCACTTGGTCCAAATACCAATCGCCGGCAGTGCGTCGGAGTTCATCGGGTTCCTGAGATTGCCGGACTTTACCCAGTTCGCCAACGTAGCGGTTTACATCGCTGCGATCACGATCGCCGTGGTTGCATCGCTGGAGACACTCCTGAATCTGGAAGCCGTCGACAAAATTGATCCCCAGAAACGAAACTCACCGTCCAGCCGCGAACTGATCGCACAGGGTTGTGGGAACCTTGTCTGCGGTATGATTGGGGGCTTACCGGTCACCTCGGTGATCGTTCGCGGCAGCGTGAATGTCGGGGCGGGTGCCACGTCCAAACTCTCAGCATTGTTCCACGGTGTGCTGTTGCTAGTCAGCGTCGCGCTGCTGCCCGAGTACATGAACATGATTCCGTTGTCGGCGCTAGCGGCGATCCTACTTGTGACCGGCTTCAAATTGGCCAGTCCCAAGACGTTCAAGCAGATGTGGGACGAGGGTCGCTACCAGTTTGTCCCGTTCATTGTCACCGTCGTCGCGATCGTGATGACGGATCTGTTGATCGGAATCGTGATCGGCTTAGCAATCGCTGTGCTGTTCATACTCAACAGCAATCTACGTCGTCCGATTCGTCGCGTGGTCGAACGCAATGTGGCGGGCGACATCATGCGAGTCGAATTGGCGAACCAAGTCAGCTTCCTAAATCGCGCCGCGATTGAAAAGGTACTCGATGAAGCTCGGCCCGGAACCCGTTTGACAATCGACGCCACCGAATCGGATTACATCGATCCCGACGTGCTGAGCTTGATCCGAGACTTTAAAGACGATGTCGCAATAAAACGTGACGTCCTTGTCAACTTGGTAGGTTTCAGGAGTAAATACCAACTCACCAACGCGCAGCAGTTTGCCGAGTACACGACTCGCGAGCTGCAAGAAAAAATCACGCCTGGCCAAGTGATTGAGGTTCTTCGGGACGGAAATCGCCGATTCGTTGATGGAACGAGAATCAATCGAGATCTTGGACGCCAAGTCAGTGAGACTGCGACAGGCCAGAGCCCGTTGGCCGCAATCCTTAGTTGCATTGATTCGCGAGTGCCAACCGAATTAGTATTCGATCTTGGCGTGGGCGATATCTTCAGTGTCCGAGTGGCCGGCAACGTGATCGGCACGAAATCGTTGGGAAGCTTGGAGTACGCCGTCGGAGTTGCTAAGGTCAAGTTGGTGATGGTCCTCGGTCACACTCGCTGTGGTGCGGTGACCTCGTCAACCCAACTGGTCGCCGCCGATCAAGACGCAATGTCCGCGACCAGTTGCCAACACCTCCAAGCAATCGTCGATGAGATCAAGCCGAGTGTGGAACGAATCCTGGACAGTGGCGAGATGCGATCCAAACGAGTCCACGATCTTGAGCCAGCCGACATGGAGCAGTTGGTCGACAAAATCGCTCAGCGAAACGTGTTGCACACCGTTGCACAGATTATCGATCGCAGTTCCGTGATTCGCGAGGGTGTCGCCGCAGGTCAAGTAAAAGTCATCGGCGCGATGTATGACGTCAAAACGGGTAGCGTCAAAATTTTTGGGGATGTGGATGACCCAGTGGAATGAACAAACAAAAGGTACCAACGAACAAAAGGTTCCAGGACTCGACGAACAAAAGGTTCCAGGACTCGAAAGAGTTAAACGAGTCCGCGCATCTTTTTCTTGACCGATCCATCGCGTTCTGCGACGAAACGGTTTTCATCCTTATCATTCTGACGAATAAGTTTCTTGCCGGATGCTTACTGCTGGTCAAGTTCAGTGAAAATGACTTGGCGAGTGATCTGCGCCTTTAAATCACCCTCCGGAATGACACGAGCTGGCACTCCGTCAATCTCCGCGTAGGCGATGCTCATGTGATTGACGGGTTTGCCATCTTTGGTCCGATCAAAAAGAAACTCGCGGCCCGAGTTTAACCAAACCCGTCGCGCCGTCAGCCCCGATGACCATCGCAGAATGCCAAAGCCAGCCGGCGCATCGGCTTCGACCAGGTCCGTCGACAGCCAGCCGTAATTGGGAAGAAAATACTCAACCCAGCATCGGTAGCCGGGATCAACCATCTTGTCCATGTTCACCTCCTGCAACCGATAGCCCATCTTCAAACGGCATGGGATTCCGCGGGCGCGGGCCAGTGCGATGAACAGCGAGTTGACGTCGGTGCAACATCCACCGCCTTGTGTCAAACAGGTTTCCGAGTCGCCAATCCCGCAACGCGGCATATCTGGGTCTTTTGAATTCGAGTAATGATCGACTGAACCTAACAAGTGCTGCATCAGCAGCTTGACCTGTACGCTCATATTGGTCACGTCGCCGCAAACTGAATCCGCAATCGCTTGCACCTTGGCATTGACCTGCATGTGTGGCGCGTCTTTGACGAGATGTTCGGCCATCAGCGACGTCATCGATTCATCTAATTCGCCGACCCGCATTGGATTGATCTCGGTCAATACCGGGTCTCGCTCGACGGTGAATTCGACTTCCACTGCGATCGTGTCGGACGTCGGATTATCAACCTGAGCGTAGACGAAATTTCCACGGCGTTCGGCATCCTGGACAAATTTCCAGTCCGCTGGTGCGGAGGTCACTTTTAGGCTGTGCAACCGTTGATGGGTTTCGTCGTCCGGGATGCTGACCCACATCCGAACCTGCTTCGATCCCGCCGGGATTTGGTCAAGCTCGACCAGTTGTTTCACTTGATAAACCACCGGCTCCTCGAGATCAAAATTGAACGCGGAGGAACGAGTTTTTTCTTGGCCATGTGCGGGAAAATGGGTGACCGCAAGAGCCAACAGTGAGCCGGCGAACCAACCAAAACGACTGAGTAACGACAAATTCGACATGATACAGATCATTTCAGCGAAGGATAAAGATTTCGCTAAAGTTTAGCCGTGCGATCCAGCGTGGGCAATCTTTTTGGCGATCCAATCAGGAAACGCTAACAACGATCTCGCAAAAGAAAACGCTGACTGCCTCAATCGGCCGGCAGGTCGTAACGGTCGTGCCGACGATGACACGCTGGGCCAATTATCAGGTTTGTGACTGGGATGCGGACCGATTTTATTGAAACGGTCTTATCCTCTGTAACACCTACACAGTGGCCTGAAAATTGACTCGATCAGTCAAGATCGGCGACCGTTTCCGCTCATCCGATCAGGCATTCAGGCCATGAGACACAAGTTTTTAATCCAGTGCGCATTCGCAGGTCTGTGTCTGGCAGACCAAGCGTGGGGACAAATGCCCGAGGAGGTGCAGGTCGACAAATCAGCCGGGAACGCTTCGCCGTTGCCAACAGTGGTACAGCAGGTCGAATCGTCCATGATTGATGACGATTTCAAGTTTGAAGAAGCTGTGAAGGCTGATGTTCCGCAACCCTACATAATCGGTTCGGATCTCGGGTTGACCGCCCGAGTGAAGAACGGCGGACTGCTGTTCGAGACGGCCAATGAAGACTATCGCTACCACGTCGGGGGTTTGATCCAGCAGGATTATATTTTCCTTCGCCAAGACGAGGCGCTCAAGGCACCTCCCGGATCAGGTGCCGGACCGAGCGGTGGTGTGGGTGAACTTCAGGACAGCGTTTTCTTTCGCCGAGGTCGAATCAAATTCGACGGCGTCGCGCACGAATTGATCGAGTGGGACTTTGACTGCGAGTTGATCGCTGGCAACAACGTTGCGTTCGACGACCTGTGGGTCGGATTGATGAATCTTCCGGTCGTGGGCAACGCGAGGGCCGGACATGTCAAAATCCCGATGGGAATCGAGTCGATGACTAGCAACCGCGCATTCACGTTTGTCGAACGGGCCGCGATCTTCGACGCATTCATGCCGGAGTACGGACCAGGCATCTTGCTGTTCGATTCGTACCAAGACGCGAAGTTCACTTGGGCGGCATGCCTGCACCGGCTCGACCCAACGGGCAACGGCACCGACAGCGGTGACGGGCAGTTGAACGGCACGCTTCGGATCTCCTCATTGCTTTACGGCGGCCCGGAAAGTCGACACTTCCTTCATGCGGGAGCGGCTTACAGCATCCGGGATGATCGTGACGGAGCAGTCCGCTTTCGTGCTCGCCCCGAATGGCGCGATACGACCAACGTTGCGACGCTAAACAATCGGTTTGTCGATACCGGTAACATCAGCGCTGATGGTTTCAACCTCTACCAAGGCGAGTTGGTCTGGGTCGCAGGGGCCCTGTCGTTACAAAGCGAATACGTCCGCGCGGACGTGAATGCCGACACTGGGACCGAATCGTTCTCCGGCGGTTATGCGATGGTCAGCTATTTCTTGACCGGCGAGTCGCGTTCTTACGACAAACGAACGGGACGCATGGGACGGGTCACACCCATCGAAAACTTTTTCCTTGCCCGCAAAGGTCCGAATCAGTCTCGCCAAGTGGGCGCTTTTGGACGGGGAGCATGGGAACTCGCGGGTCGATACTCCTGGGTGGATCTGGATTCGGAAAATGTCCGAGGTGGTGTGCTCGAAAACGCAACCTTTGGTGTCAACTGGTACTGGAATTACAACTTCCGCATGCAGATGAACTACGTACACACGATCCGAGATGCGTCGGCCCCGGCGTCGATTTCCGGCGAAACCGATGCTTTGGTCTTACGATACTCCTTCGATATTTAAGGAATCCCGAACATGTTCTCTCTAAATAACTGTCTCGTTCTGAGCGTTCTAGTGTTATCGCTAGCCAGTCAAAACCTTTACGGTTTTGACGGGTCATCGTGCGCATCCGAACCATCAACGTGCTGTCCTTGCGATATACCGTGCCAAGTTTGTTGTCCGGTCACGGACAAAGCGAAGAAGTCAATGACTTACTATTCCTGCAAATCAGAACCGATGTGCCTGCCGGATGCGAAATGCCGGACACGTCTGGAAGAATGCGTTGCGAATTGCTGTCCAATGCTCGGCAACTGGTGGGAAGCGTTGACGGGCGGCGTCATCCGCGAAAAACGAGTCTTACAGAAAACCGTCATCACCAAAGAGGTTGACGTGATCAAGTACGAAGTTCGCTGAGGCTTGCACCCTATATCGCTCCTCGGACACTCGCACACGAATTCGTGACCCAAACCTATGCACTGCCAAACTCGCCGAATCACCTATGCGGCAATCTTCCTTGTGGTCGGTATCGTTGTCGGTGCCGCCAGCGTTGTCTCTCAAGGCCCGCTGCCAGCAGACGTTGCGATTACGAAGCTACTGCAAGCCACCTTTGGTGCTGAGCCATCATGGGCGGGGCCAATCACTCAAAGCGCCAAGCATCCGATCGTGTGGTTGCTGTTGGTCGCCGGGTTTGGACTCGCTTGGGTGCGCAACGGTTGGCGTGGACCGATTGCCGTGTTGGTCGTCTTCCTTTGCGTCAAACTGTTGGATTTCATCCTGCGGGCGGCAATCCACGCGCCGAAGCCCGTTGCTGATCTCGTTGCCGTGGCATCGCCAAGTGAGTCGTCCGGCTTTCCGTCGACTTTCGGATTGGTCTACGGAGCCGTCTTTGGCTGCGTGATTTTCGCAAAGTCAACGAGCGGGTGGAAATCGACCGCGACCTTGATTGCGTCGATTGGCATGATTCTGATCGGGGCCGTCTCACGGATCGTGCTTGGCGGCCACTGGACCAGCCAGATGGTCGCCAGCATGTGCCTCGCATTCGCGATCGTTCTCATGATTTACGTCGCGTTGGTACGTAAACGCGAAATATCGTCGCCGCCGGCTGCGAACACACCTGAATGATGAGACAACCCAATGAATCGCCGGTCTGATTGAGGTGACCTAAGACTCAACGTCGCAGGCTTCCCGATCTGCCGAGATCGTGACGTTTGATCTGGCGTAGTGACGTGCTGGAGAGGCCTCGATTCGACATCATGGCCGACAATGAAGTAAAATTTCCATTGGAGTATCGCAAGGGTTTTTCTTGGCTGTAGCCCACTTTCCGACACGGAACATGACCGACGAAGAACAGATCGTTGCGATCTTGGAACAGATTCTGGAGACAGACAGCGACCCCGCTGTGGCTTGCATGGACCGTCCAGACCTACTTTCGAAGGTTCGTCGACGGCTGGGCCGGGTGCGTCGAGTCGAACACAAACTTGAGGAACTGTTTCCGAGTTCGACTGAATCGGGAGAGTCGTTTACGGGCCCGGATCGTCCGGCAAGCAGTCGCTTGCCGACTGTCGCCGGTTACGACGTGGGAGGCATCTTAGGTCGAGGCGGCATGGGGGTCGTCTACAAGGCCAGACATCAGAAACTCAACCGACTGGTCGCATTGAAAATGCTGCGGGACGGACAATTTGCGACTTCCGATGAGCTGTTGCGATTTTCGAGGGAGTATCAGTCAATCGCTGAATTGCATTGTCCACACATCGTACAGGTTTACGACGTTGGTGATTTCGATGGTCGGCCATTCTTTACCATGGAATTTGTGGAAGGGGGAAGTCTTTACGATCGATTGAATGGGGTACCCCAATCGGCGCGGGGATCTGCCGAAATGGTGTTGTCGCTTGCGGAGGCAATTCATTCCGCTCACAGTAAAGGGATCATTCATCGAGATCTCAAACCTGCCAACATACTGCTTTCGCTCGATGGTATTCCCAAGATTGCTGATTTTGGATTGGCGCGACACGTTCAGTGCGATCATCGAATTACGGTCACTGGCATGCAGCTTGGAACACCAAGCTATATGTCTCCTGAACAGACAATTGGCGTGTTCGATTCGGTCGGACCATCGGTCGATATCTATGCTCTCGGAGCCATCCTCTATGAAATGCTCACGGGTCGGCCCCCGTTCCGCGCCGAAACGATTCTGGAAACGCAACGCCAAGTCATCAACGTTGACCCCGTACCGCCGGCGCGAATCAACGCAAGTGTGCCTCGTGACCTGGAAACCATCTGCCTGAAATGCTTGAATAAGCAACCGTCGAGAAGGTATGCCACGGCAGGTGAGCTTGCCAACGATCTGCAGCGTTTTCTGCGCCATGAGCCGATCCATGCGCGCACCGTCAGTCGCTCCGAGCGTACATTGCGATGGGTGCGGCGAAACCCGGCGATCACCGCTCTAGCGATCTCGGCGATGGCTTTGATCGGCCTGGCTGTTGCATTCGGGTTTCGCGAGTATGCCGCCTCGGAGCAACGGCAGGCAGAAACAGAAAAATGGCAACAGCGACTTGAGTTTGTAAACCGTCTTGAAGAGGAGGGGCGATTCACGGAGGCCCGCGAGATACTTGGCCGCATTCCTGATGGTGGCTCCGATTCACTGCGTCGACATATCCAACAGGCTCAAGTCGAGCTCGAACTTGCGGAACAGCTCGATGCCATTCAAATGACTCGAGGGAAGTTTGGCCGAGGAAGTAGCATTGACGGTCACGAACCGAGCCGCAGGTACGAAGCCGCGTTTCGCGAAGCTGGAATTGGCAGCCCCGGTGACAATCCCGCGCAGGCGGCGGATCGAGTGAAAGCTTCGACCGTAAAAGTGGCGTTAGTCGCGGCGCTGGATGATTGGGCGGTTTGTGAGATTGCGGAATCAAGGTCTTGGATACTGGATGTTGCACGCCGGGCCGATCCGAATCCCTGGCGCGACAAGGTTCGTGATCAGCAAAACTGGGCCAATTTTGAACACCTCCAGAATCTTTCCGAGACTGCCGCGGTTGACCAACACCCCGTTACCCTGTTGGTCACGATCGGGACTCGCTGGCGGCGGCTTGGCGGAGATCCAACCGAATATCTCCACCGAGTCCACCGCAGTCACCCCGATGATTTCTGGCTTAACTTCGAGCTCGCCCTTGTTCACGCCTCCGATGATCCCATTTCCTTGTCCTACAGTTATGCGGCGCTGGCAATTCGGCCTGACGCGGCCGCTGTGCATTACAACCTGGGTGTCGGCCTTCGCCGTATGGGGCGACTTGAAGAAGCGAACTTTCATTTCAAGCGTGTCTTTGAACTTGATCCCAATCACAGCTTGGCTGAGTAGCAACTCCAGCTCAACTACACACTTTTTCTCTCACCTTTTTACCCAAACGCGGATCTGCAATGAAAGCAATGACACTTCAATCATTTGGCGGTCCGGATTCATTCAAGCTTTGCGACGTGCCAAAGCCTGTTCAGAATACGGGACAAATTCTTGTGCGCGTCCATGCCACGTCGATCAACCCGTTGGATTGCCAGGTTCGGCGCGGCGACTATCGCGACTTGGTAGAATTGCCGGCCATCACCGGTCATGACGTATCCGGGGTCGTCGAAGCAGTCGGGCTGGGCGTGACGACGTTTTCTCCGGGAGATGAGGTCTGGTACACCCCACAAATCTTTGACGGGCCGGGAAGCTACGCCGAGTACCACGTTGCGAACGAAAACATCATCGCAAGAAAACCTTCCTCGCTAAGCCATCTCGAAGCAGCGAGCCTGAGTCTGGTTGGCGGGACGGCGTGGGAGGCCCTGGTCGTGCGTGCAGCTTTAAGAGTGGGGGAAAGCGTTCTAGTGCACGGTGGCGCGGGAGGGGTCGGTCATGTGGCGATCCAGCTCGCAAAAGCGATGGGTGCGAGGGTGTTCACGACCGTCCGCGAAGCAAATTTTGAGTTTACGCGGAATTTGGGGGCGGATGTCGTCATTGACTACGGGAAAGAGGACTATGTCGACGCCATCATGCGGGAAACAGGTGGCCGCGGAGTCGATGTCGTGTTTGACACCATCGGTGGCAACACATTATCGCGCAGCCCCGACGCGCTGGCACAACTTGGCCGCGTCGTTACGATCGTGGACATGGCGCAGCCACAAAACGTCATTCAGGCCTGGGGCAAGAATGCAAGTTATCACTTCGTTTTCACAAGACAAAACCGGGGCAAGCTTGATGAGTTGGGCGCACTGGTTGAACGCGGTCAGCTGCGGCCACACGTCGGCGCCGTCTATTCCCTTGCCGATATTGCGATCGCCCACACCAAGTTGGAGACTCCCAACAACGGTGTTCGAGGAAAAATCGCGATTGCCGTTACGCCGGCAAGTCATCTTGTCGGTGCGGAATCGTCATGCTGAACTCACTTTAAGGCAACCCACCAACTCGGCACCACTTCGCATTGGCCATTGCCGTTCGCTGGTGCTCGTGGAGTCGACGATGGGTCCAGATGACGAGAGCTATACGCGTTTGACGCATTCGCAATTCTTTGCGTTAGCGAATCAACACATGCGTTCGGAGTTGAATGACCTCGCGAGACGCCTAGACAAGCAGGCTCCTGATGTTGCGTTGCTAGAGTCACTAGCGGTTGCACCGGAGAGTAGCGGATCAGAATGAGTCAAAGCGCTCGAAAAATCTTGGACGCGATCGATGGGCTTCCTGACGACGAACGTGAAGTTTTCAGTTTGGTGCGAATCCAAGGAATGACGCAAGCCGAGGCGGCCGAAATTACCGGCGTTTCGACAAAGACCATTCAACGACGCTTGAATCGTAGCTTGCTGCTATTAACGCAAACGTTGTCCGAATTTTAATTCGCCAAGTCAGCGGCACCACCCCTAAAAAAGGCGTCCGAGTGTGTTTGACAAGGACATTGGGCGTCACGATCGCTACAACCGTTGATCGTTTTCACGTCAAAACAGGGAACATTGCGCACACTATCGAGCCACCCTGATTAAACTAAATTCTTAATTTTGTCCTCCCTCTCATGCGTTTGATCTTCGCACTGGATCGAGACTTCTTTGATGTCCACAGATACTTCCCCATCGCGCCAGCACATTCTGGTGACCGGTGCGGCGGGCTTGATTGGAAGCCAAGTTTTGGCTCGGCTTTGTGCCGCGGTAAGCCGGTTGTCGCACTGATTCGGCCGAAGCGTGACGTGACATCGCACCAACGTATCGAGAAAGTTTTAAAACCATTTGAAGACGCGTGGGAGTGCAAGCTGCCAAGACCGATCCTGGTCGATGGCGATCTTCGCCAACGCGGGCTTGGCTTGTCCCCTAAAGATCTTGAATGGGTGCGGCAACATTGCGCAAGCGTCATTCATCTTGCAGCGTCGCTCAGTTTCCGCCCTGCCGAAGAGTCCAAGGATAATGAGCCCTACCTCACCAACGTGGAGGGGACTCGCAATTTGCTCGAAGTCTGCCAATCCGCGGATATCTCTGAGTTCCACTACACCTCAACCGCCTACGTTTGTGGCGATCGCGATGGCAGGATTCTGGAGTCTGATCTTCAGTGCGGTCAATCCTTTGCGAACGACTACGAGCAAAGCAAAGTTCAGGCGGAACAGTTGCTTCGAGGATCGTTGCCCGGCAAACAGTTGACGGTTTATCGTCCATCGATCGTAATCGATACCGAACACCTGTCACCACCGTCGTCGGATCGGACTCTTCACGTCGCATTATCACTTTACCAAGCAACTCACAGTCGAATGGGCCTGACCGACGATGTGCGGTGGTTTGAGTTTCTGGGGATGACGGGGGACGAATACAAAAACATCGTTGAGGCGAGCTGGGTCGCCGAAGTCATCGACCAGGCCATCAACACGCCGTCGTCTCATGGCCGAACCTATCATCTGACTGCGTCGTCGCCAGCAACCATCGGTCAAATCGAAGCAGGATTTCGTCAAGCTCTTATCGCAACGTCCATCGAATCGACTTCTGCGACCACAGAAGAGGATCATTTCTCGGAGGAGTGGCTGACTGCGATCGCAGGCCCCTACGTTGCGGCCTTCGAAGCGTATTTTCGAAGCGACCCGGACTTCGATCAAACCGCGGTCAACGATCTGGCCGAACTGGTCAAGCTGAGCACTCCGCCGACGATCGATGCCGCGCGAATCGGCCAATGGGCCGAGCGACAAATCGAACAGCAGGCTAGGGAAAAAGCAGCGAGAAATTCGGCCACCAACTCAATGAAACCGGTTGCTGATGCAACGCCTAGTTTGGGTGCGAAACAAACCCACGAGTCGGACGAAGATCCGATCGTGATCGTGGGCTCGAACGTGCGATTGCCCGGAGCCGAAGGTGGCTTGGATGCGTTTGCGGACTTATTATTCGCCGGGCGATCGGCGGTGACGCCGTTACCGCCGGAGCGTCTGGACAAAGACCTTTACTTGGATGCTCGCCGGGGAACCGTCGGAGCAACCTACACGACGCTGGGAAGCTGCGTGCGTGAAGACGCGTTCGGGAAATATAAAGATGCCATCGATCGATTAGGGAAGTTCGATCTATCGCACCGACACTTTGCGGAAGTTGCCGCGGGATGCTTTGAGTCGTTCGGTGGGGATCGCAAGGCTGAAATCGCCGGTCGCTGTGGCGTGTTTGTCGGACACAGCGGCGGAACGCAATTAGGTGGGCCGACGACGTTGGCGACCCTGGCCGAAACGGTGACTGCTCGGCTACTTGCCGGCGAGTCATTCAAAAACTTCAGCCCGAAGGATCGAAAGGAGCTGGGCACCCGTTGGGCCGACGCTCTGCGACAGGAGCACTCGCAAAATAGCGGTGATGCGAATCAGTTCAATGCTTACAGCGCCGCATCACTCACGGCGAGACTGCTCGGACTCGGTGGTCCTCGCGTGGTCGTTGATGCGGCGTGTGCGTCGTCGCTGTTAGCGCTCGAACATGCGATTCTCGCCATCCGATCTGGACACATTGATTCGGCAATTGTGGGCGGCGCGACGTTCAATCACGTCGACAACTTGATTCTATTCTCGCAGTCGCAGGCATGCAGCGACACCGGAAGTGCCCCATTTGACGAATCGGCCAACGGACTCGTCAGCAGCGAAGGATACGTCGCGATCGGAGTCACTCGAAAATCGTATGCGATCCAACACGGTTTGCCCATCCAGGCCGTCGTGTGTGGCATCGGTGTTGCTTCGGACGGCCGAGGTAAAAGTTTGTGGGCACCGCGTAGCGAAGGCCAACAATTAGCGATGCGTCGTGGATACGAAAGATCCGAAGTGTTGGACGTCGATTATCAAGAAGCTCATGCCACCAGCACGCAAGTGGGCGACGCCACCGAGTTGACGTCGTTGGCAGTGCTGCTGGACGAACGAGTGGAAAAGACGGGTAGTCTGAAAATTGGGAGCGTAAAGAGCAACTTTGGTCACACGTTGGAGGCCGCGGGGCTGGTTGGGTTGGTGAAGGTGTTGCTGGCGATGAACGAAGGTCGACTACCGCCGACAATCAATCTGCATCATCGAACTTCGTTCTTTGATTGGTCAAGCAACCAGCTCGAACCGGTAACTCAGGTTTCGGCTTGGCCACGCGGTGACCGACCTCGCCGCGCCGCCGTCAATGCGTTCGGTATCGGCGGACTCAACGCTCACTTGGTGGTTGAACAATTCGAGCCAACGAAAAAGCAATTTGCGAAGCCCAAAGCGTTGACCTCAAAGCCGTCACCAGAGCCAATTGCAATTGTCGCCCGCGGAGTTGTTTTAGCGGGTGTGAACAATGTGTCGGAATTTTCGGCGTTGCTGCGATCCGATCGCACCGCCATCGGACCACCACCCAAAGATCGCTGGTTCGGCGATGTCGCGGTGGGGCGTGGTGATCCTCATAGCGATGCACGCACGCCGACGAATCACGGCGGATACATCCATCAATTTCACTTCAACGGCCAGCCCTACCGAATCCCGCCCAAGCAGGTCAGCCTGGCCAATCCTGTTCAGATGATGTTGATTGATGCGGTCAACCAAGCTGCGATGGAACTGGACGGAGGAAAGTGGGACATCGATCGCTCGCGTGCCGGTGTCGTGGTGGGCACGATCTTTGGTGGCGAGTTTGCCAACGAACTTCTGGTCGGTTTGAAAGCTCCCGAAATCCTATCGCACCTTCGGCAGTTGGTCGATTGCGATTCAGCTGACGCCGCAGAACTGATCGCAGCCTGCCGCGAGGACTTGCTAAACGCCTATCCTGCGATTCTTGACGAGACCGGCAGCTTCACCTCTAGCACGCTCGCATCGAGAATCGTCAAGACATTCGATTTGATGGGCGGTGCGTGTGCGGTTGATTCCGACGAAGCCGCCAGCGGTACCGCGCTGATGTTGGCAGCCAGCCAATTGAATCAAGGCAAACTCGATCTAGCCATTTGCGGAGCGGCCGAACGTGCGCTCGACATCGTCGCCTTTGAACGAATCGATCGTAAGGGACGACTCACGCGTAGCGGACAAGTAGAAGACATTGCCGGCGACGGATCGAAGATTCTGCCCGGCGAAGGCTGTGCCGTCGTGATGCTTCAGCGTCTATCGGATGCACAACGACAAGGGCGAAAAATCTACGGATTGATCGATCAAGTCGATTGCGGCCTCACCGATGATCCGGATCGCACTCGTTCGCAACAGTTCTCGACCGATCCGGTGCATCATCAAGTTTTCTCGCGTGTCGGCTCACTTTTTGGTGCTCATACGTTGGTGCAGATGGTTGCCAAAACCTGTCTCGAAAATAATTCGAGAAGCATTATTTCGTCAACCGCTGAGGATGGATTTTACGTGAACGTTCACCTTTCACCGGCTGAAATGTTAGAGCGGGAGACGGTGAGCATTTCGGCTAGAGAAACGGTTTCTGTCAAAACGACCGACCCGAAACAAATGATGACGTTGCGGCTGGAAGCAAAAACCAAAAGCGAGTTCTCGCAGTTGCTACGGTTGGCGCAAACGGATCCGAGTCAACCGATCAATTGTCAGTCGTTTGCATCGGACTCGATCTATCGTGCCGCGGTCATGGGGCGAACTTCGGACGACTTGATTCGAGGAATTCAGGTTCTCGCCAACGCTTTTGAAAAAGGCATTCGCGTCAGGTCGTTCCCACAAGAACGAGCGATTTTATTCCGATCGCATCCGGGTCGCGATCGAGTGGGATGGGCGTTTCCAGGACAGGGCTCGCAGTACGCCGCGATCCCCGATGTCATCAACGAGGATCCGGCGGCCGCGGAATTGCTTTCTCGGTTCGACATGGTTCTCGGTCGTCTCGGACACGATCCGGTAGCACCGCGGTTGTCGGATCCCGAGCGCCGCTTGGGCATTGACCTGTGGTGGACCCAAGTTTGGGTCATGGCAATCAGTTCGGTCTTATCGCAAACGCTCCGCCGCGCGGGACATCGGCCGGATATCGTTCTCGGTCATAGTTTTGGCGAGTGCGGGGCGGCTTTGGATGCGGGTGTGCTAACGATCCAGCAAGCGATCCAATTTACCAAATTGCGCAGTGACGCGGTCGCGATGACCGTGAGGGAACCGGGCCAATTGTTTTCGGTTCGCGCCGATCCTAGTGAAGTCCGTGGCATCCTCAATGTTCACGAAATCGGTTGCACGGTGACTCACCATAACTCACCCCAGCAAACGGTCATCGCAGGCTCGAAAGCTCAGATCTCACGAGCCAGAGAAGTACTCAGCGAAAGCGGTCACGCCGGTGTGGTGATTCCCGTGCCCGCCGCGTTTCATACGCCGCAAATGGTCGATGCGGAGCGATTGCTCGACGCCGGATTTGATGCGCGGGGCCTGCGGCCTCCGACTTGCGGTTTCCTGTCGGCCACCAGCATGTCGTACCTCGCTGAACCGAACGCCATTCGAGCGGCGATCATCGGTCAACTCTCACGACCGGTTTTGTACGCGACCAGCGTCCGGCGGATGGTCGATGATGGTTGTGGGTTGATCATCGAGGTCGGTCCCAGCGATATCCTGACGCGTTTGAACTTGGCAACGGTCGGGCGAGACGCGTTGTGCATTGCGCTCGACTCTAAGCATCATTCACACCACGAACGGTTGAAGTTCATCGAATTGGCCGTCGGGTGCGTCAGCGGAACCCGTCCCTCGATCCCCGACCCTTCGATCGCGGAACCTTCGATCGCCAAATGTTCGAGTGGTGGAGAAGAATTTGTATCGTCTGCACCAGAGCTGCTGGAGCCTATCGAAATCGTCGATTTGACCAAACGCCGTCGGCGTCCGTCGCCGCAAACCGTGGTCACACCCGCGCAAGCGCCAGTCTCGCCCGAGTTGAAAGCGGCACCTTTATCAACCCCTTTGCCGACGCAATCAAGATTTTGTGACAACCCGCAGATCGTCAAACAGTTCTTGATCGATTTGATTGTCGAATTGACTGGCTATCAACCTGAAGTGATCGATTGTGACGCTGACCTGGAAGCCGAGTTGGGTGTCGATAGCATCAAGAAAGCGCAAGTCATCGGTGAACTCGCCGAGTGGGCCGGCATCACTCTTGATCTGCGTGAAATGCGACTGGCGGATTTCAATTCACTCAACGACATCATGCGGCTGACCCGTTCACCTGAGCCGTTCAATCCTTCCTTATCAATCGACCTATCGGATTCGACTGACAAATCCGATTCGGCCGACCTGTCCGATTCGGCCGACCTATCCGATTCGATCGACCTGTCCGATTCGATCGAACGACTGATGATCGATTTCGTCGTCGATCAGACAGGTTACGCGCCGGAAGTGGTTGACATCGACGCCGACCTGGAGGCCGAGTTAGGTGTTGACAGCATCAAGAAGGCCCAATTGATCGGCGAACTCGCTGAGCACTACGACTTGCGAAGCGTCGAACTTGGACGAACCGCTCTGGGAGATTTTTCGAACCTACGTGCGATTCGCGACTTCGTGGTGGGACATTTGGCCGTTGGCGATCAACCGCTAGTCGATCAAGACACAGGGGCGAAAGCACTTCCGCCCGAAAGCACAGACGTCGACCCACCGGAAAGCGGTACCGGACGCTTTCTATTGGAAGTCGTCGACCGTCCCCGGCGTTCGGGATCGCCGACGATTCCGACGTTCTCGGGTGACGCGCTCATCGTCGGAGACAATGCGGTGGCCGCCTCGCTAGTCGAACGTCTGACTCAGCTAGGCGTTCAAACTCACTCCATTTCATCGGCGACGTCTGTTGACGACGTCGAGACGGAACTGATGAAAGTTTGGAAACACGCCGAGACACCTCATCTGTTCATCACGACTCCCCACGACGCTTCGGCATTGCGATCACTCGACCCCGAAGCTTGGGCGAAACGAAAAAGCACTGCGATGAACACAGTTTTTCGCACGAGCCAATTGTGGATGACTCGCATGATCGCGGAGAATTTGATGGGCAGCTCGTCGCTGGTGAGCGTGACCAATGCGGGTGGAGGATTGGGTGTGGATCGAATGTCTGCCTCACCCGAATCGGGCGCCGTTGCGGGGCTGACAAAAGCGATGTTGATCGAAGCATGGATGCGGGGCTTTCGCGACACGCCGATGAAAGTTATCGAGCCAATCTTAGACGCAACCCCGGCCGAAGCGGTCGATGGTATCTTTCGCGAGCTTGCTGTGCCAACTCACGACCAAGAGGTGATTGTGGCGAGCGAAGAACGTCGAGTTCTTCGCGCTCGTTATCGGCCGCTCAGCGCCGGTGTCGAAACGAGTGGCCGCGTCACGAAGGGCGGTGTCTGGGTTGTCAGCGGTGGAGGCCGGGGGATCACGGCGATGACCTCGCTCGCATTGGCCGAGCGACATCGGTTGAAGTTAGTGCTATTGGGTACGGCGCCACATCCGGACCAAAATCTTCTTGACAACCAAAGCAACGAAACAAGTCTCACCGGGCTTCGACAACGGATCATGCAGTCGGCTCGAGACGAAGGTCGTAATCCGATTAAGGCTTGGCGAGACTTTGAAAAAGCGATGGAGATCGCTCGAACGCTCGCCCAATGCAAAGCGAAGGGCATTGATGCTAAATACGTCAGCGTCGACGTGTCCCGGGCGTCTGAGGTTGAAAAAATTCTGAAAGAGGTTCGACATGAATGGGGACCGATCCGCGGCGTCATTCACGGTGCGGGTGCCGGACAAGACGCTCGTTTTGACCGCAAACGACTCGACAAAGTCGAACAGTGCATCAGCGCAAAGGTGGACGGGTGCATTTCATTAGCTGCCGCGACTCGGCAAGATCCGCTGGAATGGTTTATCGGGTTCGGCAGCATCAGTGGTCGCTTTGGCGCCAATGGACACACCGACTACTCGTTGGCTAACGACATGTTAGCGAAGTGCATCGGTCGACTCTCGACGGATCGCCCGGATGTCCGCTGCGTCACCTTCCACTGGCACGCTTGGGGTGACATTGGGATGGCGGCCAAACCTGAAACCAAGCTGGCTCTGGAAATGATCGGAATGCGATTTATGCCCTCTGCAGAGGGTTTGAAGCATTTTCTCGATGAGATCACTTACGGTGGCGATTCGTCGGAAGTGCTGATCACCGATACGGCCCACGTTCGCAAGTTCATGCCGGAGATTCCACCACACGACTCGGGGCGTCCCGTTTACCCGATGTTGGATCCAAGGGACCGTCGAAACTTGAAAGCTCAAGCGGATTGCCACGTTGTGACGCTCGATGCGGCCTCACCTTTTATGCGCGAGCATCGGGTCGGTGACCGTCCCACGCTTCCGTTCGTGATCGCCTTGCAAATGATGGCGGAAGCGGCAAGTCTCCAAATGAACCATCAACCCATTATCAGTTGTCTTGAAGTCCGCCCCTTCCATCCGATCAAGTTGGGCGATGAATCGGCGATGGCAATCGAAATCGTCAAAGAACCATCGCCCGCGTTGGAGAGCACATGGGCGATTCGGGGAGACCTCCGTCGAGCCGATGGGCGTTTGGTCGAAGAGGGCCGCAAACACTTTCAAGCGTCATTCCAAACCGAATCGAGCGATTGGAATTCAAGACGACGCATCCGCAAGATCTCACTTCCGCTGGAGCGTTCGTGGAAATTTGAACCGATCCATTACGTCCCGGCTGGTGCGCCGGTGTATCACGGTGATTCTTTTCAGATGCTTCGCGAAATTGCCATCGAAGGCAACGAGGCTCTCGCACGCATCACCGCTCCGTCGCCAATTCAAGTCGCAGGCGCAAGTTACCCCTTGGCGGGCTGGATCATTCCCTGTGCCGCGATGGATGCCGTCCTCTATGCGGCTGCTCTAATGGCATATCGATCGACCGGTAAACTTGGATTGCCGATCTCGTTCGGCCAAATCCATTTGGGTCGTTTTCCCGAACCCGGTGAACCGCTGACGTCACACATCCGCGGAACCAAAGCCGATGATAGAGGCATGACTTTCACGGCGCAGTTGGTGGGTCAGAACGGGGACTGCATCCTAGACATCGATAACTATCAAGTCCGATGGTTGGTCGGAAACGCTTTGCCGGACCGCAAAAATTCTTCGGCAACGCAGGTGATTGGTTGATCGATCTAACGGGAAGTATCGCATTGGTGACGGGTTCGAGCCGCGGTATTGGACGGGCATGCGCGATCAAACTTGCAAGTTTGGGGGCTGATGTCGCGATCAACTATCTGTCCAGTCATGAGGACGCAGCTGGAGCGGCTCGCGAAATTCAAAGACTGGGTCGACGCTGCGTTGTCGTACGGGCGGACGTTTCAAAGGTCGACGAAGTTGAGGCCATGGTGGAGGTGGTCGCCGATCGACTGGGATCGCCCAACATCATCATCAGCAATGCCGCGGCTGGCGGATTTCGTCAGGCCAGCCAACTGACTTTGCCCAACGTTGAGGCCATCTTTCGCGCCAACGCACTTCCCATTCTGTGGCTGACCCAGTCGGCCGCGCCCGGAATGACCGACGATCGAAAGCCGAACCGTGTGATCGCAATTTCGAGTCACGGTTCAACTCGCGCGATTTTAAACTATGCTGCGATTGGTGCATCCAAAGCCGCGTTGGAGAGTTTCGTTCGTCATCTTGCGATCGAGTACGGCCCACGCGGAATCAATTTTAATTGCGTGCTCTCGGGGATGGTGGCCACGGAAGCCGTGCAAACGATGCCCGATTTTCAAGCCATCCTTTTGGCTTCCCAAGAGCGGATGCTGATTCCACCCGAGCCGATGCTTCCTGAAAATGTCGCCGACGCGGTTGCCTTCCTGGCGAGTCAACAGAGCAAGTTCATCCAAGGTCAGACATTAGTAGTCGACGGCGGAATCAGTGTTCGGGTGTAGTTTTCATCCATTCTTTTCGTGGCGACACGTCTTTCTGTATTTTGATGGCAAGCATGCAATGACAAAGAATATTCCGGCCATACTCTCGGCCGTCCTGGGAGTCGTCATCGTGGTTCTGTTTGTTGCCTACGTTATTCAGGCTCAACAGGAGCAAGAACTACTAGAGAAGCACGATACAGAATTGGGTTCGGATCGCATCGCTCTCGGAGTGATTGGAAAGCCGCCCGCCCGAGGCGATATACCGAAGATTGATGGCGTGCCATGGAAGCTGAGTCAAATAAGCCGTTCGTACAACGACGCCCGGGATCGAATCTGTGAGATGCTCGGTTCGGGCGTACCCATTCGATCCTTGAACCAAACGACTCAACCGAAAACCGGAGGGTTCATTGGCAGGCTGCCGATCTTCACGATCGGTCTAAGAATTGATCCGGCAGCGGCAAAGGACATGCCGCGAACCACCAAAACGGAGATCGAACGATACCTTCGCGATCACATCATTGTGATGGAGCTAATGCTCTATCATGACGAAAATGGTGCTCCGTTCATGGGTGTCGACTGTCAAGCGGGTGTTTGTAATGTGGCCGATCCGCGGCAGACGGTCGCAGCTGAACCATTGATCACCGAAGCAATTCGTCAGGTACGGATGCTCGGAATTCTCGAGAACGAGCAAACCGCGGACGGTGAAACCCTTTTGACCGCTTTTCGTTATACACGATCAAGCGGTGATGCAGCCTATTCGGTGTCGCAATCGAAATACGAAACGGAACTCTTTTTCACCCACCTCTCGAAAGACAGCACAGCGGAAAATCCGAAGATCTCGGTTTACGCAACGAGCGGTGACCGAGAAACCTTGCACCACTTGAACGAAGAAACTCTGAACGACTTCAGCGGTACGCCATCGATCACCGTGGACATTCGATTCGACGACTTCGAGATGATGGGGCTTTATCCATCGAAGCCAGTCGTTACCGGCGTGCATCCAAACACAGGCAAACAACTGTCGACTGAGGTCATTCTCCGATTGATGTCGGAGAACGAAGATTGGGACTTTTCGCGACTTCTAGAGAAGTTCGATTCGTTACTCTAAGACTTCGAGTTTCTAATCGGGTCGGCGAATCTAAACCCTTGACGGACTGGGGGGCGGCGACGATCATCGATCTTTGAGGCATCGCGTGGTACAGCATCGATCGCCGACATCAAATGAAGTATCTATTAACTTAAAGATTTTCCGATGACCGCAGTCAAGCCTGATGAGACTTCCCGTGGTTCGTACACTTCGGTGGGTAGCAATCATAGTGATGTCTTCGACATCGTCGGCACTTTGCGGCGGCATCGATGGATTGTGATTCTATGCCTGCTGATCGGCTTAGCACTTGGCATAGCCCATGCATTGAAAGGATTGCCATGGTATCAGTCGCACGCGAAAATGTTGATCAATGCAAAAAACGCAGGTCTGTCGACCAAGAATGGCGGACCGAGTACTTCCGAGATGATCGAATCGGACGTCCTCGCCAATCACATTGAGGTGCTTCGAAGTCGCCGTATCGTGCAAGCTGCACTTGAGAAAGATGGTCTGACGGACCTTGATTCAATCCAACCGTTCCTGAGTGAGACCTGCGACCCGACCGATTACGTGATCGGCCAGCTGGAGCTAACACGCGGGGGCGGGGGCGACGCAAAAACGGCCCGAAGCTTGGATATCGCATTTGTCCATACCAATCCGGAAGATAGCCAACGGATTTTGGAATCGGTCCTGGTCGAGTACCAAGTCTTTATCGTCAAACAGGTGGAGTCCGTTTTGTCGACCGCCAATAGTCTGGTGAGCAAGGCTAAAACGGACGTCGAAAAAGATCTGCGTAGCGCTGAGCAGGAGTACATGGAGGCACGTCGCGAAGCACCCTTGCTGTTTCAAGGTGAAGGAAGCAGCAATGTTTATCAAGAGAAGTATAGGCGTCTGGAAGACGAATTGCTGAACTTACAAATCGAAGAGGCGACCGTCCGGACTCGTTATGAGGGTGTTCTTAAAGCCATCGAGAAGATGGATGGAGAGCCCGCCAAGAACCAGATCGACCAACTCGCTTTGATCGATGGAAAGAGCATGGAGCGTTTGGGGGTTTTCGCGGGACTAAAAATGAACGCTTCGTCGACCGCCGAGTTTATGGCAGCTCAGCCGGAGCGAATCGCAGAAGCTCAAGCGGAGTATTCGCGTCTGCTCGAACTGATGAGCGAGAAGCAGCGATTGAGCTCCGTCTACGGTTCGGAACACCCAAAAGTCCAGGATGTTGATGATGAGATCACATTGGTCAAGAACTTCTTAGGCGAAAAGCAGGAGAAGCTCGATGGGTCGCTCGGCTTGGGTGACATGCCGATGGACCCGGAGTCACTTTTAAAAACTTACGTAGGATTTCTTAAGCACGACTTGTCTGCTTTTGAACAGCGTCGTTTGGAGTTGCAAATACTCTCTACCGAAGCCGAGAAGAAAGCAAAGTTGTTGATCGATTTTGAGATCCGAGAACAGATCCTGCGAAATAAGATTGCGAGACAGGAGGAACTTTTCCATGGAGTCGTTCAGCAGCTCACCGACCTGGACACGGCCAGTGGTTTAACCGGGTACACGTACGAGCTGCTAGAGTCACCCCGCTATGGAGCCAAGGTCTGGCCGAGTTTGCCTTTGAGCGCTTTAGGTGGAATTGTCTTGGGCTTGCTCCTTGGATTGTCGGTCGCGGTGGCCAACGATCTCCGTGATCAACGTTTTCGATCAGCCGACAGCTTGCAGCAAGAGATCGGGCTGCCAATGCTTGGTCAAATCGGCAAGATTTCTTCAGTGCGAAAAGGCGTCAAAGGCTTGATTGCCACTGAGTCTTCGTCAGCCTCCGAAGCGTTCCGAATGGGACGAACGTTGCTGCTGCCCGATATCCGATCCAAGAAGCTGAAAACCCTTGGTGTGACCGGCGCACTCCAGGGTGATGGCAAGTCATCGATTGCTTCGAATTTTGCCGTCTCGATCGCCCAGATTGGGCTTCGAGTACTGGTGATTGATGCCGACTTGCGAAGGCCCCGACAACATCGGTTCTTTAGCGTCCCGGAATCCGACGGCTTGACGGATGTGTTGATGGGTGACATCACTCCCCAAGAGGCGATTCGAGAAACCAAAATCACAAACGTTTCGATCATCCCCGCAGGATCGGAGAGTGCGTCGCCGGCCGAACTGCTGCAGTCGGTCAAGCTGGACGAACTCCTTGAAGAACTCGGCGAGCAGTTCGACATCATCATCGTTGACCTGCCACCGGTTCTGGCCGTTTCCGATCCGCTGATCGTCGCTCCCCGCTTGGGCGGCGTGGTGATGGTGGTTAAAGTCGCCACCGCGAAGCGAGAAGAAATCGTCAACTCGGTACGTCGACTACGGTCTGCGGGAGTGAACTTGGTGGGCTGCATGCTCAACGCCTACGGGTCGGGCAAGGACTTCGATCGTTCCGGATACGCTGGCTATTACGAAAGCAGTTATTCGCGACCGGCACGCCAGCCGCAACGAAGTGGCAGCGCAAAATCAGCCGTACTGCCAAACTCGGTCGCTGCGTCCAATGGTGCAAGCATTCAACGAAAACACGTGCCCACAAAGTAGCGGGCACGTGTTGGCGAAGGTCGATAGCGGTTAGGCGCCGAGTCCTTTAATTGGTTCCTGGAAGGATGCTAAATCGGACGAAGTTAAGAGCACCATTGAGGCCCGCCGAGGCCGGCTTGAACTGCAGCATGACAACGTCGTCGGGTTGAATCAGGATTCTTTCCTTTTCATCCTTCATGGCACGGTCGAGGTCGACGCGGATCGGCAATTGACGTCCATCGGGCAATTTCCGAAGAATCAAGACTCGTGTCGGTTCCCGCATGAATCCAGGGCTTCCGCCGGCCAACACAGAACCATCTTGCCCCAGCGGCCCACCCACTGATCCTGTAGCAAGCGCGATCGCTTCGAGCACGTCGATATCTTCGTCGCGTGGCAATGGAATTCTTGCACCCGGCAGCAGTCCACCGGTTACGAAGTGTTCATTACGACGGGGAACGAACACGACGTCTCCCTCTTCCAACGTGATGTCGTTGGTCGAAAACGGCAGCGGTGCTCCCGGACAACCCTTCAAAGGAATTCTCACCACTTGAGGACCGACACCGTCGATCATGACGGATTGAGTCCAGAGTTCAAGTTGACTCGAGCTGAGGTAGGTGCGGTCAGCATCCGGGAGATTTCGGATCACCCACAGCTCACTTTTCGCGTCGGTCCCTGGCAAACCGCCGGTGGCAGCCAGAGCGTGCAGCACGTCATTTTCATAAACCGGCAGGTCAATGATCTGTCCTGAACCACGATGAATCTCATCATTGGTGCCGGGTTGAACCAACGTCACCGGCGTCGCAGGCGTGTCCTCACGAAGCACGATGACGCGTTTGACACGCGGTGTGATCAGCCCGACGGTGACCCGCTCCCGATTCTTCTGAAGCAGATTCTTGTCGCGATAGTTTTGGAGAATGGTATCAACCGCCTCATTCAACGTCATATCGGCAACGTTGATTTGGCCCACCAGTGGCAAATCGATCGTACCATCACTGTCGACGGCGACGGGCAACCCCGTTCGCGAACCAACTTCCGAGCCATTTGGCGGATAGTACTGCTGGTTGACGGTTTGGGTACGTTGGACGATCGGAGTTTCCTCTTCGTTGGCCGGGTAAACGCCAAACACATAAATGCTGAGCGTGTCACCGGCTCCGATGATATGTTCATCGACACGAGGTTGACCCAAAGCCGCAAACGGCAAGGGAGCCAGTGATTCTTTCGAGCAACCTTGGATCGATGGATCAAGACGGCTGGCGGGGATGGCATGGTGAGCGTTTGACACACAGTGACATCCGCTCGACATACTGATCAGTGAGCTGCAAGCGAGAATACTTAGTACCGTTTGAAAACGGCGATCTCTCCTCGCTGCGTGGAATGAAAATTTCATGGCCGAGTCCTTTCGGTGGTTTGTTAACGACAGCTGTCCATCGTTGGACGGCTGGGCATGTCTGGCAACTTGCAGTGCCTGCTCCATTGCCGACACCGTTTGAAAAAATTGGAACGATCGATCTTCGCGGTTGTCAAAACCGCGAATCAATCCGCGGAGTCCATCTGCAGTTCACTCGCGTACTTGATGAACGAGTTATTTGTGTCCTCAGCATGAATGGGCGCGGCAACGCGTATTAGCGATCCCTTGGTTTCGACCTTCAATGCAGTCGTCTTGGCCATGGTCGGCTTTGACGGGCCGGCCTGCGGGACCGAATCATTCTTGCTCGCTGCGGCCGCTGATTTGGGCTGTGCATTGGACTCGTCCGCTTCATTCGCTTCTGCCTCGACAAATCCGATGTCACGCAGTGCCGACGCCGACTGAACAACCGGCACCTTGTTGCTTGCTGCCGCGACGGGGAATTTTGGGAGTCCGAGGCGAGTCGGCTTCGAGCCGACGAACGCGTCGGGTTGCTGAACCGCGGGGGCCGCAGTCGTAAGATCCGAGTCGATTGGACTGGTCTGCGACGCCGGTGCCTGAGTTTCAGGTTCGAAGTCGATTGCCGGAACGTCTTCGTCGATCGGTTCGATCATCCCTTGGCTTTCGATATCCGAATGAATTTGCATTCCGAAGTTCGGCGACAAGCAGGGCGAGCATGGAACTTGTTCGGGGCAGCAAGGTTCGCACGTCGGCAAAGGACACTCGCAAGACGACCACATTTTCAAATGGTGAGTGTCCGGTTGCTGAAGAGCGGCGGCCACACCGTCTTGGAAGCCGTCATAGTAGGCATTTCTACGATTGTCACAGTCCTTAAGGATCTGTTTGGGCTTCCAGTATCGCTCCGGTGCAATCAACGGAGGGCACCCTTTGCCGCCCGTCAGAACGTCATAGTAGCCATCTTTCCAACCGAGTTGGAAGTCATGAGGGAAATGACTATTTTTGCGCAATCAGGGACGCGTTTCCAGGCACTCCGTGCGTGCAGCATTTGTGTCATCTCGTACGTCGAATCGGTCATCGACGCGCAGCCCGCCAGTGGCAAAATTAGCCACACGACGATCAAGTAGTTTCGAATTCGCATGTCAGCAACTCCTTTTATTTCCATGGAATATTTAAAATGGGATCTAGGGCAATGTCCGAACAAGATCCGAGTTGGAATTGGATCCCGATCCCGATCCCGGTCGTATGTTGAAGTTGACGAAGTTCAAAGCGCCATTAAGCAGCGCCGCGGATGGCTTGAAATACAGCATCACCACATCGTCGGGCTGAATCAGGATTCGCTCTTTTTCGTTTCGCACGACGCGATCCAGGTCGACGCGAATCGGCATCTGTCTTCCATCCGGCAACTTGCGGAGGATGACAACGCGGGTGGGCTCTCGCATGAATCCGGGTGAACCATTTTTCAGCACCGCCCCCGACTGCCCTAGCGGACCGCCGACCGAACCGTTGGCCAACGCGATGGCTTCAAGCACATCGACATCAGAATCGCGGGGAAGCGGGATTCGTGCTCCCGGCAGTAACCCGCCCGACACGAAGTGCTCGCTCCGGCGTGGCACGTACAGAACATCGCCATCGTTGAGGATCACATCGTTCTTGCTGAATGGTAATACGCCGCCGGGACAACCGACCAACGGAATGCGTATGATATCGGCGCCACTCAACTCGCCGTCCACATCCTCCGTCCAAAGGCGAATCTGATCGCAGCTCAGATAGGTGAGATCCGAGTTCGGCGTGCTACGAATCACCCACAATTCCCGTTTAGCATCTGTCCCCGGCAAACCACCGGTCGATGCTAACGCATGCAAAACATCGTTCTCGTAAATCGGAAGATCGATCACTTGGCCCGAACCACGATGAATCACGTTGTTGTTTCCGGGAGTGACCATTGAGACCGGTGCGGATGGGCTATCCTCACGCAGGACGATGATTCGTTTTACGCGTGCATTGTAGAGATCAACGGTCACACGCTCGCGGCCCTGCTGTAGGACATTGTCTTGACGGTATGCCTGCAAGATCTTCTCGGTGGCAGCCGGGAGCGTGAGGCCTGCCACGTTAATTGTTTTGACCAGCGGAAGTTCGATTCCTCCGCTGCTGTCGACGTGGATGGGTACGCCAGTACGGGAACCTTCTTCGGCACCGTTGGGCGGGTAATATTGTTGATTGACCGTCTGGGTCCGCTGCGCAATCGGGGTTGCATCGCGGTTCGGCGGCAGAACACCATACACGTAAATACTGAGCGTATCACCGGCTCCAATGATGTGCTCGTTGACCGCATCCTGGCCTAGCATTGCGTATGGTAGAGGAGCCAGAGACTCCTTGGGGCTGCCCGTCAACGTTGGGTCGAGCCGAAAGGCCGGAACCGCGTGGCGAGCCGAAGAGACCAGGTGACAGCCAACGTTGGTCGCCAACACCAACACCAGCACTGCGGCAATGAATGTCGTCTTGACCCGCACGCCGGAGGCGTTGATCGCTTGTTCAAAGCGGTTTGTCATTCTGGATTCCTTTCCTTGACGAAGCATCGGTACCCATCCCTAGGCCGATCTACTCCGCTGCTATCTGGAAATCGACCGACGAACAGACTCGCTTGACGGTGGGCCTTCACCTTCCCCCGAAATCGCACATTCGACTCGGTGGAACCGTCGCAATCGAAAAACTCGGTCCAGAGAAATCCCGTCATGCGGAAAAGTCGCTGCAGGTTCGCTAGCTGATGCTTTCGGAAGCTTCGTCGAAATCGCTATCGCTTAGCACCCGTTGGCGAAGCGAACCTGTTCCGGCGACCAGGCCACAACAGAAGATGAGCCAGAAGATGTGCTCGTAGCTTGAAAAGACTGTCGCAATTTCGACGCTCACGGCCACTAGAGTGCTGGCCAATGCGGTCATGAATGCTGAGCCAAACGGGTATGCGAATATCGAACTGGATCGACGCAGCGAGATTGCGGTTGCGATCGAACCCACGATTGCCAGCAAGAATAATCCCGCCCCTATCCATCCCAAGCGAAGGCCGATTAGCAAGTAAGAATTGTCGACGATGCCCAAAGTTTCGGCCGATCGAGCCACCGCGGGCAACCCGGGAATGTTGGGAGGAAAGGAACTGACCGCCTCGGTTCCAAAACCCAACGGTCCGCCGCGAACGACCAGCGGCGCGTAGATCTGCCAAACCAGGAGACGATTTCGGGTCCCCGTGTAGACTTCGGCATCTTGGCCAACGACGACCAGTTCGCCGCTTCCAGGCCTCGAATCGGTAAGTTCAACCATCCGCAAAATCGGTTGCCAAAATAACGTTAAGCAAACGATGCCGACTCCAACGACCAGGGCGGCCGGCTTGCGAATCACAGGCCATCGCAGTACCGAGGCGGTAAGTCCCGCGATCAGCAGCGCGATGAGTGGGCCTCGGGACGCCGTCGCTAAAATGCCCAGGATGACCGACAAGACCGCCAACACGCCAACGAATCGCCACTTCACCGACTCTCCTCGTTCAATCAAAACGACCGCCCACGGAATCAGGGTCAAGAACACCACCGCTAGAAAAATCGGGTGACGCGTCGGGCCGCTTGCGCGATAGAGAAGCTCGTATCGCTGCTCGTAACTGCGATCCACTAAGGAGTCGACTTCGCAGAACGCCAGTTCCCACAGATTGATGCCCGTTGCAGATTCGCCGATCGCACCGGCGGCAAGAATGACCGTGGTGACCGCAAACCACGGGGCCATCGAGGTCACTCCGCCGCGATAAAGACAAAGGCAGCGTCCCGACAAATAGGGAACGCTCCACTCGCCGAACACCCTTAATAATGTCGTCAGACCAAAATTGCCAACTCGGATCTCGCTCGCCAAATGAACCAACACGATTCCAGCAACGACAAGGTCAAGCCAGTGAATCGGAAATCGAAGCTTTCCTTGCGGGTGCAAGCAGTACGCAGCAAGCAGGATCGCGCCCGACAGAATCCTGGTGTCAAGAACCAGCGGCCCAAACTCAAACTTTATCCATGTGGGAGCCAGTAGCGATGCGACCATTGCCACACCGACGGCAAGATGCGGTTTTCGCCGGTAGATCATCATCAATCCACCGGCGCAGGCGAATGCGATGAACAGAGCTAGAGTTAGATTTGGACCTAGCACGAAGCTTCAGTTCCCCAATTGGAGGACTCTCAACCGCTACAACGGCAACCGCTTGCTCTTATTGAACGCGTGATGGAGACGAACGATTAGTCTAATTGCATCGGAGACATCGGAGTCATCCGCACGGTGACCATTGACAAACTATAGTAAAAACAGCTTTCCTAATCGGTTGATTGGCACATCCCGCCTTTTCCGCACAACGTGAACGAAATGCATATTCCCACTAAGGTTATTGCTTCCATTGGTTTGGTAGTTGCTCTGTCAAGCGCCACCGTTGAGTCGCAGGACGCACCCGCGTCGATCGATCAGTCCCGAGAAACGATTCAACGTCGAAGTTTGATCGATCGTAATTATATGCGAACCGGATTCAAAGAGTTCAAAGCAGCTACCCGGGTGTCCGCCATCTCGCCTGAGACGGTCGATGTTCTGGATCAAGACTTGGTCGCTCGCTACGACTCGCTGCTTGACCCCTCGACGGTTGTTGCCGTAGTTAAAAAACCTCGTGTCGATGGCAGCCTTTACGAGATTGCGGTTCCTGGCCAGGAACAGAATGTCTACAAGTTCTTGAAAGAAAGCTTGGAGATCGCTCAGCAACGTAGTGTCACGTTGATCAAGTTCCCCCCATCTCATACGTTTCGCATTCAGCCGATCGTTGCCACCGGACGACATCTCAAGTTTGAAGGCCTCTCTGACTGCGTCATCGATCTGAACGGTTCGACCCTCGAGCTGACGCAGGCCTCACTTGGAATACTGCTGGAGGATTGCCAGAGGGTTGTCTTGCGAAACGGAAACATTCGCGGCGTCTCGATGTTGGCCTCGATCGCAAAGGCGGTGCCAGACGATTCTCCCGCGGGCGTCCGATTTGAGATTCTTCCCGCGTTCAGACAGAATCTGCATCAAGCCTATGGCGATTCGCCTCAGTTGCTCACCATTGGGAAAGCGGAGAAAAGCTCCGACGGCCACTGGAGAGTCAAGGTTGAGAATTACGCCGAATGGTTCGTGAACCGAGAAAAATCGGTCAATCGCTTCGACTATTTAGTAGCCGACCACAGCTTTCACGCAAGCTCGCCGACACGCGATCACGCTTCGATCGCAACCGATGCTCGATTCGTTTGGTTGCAGCACCAGAACAATCAGGGGCATGCGATCTTGCTGGACAACGAAAGCGGAAAGGGGCTGGAAGACATCACGTTTGAGGATCTCACCTTTACAAATATTCCGGGGATGGTATTCGCCGGAGAAGTGGTCCGAGGACTTCACCTTAACGACGTCGTCATTCGAGCCGACGCCGATGACCCGACATCTATCTTCGCTGCATCGTCCGACTTGGTTCATATCAATGCGAACGGCGGGGACATCGTGATCGAGAATTCGACCTTTGGCCCCAATGCGGACGACAAGATCAACATCAAGGGAAACTACTGGAAGGTAGCGTCGATCGATCGAAAAGCGAATAGTGTCACTATTGTACCGGCTGGCCGAAATTCAAGTTCAAACCGATGGGGATGGGCAGGTCAAAAGACAATCTTCATTGATCACCAATTCAACCTGCTTGCGGAAGTGAAGCTTGCCGGCGATACCATTCGGGATAACAGCAAGCGGCACGTGCTGACGTTTGAGACGATTCCAGAGAACATCGCAGTCAATGATTTAATTGGCAATGTCGACACGGCGGGTGCGAGAGTCGTCATTCGAAACAACCGCTTTGTTGACGGTCGTGCACAGGGAATCGTATTGCAGACCAGCCACGTGGTGGTCGAAGGCAATCATTTTGAAGGGATCGCGGGACCAGCAATCAAGTTAAACGTTGGGTTGACTGGCTGGTATGAGGCGATTAATCCTCAGAACTTGTTAATCAAGGACAATGTTTTTACCCGCTGTTCTCAGTCGCTTCAGAAGTCCAATGAGTTGATTCACTTTGAGGAATCCGACAGCAAGGGTCGACCGATTGAATTGATCAGCAACGTTCGTGTGATCGGAAATCGACTCGTGGATCCTAGGAGCCGATAACGCCGGACGCACCGGGGTTGCCGGGATCGCGAAAGTCGAAAACCCAAAAACCCAGTCGCCTGCGTACCGCCACGACTGCCAAAACATTCTGAATGGTTAGTGCGAGAGCGACTGCGATCGCAGCGCCCATTGCACCGTAGAGGCGAAGTAGAACAAATCCTAAAAGACATGACGTCAATGCCGATACAAAACAGATATTGCGAAGCGTTCGTTCGCTATCACACATGGTCAAAATCTGGTTGACTGAACCCGTGATGACGTTGAAATACTGTCCACCGGCAAAGATGCATAGCAGTAAAGCACCGCCTTGATAGCTCTCGCCAAAACCTTTCATGATCATTTCTGACCCGGCAACGACCATGATCGCCACCGGTGTCCCCACCGTAAACAGATAAATCGAACAGCGCGAAACCGTCCGACGTAATCCGGTTAAATCGCCGCGGCTCCAGTGGAACCGGAACTTGGGGGTGAACGCGAAACTGACCACGATCAAAAGAAAGTTGATCAGGTTTCCCGCGCGCTGAGCTACGTTAAGCTCTGCCAGTTCGTTTCCGTTAAGGAGCCAGCCCGCGATGATCAGTGGCGACCAGTTCATGGTCATTTGAAATGCGTTGAGAAACCAAAAATCGCGGCAGGTGGAGAACACGTCGCCAAAGGAGATCTCCTTTTCGGACGCGGCACCCGAAAAGACGGCACGCCAAGCGATAAGTGAGACGATCGTCGTCACCAAGGCACCCGCGACGTGGCAACGGATTGCGGACGTCGTATCCTGTGGTGACATAAGTACAAAAAGCAGGACGGTAACCGCCGGCAGGCAAATGTGCGAGAAAAATATGGAGCTGCCCAGACGGCGAACGCCGTGAAAGTGCGAAGCAACCACGAGTGGAATGCCCGCCAGAATAGACGAGACCGCCAACCACCCGACCGGCCCGATCCACTCACCATTTTCACCACCGGACTTTCCGATCAGAACGACGGCGAATGCAGCCACGGTGAATCCCAGTAGCGTGATGAGCGCGAATGTTCTCGCATGCATCCTCATCAGCGCACGTGCGGTTGCAATGGCAACGCTATCGATTCGATCAAACTCACTGAGTTGCCGCATCGAGAACTGCTGCGTCCCGAAAAGCAGCACCGGGGATGCGACGGTGAAGCAAGCGATATAGAAAAGAAATTCGCCCGCTTCGGACTTGATCAACGTGCGTGAAACCCACCACGCGAGCATGACTTGGCTGATCGCTCCGAGACCGCGAAACAGCCCGCTCTGTAGCACCGGTAGAGACTTCGAAAGCAGTTTCATTGACTATCGCGCAGGTCCCGCTTCGATCTCGCTTGCCGTTTCCTTTTCTGGCGGAACGTTCGGACTTGAGCTTTCCAGCGATCGACCTTCGAACTGCGGCTCGAATCTCAATTTGCGTGGCAAGGCGAAACGCCAGACGAATCCGGGTAGAGCAACCGCCAGCATTTTATCCAATGATTCTTGGAAATTTCCACCGACCGCAGCCAACCAGGTCATTGCAAACAGGTACGACCAAAACATCGATTCACGTCGAATGCGTCGAGACAGAAAACCTAGAAACCCTAACATTCCTCCATACGCCATGCCACCAAAGACGAGACCGGACGTTTTCCCGCCCAGCCACAACATTCCGGGCACCGTGGTACCAAAGCCGACACCTCGCTTGAAGATATCGGGGTAGTAATGCTCCATGAATGTCTTTCGGCCGCCACGAAAAAAAACGTTCGGATCGGCCGGCGCCGTATCTCTGGTCACAATGAGGGTGAAGTTCGCAAAGCCGTCAAAGTTCCTTTTATTCATGAACAGATTGCCGACCGAGATCTTCTCTCGAACTTCGCCCATGTCGAAGCGACGAAGTCCGCCGCGTAACGAATTTAGGACGGGATCAAAAACCAGCAAAACCGCAAACCCCAAAATCGCGAGTCCGATTAGCGGCTTGAAATTTATACGGTTTTGACGGCAACTTACGTAAGCGACCGCCAGCACGACCGGCCACATCAAACGACCACGTGCACCGGTAAAGAAGATAAATCCTCCGAGCAACCCGACGGCAAGCAGCGTGACCAGGAAACGCCGGTTATAGAGCGAGTGGCCGACCAGCACCGCCATCGCAAATATGCCGAAGAAGCTTAACACGGTGGCTATCATGCCAGACGGAGTCTTGACGAGCTCACTTCGAAAACCGTCAGAATTCAGAAGCTGGCGGCCCAGATAAAGCGTTGCAACGCAACCAATCAAGTAGAACACAATGATCAGTGCGGTTTCTGAACGCCGCAGCGTGTCAAAGTGAAGAAAAGTCGGAAGGTCCCCAGCGCGGAAGTCGAACGTAAGGCGAACCAACAACAGACCGGACGCGAGCATCAAATTAAAAAGAACCAGATACAGCTGACTTTCTAAAACCACTTGGCCTGTTACGCCCGGATAATCAATCACAAAATTATCGTTCGCGATTGAAACAATTTGCGGAATCAAGAACCACAAAATGTAGAAGAACGAGTACCAGCAGCCTGGATTGAACAAACGTTGGAAAACGGTTCGTCCGCCCGCGTTGGACATGTTGACAATGCCCAGCAAAAGAAGTGCTTGAGCAAAAATCGCCAAAATTTGGTAAGTCAAAATCATGTCGTCAACTTCATCGCCCGGGCTCCGATCGAACTGGAACTCCAATACGACCGATTCTCCGCGTGAATGCGTTCGGCCAATTCTAGATCATCCGTAAAATATTCAGCCATTTCCGTCACCAACGACTCGACGTGGGGCTTGGCAATGCTCTTGCGAAAGAACTTTTCTTTAACGGTCCGACGAACATGACTAATTACTTTAAACTTTCTTTCCAATTCACGCAGGCCGCTATTAAGTTTCGAGTTTTTGAAGGCGCGATAGCCGATCTCAAATCGAATTTTAGCGTAGCTGTTCAGGACTGGCGGCGAATCCAGTAAATTCAATTCGGTCTGGAAGAATGCATCGAAACGACTCCTCAAATCGATATCATCGCTCTTCATCTCGGACATCTTGACCGTCATCACTCGCTCGTGACCCAAAGCTTGGATCCAGCGATCAATCCAAAAACCGAACTTGAACACCTGCGTGTAATCTCGCATCAATTCCAACGAATGGGCAGGCGCACGCCGGGCGTCGCTGTCACGATCAATGGAGTGACGCCAGCAAGCCTCGAACGATTCGTCAAACGCTTCGCCACCTTGCACGAGCTGGTTGTGCCAGGAACGCACCGCAGCAGCGGGCTCGCGAAAGATTAAGATCACCTTGATACGACTGTTTTTGGACAGCAATTCGAGCAAGATATCCGAGAAAACATTCCGCGTGGAAGCTTCCAAACGAAACGAAGCTTGATCGGATTCCGTAAAGCACCTATGCAATTCCCCCTCCGGTGCGATCGCACCGCGAATCCGGTGCTCGCGGCATAGCAAAAACGTCTCCTTCGGATTTGAAACCTCAATCGATGGGCTGGTCCCGAGCCAATGGGCGAGAGACGTGGTGCCGCATTTCGGAAAACCAAGCAACAAGTGCGTGACGCCCGATTGCTCTAGGTTTTGCTTGACAATGCATCGTAGTCCCGGTTCATTCGATCCGTTTTTCGATTCTGGTGTACTCATTCGCTGACACCCACCCAGTGATAAAGGTCACGCCAATCGCGGGGCGATGGCATCTAACGTTAAGTTTGCATTTGCAACAGGGAATCTGGCAGTCTGCATTTTATTAACAAAATATGATCGCCGAGAAATTGACGAACGACGGCTTCGTATTCTTCCAATCAAGGTTGGGACCGACGATTCGGCTTGAAAATCACTGGAGGACTTGAGCCCGTTGCCGCCATCGTAATTGGTTGCCAACTCATTTGCCAGAAGCTTATGCGGGTAAGACGCGTCGGCTTGTAACAAACACGTATCAACCGGCAATCAAGATTGCCCTGGAATTGTGAGTTGACCATGACTTTGGGTTTCCATTCCCACCGAATGATACAAGTCACGCCAATCGCGGACGATGACATCTAGATTGAATTTTGCATTCGCGATTTGATAGCTGGCGGATTGCATTTCATCCAATAAAGCATCATTACCGCGAAGTTGACGAATGGCGGATTCGTAATCATCCAATTCACGGCACGAGTAGCCGTTCAGAAACGAACGTGAACCGGTTGGATCAATCGCAAGACAGTCAAGATTGCCCGGGAAATCCGAAGTGACGATCGCTTTACCCATGCAGACGCTTTCAATCAGAAAGCGAGATAGACCTTCCCAGCGTGACGGCAGGAAGACAAATCGTGAGTGCCGGATCTTTTCGAGCAACTCGCCGTGGGGAAGATAGGGAATCAGGGTCACGTTCGAAGGACAATTTTCCAGTGCCGACCGATCCTCTTTTTGCAGATCGCCCACCCAAACAAAGGACTGTTCGGGAATCCGCCTCGCCACATCGCAGAAAATGTCAAAACCTTTTTGCAAACAGATCCGCCCGACTCCGAGCACGTCCGCGTCAAGCTGATCGACCTCAAGCGGCGGTGTCACCGAGAAACCGTTGTTGATGCGAGTGCATTTGCCACCGAGTGACTCGCCCAGCGTTTGTTCATATGGTCCGCAGCAGACTGTCAGGCAGCGATTCGCCGTCATCTTTTCTACCTCGCGGAACATCCAGCGAGCCGGCCGGGAGAGGTCTTCCCGTAAAAATGAGTAGCCTCTCGGTGAATAAAGTGTGCTGATTCCTAGTTTCGGACCTACCATCTTTGCATAGAAACCGCCGTAGGAGCTATGGCCGTGGATGACGTCGTACTTCCCCCCTAGTTCGGTTGCCAAAAACTTGATGTTCGTCAGGTGTTTGAGTTTTCCCGAACCCGGAAGTGGTTTTAGTTTAACCGTATGATGCACGGATCCTAGATCCACTTCGGTTCCTTGACGCTGGCCATAAAAGATGGTGACGGAGTCGTCGGGCCCGAGGGCCGAGCAGAGTTGCAATACAGACTTTGCAGTTCCGTAAGCAAACGATTCAGCGATCTGCGCGATTGCAACCATGATCGATCCGACGCGTAACTAGTACGCTCCCTCTCGCAACAGCATGGTCCGAATCGTCCGCACAATGATGAAGAGGTCAAGCCAAATTGACCAATTGCAAACATAATAGCTGTCCAGGCGGACCCGTTCATCATAGCTGGTGTCGTTTCGTCCGCTAATTTGCCAGAGTCCCGTCAGACCGGGGCGAACTCGCAAGTATAAAGGGAGCATCTCCCTATACCTTACGATTTCGTCCGTCACGATCGGCCTCGGCCCGACAACGCTCATCTCACCTTTAAGAATATTCCAGAGCTGCGGAATTTCATCCAGACTCGTTTTTCGCAACAGTTGTCCGATGCCCGGGATGATGCGCGGATCTTGTTTCAGTTTTTGATCCTCGAACCATTGCCTGCGCATCTCGGGATCGGCTTCGAGGTGCTGTTCAAGAACTTGATCCGCGTTGGCTACCATGGTTCGAAACTTCCATGCTTTAAATTCCTTACCGCCTTTTCCTATGCGTTTGTGGCCATAGAACACCGGACCGGGTGATTGCCGTTTGATCAATACAGCGGCGATCACGAAGAACGGTGCCGCGGCAATCAAACCGCCGATCGCTAAAAATAGGGAGAGCAATTTCTTGACGGCCAGCGAGAACGGACTTCGCAAGTGATCTCGAATGTGGATTCCGGTCACCCCGGCGCACTCACGTTGAACAGCCCACAGGCTTGGCAATTGAAGCTCAGACTGCAAAACGATCAGGTGTGGGAGACTCCCCGCGTAACGCAGCACTTCATTGATTTTAAAATCCCCGCAACCGCCCGGGGCAACGATGCCCCAACGAACGCAATGGCGACGCGTAAGACGTGGTAGTTTGCGGATCGATCCCAGATAGGGCATGCATTCATCAACCAATGGCTGCGTCTGAAGGGATCGCTCCTCTGAACTGTCAACAATACCGATAGGCCGTAGTCCTCGTTGCGGTGTTGTGCGGTAATAGTTGTAGATTGCTACACCTTGAACTCCCGATCCGATCACAACAACCGCTTCGCCCCACCAACTGACCTTCGAGAAATGGTGCCTCACCGATGCTCGAACCAGCGGCGTCATCAACGAAGCCGAGAGGCCTCCGAGGACGGCAATTGCGATATCGGTCAAGGCAACTGTACCTAACAGCACTTTCATCTCGAAGACGATGCAAGTCGAAAGAATGCAACTCAGCACGATCTGGCGAAGTTCAAGCACCGGGCTGATGCCACTTGCTGGAAACAAACCCATCAGGACGCCAATCCCGACGTAAATGACCGCGACTCCGAGTTGATCGATCCCGGCGTCGGGATAAACGCGGTTATTGGCCAGCGTCGATAAAATCAAAGTCACGAACGAGTAGCAACCAAGTATCGCCAACAGGTCACCGATCAATAGCGGCAGTGAAGTTAGAATAACTTGCGCAAGCCCGTTGCGACGCGGCGGCGAAAATCGAATCCGTCCCGGAAGGCTCCGATGCCTGTTTGGGGCGACCCGCTCATCTCGCTGATCCGGTACAAACGGGTCGAGCAGGCCGATGGCGTCCGTGCATACCACAGCTTTGGGACGAAATTCGTTTCCGACATGTGTTTGTGTCGACACGGCGATCAATTGGTTATGAAGTAAAAAGGAGGGGCCAACTGTTGTCGATCTGAACTTGGCATCGAGTGGCACTCGGCATGAAGCGGCGAACCTCGAGTCAATCAAGATCGATCAGCCGCGTTAACTGTGCCCGATCCGGCAGGACGACCCACTCCGGGGGACCGCCCCCGCATGGACCGCTTGATCGTCACAATCAGAGGTAATCGTATTCGTTGCAAACGTTGGGTCAAGCAAAAATCGCGACACAAAAATCGCGATATTTCCCCAAAAAGAAGTTTTTATCCCGTTGCGGTTCGGAAACTGGCGTAAGTTGCGCAACATGGCGGCTTTTCAACACTGTCGGCACACAGTGAGCATCCAAAAAGATACGGATTTCCCCGTATTTTTCCCGGTTGACCTTCCGTCGGTCGTCATTCGAGATTCAAGCCTCGACTGCTTTGGCGCGGGTGCGATGTAGGAAGTCGACCCGGTAGCCCATCGCCCGCACACCTGAGCGTGGTGCAACGTCGCAACGTCGAGGCTTCATTTAGTGGGTTTCGAGGCCAAGTGAGGACCTTAGAACCTTAATTCAGCACCCAAATTGAGGCCGTGAGCCCAGTACTGGCTTTCGACGGGTTTGAACATCGGACGCAGCCCGTCGATGACGGTGGGGGGGCCTTCGGGTGGAAGGAGATTGCTGTTGACGTCGGTGTCGATCTGGTCCCCGGCACGGACGACGTTGGGGAAGTACAGCATCGTGTAGCCCACCGTCGCGTCCAACCAATCGGTCAATCGAACACCGAGCGTGAAACCGACTTCGGGGATCATGGTGAACTCGTCGCGTTCAAAGCTTCCGATGTTGGTGCGTTGCGCCAACAATCCGCCTGTGTAGTTCTCGGTCACGCCGTTCTCGGTGATCGCGGTCTGTCCTCGAATGTCCACCGATTGGGTGTTCGTTCCGACGGCGACCCTCAACAATGATTCCAACCAGGCACGCCGAAAATTTGCTTGATGCACAATTCCCAACTGCAACCCGTTGAACTGGTTGCTGGTTCGAAAGCTCTCGTTGATGGCGATCGTTCCGGGCGCGTTGGTCAAGTTCGATGTCAGATTTTCGCTGAAGCTGAGGCTGTCCTCGAGCTTCAAGTACCGATAACCGACGATCCAATCCACGCGATCGGTCTCTCCGTTGGCGTTGCACACCCCAGTCGGACAGAGGCTCGCACGACCATTGATCAAGAACGACGTTAAGTCGGTGTCGGATGTGATCCCGAGAGATCCGGACACGGTATTGGGAAATGAAATCAATTGAGCCGTCTCAAAGCCGCGGCTGATGTCGAAGAACGGTCTGGCCAGGATCGGGCTGCCATTTCCGGATGCTTGGTAACCGTCATCCTGGGCACCGAGAAGTTGAAAGTACTCGCCTTCGATGGCGACGGTGCCTTGGGGAGTCAACCAGAACCCGGATCTCAGCCGGACGCCGCTGGTCGCATCATCATTGATTTCACCACCTCCAAAAAGCGTGCTAGTACCGGGTTGTCCCAGCACTCCGGCCCGCGTTTGCGGTGTTCCGGCGGGACTCGATGTGACCAATGCTGGCACCTGCATGCCCTCGGTCCACCAATACAGATATTCGGCTCGGATCCACAGTCGGTCCGAGATCGTCATGGAACCAGGAATGATTCCGCCGAGGCCGGGGCCGGACCCCAAGAGGGGTCCGCCAAATCCGGGGAAGTTGTTGGAAAAGAATCCTCCGGCTTGCGAGGACGGGTTGGCGTACGGATCGCCACCACCCCCGCCGTATCCGGTTGGTCCGTACGCTTGATTGACGACCACGGGCGTGGGACCGGGATAGTTGGATTGCGCCGTAGCATGTGAAACCATCAACGCGACTGCGAAGATGAGCGGAATGGCGGCGTCGATGAACCGACGAGGACTCAAGTGGATTCTCCTCAGACATTTTCCAGATCTCACCAAAATTCATTCAAGAATCTCGGTCTTTGAACCGGACGGTCGCCCAAACCGAGCTTCGGCGTCAAGACGAGTATCAAGTCCGATCATTTTGACTGTAGCGATTATGCCGAAAGGGACGATGACTCCGGGTAAGCGGGTGAGCGCTCTTCGGAGGCCCGCGTTTGAGTTCGATTCCTCTCGGTCATAAGGTGGTTGCGGATGCGCCGCTTCATCGCGTTAGTCACACTTTTTGCCGTCGCGGCCAGTTCGTCTTCAATGGCGCAGGCTCAGCAAGCCGGTAGTCCCCAGCTGCGCAAGTTGGCGGTGCCTGCGGAGCATGCCAAGGCGATCGCCACGAAATTGAGCATGGAATTTCGTGATGTTCCCGGCGTGCAAATTTCGCCCGACGAGAAGAACCGGCAACTGGTGGTGATGGCCCCCGAGGGCATGCAGCTAAACATTGCCCGTGAAGTGCAATCGATGATCGCTTCACACGCTCAAAAGACCTCGCCGACGGACGGTCGCGCACCACTGAGTGTCTCACTCAAACACATCACGTGGCGTGAGTTCGAAGACGATCTGCAAAGTTTGTCGGATGTGCCGTTGTCGGTCACCACCAGCCGCAACGGCGAACGGGCCGCGTTCAACCTGGTAGCCGTGCCCATCGGCGGAACCATGGTCGAAGTGGATCGCCGCAACAATTCCGTGACGGTGGTCGCGCCCACCACATCGATTCCCGGTTGGGAGAAGATGATCTCGACGTTGGACCAACGTCGTGGGGTTGGCGACGACGTGATGAGCGTGATGCGGTTGAAGGTCGCCGAACCGGCACCCGTGCAACGCGCCATTCGATTGCTCAAGGGGCTGGACAGTCATTCCAATCAATCGACGACCGCCGCACCGATCGGAAATCAGTCGCCGTTTCGCACCGCCGTGTTTCAACAACCGGCGGTCGACTCCGACCAAGATGGTGCGGGGCAAAACGGTGACGACCAAGGGGCCGTGACGGCTGACGTTCCCGCCGATGCCGGGCCAGTTGAAGGTGGGGCGGGAGTGATCGGTGACACGCAAATTCAATTCGTGCCCGAGCTTGGAACGATCATCATCAAAGGGGCGAAACGCGACGTGCAACGCGTGATGGACGTGATCAAACAGATCGAAGAACAAAGCGAAGTGACCAAGCCGGATGTCGAGGTCGTGGAGCTCCAGCATGCCGACAGCAACGCGGTCGCGACTCTGTTGACCCAGCTCTACACGGACGTGTTGTCGGCTCGCCAGGGCGAAGTCAGCATCACATCGCTGGATTCGCCAAACGCCCTTCTATTGATCGGACGTACCGAAGCGATCCGCAGCTTGTTGGAGTTGATCGCAAAGATCGATACACCGGTTGCGGCGTCGAGTCGATTGAGGGTATTCCGATTGCAACACGCATCGGCCGTCGATGCCGAGCAATCGATCCAGAGCTTCTTTGCCGATCGCCCCGGTGCAGGCGACGAGCTTCGTCCCGCGCTCGGCGCACGAGTTCGAGTGTTGGCGGATTATCGAACCAACTCTCTGATCGTCAGCGCCGCTCCACGCGACTTGGAAGAGGTCACGCGGTTGATCAACGACTTGGACGTGCATGAGGTTGCCGCGCAAAGCCAGATCAAAGTATTCCCCCTTTCCAATGCGGTCGCGGAAGACTTGGCTCCGACGATTCAAGCGGCGATCAACGGGGAAGGCGAATCCGGTGAAAACGCCAACTCGACGCGTCCGTCGACGACGTTGTCGATCGTCAGCGTGGACTCGGAAAACAACCAACTGCTCGAATCCGGCATTCTTGCCGGTGCCGTGATCACTGCCGATAGCGGTGCCAACACGATCGTCGTTCGGGCTCCCGCGGCGAGCATGTCATTGATCGCCGAATTGATTCGTCAGCTCGATCGTGCACCGGGCGTCGAATCACTCGTGAAAGTTTTCACGATCGAAAATGGCGATGCTCTCAAGTTGACCACCGCACTGCAAAACTTGTTCGGCGACGACGCCGCGACGAGCGGGACCAGCGTCGGGGCGGGGAATTTGGGCGGGTTGCCGCCGACCAGTGCCGGCGGCGACAACTCGTTGGTGCCGCTGCGATTTAGCACCGATCAACGGACCAACGCGATCATCGCCAGCGGATCATCCAACGACCTCGACGTGGTCGAAAGCATCCTGTTGCGTTTAGACAGCGAAGGATTTGCAGAGCGGATCACCGAAGTCATCTGGTTGCGTCACCAAACCGCGGGGGATGTCGCGACCGCGATCACCGCCTACGTGCAACAGCGTGTTCAGACGGTCAATACGATCCAACAGTTCCAACAGGGGCTGGGACCGTTCGACCTCGTCGATCGAGACCTGATCGTGGTGGCCGAACCGGTGACCAACAGCTTGCTGTTGAGCGTTTCGCCCCGCCTCTACGAAGATGTTCGTCGGATGATCGATCGTCTGGACCGTCGTCCACCGATGGTGTTGATCAAGGTATTGATTGCCGAAGTCTCGCTCGATGACACTTTTGAAATCGGTGGCGAATTGGGTTTGCAAGACTCATTGGTCTATGACCGTGGGATTGCCGCTGGTGCATTCCCCGGCGCAACCCCGCCGAGCGTTCCTGGTTTCAATTTCAATAACGTCGGGCAACCCAATGCGAACTCGTTCGGCCAAGAGTCTCTGGCGGGTCGCGGTGTATCGAGTTTCGGGGTGGGCACCACGAACGCGGCTTTGGGGTACGGCGGCTTCGTTTTGAGTGCCGCGAATGACTCCGTCAGCTTGCTGCTCAGGACGTTGCAAAATTCAAACCGACTACAGATCCTTAGTCGTCCACAAATCATGACGGTGGATAACACCCAAGGCTACGTTCAAGTCGGTCGCCAGATCGCTCGAATTCGTGACGTGACTCAAAACATTAGCGGAACGTTGGTGTCGACCGAAGACATCGAAGTCGGTTTGATCTTGCAGGTTCGTCCGCGAGTGGGCAGCGACGGGTTGATCGTAATGGAAGTCGACGCGACCCGTTCGGCGCGTGACAACACCAGCGGTACACCGATTCCCGCCGGCGATGGTACGGTGGTCATCATCGACGACATCATTCGCACGACGGCACAGTCAGTCGTTGCCGCCTACAGTGGACAGACAGTCGTGTTCGGTGGTCTCATCCAAAAAACACGGTCCAATCTTAGTCGTCGCGTCCCGTATTTGGCTGACATCCCGTTGTTAGGATACTTCTTCAAATACGATCAAGAAATCGAGGGCCGCCGTGAATTGTTGGTCGTGCTAACGCCGATGCTGGTCACCGGTGAACAAGATCTCGAGTACGTCAAGCAAACCGAATCGAGCCGCATGAGTTGGTGCTTGGCCGATGTGGTTGAAGCCCACGGCGATGTCGGGTTGAGCGGTGGTTACGGATTGTGGGGACCCGCAAACGGCGGAGTCATCTACCCCGACCTGCAACCGACGATCGATCAAATCATCATTCAAGACACGTCGATTCCCGTCGACGGTGCGGCGACTTACTACGATCCGGCGGTGATGGGCATGGATGATCCCATGCTCAACGCGCCGAGCATCATGAACTCGGGTGAGTTTGGCTCACCCGATCGATCGGGACAGCCGCCGATGATGGGAAAACCTCCAGTGATGGGTCAACCTCCGGTGATGGGACAACCTCCGGTCATCATGCCGCCCCAGAATCAATCGCCGAACGACCTCGACCCTTTCCAACAACCCGGTGGATATGTTCCGCCGCCCGCACCGCCCCTGGGTTCGAGGCTTCCGGGCTGGCCGACTTCACCACCTGCTGCGATCCCGCAAGCGTCGGGCGTTGAACGAATGGGCAACACCCAGGCCAGTTGGCTTGAAGAAGCCGCAGAGTCTCAAGGGACCAAGAACTCAAACTTCACTCCTCGAAACTCCACTCCTCGAAACTCCGGTGCAGCAAGCCGTCCGCGTCCGACACGGATCGGCTTTGGCGAGCAAGGGATGCTAGGAAACGACTAAGTCGCCCCGCAGCGATTTTAAACTCCGCCGACGGAATCCATCACGTCGGCGAACACTCGACCCCACCTACACGGACTCAACGATGCGTTTATCCCGCCGACAATTTACCGCGTCAATCGTAATTTTGGTTTCGATTGGTTCGGTCGGTTGCACGACTTTCAAAGACAATCAGAAAGTCGAAAAGAGCAACAAGTCGCTATTCGATCGATTGCCCTTTATGGGCAAGAAGGGTAATGAGCCTCCGACGCCGTACCCCAATCCGGTCAAAATCGCGGCGACTTGGACTCCGGACACACTGGTGCAAACCGGTCGCACCCCGACTCGGGGATTCGGCGGCCGCGTGTTCTTCTATGATGAAAAGTCGCGAGCCGTTCCCGTCGAAGGAACCTTGATTGTTCATGGATTTGACGACACGGTGGAGTCGGCGGAAAAGGGGACGAAGCGTTTCGAGTTCACACCCGAGCAATTCACGCGGCACTACAGTCAAACGGACCTGGGCGCGTCCTACAGCGTGTGGATTCCTTGGGACGCGGTCGGAGGCGAACAGCAACGTGTGTCGCTGGTCACTTCGTTCAAAACCGCGGAGGGCAAGTTGATTCAAGGTGTCCCCGCGACCGTCCAGTTGCCCGGAACCAAAGTCCAAGAAACCGACGACCAAGAGCTGGCGAGATTGTCGCCCCAGTATCGGCAATTTCGCGAAGCCGCCGACGGAGCGGCTCCCAAGTCGGGTCTGACCACCACCACGATCGCTCGACGACAAGTTCCTGCCCCACGCACCGGAGCTCCGGGCATCAATGTGCCTTCTCGATCAGGATCGCCAACGCAAATGATCGCATCGGGTGGGGACACGCCTTCGATCGACATCCCGATGATGAAGAAATCGTCGACGCAGTGGGTTCGTCCCGCCAGTGCAACGATGCCGACATCACCTAAGTGACATCGCCTAAGTGACGGGCAAGCCGCGTTGGATCATTCCACTTCGTTCACCACCACTCGCGTGATGACTCACGCGTTGGTGCCGGCGACGATCAACGTGATCCCGATGGTCAACAAAACGATGCAACCCGCCAGAAATTTCCACGTCTCGCGGCCGTTCTTGAAAACGTGGTAGATCGTGTAAGGCGGTAAGATTGACAAGAAGCCTTCTTTTAGGTCTTGCTTGAAGGCATGGATGACGATCATCCCGAACGCGCCGACTCCAAAGGTCGTGAACGCCGCACCCGACAAAATCAAGAAGGTGCCCATCGGGTTGAACGTGATCGTCTCATCAACGCGGCGGGACGCGTTGACGGCAAGCACGGCAATGCTGAGCCCACTCATCAACATGAACAACACCAGCGCGAGCATCCACCATGGCATGCCCGCGCCAGCGAGCACGGCGTCGTCGAGCCTTTTAGCCTTCTCCATATCAAATTTGGCTTTTTGCAGCGCCATCGTGCCGTGGCTGATGTCGACACCCGCGGTCTTGTGCGACTCCATCCGGACTCCGGATTCGCGATGGTATCCGCACTTGGTACAGAACACGCTTCCGGCGGCCATCTCGGCTCGACAAGCCGGACAGACCTGTGCGACCTGGGCCGAAAAACCTTCTTCATCGAACAGATCGTTCATCCGTCGCTTGTCGGACTCGGCGGCCAGCTGCGCGGCGGACGGTTTGGCAGACGCGGGCTTGACCGCAGTGGGCCGCGTCGCCGAAGCCGGTGTCTTTGCCGCCCCACCGCCGGGCACCTTCAACACCGTCGCACACCCCGGACACTTGACCGCTTTTCCGGCCATCGTATCGGGGATATTGAGTGCTTTGCCGCACTGGCATTTGACTTGAATCGGCATGGGAAGACGAACGCATGGGAGAGTGGGAACCGTTAGATGATTGCCATTCTACTTTGCAATCGCAACCTTATCGATACTGTTCGTGGCAGGCGTCACAACGTCCCCGAATCAGGCTGATGCCCGAGCGAGCGGCCTCGTAATCGGCCCGTCCGAGTGCTGCGACGACCTGGTTGGATTCGGCCGTCATGCCATGACTCAGTTTCACATAATCGGCATCATCGGCTTCATCCATGCCCTCCTTGGTCAAGACTTCGCCCAACATTGCCAACAACTCAGCGTCCCGTTTGATCGCGTCGGATTTCGATTCGACCGAGGCGGCATCGCGGCTGTTGCCCTCGAGTGACCCGACCAATCGCTCGGCGTATTCCATCAAGGGCGATCGGTCGGCGATTTCGTCCCAGACGTTCTCAGGTTCCGCGCCGCGTGACGTCAGCCCGGTGCCGGAAACGAGATCCTGAAGGTCGGCTTTGCGCAACTTGGCTTCGTTGTAAACCTGAGTCGATCCGGCCTTGCAATTGAACGCGGTCCGAGCGAGCAGATCGCGCGCCGCGGCCGCTTCGTCTTTCCAACGCACATCACCGCTGTGGTCTTGAATCACTGCAAACAAGGTTGCAAGTACTGTCAAGTCCAGCCGCGCGTCCTGGTAACCGCCGCTATTGAATGCACCGGGGGTCGTGATGATCGAATCAAAGTGCAGCCGCACTCGTTTGACTTCGTCCTCGAGTGAGACGGGTGAAATCAAACCGGACCACGCATCCGCCGCGACAGGTCGAACGCCACCAGACTTGGCGGAGGCAGCCACCTGGATAACCGCTTGTCCAGCCTCTCGAAGTGACAACAACGAGGGACGCTGGCCGCGAATCGCCTCGCTCAAGTCGTCGAAGAAAATACCTCGCACTTGCTCCGCTGCGATCGTTGGTGCGGGGCGCGACGTGGGCCGGTCGGCGACTCTTGCCCGCGAACGGAGGCACCAAGCACCGTCATCCCCATCCCCATGAGCATCGCGATCGCAATGTCGACAGTCGATCGGATGTTCATCAAGCCTATCCAAAATGCAAAGTTTCAAACGGAGTGCAGGCTGTCAACCTGTCCATTGCACCACTCTACTTCAACCCGCACACAAATCCAAAATTCGTCGCATTTCGGCGACCGCTTCCCTCATGCCGACCATTACCGCTCGGCTGATGATGGCGTGGCCGATATTGAGTTCGACCATATTGGGAAGCTTGGCAACGTCGCGAACATTGACGTAATTGAGGCCGTGCCCAGCATGCAATCGCATCCCCGCTGTGGTGACCGCGTCACCCGAAGCCGCCAATCGGTCGAGCTCACGCTTTTGATCGTCGCGTTTCGAAATCGCGTAGGGTCCGGTGTGCAGCTCGACCGCATCGACGCCCAACGCCGCCGACGCCCGGATTTGGTCCAAATCGGGATCAATGAACAGGCTGACCAAAATCCCAGATTCCTTCAATCGTGCGACCGCCGACTTGATCCTTCCGGTATCACCGACCACGTCCAAACCGCCTTCGGTCGTGACCTCTTGGCGACTCTCGGGAACCAACAATCCCCAATCCGGTTGCGTTCGACAACAGATCGCGACCACCTCCTCGGCACAAGCCAATTCCATGTTGGTCTTCACCGTCACCGTTTTCTTCAACAGCTCCACGTCCCGGTCCTGGATGTGACGACGATCTTCGCGCAGGTGGAACGTGATGCCATCGGCGCCACCCTGCTCGGCTAGCGCCGCCGCAATCACCGGATCCGGTTCGTAAGTCCGACGTGCCTGACGCACGGTCGCGACGTGATCAATGTTGACGCCAAGTTCAATCATCGTGGAAGTGATCGGGAGTAGGTGACAGGGAGTAGGTGACAGGTGACGAGGTGACAGGTTTTAGGTGACAGGTTTTAGGTTTTAGTTCGTGGCATAGGCATCCCGCCTTTGTTTCAGTCTTCACACGCTGGAAGCCTACGCCACTCATTGTCAGGGTCAGGGCGTCTTTGACCTAATGCCTGTTACCCAAAACCCTACCACCTACCCCTACTCAGCTGTCGATTTCGACTCGTTCGCCCGTCTTGTCGCGGCAGTCGAGTTCGAGGTGTTCGGGGTAGAGCGCCTCACTGCCCAGGATCTGGACCGACATTTTACCGGTGTCTTCCAGAAGCATGACGTCGCGACGTTTGCGGTTGTTCAAGTGGGCGGCGACGTGGTCGTTGACGCGGATGGTGACCCGTTCGATGTGCGTGTTTTTTGCCGCCAGGGCTAACGTCCGAATGACTTCGATCGACATGCTCTCGGCTGTTTTGACCAAGCCTCGACCTTCACAACACGGGCAATCATTGTAGATGCTGCGTTTCAAACTCGGACGAATTCGTTGCCGCGTCATCTCAATCAAACCGAACGGGCTGGTTCGCAAAATCTTTGTCCGGGCCCGGTCGTTCGCCATCGCGTCTCGCAGGGTTCGCTCAAGTTTCCGACGATGACTTTCTTTTCGCATGTCGATGAAATCGTTGACGATCACGCCGCCCAAGTCACGCAACCTCAATTGGCGGGCGATCTCTTTGGCGGCTGCCATGTTCAAACGAAACGCATTCTCTTCGGCTGAATCATTCCCACGGAAATTGCCGCTGTTGACGTCAATAGCCACGAGCGCCTCGGTCGGATCGATGACGATCGAACCACCATCGCGAAGTTGGACTTGGCGAGTATTGATTTTGACGATTTCTTGTTCCAACTTGTACTTGTGGAACAATGGCACGTCGCCGTCGTAATACTTCAAACGGTCGACGACTCGCGGCATGCACATTTCCAAAAAGTCACGCGCCTTTTCGAACGACTCTTTCTCGTCCACCAAGATGTGATCGATGTCATCGCTGTAGATGTCGCGAATCGTACGGATGATCAAATCACTCTCTTCATAGATCACACCGGGTTCGTGCGTGTCTTCGATGCGTTTGACGATCGCTTTCCAGAGCCTCAACAGGTACTCGAGATCGTTTTCGAGTTCGTTCTCTTTGCGTCCTGCGCCGGCGGTTCGGACGATGAACCCGAGTCCCTTGGGCGGGTTCAGCGCGAGCAGACATTTTTTCAGCCGCTTGCGATCATCTTCGTCCTCGATCTTGCGGCTGACGCCGACGCGGGCCAGCGATGGCATCAGGACCAGGTAACGTCCGGGGATTGAGATGTAGGTGCTAAGTGTCGGACCTTTGGTACCGATGCCTTCTTTGATGACTTGCACCAAGACCTCATCACCACGGCGAAAGATCTCTTGGATCGGTGGCTTGTTTCGCGGACGGCCTCCTTTGAAGGCGTGCTTGGACCCACGCCCGGATTCGCGAGCCCGTTTCGCCGCTGCCTCCGCCATCTCGTCGGACTCCCGCATCACCTCGGCGGGATCATATCCGCCTTGGCGAAAGTACTGAGGCTCGACATCGCTGATGTGAAGGAAACCGTTGCGGCCGACGCCAAAGTCGACAAACGCCGCCTGGATGCTGGGTTCCAGGTTGACGATCTTGCCACGATAGATGTTTCCGGCAAAAGCTTCGACGCTTTTGCGTTCCATGTAAAGCTCTTCGAGCCGTCCATTCTCCAGCACTGCGATGCGGCATTCTTCGGGCTGCAACACATTGATCAGCATTTCTTTTTTCATCGTAAAGCACCTCTTACGGGTGTTGGGCCGGCTTGATGCGATTGCAAATTTGCGTCAATCGCATGGACGCCGGCGGTGATTGTGTAGGGGTCGCGATCTCGTCGAGATCGCCGGTATGAAATTCGTTGTCCAAAAGGACGTTGGTTCGAGTGATCGTGGCGCCGCCGGAAATCCAATCGTCCAGGCCGAGCAGCGTCAGCACATCGTCCGGACGCAGCGATGCCGCTTGGGAGGCGATCAAAGATAAAAAGATCGCCGGATTGCTAAGCGTGTCGTGTTTTTGTTCGACGCATTCGCCAACGATGCGAAGTGAGTGAATTTGATCGGCGACTCGCATGGTCACCGTTTTCTTTTTTCGCTCGATCGTGACCGACTCGCTCGCCATCAGGCGATCGATGGATTCGCCGACGCGGGACCAATCGACCCCTTGCCACGAGTCACGGTCGGTCGAGTCGTCGTGCCCGCGCAAGCCATCGGGCCCCGAAATGTGATACTCGGCGAAGGCCAATTGGGCTTTGCCGAATCCCTCGGGCAAACGTTTGACCGAAATGATCGACATGCCCGGTTGGTGGTCACCGACCAATCGATCCAACACTTCACGGGGCGAGATCGGGTCCGACAACTCGATTTCGACGACTTCATGCGTGCCTTGCACGCCGAGCGCGAGTGCCGAAGGAAAAACGAATCGCGGTTTGGGCGTGAATCCTTCGGTCATCGAAAGCTTCAGACCGACACGCCGCGCCATTCGTTCCCAAAGGCGAATCAAATCTTGATGACCGATCCATCGCAACAGACCGGTTTTTGCAAACCGAATTTGATAGCGAATCCGCTGCGCCGACGAGGACACCGACGATCCATCGGGATCGCTCAAGCGTGCGTCAGTTGGGTGGGAAGAATCAATCACAGCGAAGACAAAGAAACCAGTTTGAATGGGAAATTAGATGTTCAAGTCACGACCAATTCGGGAACCAAGTCACCGAGTCGATCCAATAGGTACATGTCCACATCTCGCGCGGCCTCGAGTTTCATGACACGTTTGGCAATTTCTTGGCACTGGTCGATCGTCACACTGCGGATCGCTTTTTTGACACGCGGCAAACTAGACGGCGGCACGCTCAGGTTGCGAACGCCCATGCCGAGCAAGAGCAGCGCCCGTGCAGGCATGCTGCTCATCTCACCGCACACCGCTAGCGGCGTGCCCGAGCCATCGGCGATCTCGACGCAGCGGGCGATCAGGCGCAGCACCGCTGGGTCGCTCGATTGATATAGATCGGCGACATATTCATTGCTGCGGTCGACCGCCAACGTGTACTGGGCCAAGTCGTTGGTGCCGATCGAAAGAAAGTCGACCTCGCGGACAAAGTGATCGAGCATCATCACCGCGGCAGGGACCTCGACCATCATGCCGACGGGAATCTCGCTGCGGAAGGCGATGCCTTCATCCTTCAAATCTTCGGCCACCAAGTTGAGCAACAGCCTCGCTTGACGAAGCTCGGCAATGGTGGTGACCAACGGGAACATCACCCGAACGTCCCCGTGAACGGCGGCTCTTAAGACGGCGCGCAATTGCGGGCGAAACAGATCCAAATTGCGCAGGGACAAGCGGATGCTGCGGAGCCCCAAAAATGGATTATGCTCCTGTTCCACCAGCGGCCGATGCCCCATTTTGTCCGCACCGAGATCGAGAGTGCGGATCACAACCGGCCGGCCACCCATCTCGCGAACCACTTGGCTGTATGCTTGGTAATGGTCCTCTTCGCTGGGTTCATCGTCGCTGGCAAGATACAAAAATTCGGTTCGATACAATCCGATGCCGTCGGCACCACGCTCGAGCGCCGCAGCGGTTTCGTAAGGAAATTCGATATTCGCACTCAAACGAACCCGGACTCCATCGGCCGTTTCAGCCGGCAAATCGCGTAGTCCGGCAAGTCGCTCGCTAAGCGAATTGCGTTGCTTCAGCCGCTGTTCATAGTGCTGGAGCGTGTCGGGGTCGGGATTGATGATGACTCGTCCGCGATCCCCGTCGACGATCACTTGATCACCGGCGCCGACGGTGTCCAGGAACGGGCCGATTCCGACCACGGCGGGCAACTCCAACCCTTTGGCAACGATCGCGGTGTGCCCCCCCGGGCCGCCGGTCTCCGTCGCAAAACCACGCACGTGGCGGCGATCCAAATTTGCCGTCTCACTCGGCGTCAACACGTGCGAGAACACGATCACCGGTTCTTTCAAATCGCACATCGGTCCCCGTTTAACCGCACCGAGCTCGAGCAGCAGTTGCTTTTCGATATCCAGCACGTCTTCGGCACGGTCGGCGAGCAGCGGATTGGTCAACCGCCGCAGCGCCGAGGCATAGTTATTGAGCACTCGGTTGACCGAGTACGCCGCCGTCAGGTTTTCGGTGCAGATCCGGCGGCGCAGTTCCGCATGCAGTCGCGGGTCATGCAGCATTTGCAGTTGGGCGGCGAAGATGTCACCGGTGTGTTCGCCGGCGACGAGCGACGTCTCCAATCGGCTGGTTTCCAACCGGCAAGAGACCGCGTCGACGGCACTCTGCAGGCGCGCGTGCTCCGCGTCCGCTTCGTCGGCGGGAACCAATGAGCGAGGAATTTGGTAGCCATCGGAATCCAGCACTAACGCCGGACCGATCGCAACTCCCGGCGAGACAGGGATGCCTTGCAGTTCGACCATCGTCGTGGGACGGACCGGGGCTCACGCGCATCGCCGATCGTTTCATTTCGCAGCGGAAGTTCCGCCGACGATGAAACATCGCAGTGCAATGGGCGCCGCTCCTGCAGCACCACTTTCGTGTCGCGATCCATCAAATTGTTCGGTATGGATAAGGTGAGGGGGGATGCAGCGAGGGATGCCTCCGCCGGTGATTCGCAACTACGAATCAACCGTTGGATCAGCCCTTTTTCGATCGCTGGTGTCTTCAAAGCCTGCCTCAAAAAGTGCGGTGATCGAGTCAACGGCATCCGCCGCATCGACGCCGTCTGCGGCGACCAACAGTTCGGTCCCCTGCGCAGCCCCGAGCGTCAAAAGCGACAAAATGCTTTTGCAATCGACCCATTCACTATCTTTGCCGATTCGGATCTCCGCCTGATACTTGCTGGCCATTCGGACCAATAGGTCTGCCGGGCGGGCATGCAAGCCCTCAGCGTTTCGGACGATCACGATTCGGGTTAACGAGGCATCAGTGTTCATTAGCCAGACACGAATTGATTGTCGTCGGCTTCTTGCAGCAGTTGGTGGATGTCGTCGGCCGTTTTGCTTTGCTTGAGGAAGCGGCAAAACGTATCATCGCGGAGTTGTCGCGAGATATTTTCGAGGGCGCGAAGGTGATCGCCGGGCCGTTCGGGCGGGCTGATCAACAAAAAGAACAACTGGACACGTTCGCCATCGAGCGAATCGAAATCGACGCCGCTATCGCTGACGCCGACGGTACCCACCAGCTTCTGTACGCTGGGGTGCTTGGTGTGAGGGACTGCGACGCCGCGGCCGATACCGGTGCTGCCGAGCTCTTCACGTTTCATGATCGACGAGATGATATCGTCACGTTGGTCGGCATCGATTTCGCCGGAATCAAGCAGGGCTTGGACCAGTTCCTCGATGACCGCTTCTTTGGTTTGCGACTTCAGTTCGGCTCGAATGGCCTTCGTCGTAATAAAATCTGCGAACTTCATTGGGTTGCGATTCCTCGTTTGGAATTCTCGGTTGAGATGGATTGCATCGTCACGACCGAAGGAGGGCAAGCCGAACCAGCGAAAGACCGATTCGGTGTCGCCCCCGCGGCGGGGCATGGGATGCGGCCGGTCGACGCTCAGTCTTCGTCAGCGACGACCGGATCAATGTGTTTGTGACCAGTGGCACGATGGCCAGTCTTTTTTTCTTTTAGTCGGCGTAGCTGCTGTTCCACCTTCGGAATCGCAGCATCCAGCGCCGCAATCACGGTGTTGGCTTCCGCCGTCGCTAAGCAGTCCTCGGCGTGTTCGATCGAGACCTGGATTTCGACGTGCGGCTTATCAAGTTGTTTCAAGTCAATCGTCACTTCGATGGCGTTGATCCGGTCGTAGAGTCGACGAAGCTTTTCCGTTTTCTCGACAACCAGTTGTTGATCTCCGGGTTGGAGATTGCCATGACGCGCCGAAACATTGACCTGCATGTTGCCACTTTTCTATCGGTGTTAAAAAACGCAATGCGTCGTTCCGCAGCGACAAACTCGGACCGCGAAACTCCTGCCTAACTTGTCCAAGCATAAGCGACAACGCCGCCCAGGAATAGCGATCCTTTTTGAGTATCTTGTTTGATGCTTTGGTCGCTCACGCCCTCCCCGTGACAGAATCAATAATGTCGTGTTAAACTCTCCTGCTTCCGATTCCATTCCTGTGGATCGCATTCCTCGAACCCCCCGCTTGATCCATGGCCCGCAAGGTCGTCAGTCGCAAGGCAAAAGCCGCCGAGGCCGAAGCTGCCGAAAAGCTAATCACCGATCAAAAGACCAAAAAGAAGACGTCCAAGCGGACCAAAAAAGCCGCCGCAGATGTCCGATTGAGGCTTTACTGGGGCGTCTTCAGCCAGAATCTCAAGCGGGTTGCCGTGTTCGAATTTGATCAGAAAATGGACGCCCAAAAACGGGCCGAAGAGCTCAGCAAGGGTGGAAAGTCTCCTCACTTCATCCAAAAAGTCAAAGAAGAAATCAAGCCGGAATAGAGTGTCGGTCGGATCGTCGATCATTTGCCAAATGCCTGACTCGCTACCTCATCCGGCCCCACGCCATCCGGCCACTTCGCAAGCTGATTCGGCAGGAACGCGAGCTCCCCGCGACTTGCGAGTGCCCGCCGAATGGGAACCGATCCAATGTGTTTGGCTCGCTTGGCCGCATGCACGCGACACTTGGCCTGGGATCTTCTCCACCATTCCCGACTTCTACGCCCGCTGGGTCGAGATGATCGCGGAGTCCACCCTTGTCCGAATTTTGGCCGGCAACGAGGTGGCGAGAGATTGCGAGAGAACCCTGGGCAAGATTGCCAACACCGAGATCGTGTCGGTCGCTACGAACGATGCTTGGGTGCGAGACTATGGGCCCACATTCGTCGCCGATCAGCGAGCCGGATCGATCCATGCGGTCGATTGGCATTACAATGCCTGGGGCGGAAAGTATCCGCCGTGGGACGATGACGACGCCGCCGCCAAACAGATTGCGGCTCACCTCTCGATGCCCGTCGTTTCCAGCCGACTGTGCGTCGAAGGCGGCGCGATGGAGCTCGATGGCCGTGGACGCTTGCTGACCACGCCCGACTGCCTCATCACCGACACGCGAAATCCGGGCTGGACCAAAACCCAAATTTCGCAAGAACTGCACCGCTGTTTGGGCGTCAACGAAATCGTCTGGATCGATGGCGGTGGTCTCGTCGGCGACGACACCGACGGGCATATCGACCAATTGGCCCGCTTTGTCGACGAAAGGAATGTCGTCGTCGCAGTCGCGGATGACCCCAACGACGAAAACCACGCGGGGCTGGAACAGAATTATCGTCAATTGAGGCTATGGGCCGATGCCACCAAGCCACGGGTCACCGTGCATCGCTTGCCCATTCCACCGGAACGCAAGATCGATGGGCAACGGGTTCCCGAGAGCTACTGTAACTTCCTACGGCTGGGCCCAGACCGCCTGCTGGTTCCAACGTTCGGGCGCCGACCGATGAACACGCGATCACAGTCCTAGCCGAATTGTCCGGCTTGAGACCCGAGCCGATCGATTGCCGCAATTTGGTTTGGGGTCTCGGTGCCTTGCACTGTGCAAGCCGCGACCAACCGGCGCCGATGATCCATGGCAAAGCTGGGAAGAGGTACGGCGGCTAGCCGGGTCATCCATCGATCACGGTGCAAGTGGATGTCGCCGTCGCGATCCGTTTGTTCTTCTCGTTGAAAATCTCGCAGTCGACGAACCCGATCCGCAGCCCTCGTTCGATGACCCTCGCTTTGGCGGTGATCATGCCTTCGCGAACGGGACGAATGAAATTGATCTTCATTTCGATCGTTGAAAAATCTTGGCTGTCGACCAAGGTTCGGCCAAATGCGATCCCCATCGCGGCGTCCGCGAGGGCGGCGATCAATCCGCCGTGAACACGCTTCATCGGATTGTGATGTTGCATGCCGCATTTGATTTGCACCGTCGCCGTTCCCAGCGAATCGGAGGATGACAGATCCGCCGGTAGCACATCGAACCCCACCAACCGCGAGATGGGAGCATCGGCAAAACGGTTCGAAGAGTCAGGCAACGCTTATTCTCACAGGTCAATTTCGGGAACTCGGATGGAGCTTCCTTTATAGCATCATCCCTTTGCGTAGATTGCCAGGACGCTCGCCGCGTGGGGTTCACGCGGTCGGGTCGTGCCTTGGCGTGAGGTCATTAATAGGTGTAGTGCAATCCGAGATGGACGCCCTGCACGTAAAACGTGTCATACCGAAGGCCAGGCGAAGGGTTGATGCCCCCGACCAGAGGACTGGACAAGTTGGATGATCCGTTCGGATCGAGCGCTCCGGAGACTTGCAGCGCGTCGGACATTGCAATCAGGTGATATCCTAGCGTCACGTCGAATCGCGGGAAGCGGTGCCATCCGAGCGACAGATCCAATTCCGGGACGACACCAAACGTCGTGCTGGATGTCGTGCCGTCATTGGTACTTCGAACGAGCAATCCCTGCGGATCGGTAAACCGATCGGCTCCATTCTCGGTGATCGTTGCTCCGCTACGCCGGGCTGTTCGTTGGATGCCTCCTAAGCCGATTTTTGCCAATGATCGGAATGACCAACATCCCTCGCGATACATGCTGGCGATGCCCAATTGGCCGCCGTGAAATTCGTTGATCGCTTCGATCGAGTCGCGAATCGAGAGGACCGAACCCGCGGGCCCAAAGGTTCCATCGAGTGACAACGAAGTGCTTGACACGTGCAAGTCTTCGTCCATTCGCATGTGCTGATATCCGTAGAGCAGATCGATGGTTCCTCCGAAGCGACCGTAATAGAATTGTCGAACAGAGATGTCACCGCCGTACACGTTGCTGCTGCCATCGACATGGACCGATCCGGATGCTCGGCCGGGAAATGCCACCACGATCGTGCTCGGTTGACTCGGGGTCACCGAGGTGTCGCGAAAGGGTCGGACAAGCACTGAGTTTTGGTCTTGATCACTGTCGAACCCGAAGGACGATTGCGTGAGCGCCCATCCGCGAAACACCAAACTGCGACATTGTGATTCATCCAACCATGTGCCGATCGTTAGCGACCCGCCGAACGAAGCATCTTTGTGCTCCGTCGTGTTGCCCGACAACACACGTGTGGTGGCCTGATCCAAACGACCCGCCGTCGCGGAGTTGGTCGTAGGACCCGTCGTGATCAACGGCGGCAGTCGATCGCCTTTGCGAAACATCAACCCGGCGTCAAAACCGCCGAACCAACGGTCGCGTCGAAAGCAAACGGTGCCGTTGGAACAACTGTCGCAACCTGATTGCCCACAGCCACCACCGCCGATAGCGTCGCAGCCGCCATCGAACGTGCCGCCCATCGCATCACACATCCCGCATCCATCACAGGATGCCGCATGGTTCAAGACGCTGGAAAATTCATTGCCGTAGTCCACCGAATCCCCATACGATTCTTCGTGCATGGTGGTGGATGAGCGGTTGATGACGGTCGGCGAGTCCAGGATCGAGCCCGAACCGACGATCGCACCGGCGTAGGGAGGATCGGACAAGGTCATCTCGCTGTGGCTCACCTGTTTCAGCCGTGGCTTCGACGAAACTGGCTTCGACGAAACTGGTTTCGACGAAAGCACTTCGACCGGCACGGATTCCAAGGTCGGTGGTTGGTACACGCCACGGTCTGGCCGTTTACCGCGGACTTGCGCCGACGCGGTCGATACGACCCAAAAGGTAGGTGCCATCGCGGCGAAGACGAGCAAAAATCGCAGTGGTCCCGCGAGATGGGGCTTGATCGGGTCCATCGGTGGTGATTCCGTCAATCGAATGATTCGGCATGATCGGCGGCGAGCACACCGCGACCGTAACGATTTCATCGGCAATGACGATGGTGGCGATTGAGTGATTCCGGCAAACTTTGCCGGTTACCGCGTCGTCCTCACGACGCCTTTCTCGGAAACTTGCCAATAGTGGCGTTTTGTTAGATCCACCGCCGTCAACCATCCGCCGCCGTAACAATAGGTATCGATGCAGATCAGGTGCCCGATATCCAAAATTTCGCCATTACGGTTGGCGGTATGACCCACCACCGCCGTCTTGCCGTTGCGATGCGCGGCGGGCAGACCTTCGGTCAGCGAATACCAACGCAGCATGTCCGGCGACTGTTGATCCAGCGCTTCGTCGGGATCGTAGGCCGCGTGAGTAAAGAAATATCCGTCGCATTCGAAGTAGTCACCCAACGAATCAAAGAATGCTTCGTGGTCCGCGGGCAAAAAGTCCAAGCTGCCGTTGAACCCATAGCTGTCAAGCGTTTCGACTCCACCGTGACGCAGCCAACTGTGATGCGGCTCGCCGTTGTGGACCACCGCCAGCATCATTTCTTCGTGATTTCCAAGCAAGCTAACCAGCCGGGTGCGTCGCGCCAGGTCAACCAGAACGTCGATCACGCCCCGTGAATCAGGGCCCCGGTCCACATAATCGCCCAGCGTGACGATAATGTCGTCCACCTTGGGATCAATCTCGTCAAGCAGTTTTTCAAGTGCGACGCGGCAGCCGTGAATGTCACCAATCGCAATCAAACGCCCAGACAAAACGATCTCTCTCTGTGGAAATGCGTGAAAATGAACGAGATCTGAAGTTCCCTATTAGGTTTCACGAATTAACCTACTTCAAAATGCGTGATCTCGGCCAAATGATACCGTAAGTCGAAGCCCCCGCGTCCCCCCAATGATGAACCCGCGACGCCATCATCCTCGTGGGTGATGGGTACAATGAGAGCTCTGGCCCGTTTTGAGTTAGCGACGCGAATCATACGAGTGTTGGTCCGCGAACTCAACCGAACCACCGTAGCACCTAGGAGAGAATCCTTGTCGACGATCCCATCCGATGCCGGCGTCTCGCCCACCGATGGCGATTTGGAAACGTGGTCCGAGGACGAGCTCGAAGAAGAGGGGTTGTTGGAGAACAACGAGACCGTCGCGATGATCGGCAGCATGTTGGTCCACGTGATCGTAATCTTGTCGCTGGCCCTCGTGCCGTTGGCGACCCAGCTGGACGAAGAAGCGGTCGTGATCGTTTCGCAACCGCCTGGCGAGACGTTGGCAATCGTCGAGAAGATCGACACTGTCTCCTACAGTGATGTGCCGCAAACGAAGGTCGGCGCAACAGCTTGGCCGAAACTCAGATGGCTGAAGCCTCGGCGAATCTATTCGCTGAGGTTTCGGAAATTCCAAGTCCGGTGGATTTGGAGCGATCAGATCGCGGCGACTTTTTGCTAAATGAATTTTTTACGCAAGCGGTCGCGCCCCTCGACAAACTAAAAGACCAAAAAGGCAAGGTTGGGCAAGGAACCGAAGGTGCCGTCGGTGCGGTCGACCGTATCACTTTCGAATTGCTGCAAGCGATGGAGGAGCGACCAACGCTGATCGTGTGGCTGTTTGACCAAAGCGGATCGCTGCATCGGCAACGCAAGGAAATTCGTGATCGCTTCGATCGCATCTATACCGAGTTGGGGATTGCTCAAGCCAGCCAAGCGAAAGCATTTCGACGGGATGACAAAGACATACCCCTTTTGACTTCGGTGATTGGTTTCGGAAGTGAAGTCAACCTTTACACCGAAAAGCCGATCGACGACTTGGACGAGATCAAAGACATCATCGACAACATCCCCGTCGATTCGTCGGGCGAAGAGAAGGTGTTTTCGGCGATCACATCGGCGGCCAATGAGTTCCGCTCGTTGCGTCGGAGCGTGGGTGCGGCCGGTCCCAAACGCAATGTGCTGTTCATCGTTGTGACGGATGAAAAAGGTGACGACGAACAACTGCTTGAATCGTCGATCGCGTCGTGCCGTAAATGGGGAATCCCCGTTTACGTGATCGGTGTGCCGGCGCCCTTCGGACGCAAACACACGTTGGTCAAGTACGTCGACCCCGACCCCCAGTACGACCAATCGCCCCAGTGGGCCCAAGTCGATCAGGGCCCCGAAACGTATCTCCCCGAACGGGTTCAAGTCGGCTTTACCGGCAACTTTGACGACGAACCGGTCATCGACAGCGGGTTTGGACCCTACGCACTCACTCGGTTGTGTTATGAGACGGGCGGCATCTACTTTACCGTCCACCCCAACCGAAACGTCAACCGCGCGGTCCGCCGTGGCGAGCTCGACGAATTTGCATCGGAGCTGAAGTACTTTTTCGACCCGACCATCATGTCTCGTTATCGGCCCGATTATCTGTCGCAGTCCGACTACGTCGCGAAGGTCAAAGCGAGTCCCCTGAGGCAGTCGCTCGTGATGGCGGCTGACCTGAGTCCGACGACGGGGCTTAGCCGACCGGAAACACGATTCGTCCGACGCAGCGAAGCGCAACTCTCTGGTGACTTCACGCGGGCTCAACAGGCGGCCGCGGTCCTAGAGAATCCGCTGTCGCGAATGGCGCAAACGCTCGAACCGGGAATGAAGATGCGCGACAAAGAGGAGAGTCCGCGATGGCGGGCCGGATTCGATCTGGCCATGGGACGTGTGCTAGCGCAAAAAGTCCGCACCGAAACCTACAACGCGATGCTTGCCCGCGGAAAGCTTGGCATGTCTTTCAACGATGCCAAGAACAACACGTGGGTCTTGAAACCCAGTGACGAGATCACGGTCGGCAGCAAGTGGAAAAGCGAAGCCGATCAAGCCCGCGAATTGCTCGGCGAAGTCGTCGACGATCACGCAGGCACGCCCTGGGCATTGCTGGCCAAAGAAGAGTTGGACGTTCCGATCGGGTGGAAGTGGGAAGAAGAATTCACCGACTTGACCCCGCGAAACGAAAACGCCGGCGGCGGCAATAACAACAACGCGCCACCCAAGGACGATCAAGCACGGATGCTCAAAAAGGCGACCAAACGGGCCGTACCTAAGCTCTAGGAATCAAGGTGATCCTGTGTCAGGGTGCCTCTGAACCCGAACGTTTGCCACGTTAGCGAACCCGAGCCATTGCGGTCGGGCTCATCAGTTTGCCCCCGCAAGGGCCGTTGGCTGGCAGCAGGGCGGCAGCGTCGCCACACCGCCGGCATCCGAAACCTAGACATGATCGCAGGCAAAGCGTTGCCCGCCGGGCTGCGTTAGGCGACGGCCTTCCGGGCCGCCGTTCCTTTGTCGATGGCGTTCTACAATGCGGGTGGTGGCTTCTTGCCGAAGATCGCGAACAAATCCTGCCGCCGCTGGCTACCTCTCTCCGGTGCATCAGGTTGCTCGCAAGTTATTGAGTCCTGACACCTTTGTTTTGTCAGGTTGCTCGCAAGTTATTGAGTCCTGACACCTTTGTTTTGTCTGACACCTTTGTTTTGTCAAGGACAGCTAATCATCCGTGAGTTGGCCGGACTGTTTATCGCCTAGCCGGTCTTGGACGTAAAGCATCTGAACCAGCACCATCGCCACGACCACCAATGGCGCGGCCATCATCACGCCGATGATCCCAACGAGAACGCCCATCACGAGCTGCGCGGCGATCGTTAGTATCGGAGGCAATGAAACCTCGTGGCGCTGGACCAGCGGTGTAATCAGATAGCTTTCGACGGTTTGCAAGATGACGTTGAATAGCACTACATACAGGACCGTCTGTGTGCCGCCGTTGACGGCAAGTAGCATCTGCGGCACCGCCGCTAGTAGCGGTCCAAAATTGGGGATGAACGTCAGCAAAGCGGCCAAGACACCGAGCGACATCGGTAAAGGGATGCCCAGGAGCCACATCGCGATGCCCGTCGCGATGCCCACAATCGCCATTGAAAAAAACCGACCGACGAGCCAGCGACCCAGTGCCGATCTCATTTCGTTCAAAACTTCCTTCGTTCGATCACGTCGATCGATCGGCACTAATTTTATTAACCCATTTCGATAAAGATCGGGTTCATAAGCGGCATACAACCCGACAAAGAAAATCACCAGCGCCTCCGGTCGCACCCCAGCCAAACCACTGCAAGCTTTGAAACATCTCCGGTAGAATCACCTCGCTTGAATCGGCCACCTTCTCTTGCATCTCGGAAACACTGGGCAGCAACTCACTGGTCCAGTTGTTACGTGCCAGTCGTTCGTCAGCCGTTTGAATCGCCGATTGCAGTTGCTTCCATAACTCGTCAGTACGGCGAACGATTTGCGAGCCGAGATAAAAGCAACCAACGCTGATCGAGATCAGCATCAACGTTACGACGGCAAGAAAACTGGATCGATAAGACAGCGGAGTGTTTCTGGCTGGCCAAGAACTCATCGCATGTACGAACACGCCAAACAGGAGTCCTGCAAAGACGAGCAGCAAGACACTCAGTGTTGGTGTAAAGAGGCCCGCCGTCGCAAGGACCAGTGCTCCCAACAATATCACGACAATGAGAACTTGCATGTTCCTACTCGAGTCTCGAATCATCACAATTTCAAATCCAGTGTTGCTTTAGGCCATCGTGGTGGTCTAGCCCTAAAACAAGCGAAGCTTATTTTAGTATTCGTTCAAAAAAACTCAAAACTCTCGGCGTTTTACGCGTAGATTGGAGGTTGCAACCACCTCAACGGACGCGTGCAAACGAGGGTTTCGAGTGAGCGCTAAATTACGCCGCTCGCTAAGAAAACGCAACCAGCGCGGACGCTGTGCGCGGCATCTGGATCGCTGGGATGACCGCGATGTGACGTTTGTGCTGGGATATGATGCAGGCAAAACACTGGTCGTAATCGCCGATTCGCTCCCGGACGGGCATACTCCCGAATGTCGTTCTACGACAGATTGTTATGCTCTTTCTCACTCATGGCACCAAAACGCTATGGCGTGCCCAGAATGATCGCGATCGCGTTGCCTTCGGACGTGTGGCTCAAGCACATCACGTAGTCGCTCCCCAACGGCTTGGCGATTCGTACGACTGGCACTCGTGTCGCCACCGCGTCCGGAGGAGCGATGGTGGGCGGGATCACTCGCTTTTCGAGAATCAAAGCGGCGGTGACGAATCCGATCGCCCCGCTGGCGGCTCCGGTGTGTCCGATCGCAGCGGTCGGCGCGACGACTCCGACGCCGGGCAACGACTTTTCGATCGCGACCTGTTCGGCTCGATCGAGGATCGGATCCCCGCTGCCATGGCCCACCAATGCGCCAATGTCCGACGCGGACAAACCGGCGGCCGAAAGGGCACCTTCGATCGCGAGCGAAATCGCGGCGGATGAACCGCGGATCTCGGGCACGTCGTTACAGGAGGATCTGAGCGGCAGTCGCATTCCCAGCGAGGGGACGAAGCGGACGGCGTGGGCGACCAGGCGGGCGATGACGGGCGCGTCTCGCCGAGCCGCAGTTTCCGCATCTTCCAGAACCACCGACGCGGCCGCTTCGCCACCCACGACACCGCGCGAGGCGGGGTCGTAGGGTCGCGAACTCAATTCGATCGATGCATGCACGTCGGCGATCGGCAAGTCGCCACGGTAGTTCATTCGGGTCGTGTTGATGCGAGTTCCCACGCCACCGGCTAGCATCACGGTCGCGATCCCTCGCTCGAGGCATCCGGCGGCTTCGATGATCGCGGCGGGGCCCGAGACGTCACCGACCACCAGCGTGTTATTGGGTCCGTGGGCGTTCATCGCAATGCCGACGTGACAGGCGGGCATGTTGGGCAGGTACTTGAGCATCCACAGCGGCAGCACCTGCTTCATCGCCGCGGCTCCGAACGCGGAGGCATCGAAATTTCGGTTCTCGTCGATGCACTCACGCATCGCGTCTTCCATTTCCGAGGGTGGTCCGTAGAACATCTCGCTGCCGAAGACGGTGCCGACATCGGAGGGGCGCAGCGGCGAGCCCGGTTGTTCATCCGCTGGCAAAAGCGACGTCAAACCGGCATGTTCGGTTGCCAATTGCGATGCCGCGAAGCAATTCTGGATCTCGCGGCACATCACCTTCATCGCTTTTCGCGGACGCACGTATTGCTTGGCGTCGAAATCGATGATCGGGCCGCCGATCCATAATCCCCGATGCTCCGCAGGCTCGCTGGTTCGCCACCCGGATGGCGGCTTGGCACCCTCGTCGACCCGGTGCTCCAGCGAAGTGATGCCCGATTTTTTGTTGAGCAGAGCCTCAAAGAACTGATCGCCGCCGATTCCAATCGACGATACCACGCCAAGCCCGGTAATGATGACTGTACGGTTGGACATGGAACAGGTGGACCGAAGAAAAAGTGGTAGACGCGAGCGCCCGATTATGGTTACCGACCCACCAACTGAACAGGGTTACGATCCGGCGAGTCGGGTGTTTGGGCAATTGTTCGGTCATACAACCGGTGCACCTTGGTACGTTTGGTGCCTCCCCGTTCGATCGTGCCGCGCGAGAGCGAATTGCTTTCCAAAACCCACGAAAACTCACCAATCACGATTCCGTTTTTGATCGCGTCGGGCAAAATTCGCGCCAGCGTGACCAGCCCGAGGCCCCATTTTTGATATTCGGGCAAGACATTGGTGCTGATCAAACGCAGTCGGTCCACGCTCTTTTTGCTACGAATCAGCGTCAACCAACCCAGCGGCAACAGTTTCCCGTCGATCTTCTTGATGACTTGATTGTAGTCGAGCAGCCCGAAACCGGCTCCGACGGCCTCACCATCGATTTCCGCGATGCTGGTGAGTTCCGGGACGATCAAATGCTTCAGCCCCGCCGATTGGACGCGAATTTCCGCCTCGCTCATCGGCACGTAACCCCAAGTTTGCTGGAGCGACAGGTTGTAGATCTCCAAAAACGATCGAACATCCTTGGTAAAATTCTTGCGATTGATCGGCCGGCACACGACTTTGAACCTGCGAGTGGCCTCGTTGATCACAAACAGCAGTTTGGGGTCCAAATCTTCCAATTGGTCCATATGGGCATCGTAGCTGTACATGTCCTGGACCTTTGCAAACCCGGCCGATTCCAACAGCCGTCCGTAGTACGGATGGTTGTAGGTGATCATGAACGTCGGCGGCGAATCGAATCCTTCCACCAGCAAACCGCATTCGTAGTTGAGACTCGGATTGACCGGTCCGCGAACGTCCGTCATGCCTTTTTCGGCCAACCAGTTCATGGCGGTCGCCATCAAGTCGGCACACACCGATTCGTCGTCGATGCACTGGAAGAAGCCGAAAAAGCCACGTTTCTCGTTATATCGACGGTTGTGAGCGTGGTTGACGATGGCCAAGACTCGGCCCACCACCTTGCCGTCTCGGTGAGCCAAGAATGCTTGGCATTCGGCATCGTCATAGAACGGATGCTTGGCGAAGCCGAGTAATTTCTTCTGTTCATGCCAAAGCGGCGGCACCCAATGGGGATCGTCGCGATAGAGATCACGTTCCAACTGCAAAAACGCATTGCGATCTTGTCGCGAGGTGACTGCTTGGACGCGGATCAAAGAACTCATGCTGTTTTGATCAAGTTGGGCGGTTTAGGATTCACGTGGGAACGCGGCCCGGAAAAACTGGGGCTAGGTTTACAGTGAATCGACTCAAAGGCAGACAGGTGTGCGGGTCGAGCTAACAAGATAACAGAGAAAACCATGAATGAGTCCGACCCGGTCGTGTTAAGGAGTACCGCGAACCCCACCGTTCGCCACTTGGTGCGACTTCGTGAGAATCGGTACCGGCGTAAGTCCGGCCGCGTGATTGTCGACGGGTGGCGCGAGACCGCTCAGGCGATCGAATCGGGGATGCAGATTCGAGCCTATTACATCAGCGAATCGGAAGTGGGCGGGGCAACCGACCCGCTCGATCCGGCGATCATGCGGGTGCGTGAACATCCCGCGGCGGCCGGTCGATGCATGCTCGCCTCCGATGCCATCATGGCGAAAATTGGCTATGGAGACTCGGTTCGCGGAGTTGTGGCCGAGTTCGAAATTCCCGATTGGGGGCTGGATCAACTCCGTTTGCCTGAAACACCATTGGTGCTGGTGCTCGACAAGATCGAGAAACCAGGCAATGTGGGAGCCGTTTTTCGTTGCGCCGATGCTGCCGGCGTCGACGCGATCTTGTTGTCTGATTGCCAGGATCGCTTCAACCCCAATTCAATCCGCAACAGTTTGGGTGCGATTTTTCGCGTTCCCAGCGCGAGTGCCAGCCAATCAAAAATCGCGGAATTTTTGTCCCGGGAAAATTTCCGCGTGTTGGCCGTGCGCGTCGAATCGTCCACTGCGCTGTGGTCCACATCGCTGGGGGGACGCGTCGCAGTCGTGCTAGGCAGTGAAGCCGATGGATTGGGCGAACGCTGGAAAACGATCGTCGACAGCGATGGAAACCACTCAGCGATCCCGGGAGTGCGGATTCCGATGGCCGGAAAGGTCGACAGCCTGAACATTTCCGTTTCCGCTGCCGTGATCGCATTCGAGTCCGTCCGCCAACGCTGTGCGGATGCGTCCCCAATGTTTTGTCACCCTACGGGGCAGCGGATCACTCAAAATCGTTAATGTCGTGTCAATCGGAATCCGATACTTGAAACATCCGACGTTCTGACTCGCCCGAGTCTTGATGTCGGTGGGTGTGCCGAGGGGGGTGCATCGACCAAGCTCGCTCGGATGCAAGGACGCGGCATGCGTGATTTACGTAAACAGTTAACGGATTCGACACGACGCAAACGTCGAGCGTGTTTGATCGCCTTTTTGTGGACGGCCAGCCATGTCGCGGCTCCCTACGGGGCCGTCGCGGTGGATGCAGTCATGCCGCCGTTGCCATTGGCGCCGTCGGCCGATGTCCAAGCCAATCCGTTTTGCGAACCCACCACGGTAACGCCCCAGACGTCGCTGAAATTGGCGTCGGGGAATAGCGAAAGTGGCTCGACCACCCATGCTTCGTCAAGCGTCCGATTGATGCCGATCGGCGCTGCCATCGGATTGCAACCGATTCAAGGCGATCAACCGCGACGCATCGAAAAAGTGGCGATGACGATCCAGGAATCTGGGCAAACATCCGTCCAAGAAAATCCGCTGATCGCTTCGACCCACCGCGACAATCCATCGTTGGTTGAGGCCTCGGTTGACGCCAGCGTCATTGACCCCGTTTCCGGGGCCGAGCCGATATCGACAATCTCCGCTGCATCCGCGATGCCTTCGATCGTGGTGTCGAACCTGGCCGAGCGAGGACTGATGCCGGTGCCTCGATTGGATGAAGTTGCGCCATCGGCGGATTCGAGGTCGGCGATCCAACCGGCGAGCGATTTGCAGCCGACCATCATTCACTCGAACCGGCGGCCCACCATTGTCCCCCACGTCATTGTCCCCCACGTCATCGAGTCCGTCGAAACCGATGATCCTTCGTCAAGCGAAACAGAGTCATTCCAGTTTTCGATGACGGATGGCTTCGATGAACTCCCACCGGATACGAGCGATGACGATCAAACCGAAACCGGCAAAGTCCGCCGAGATCCGCTGGGCCAAGATTCCCTGGGCGGTTTCACCGGCGGTCCCATCAACGTCGGACTCTCGGACGAATCGTTGGACTTCGGGAATGACTCGAACCGTAGCTTCAATGTGGACGAGTCAATCGTCTTCGACGACGACGACGGGTCACTCACCGTCTTCGACTTCGGCGGTGAGCCGAACGAACAAGGCCGCGAAAGTGAATTGATCGAACAGGACTTTGTACCGGAGAAGACGATTCCGATCGTTTCCCATCCGGTATCGGCCGCCGAACCTACTTTGCAAAATCAGAGATACCGATCGCCCGTCGCGGTGACTTCGGTCCCAATCTCTTTAGGCCGCGACGATGCGGCGACGGTCCACGCGGTCAAAACGAATGTGGCCACGCTCGTCGAGCGGGCAAGAGACCCTTCGACGTCACCCGCGGCGCCACCCGTCGCGGTCGACGCAGAATCCACGCCGCTGTATCTGAGTTTGGCACAGGTGCGATCATTGACGATCGGTGGTCTGGTTCGTGATGTTCAAGTCGCAGACCAGAACATTTGCCAAGCATTTGCGTCGGGTCCGAACCAGCTAAAACTGATCGGGACCGGCAATGGCGTGACGCGGTTAGTGGTTTGGGCGTCTCCCGACGCGAAGGACTCGGTCGACTCGTCGCCACGCATGAGGGCCTTCGAAATCCACGTCCGCGAGGAAGTGGCGGCCGGTGGCGGCGTGGCACTGGACCGAACCACAATGCTCAACCAGTCCATTGCACAGGCGTTCCCCAGTGTGGACGTCGTCGTGCAAACGCGACGGGGCGAATTGGTCGTCTCGGGTGCGTGCGAGAGCGAAGCGACTGCGAAGAAGATTGTCCGCATGGTCCGCAAGACCTGTTCGGTGCCCGTTCACGACGAACTTGTTGTTCGGTAGGGCGTCATCGCGGCGCGGCACGGATGCTCGCCGTTTCCATCGATTCATCACACCGCGATGTCAATCGCACCGATAGTCTACGAGGTTCGATCATGAAGACCCAATCAAAATACCCTCAAACTTTGGCGGTGATCTGTGGGATGGTTGCGATGTGCGCCGCCACCACCACCACCGTTCATGCCCAATCCCGTTCCTCGTCTGTGTCGAAAGGATTGTTCACCCACGGGAACGAATCATTCCGTGTCGTCAACACCGCCGGTTTCCGAACGGCGGCCGACGTCGGCAAGCCCGCGGCCGGAACCGTCCAGCCGATCAACTACGGTGCTGCTTGTCAGTCCTGCGGCCCGGCGGGCGTCGAAATGCACGACGGCATGATGATGTCCGATCCGATGGCGCCGACCATGGGCGTGGACCTGGGATACTCCCAGTGCGGATCGTGCGGAAGCGCGTGCGGTGGGACTTGCGGCGGCCGACAAAGCATGTTGACGTGCGGTCCCAAGAACATGAATCCTTGCCAACCTTGTTCGCCCTATCGATACGGTTCGGTCGAAGCATTGTACATGGCCCCCGACGACGACAATTTCACGCTCAGCCCCAACTTTGGGATGGGCGACTACGACTATGAAGTCGGATCGCGAATCACTTTGGGAACCGTGAATGATTGCATCCACGGGTTCGAAGCGTCCTTCACCGGTCCATTCGACTGGGACCGCTCGGGTCAGATCGCAAGCACGCCTGGCGGAATCAATTCGTATCTGACCACCGGTGCTCCGGCGGCCACGCTGTCATCGTTCACCAACGCGACATTGCAAACGCAACGCTTGGAATCCGAGTACTACAGCTTCGAAGCCAGCAAGACGTTGGTGGGATGGGAAATGGCAAAATTGTTGATCGGTGGTCGATACATCAATTTTGACGAAGACTACGCTTTCAACAGCACGACGGCAACGGAAACCGGTAGTCTGACAAGCCGCACTCGCAACGACCTGTACGGGTTGCAGGTCGGCATGGATTTGCTTTATCCGATCAGCCGCAATGCTTACAGCGACTTCCGTGCTCGCGGCGGTGCCTACTTGAACTCGTCCGATTCGAGTGTCTCAGTGATCAACAACGGCGTATCGCTTGCGAATCGTAGGGACGACGACAACTCGCTGGCCGGGATGTTTGAAATCGGCACGGGCATCCGCTATCAACTGGGCGAAATGTTGTCCGTGCGAGCGGGTGTGGAACTGTGGTACTTGACCGGAATTGCATCATCCACGGAGCAGTTTGATCGCCAGATCGGCCCTCGAACGGGCACATCGATCGACACCGATGACGACTTGCTGTTCACCGGTTTGTCGGTGGGTGCGGAATTGCGGTACTAGGAACTGTGATCTTATTCATTGCGATACGAATCGCGGAAACTTTTGAGGGTTGCTTGGCGGGGTTGTGATGGCCCCGCCCGGCGAGTCGATGGAACCAACAAGAAGCCGACGAGCTAATCCTCGTCGGTTTTTTTTTCGTCCGTTTTGATCTTCTTTTTCCTAAGCCAATTCATCACGCTTTGTCCGGCCTGGCTAGACAGCGATTGTTCGGTGCGATCGAGGATTGAATTTTCGGTGATCCGGGTCACGGCTCGTTGGACTTCGGTACCGCAGCGGTGACAGACGGTCGGCGGATCGGAAACCTCGCTGTTGCACTGGGGACAAAATTGTTCGATGGTCGGCCGCATGGCTGCTTCAAACAACCCGCCCACCTCGGACGCCAAGAACCATGACGAATCGTTCTTGCGAACCATCGTTTGGCGAGTCACCTCGCCGGCCCGAACCTTTGCCAACAAGTCACTCGGCCGTAGCGGACCAATTTCTTGCGAGCTGCCCTTCGATTGAACATACCAGTCGGTCACCAATGTCTCCCCCACTTGCTCACTTAAATCGACTCAATGTGCAAACTGCGACGACGACGTTCTTTGCGACGAATGTCATCGATCAATCCCGAAACATTTTTGACGTCGCCAATCCCACTCATCGATAGGTGAGGATGACTTCGGTCGCTGCTGGTCAATTCGATATTTCCGACGCCAAACATGCGTTGCACGGGACCCTGCGCGAAACTGACGTCGTCGATGTCGATGACTTCAATACGATCGGTTTGCCGCGACAGAATCCCGGTTTGGTGAATGAATCGCTGGGTCGTCAATTCATAGTGATAACCCAGACGACGATAGGCGTACGTCATACCACCGATGACCCAGACCAGTCCGATCAATGCGAAAGCGATCGCCATCGACAACTGGGGGACAAAGACCGGTAAGACCAACAGCGCGATGGTCACGATGCCCATCAAAATCCATGTTCCAAACATCGCTTTGGGGCTGTACCCGCCCGCCCAAAGCACATCCTCTTCATCGTCGTGGTCGATGTTTGCCTGCTTGCGGGCCGCCACTTCGCCGGCGAAACGGTCCATTGCCGAGCCGCCCGCTGTCCCCGGGCCGACGGGTCGGGAGGCGACCGGCGAATCGGTGCTGGAATTCGGGGGCGGCGACGCGGTTCGGTCGCTTTCGGGGAAATCTTGGTTGCGGTCGGTCGACATCGCCGAGGGGTCCTGAGAATCGTGAAGGCGGATGGTTTGGCTGGGCCGAGGCGTCGCAAGCGGTTGCCAGTCGTCGTTGCGATGCTGATACTATATCGCGCCAGCCCGGTCGGGGTCGTTTCGAGACTTGTCATTCGAGGTGTTTCATGCGTTGCCCCTACTGTCACGTCGACAATGATCGAGTGCTCGACACCCGAGCCGCCGAAGGCGGATACATGGTCCGACGCAAACGAACCTGTAATTCTTGCCAGCGACGGTTCGCGACGTCCGAAACGATTGAGAAGCTGAGCGTTCGGTTGGTCAAAAGCGATGAAACCCGTGAACCGCTCGACCGAGAGAAAATCCGACGCGGCATCGAACGGGCCTGCTCAAAACGAAAAATCAGCAGCGAGAAGATCGAACGAGTCGTCCAGGATATCGAGGCTGACATCTACGCCACCTTCGATTCCGAAGTCACGTCCAATCAAGTCGGCGACATCGTGATGCGACATTTGGCGAAGCTCGATGAAATCGCCTACATCCGGTTCGCGAGCGTCTACCGCGAATTTGATGACGCCGACGACTTCATTCGAATCATCTCGACCATCAACGATTGAGTCGGGGATGTGAGTCGGGAATTGGCATATCTGGTATTTCGGCGAAATAGAGAATTTTGTTAAAGCTCGATCGACGTTCACTGAAATTCCTCACCGCCACGGTGTTTGGACATGCTCAAAATCCAAAACGCGACGCATCCCGCTGCCGCTTCACGAGTCACCGTTGTCCTATTGGCGGTGGCCGCAGTCGGTTTGACGGGTTGCCGCCAAACGACCGGACCCACCACGGCGGGATCGTTTTCACCGATGGGCACGCTCTCACCCGTCGCACCCGGACAAACTCCGACGCTGGGCCCCTTCGGAAGCCCCACGCGTGTCGCGCCACCGCCGACCGGATCCTTTACCCCGACTAGCGCTCCGATCAACCAATCGACCAGCGGTCCGATGAACCCGCCGGCCAGCGGATTTGGTCCGCCGTCGACCCAGCCCCAAGCGTCGCTGAATCAATCGCCCATCGGATCGGCGGTTCAATCCGTCGGTTGGACCGAGACCAATGCGGCCCTTCCCCAAGCGAATTCAAACTCGGATGCTCGGTACGCTAGCGCCGGGACGACCGCATCGCCACGCATGACCGATCCACGCAGCGGAGGCATGGGCGTGATCGATTTGACGGGGGCACCTAATCCTCCGGGATACATGCCCAACAACTACTTTCCACCCGTTTCGAGTGTTCAAGGAAACCAGGCTTACCAAGGATACCAGGACTATCCGGTCGCGAATCAGCCATCCTTTCAGCCGATGAACTCGGCCCAGCCTTATCCGTCATTCCAGAACAATTCGCCGCCGGGCAGCCCGCAACCGAATGAGGTCCCTCAAACCATGCCCGTACTGCGCTCGTTGCCGCCGACGCCCGACGCGATCCCAATGGACGCCGGACGCATCGCGTCGAACGAATGGTCCAGCGGTTTGCCCTCAACCGATCCACCCAGCGGCGGGAACGCGATCTCGAATGGTCGATCGACCACTGCACCGTCGACGCAACCATCAAGCGATCTTCAGTGGCGTCGCCCCGGAACGCATTACTAAGGATGCGGCGCGGTGAATAACCGCTCAATCGCGTGCCCATCGGGCCGCGCGAACTCGCCGGGCGATACCCCCGCGGTTAAACCGCGTGCCCATCGGGCCGCGCGACCTGGACGGCTGCCGTGCGACTTACGAAATCGGATCCCTTTCATCCTCCTAGAGAAATTGGCCTCATCCAATGGGAATGTTCTACGCCTACGGCGGCGCGTTGATTGACGAGAATGAAATCATGGCGAAGACCGAGAGCGGTGAATTCGCCAGCTTCGCGCGGTCATCCCAAAAGGCCCCCGGCGAGGCCGCCATCGATTTTTCGACCGGACGTTTGACGGCGGCCGATCTGCGCGGCTCGATGGTCTCGCCCTTCGCCACGCGGACGCCTTTCGAACCCATCGGAATGGGGAGACCGCTGACCATCGAGATTCGGCACATTTATACCGGACGCTACCCGAAGCAAAATTTGTTTCACCGCTCGTCGGACATGGTCGTCACCTCCGCGATCAAGAGTTCGCCGATCTTTAGCGAAGCCTCGACGGCGATTAACTTCGTCCGCAACAAAGTCGTCCCGCGATCCGGCTTCTCAACGCCCCACGCGGATGAGTTCGGGACGCCCGTCGTGTTTTACACCTCGGCACTGAGCCAGCGGAATTCGTCGTTGACGATCAATTTCGGTTTCGATGATTTTCCGGGTGATGAGTTCGAACGGCTCGCCCGAATTTTATCAGGCCGCGGGGATGCCGTTGTTTGCCGCCGCCGGTTTGCAATTGCATGGTGCGTCGGCGATCGCCCGCATGGTGGGTCGATTGGGTGAAAGCTTGTTCGATCGCCAGGCCGCGTTTCGAGCGACCGAATCGATCACGTTTGCACGCCCCGGATCGACCATTCCCGTCGCCAACTTTGCCTTGCTCATGCAAGACGACGAAGACGAGCGACGAGTCTTGTCGACCCACGTCATTTCGGGTGGCAAACTCGTCCACGCCGAAACCGGACGGGCTTACGACGGCGACATCCCCTACGTCGTGATCAGTTTGGATGGACGTCGCAATGACGAACTCAAAAGTTTCATGTCCCAAAGTGCGGTTTCAATGATGTTGGGAGACTTGACCGCGGGCGTCGCTGCGAACTCGGCGCAAATGGACAATTTAAGAGAGGCCGCCGCCGTCTACCACGATTTTCGACTGCGGAAGCGAGCCGATCGAATTGCCGAAAAAATCACAGACGGACTGCCGAATTCACCGGAGAACAAACGGTTGGCAATCGAACACGATGCGCTGATCGCCAACATCAACGAAGTCGCCTTGCGACCGAACGCAAAAGTCACACCGACCCCTCAAGCAAATCCCAATCCGGTTCGCCACGCCGCGTGAGCACGAACTTCGAATCGGCTAGCATCGAGAAAGCAGTTTAAGATTTAAATTCGGCAATGACACTGGCGAGCGACGATTTCGCATCGCCAAACAGCATCCGAGTATTGGGCCGAAAGAAGAGAGGATTTTCGACTCCGGAGAATCCAGATGCCATCGAACGTTTCAAAACGAAAACCGTTCGTGCATGATCAACGTTGATGATCGGCATGCCGTAGATTGGACTATTTTCGTCTTCCCGAGCCGCCGGGTTCACCACGTCGTTGGCACCGATCACAATCGCGACATCGACATTTTCGATCCGCCGGTTGATGTCGTCCATCTCCACCAATTGATCGTACGGCACGTTGGCTTCGGCGAGTAGCACGTTCATATGCCCCGGCATTCGTCCAGCAACAGGATGGATTGCGTATGAAACCTCGGCTCCGTTGGCTTCGAGCAATTCGCCCAATTCGCGTACCACATGCTGGGCCTGGGCAACCGCCATGCCATACCCGGGCACCATCACGACCGAAGAAGCCGCCTCGAGAATCAAATAAGCGTCGTCGGCGGTGATCGGTTTTACCTCGCCCTCGACCTTTGTCGCCACACCCGTCGCGGTAAATCCAGAGAACAACACGTGCGAGAGCGAGCGATTCATCGCGCGGCACATGATATTCGTCAGAATGATCCCCGCGGCGCCGACCAACGCGCCGGCGACAATCAGGATCGTATTGTTGATCGCAAAACCAGCCGCGCATGCCGCCAATCCGGAATAGCTGTTGAGCAGCGAGATCACGACCGGCATGTCCGCGCCACCAATGGGAATCACCGCCAACACACCCAACATCAACGACAACGCGATAACGGCGTAAACCATCAATCCGGTCCATGCGGGCATCGTCACCATGACGACTCCACAGACCACCAATGCGACCAACGTCAGCATGCTAACGATTTGCTGTCCAGAAAATGCACCGGAGTTGCTGGCGAGACGTTCGGACAACTTTGCCCAGGCGACGAGGCTGCCCGTGAAGGTGACTCCGCCGATCAAAATCGATAGCACGATCGTCACCGTCGTGAATGTCGATAGCTCGGCGAACTCACCGCCGGGTGCGTAAAGTGCCGCCCATCCGACGAGCAACGATGCGATTCCGCCCGACCCGTTGAACAACGCGACCATTTCGGGCATTCCGGTCATTGCGACCCGCCGGGCAGTAACCGCTCCGACGATCGAGCCGAGTATCGCCGCAACCGCGATCCAGCGGTAGTCGACGATCTCGCGCGAGAGCATCGTCACGATCACGGCGATCAACATCGCGAGAGATGAAATCAAATTGCCGCCGACCGCGGTAGCCGGCGAACCGAGCCGTTTGAGACCGTAGATGAACATCGCCGCGGCGACGATGTAAATACCGCCGATGATTTCTGGACTCATGATTTACCCTTTGGCGAATTGTCCTTCTTTTTGAACATCGAAAGCATTCGATCGGTCACCATGTAACCGCCGACCACGTTCACCATCGCAAAGAACACGGCGATCGCACCCAACCAAGTCGCCCAAGGACCCAAGTCAGCGCCAGCGGCTAAGATCGCGCCGACCACCGTGATCCCCGATATCGCGTTCGCGCCGGACATCAGCGGAGTGTGCAGCGTCGCGGGCACTTTCGAAATCAATTCAAACCCCAGGAACACGGATAACATCAAAATGAAACCGAGATACACCATCTCCATGCTTTAGGTTCCCTTGTTCGCGTTGACGGCCGGATTGACGATTTTGGAATCGCGAGTGATGACGGCGGCACGGATCACTTCGTGATCGGGATCCAGCGTCAACGTTTTTGTTTCGGCATTCCAAAATTCGTCGATGAAGTTGACCAAGTTGTTCGAGTACATCTCGCTGGCGTGGCGGCTGACTTCGGACGGCAAATTCCCCAGCCCGATGATTTTGACGCCGCCGATGTCGACGATCTGGTCGAGCTGGGAGCCTTCAACGTTGCCGCCCGACTCCACCGCCATGTCCACAATGACGCTGCCCGGTTGCATCGCGGCGACCATGTCAGCGGTGATGATCCGCGGTGCCGGACGACCAAACAATTGGGCGGTCGTGATCACGATGTCGGACGCGGCGATGATCGCTTTCTGGCCTTCTTGCTGGCGTTGGATCTGCTCGGGCGTCAAAGCCTTGGCATAACCTTGTTCCGTCTGACCGACCTCACCCAAATCGATTTCGACGAACTTTGCACCGAGCGAACGAACTTGCTCGGCGACCACCGGACGGGTATCAAACGCTTCCACCCGAGCACCCAATCGCTTGGCCGTGGCGATCGCTTGCAAGCCTGCCACCCCCGCACCGATCACAAAAACGCGAGTCGGTCGGATCGTCCCCGACGGCGTCATCATCATCGGAAACACTTTTGGACAATGGTACGCCGCTTGAATCACGGTGACGTATCCGGCCAAGTTGGCTTGCGACGACAACGCGTCCATCTTTTGGGCGATCGTCGATCGCGGAATCATCTCCATCGAGATCGCGGTGACGCCACGCTCGGCCAGATCAGTGATCAGATCGGTTTCGTTGTACGGGTCCAAGAAACTGATGTGGACGGCACCGTCCCTGAGCGACGCCACTTCCTGTTTGGTTGGCTTGCGAACCCGTAGCACCAAGTCGGACTGAGCCAACAGTTCGCTTCGATCCTGGACCACGTCGGCGCCGGCCTCCGCATAGGCCTCGTCGTCGAACCCCGACGCGGAGCCCGTGCCCGCTTCGACGGAAACATGAAACCCGTCGCGGATCAATTTCTTAGCGTTGGCGGGGACCATGGCCGTCCGCCGCTCGCCCGGCCAAGTTTCCTTGGGGACACCGATTCGCATGTTGTGACTCACAGGTTCTTGAGATACTCGACGCTTTGACGAAGTTCGGCGATGCTTGAATCGGTGCGACCGACCACATAGCGCCCACGGTAACGATTCTCTTCCAACATCCCGATCAGATTCGGAAAATCGGCAACGCCCTGGCCCAGTGGAACCGAGATCCCGCGGCCGGCGGCCAAATCGATCACGCCATCGACGGCGACGACCATCTGAATCCGCTCGCCGAGCGCCTTGACCGCGGCCGGGACTGAAAACCGATTGACGATCAATTGGCCCGGATTCAAAGCGACGGCGACGTAACCGTCGACGCATGTTTCTAACAACTTTGCCAACGTTTCGCCCGACTCCGTTCCCGTTTCCGCGGCGAAAAATGCGCCGATTCGCGCCCCGTGCCGACCCAAGTCGTCCATCACTTCACGCATCGTCGCATAGCGAGGATCGTCCTCGGATTCGGGAACTGTCCCGATCGCGTTGACTAAAACAGGTGCTCCCAACTTATATGCTAGCAACATCGCCGACTTGGTCGCTTCAACGCGTCGATCGAGATTTTCGAGGTGGTCAAACCCTCTTTGGGTTGGAAAACGCAGCGAAGAGACCTTCAAGTTGAGGTCTGAGAGCATTTTCCGCAACTGACGGAGCCCGGTGTCCGACAATTGAGAAGGGTGGATCCCGCTGGCGCGTTCAATTCGACGGAGCGGACCCCCAACTCCGAAGCCATCTCGAGCGATGGACGCATTGCCATCCGCATCGGATCGATCCGGATCGCCACGTTCACTTCGGCCATGTTGCCATCCCGTCGATTGCAGTCATTTGATTTTGCATTTTAATATTTTCAAGCGTCGCCTCATGTCGACCCCGTCCCAACCCTCATCGGAAGGCGACACCTAAGCCATGAAAGGCACCCTTACCAACGCCACGGACGCCAAGAACGTCGACACGGATAAACCTTGCACCGGCGGCATCTTACGTGTCGCTTCGCGAATCTTCTACATGGTGATTGCAAACCTTTGCGGCTTGCGATGCGGTATGCGGTTGGGTCTCTTGGTGATGTTATCAGTTGTAGCGGGGTACGGTTGGTGCGTCGCCGGCGATGGCAATGACGAATCGTCCGCCATCGCGGTCAACGAGTTGAAGAGTTTCGTTTGGGATTTTAGTCGGAAAGACGATTTGGGGTTCGATGGCCAACCCGATGGTTGGCAGCGAGCGACCGGGGACTCGTATCCGAGCTATGTCCAATACCGGATTGTCGCCCGCGATCCCGAGCTCGAACGTTCGGTATTGAAGATGGATGCGGAGGCGCTGCGGATGGCGATCGCTGCGGTCACGATTCTCGTCGTTGTCTCCGTTGCCCCCATCGATCGCGGACTTGATCGTCGACCGATACGTTCAGATCGAATTGGACGGAGGACAATTCCAAGCCCAGTCGCCGGCAATCGACGCCAACCGGATGTACCAATATCGGTTTTCGGCCGACATCACGACGACCGGGTTGCGGCACGACACCGCGCGAGCCGAGTTGGTGTTTTTGGGCCGCGATGGCGAAGAGCTGGCGACCCATTCGACCGTCCCGCGTGGCGGAACCACCGCCTGGGCCAAAGAACAAATTGAACTGGTCCGTCCGCCCGGCGGTGTGAAGTCGATGATGGTTCGCATCGTGGTCCAACGCAGCGAAGATGGATTAGAGGACATTCGTGGCACGATCGGTTTCGACAACTTGCGGATCGAGCAATACCCACAAATGCAGGTCATCACGGATCGGCCGCGAGGCATTTATCATGTCGGTCAATCGGTGACGGCAACCGCCAAAATCTTAGGCCTCTCGATGGGTGAATCCCAGGTCCGATTTCGGTTGCACGATCATGATGGCAACCCGCTCGCCAGCCATCAACAAGCGGTCGACCATCGCAACGATCGAGGTCGAAGCCGCGTCGTCGAACTTGTCGGAGTCGGACACATCATCATCGGTCGGTTCGGAAGTCACTTGGCAACTGCCATCGATGGGCCCCGGATTCTATCGGGTCGCCGCATCCATCGTCGGCAAGAATTCATCTTCTTTGTCGACGGATGTGACATTCGTCGTGATCGACGAATTGGTGGGTGGTCCGCCCCACGGTCCATTCGGTTGGACGTTGCCCTCCGGCGCCGGGTCGATGACTTCGCGCGAGTTGGTGTCGTGGCTGACAAGTCTCGGCGTCGCGTGGGTCAAGTATCCGTGCTGGGTCTCACCCGATGAGACCGCGGAGGCCGAAGAGATTGTTTCGATTCTGACCAAACTGCAAGACGCCGAAATCCAAACGGTCGGCATGCTGGATGTACCGCCCGAAACTCAAATCGCGAAATACCACTTGCGAGGCCGCCGCGACGTGGTCGCCGCCCAATTGTTTCGTGAGAGCACGATGTGGCAACCGTTGCTCGAGCCCGTCATGACGCGAATGACCTTAAAAATTCGGACGTGGCAATTGGGAGCGGATCGAGATCACAGCTTTCTCGGCCGACCACGGCTGCGTGAATCAATCCGCTCGATCTCGACGGGCCTGCAGGGGTTTGGCCAACCGATCGAAGTGGCGATCTCGTGGCCGTGGCTCGAAGCACAACCCGGTGACGACGAGACGTCGTGGCAAGCGGTTTGCCGTAGCAGTGATCCGCCGTTGGCAGCCCACGAATTGGACGCTTTCCTTGAATTGGGTGAGACGGGCTCACGCGGTGACGGGCCGCGGACTTGGTTGTTGCTCGACCCTATCGACAAGGATCGCTATGAGCGTGATGCCCGAATCCGCGATCTGGTGCTTCGCATGGCAACGGTCCGTGGCCATCGCGTTCAGGCTGCTTTCGTCAGCGATCCGCATCATGAACAGAATGGTTTGCTCAGACCCGGCGGACGACCCGACGAGTTGTTGTTGCCATGGCGAACGACTTCGCGAATGATCGGTGATCTGCGAAAGATGGGATCGCTGCAACTGAAACCTGGCACCGAGAACACTGTCTTTGCCGGTGCCGATCGAGCCGTCGTGATGATGTGGTCGGCCAATCCAACTGAGGAAAAGATTTATCTCGGTGATCATGTCCAATCGGTCGACGTCTGGGGCCGAGTCAGCGAATTGCCCGTGCATCCCGATCCGGTCCAGCCGTACCAGCATGTGTCGATCGGTCCCCTACCCATCTTCATCATCGGGGCCGACCCGACGCTATTGGCGTTTCGTATGTCGGTCCAATTGGAGCCTTCACAACTGGACAGTTTGCTCGGACGAGTTCAATCACTGAGCGTCAATTTCGCCAATCCGATGTCTGACAATCTGGCGGGCACCGTCCGAATCATCAAACCAGAGACTTGGACGGTTGATGCGGCGACGCGAAACTGGGAAGCCCTGGGTGGACGTTCCACCACCGAATCGTTCGATGTCGTCTTGAGCAATACCGCGTTGGCCGGAAACTACCGCGTGCCCTTGCAATTTGAGTTGGATACGGTGCCTCCCAAATTGATCACGGTCCATCGCGACTTGATGGTCGGTCCCGAAGGTTTGGAAGTCAAAGTCACGACCCGTCTGCTCCGCGGTAACGAATTGAGAGTCCAGGTGGAGATCACCAATCGTTCCCTACGAACCCAATCGTACGATTGCCTGATCTTTCCACCACCCGGCCGACAGTATCAACGTCGCTTCGTCACCATCGCGCCGGGTGAAACGATTCGTCGAGAAGTCTTTTGGCCCGACGGCGACGAACTGTTGGGAAAACGGATGCTGTTGAGAGCCGTCGAACAAGACGGAAATCGGATCTTAAATTACCCCGTCGACGTGATTCGATAGTCGTGGATTGCTGCGTCGCTGCGTTGGCGATCGCGGAGCCCGCATGGATCGGCGGAGCGATCAACGTCTATCAAAAGGTGGGCACGATTACTCGTGGCGAAGGGCTTCGATCGGGCTCATCTTGGCGGCTCGGATGGCGGGATACAGGCCGCTGACCAATCCTACACCGACGGCGATGGCTACGGCCAATGGGATGGTCCAATACACGATCGCGGGCTCCGCTTCCCGAATCGCTGCGGGCAGCGCCGCGAACTTCTCGGGCAAGCCCCGTTTGACTCCCCAAATTGCAATCCGGTACATCGGCAAACTCAATAAGCCGACGACAATCCCAAGCAATGCACCGGCGAAACTCAACACGATCGTCTCGACCAGGAATTGGCGGGTGATGTCATGTTGCTTGGCACCCAACGCACGGCGGATTCCGATCTCGCGAGTCCGCTCGGTCACGCTGGCCAACATGATGTTCATGATGCCGATGCCCCCCACGACCAACGAGATGCAGGCGATCAAAATACCGATCCCCAAGAACATCAACTTCATGTTCCGGGCCTGTTCGAGTAGTTCCAGGGGAACGACGACGACGACATCGTTCAACTCGCCGTGCGATTGAAGCAGCAGGCCTTCAATCATCGTGGCCGAGTTCTTGACTTGGTCTTGGCTATTGGCTTGCAACGTGATTTGGTTCAGTTCCATGATTTCCATCTGGAACTGGCCGGCACGACGGGTGACGATCGTGTCGCCGATTCGCTTGCGCAGCGTGTTCATCGGAATGTAAACGTCCGACGAAAAGTCTTGTGAATCCAGCGATCCCCCAATCGCGGCCGAGGCGTTGCGATGCTCAAGGACCCCGATGATCTTGTACTTGTCCGTGTGCTCGGGGACCGTCACCCGTTTGCCCAAAGGTTCTTCGTACGGAAACAAGCGTTCCGCCACACCGGCCGAGATCACGCACACGGTATCTGCCTTGATCTCATCCGCATCCGAAATGAACCGACCACCACCGCGACGAATCTTCAATTGGTTGACTTCCGCGTAGGCTGGCGTGCAACCCACCAAACGTCCATCAACGACTTTGTCACGGAAGGTGAATTGGCGACGAATTTCACGAATCGGGATGGCCGTTTCGATGGTCGGTACGTTGACCAGAATCTTTTCCAGATCGCTGCGTTTGAGCCCATACTGGCTGGCCGATGTGCCCACCAACTTATCATCCGGCGGCTTCTGGCTGCGGACGATGATCGTGGTCGACCCGAGGGATTCGATTTGTTTCTGAACCTGGTCACTGGCACCCTGGCTAACCGCGGTCAACACGATCACCGCCCACACACCGATCATGATGCCAAGCATCGTCAAACCGGTCCGCAACGGGTGCAGCGCCAGACTTTTGATTCCCAGTTTCCACGTTCGCAGCCAAAGCATGATCAGATGTTCCAGTAGTTCGGTGTCGGCTTCTACTCGCGGGCCAACAATTCGGCGACGGCGGCGGCTTGCTTCTCTCGCATCGCCGTGCGTTGTGCTTCGGTGACGATTTGATCGGTGTGAAGCATCCCGTCCTTCAACCGCACAATCCGCTTGGCTCGCAAAGCGACATCGTCCTCGTGGGTGACCATGATGATGGTGCGTCCCTCCTCATTGAGCCGATCAAAGATCGCCAAGATTTCGTCTGTCGTGACCGAGTCCAGGTTACCCGTCGCTTCATCCGCCAGGACGAAAAATGGATCATTGATTAACGATCTCGCGATCGCGACACGCTGCTGTTGACCGCCGGAGAGTTGGGTGGGCCGGTGATCCAACCGATCGCCCAATCCGACTTCGGTCGCCAACATCACTGCTCGAGCACGTTCCTTGGGACCCAACCGGCCCTGGTAATAAAGTGGGACTTGAATGTTCTCGACGACCGACAATTGTTGAATCAGGTTATACGACTGAAAAACGAACCCGATCCGCTGGCTGCGGATGTCGGCCAATTCGTCATCGCTCATCAACGCAATGTCGTCGTCCCCCAGCATCAGACTGCCGCTGGTCGGTTGGTCGAGACAACCGAGCAAATTCAGCAGCGTGCTTTTACCGCTGCCCGAGGGACCCATGATGGCAACGTAATCGCCTTCGGGAACGTCAAAGGAAACACCTCGCAAGAGCGCGGACGGTTTCACTCTTGAGCACGTATTCTTTTTTAAGTCTCGGATCGACGTCGCCAAGCGGACGGGCTTCGTCGGCTCCGGTGCGGTGTTTTGGACGGTGGTTCCATAAGCGTTTGAGGTACTCACGGCGCGGCCCCGCCGCCACCCGCGCCGCTAAATCGTTCCTTCATCGACTTGGTCAACTCGGCACGCGTCACCTCCCCATCACCATTTTCGTCGGCCGCCTGGGTGCCGCTGCGCCAACGTTCATCAATTGTATCGATCTCTTCAGCCGAAAGTGTGCCGTCACCGTTGGTGTCGCTGCGTTCCATCGTGCGTGAAACCATCACATTGGCATCGGGCATGCCACCGCCACCGCCCGCTCCCAAAGGTCCACCGCCGGGGCCAGCCTCATTTCACCCGACTCACCGTCCAAAGGCCCATCCGGGGGTGACGCGTCGCCGGCCGGACTGCCATCGACATCCGAACGGTCGGACCCGACTGACATCATCGCCTCTTTTCGTTTGGCGGAGAGTGCTCGCATCGCGCTATTGTCTTCCTCTTCGACATCGGGAAGCTCCATCAACGTCAGATGGTCTCGCAGGTTCAGCACGACTTTGTCGTTCGCGCTCAAGCCTTCTTCAATGCTAGCCATTGTGTCGTTGGTGGCACCGATTTTGACTTGAACGGTATCAAATGTCGTCGGAGTTCGCTGCACCAGCGTGTACATATCACCGCCGTGCTCGTACAAACCTTGAATCGGAATCTGTAATGCATCTTCGAGTTGCTCAACGAAGATCTGAACCTCCGCCGTCATGCCGGTGCGGATGTTCTCGGGCGGATTGATGATCTCGATGATGGTCGCATACTCTTTGATCGCAGAACTAAAAAAGCCTCCGGGCTCGGCGTAGCGATTGACCTTTTTGACGACGCCCTGAAGCTTCATCCCCGGGATCGCATCGATCGAAATTTTCGCCGGCATGTTGGGTTGGATCAAAGTGATCCGCGACTCATTGATGTTGCACTTGACCTGCATCTTGGTCGGATCGGGCAGGCGAATGATGGCCTGCCGTTCGCGGACGGTCGAACCCGCTTCGACGACGAATTCGGCATTCCCACCACGGCTGCTGAAACGGTTGGCATGAACGACCACGCCGTCTGAGGGCAGCGTAAAGGACACACTTGTCGATCTGGACCAAGATGTCGTCAAGCTCATTTTGCTCTTCCATCATTTCGCTCGACGCCGCTGACAACGTCGCCGCTGCCGCCTCAATTTCGCTGTCGAATTGGACGATCATTTTCTTTTTGGTCAAATTGCGAAGCACATTCAATTGACCTTCAGTCGCTTTCAATTGGTTGGTCGCATTGATGACTGCAAATTCGTCAGCTTGAAGTTGCAGTTCTTTGACGAGTCCCTTGGCGACTAGCCGTCGACTGCTGTCGATGGCCAGCTGGGCTTTCAACAAATCTTGGTTGGCGACGGCTTGGACGCTAAGAAGCGCGCTCTCATCGGTCTTGAACACACCCTCTAAGTATTCCAGCTTGGCGATCCTGGCCTGTTCCAATTGCGCCTGGGCGGTCGTCACGCGAGCTTCCTCGGTGATGACCTGAATTCTTTGTTCTTTGAGCCTCAGTTCCAGCTGAGCCGAATCGAGTTCGACCAGTTTGTCGCCTTTCTGAACTTTGGCGGCTTCATCGATGACCCAAAGGATTGACGTACCACTGCTGCCATTGGCCGCTTTGACTTCACAGATCACTTCGGTGTTGCTGCTGCTCTCGATCTCACCCTGTTCGAGCACGATGTGATCGAAGGAGCCTTTGGAGACCACTTCAGTGATCAAATCCTTTGGATTGACGCGAGAATCCGGATCGTAAAAGAAGCTGTATCCGATCCCACCGAGGACACCGAATAAGATCAGCAAAACCAGGAGTCCACCCCACACGCCGCCGCGGCGATTGGTATTTCGTCGGTGGGACGTGGTTTGTTTTATCGTCATGATCAGCTTCGTTTGACGGGGGCGGGACGGGCAGGCGGGCTTCGGCATTGTCGACGAACCAACTCATCGATCGGCGAACGGTCCGTCAGTTGAAACCCTCGACCAAGACGAAGGTTTCGCGCACAGACGAAGTTCGTTGCTGTGTGTCGGTCGTACATCTCCAAAACGTTTCCAAAAAACCGCGTTTCGAGACGCGGTTTTCTGAGACGTGGTTGGCGACCGACCAACTTATTCTAGTCAGGAGTCAAAGTATCGATCCGATACGATTTTGGTACCCGAGTCGATTTTCTGCTTCACTTCATCAGCTGATAATGCAAATCGCGGGTTGATCTCGACCAAAACGCCGTCTTCCACATGGGCCCCGGCGGCGATCAACCACGATTTGTGCAAGTCGGAAACTGCTTTTCGAGCCAGCGAAGCGGTGTCGGTCTCCGCACCCTCGGCGTTTTTGATCGGTGCGAACGCCGCCCCCGGCCGAGCTTCGACCACAAAAGCATTTTCGGCAGCTGGTAGCAGATCAAAAATAAAACGTTCGAATTTCGTCGCATTCGGTTCATTCGGCTCAACCCGTCGGCCTTCCGAGTCGATGAAGCCCACCTTCTTCGATGCCCGGTGGAACGGCAACGCGTCGTTTGACTGGCTCATTCGCCGCAGAAAGGCGACATTGATCACGTGGATACCAATGCTGCCGGCCCACAACTTCAAGCTGCCGTCGGGTTGGGTCGCCACGGCCGAAGATTCGGGCAAGTCGCTGTATTCGATCACTTGAACTTTGCCGTCAACCAACACAATGTTGCCGACTTTTTCGGTTGCGAAACGCTTGCGGACAACTTGTGTCGTCATCTCGCTGGCCGCCATCACGTGATGACCGATCAGGGCGGGGTCACACAGGTTGGCCAGCGGATTGTCGACCTGGAAATATGCCAGATACTTGACTCCGCGATCATCGGCATCCGCCAAACAACCGCTGCGATCCAGAGCTCGGACGGTACCCCCGTGACCATCGGGGCTGAGGGCGAGCGAATCCTTCGACGCCAACAACAACTTACCCGTCGCCGCATCGACCGCCGGCATGGTCCCCTGCTTGAAAATTCGAACCTGATTGGGGTTCAGCCCCAAAAAGTCGTTCTCCTCAAAGTATTGGCGAGTCTCGGCGTCGGTCGCGTCGCTGGTCATGACGTACCACGGCACTTCGACGCCGTACCGATGCCCCACCGCGATCAAACGATCGGCGAACATTTGAAAGAGTGTTCGTTTTGACACGGGGCCAGCCGGGAAGATGCCCTTGGGTTGGTCAAATCCCAACCGTGTGCCCTGTCCGCCGGCCACCAGAATCGCCCCAACCTCACCTGCCGCAAGCGCCGCTTCGCCCTGCTTGATCGCTTCGTCGACCGACCACGCCGCGCCGCTGCCGTCCGCCAACACCGACGGAGGCGACATCGCACGGTCGGCCATCGCCGCAAAATCTTGCTTGTTGTCCTCGCCCTTCAACAACGTCGACAATTGTTCTAAATCAAGATCGTCAATCTGAGCCGCCAAACGTTCACGATCTCGCGCATCCAAGTCGTCCCAAAATCGCAGCACACCCTCCTGGCCAAATGGAGTGAGCTTGTCTTGGAGGGATGGGAGAGACAGATTGGGTTGAGTCATCGGAATCAAACGTTAGAGAAATAGGAATTGAACGTGGCACAGAATGTAACGGTTCAATAATCCCATGGAATCACCTGGGACTGTTAGTCGCCCGACGACATCGTTAACATCGATTTCAATTTGGCTTCGGTCAGTTCAGATCGCTGCAAGGTCCGAACCTCGCCCCAGAGCATGACGACCATCACTTCGTCGCGATCGCCAAAGATTTGTCCAATGACATCGTCTTCGGCCAAGATCCACTGATCGGGATTAGACCACTCGACCGCCGATTCCGCCGGCGCGTCAATCAGCACGATGGTCTCCTTCAATCCGTCGGTGGCATCGTCGATCGCCGGTGGTGTCCCATTGCCATGCCACACGGACCCCGGAAACACCGGTGCCCGTAGTGTCGTGTTGATGAATGCTTCATCGGATCCATGATCACCTGTTGTCGCGTAAGCGGGAACCACGGCTTTACGGACGGCGGCGTTTGCATCGCTGTTCCATGCTTGTTTGCGGTCCATCGCCTGCCACAATGCCGCCTGGTCCAGAAACGGTAAGATCGCAGTCCGCCATCCATACAAGGGACTGCCGTCCGGATCGGTGTACACCCCGGCGGGTAGGTGCCGGAAAGCCGAATTAAAATTGTGCAGAGCCAAGCTCAACCTCGCCAGCGACTTCTGTTTTGCCATCTGAATCCGATCCGACGAATTTGGAATCAGGACTTTCAGTTGCGTGATGACCTGAGCCTCGGAGGCGGACAAGACAACCCTCTGGTCCGCGCATTCTACTTCAAACGCATCGGATCTCCCCGTAAATTGAAGCAGCAAACCGGTAGCCAATTTTTTGGTTCGTTCGGCCGCTGCTAGGTCATCCGTTTCGAGACGAATTCGCAACTCGGGTTGCGGCGGCATCCGCCATGAAACCACCACACGGCGAATATCGGATATCGCTTGCCTGGGATTCATTTGGATGCCCCATTGTGAAGGCATCTGTTCGGGTAACAACAAAACTAAGTCGGACCGAATGTCTTCGTTTAGAACGACTGAGATTCGATGCGGAAACGCGGCTTCGTCGGAATCTCTTTGGGTCAGCTCCCATCGCCCCGCAGGCGATGGATCCATTGCTCGGTCGATCGCCGCGGGCACACCCAACAACGTGTTGCTTTGGTCCGACCGGACACCCCATTGATCCGACGCGGTGGGAACCTGACGAACATCGATCCATTTCCGAAGCAAACCCGAAAACGCTTCTGCTTTGCTGGCTGAATGGGTGGGCAGAACGATCAATGGAAAACGCTCGGCAACGGAACGCAGTGATGCGATCGCGAACAATCCTTGGACGCCATCCTCATGAAGTGACTGAAACAGTTCCAGTTCGGGCTGAATCAAGCTTTCATCGAAATCATTCTCCGTTGTTTGATTGATCCATTTCAATACCGAGACCGGATCGATCTGGGCGGTGTCCAGTTCCAAAAGGACGCACGATGTCGATTCGAAGTACGGCGTCGCGGGGTGCACGGAGGCCGCTGCCGTTGCCTTGTCGTTGATTAGCACGGGCGGTATCTCCACCTGTTTTTGATTCTGAGCATCAGCAGAACGGACGGACGAACCGACCGTCAGTGCAACGGCAACTACGGTGATCCCAAATTTTCGATTCATGGTTTCGCTTCCCACTGGATGAAGGTTTTAATTTTCGTGTCAGTGTCGGTGTTTGCGACACGTGTCAGCACGGCGTGTGTCGAATCCACTCGCTGATAGTCGAACGGCTGTCCCGTGACAGAATCATGCCACGCCGGAACAGGCTCTAACAAGGAAAGTGATTCAGGTAGTTTTTGAGACTGAGCAACATGCATGCGTAACGCCTCCAGCGTGATCAGACGTGATAGCTGCTGCTGGGCACGTTGGCTGTAGTTCGCTTGCACGAACTGTGGCAGCAGTTCCGATGCGACTCGGTCGACCAGATCGCTGCTTGACTGTAGACGGGCCAAGTCGGGACTTCGTTGCCAGACATTTCCGTTACGAATTTCAAGCGGGATCGATTGCCATGCCAACCATTGATCACGAATCGAAATCAGTCGCAGCGAAATGGTTCGCAAGACAGCTTCGCTGCCCGAAAACTCTGCCGCGCGCTTACCAAACACCGGATCCATTGCCATTTGTTGGCGTGACGAATCGGCATGGCTAGCCACGTATACACTGATCATCAGAGCCGCCTGACGACGGTCGTCTTCGGGATCCGACGAAACGCCGAACAGGACCCCGTGAAAATCATCTGCCAATTTTCGCAAAGCTTCCGCAGCAGCGATTTGACCGATCGGACTTTGCGGCAAGTCACCATGATCGAGTAGTAGTTTAGTGAACAAGGTCGACTCGAACTCGATCGAATCACGAACTTCGAATAGTTGTTCTTGGGGAAGAGCCGCCAATGCCCAATACATATTGGGGAATCCGGGTTGTTGCACAGCGACTTCTAGGACAGTCATCATCCGCTGTGCGATCGAGATACCGATCACTCGGCCGACCAGCAGGTCCGTACTGCGTGCGGCGACCTGAGCCAGCCGAAAACCAATGCGCGTCAACCGGATCGCGTCATCGAATCGCTGTTCGACCAACGCGATTCGAATTCGCATCTCGAGTAATCGCGATAGCACTCGCATGTCTTGGAATTCGGGCAACAACAGTCCGATGGTTTCGTGCACCGAGAATTGATCCAGCCCCAAGTCATATTGGACCTTCATCGCATTTTCAATTCGATCCAATTCCCCCATCGCGACTCTGTACTTTTCAAGTGATTCACGAACCTCTTCGATGGGATACTGTTCCAGCGGCAATTCATTCCACTGCACATGATCGAGGTCGTCCTGCCCGTTGGCCGGTGAGTTCGACTTCATCAGTATCAACGCTCGGCTGACCCAGGGCATGGGATCGTGGTCCAAGCGATTCTGTGGCGCGGGCCATAGTCGATGCCGTAGCCATGGATCGGACGCCGGTTGTGGATGCAGCACAAACGTAGTGCTCTCTGCTCTGACAACCTTGGCAATCGCAGTCGGTTGATCAAAGGAGGGTGACACCATGACCTGACCGATCGCGGTGGTAGACCAACCGACAGCCATTAGAAACATCAAAACAGGACCTTTCATCGTGCTGTCTCCAGAGAACGAGTCACCGAAAGCAGATCGCCTGCGGTCAAAAGGGATTGAGTTGCCCGCTTGGTTTCGAGGGTCAGATCCGAAGGGGGCACGAGGTCGGCCCGTGCGGGCGAGGCATCGAGCGACAGCAGCGAATCACCGTCATCCCAGTGAAGTCGTCCGTTTGAATCCATTGGGATCCGGCGATGAAAGGCGACCAACGTTTGGCGTCCATCGTTTCGGTTCGAAACAACAGGTAGCGACCGAGCGGGGCTGGTCATCACGATGTCCGCTGAATGTGGTTCGGGGGGGGCCGTGGATGCAGTGGCTAGAATTGGCCTCGGCTGATTACCGGCCGTGTCAAGTTGCTTATTCACCGGTTCCGAAGTTGCAAGGTCAAGATGGGTCTCCGGTGATCGATCACGTTGGCCGATTCCAAAACCGATCGGCCCAGCCAGCAATGCCGCCACGCAGGCGGCAATCCCTACCTGGCGGTGAACGAATCGGACTGGGCTACCATGCGACGGCACACCGCTGAGGGTCGCATCCAGGGCGAGTTGAGTTCGCGCGGCTTCGTAACCCGCGCGATAAAACACTTCGCCAATGTCACCGGAATAGTTGGCTGGCTTGAGTCGCCGCAGCGAATCCGCCCAGGAGGGTATGTCTTGGTTCATTTGATCTGTCGGGTCATCGAAGGAGGGTCGACTGGATTAAGTTGTTGCTTCAGCGTTTCCAAACCACTTTGGAATCTGCGATACGTGCTTGCTCGTGATAGTTCCATCACTTCGGCGATGGATTCGAATGTCATGTCGCCCCATAAATGCATCACGATGATCTCGCGCATCGGCGACTGGACTTTCATCAGCGCTGCGGTCGCCGTTGCCGCGTCGATTGATTCCGAAAAATCCACTTGAAACCAATCGGCACGGCCGACACGAGTTTCGCGGCACCGGCGCCGACCACGTGACCGGTGCGACTGAAGGATCTGGTTCCGCGTGACTCGGACCAGCCATGCCATCGGATCGTCCGGCGGCTCCGCTTGTGTCGCCAATCGGACGAACGCTTCTTGAACCGCATCCTCAGCCAACGTTGGATCCGAACTTGTTCCGATCGAACGCAGCAACCAGCAGTAGCCGATCGGCATGTTCATTCCAGATTTTCGATAAGGCGGCAGCTTCGATCAATTCATCGATTCCGATGGGGCTAAAGAATCGAGGAATGACCTGGAAGACAACCGGCGTTCGCACCAACCCAGCTCGCTGGTTCCACTTGATTCGTTGTATCAAGAGCAAGGATGCCACAGCGGGTGGACGGTCTCACCCGAATCCGCAAAATTCCGGAAATAGCAAACGTTGGGATGGTACCCGGTCCCAATATTGTTGGGCCCGACGTTTGCTGGGGGCGGGACGCTCGCAAATCGCTTTTCTGGGATCGTTCGCGGGGAGTGTCCGGTGTGGCTGGGGTGCCGTTGAGATGGCAACGCTCGGCGTGAAACCGATGGGCTACGCTAAAAATGCTTTGCCAAGCGAGCCAGCGTTGCATGAAACTTTCAACGGCGATCGCGTACTTGATATTTTTGAGTTGATATTTTAGACGTCACGGTAATTCCTCATCGTGACATGACAGCCAACGCAAACAAACGACCGAAGCGACGCAAGCCAAACGATCCGCAGACAAGCGATTTCGATAAGCAGGACGAAAAAGACGGTTGAGCACGTAAAGCATGACCAACATGCAGTATTGGTTGTAGTACAGCGTTCGATTGTCGGCATTATCTCGGTCGCATTCTTCTTCGTGCAGGTGTCATGGGTGGGGCCCATTTGTTCAGCCACAATGACAATGGAATCAGAATTCAAATCTACTGTTCGATGATCGTGTGCTTGTTAATGAATCTCTGGACTGGCGGCAAGCCAAACAAACGCACCTTTGAGATGATCTCCTACTACTTCCAGGGCTTGGCCAGCGAGGAGCTGCTGGCTCACCTTGAAAAACAAAAGCGGGCGGCCGAAGCGAAACAAGCGAAAGCGGACCGTTCGAAAATTTGCTGAGCAGCGATAGGGGTGGCTTCTTTCCCGAGCACGCCCAGCGTGAATGCTCGCGGTCGGTAACGGACGACTGCATTGATCGCAATCGCAACGAAGAATCGAAGGTCACCGGCTCCCGAATCCGAGAATACGGCTCTTTTGAGTCGGAGGGCAAACGTCGGGCCGAACACTACTGCTCCTGACCCTTTTTGTCCCTCTCGGGTATTGAAATTCAAATGCCATGGCAACTACACTCCGTGAAAACAACGAGCGGTGCCTCCCACCGCTAAGATCAACTTGCGTTGTACCCGATTCGGTGCGTTTTGTTTATTCGTCGTCCCAAACATGCTCTATCCAAGCATTAAACCGACATTTCGTCCGCATACACTATAAAAGACGCCGCGATGATAAGAGACTCCCGCTAACCAGAGATTCATCGGCGTTGGAAGGTAACGCGTCCCGAATACTAAAACAAAGTTAAAACGACGTCATCGTCTTCATCATCGTCTCGCGACCAGTTCGTCATAACCGAGTCTGAATAAACCGCTGAGGCAATCAGATTAGGAGTCCGCTCACCTTCCGCCCCAGCAGAGCCTTGGCGTGCAAGTCGATTGATTACCTGCAGAGCATCAAGCGCGGTAATCTGACCATCTCCGTTAGCGTCATTCGCATCAAGCGCCGACGCTTCCAATTGGCCACCACCACGGCTGATTCGATTAATCACGACCAGCGCGTCGAGTGCTGAAACACTCCCGTCTCGGTTCGTATCGAATCCATCGAACGCTTGGTACTGGGTTGAGACGGATCTAAACGGCAGCGTTTTCGAATCTGCCAACGCGTAAAAGCCCAGATCAGCTGCGATCTCAATTCCGGCCGATCCCTCCGATATTCGCTCAAATCGCAGAGTCCCCAAGTCAGTACTCGCACCTAAGAAGCCACGCTGCCCACTTATCGAAACAACACCAGTCGTTTCTTCAACAGCTCGGTTCAGATGCGGAAATTTTGCAGAGACTTTGCCACTCACAAATCGCACAACCTCGGGGTTGAATCGCAAAGTAACATTGAAGGAATCAAGCTCTTGAAGTCCTTGTGTTACTAAGGAAACTTCTATCGAATTCGCGCGTTCAACCGCCCTCACGTCCAGTTCGACTCCAGAGCCCTCTACCTGCACGTTAATCACGCCAGTTCGCTCAATACCATCTCGGCCAACTCCAGTGACGCGAATTGAGTCGTTACCACGGAAGTTGTCTGGGATGTCGTGCCCGAACGACCGGTCGAGTACGTCAATAATATTCGAATTGCCACTCAGCGACTCTACGCTTGTGATTGTAAGCTGTGACCAAGCGTTTCGATCACCGATCGTGAAATCTTCTGGAAACACCAATTGTCCAAGGCCAATCCGGTCGACGCCCGCGATTTTAACGAAATCAAGATCTCGGAGCTCATCAGCAACAATAGAGTCATACGGATTGGTATCAGCAAGCGAGACTAAGAGTTCCCCAGTGGCAACACTACGGAATAACAAGGTACGATCCCGAGAACCTTCAAGCTGTTGCCGCCCGTCGGCGAATCTGCGAATATTCACATTCACCCCTACGAGTTCCTCATCAGTGATAATCGTTCCGTTCAAGTCGACACTAACAGTTCGTAGTGATAAAGCATGCTCCGCGTCCTCCAAATCCCCAATGCTGCGATTGCGGCTTCCAAGCGGTAAGCTTGCGTCGAAAACATCCGACGTAAATGCGACATCGACCGAGTCTCGATCCCCAAACCGCACAGATGTATTGCCGACGATCAAGTTAGTAGCATCTACATCCAAAACTCCCTCACTTGAAAAGTGATTTATGCCTCCGAACAGATTGCCTTGATGGTCAGTGATAATCGTTCCCGAAACACTTAGCGAGCCAAAATTTACAATCCCACCTTGGTTACGGAATAAACTGGATCCGCGCACATCTGCGGTTGCAGCTGAAACCGATTCGTCGGGCGCGATGCCGTTGACGATTGCTACGCCCGCATTGCCCGCGATTGACGTGTTTGCAACTAAAAGCGCGCCGACGTTTGAAATTGCCTTATCGACTGACCCAATTAGCCGAATCAAATACACTCAATGTGCCACTGTTGGAAACGAGGGTATATCCGCTCGCCTGCAAACTGAGGGGGTTCGTCAAGCTGCTATCGTGCGGCAAGCCTATTATCGCAACTGAGTTGAGCGTTGAAACACCACGATTAATGATCCCACCTCCACCGTCACTTAGCGAAGCGTAGAGACTAAGCTCAGATAGTTGCAATGCGCCAGCCTCAGTCACTTTAAATGCGGCAAAACCCTCGCTCGACGTAATGATCGTGTCCCGCGGAGAAACTCCGACGATGGAAATGTCCGATGTTATCTCAAGTAACGCTTCTTCCCCGAGAGCGTCGAGCTTATAAATGCCGTTGGCGAGCTCCAAACGATCGGCTTCAGGCGTAGCATTAGCTGCGGCGATCGCCTCGGCCAAAGCCGTTGCATGATCTCTACCCGGACCAGCGTCCACGCTTATCACAGCAAAAAGATTTCGTGCGTCAAGCTGCTCAATTCGAAGTGAGCGTCTCTTTGATCGTCGTTTCATCACACCACCTACATACGTATATAGATTAAATCTGTTTCTAAGATCAAATCCCCATTCCGTGCGGACCGAAAAGACCAGAAGTGTTAGTCCAAGGATCCGTATCCAACGCATTAATTACATTCAATGCGAGCCTTAATGTATTTCTCAGAGCCACCAGACATTGACGCCGCGGGAACTTGATTCAAACCCAACGCCATCTCAACGCGGGACTGCAGGGATTGCTCGAGTTCTGCAATATGCTTTTGGTCTTCGGCGGACAGTCCGAGAAGTGGCGAATACCGATCCGATTTGCAAATTGAAAGTCGACCCATCAATCTTTCTGTTTGCCCAAGCCTCTTAAGCTCACGGATCCTCTGTACCGCAGCAAGGCTAACTTCAGGTTCATTTACGGGCACCTCAGCAGGGGGCCTGTGCCCAGCCGGAATTTGCCCATGCAGAGACGGCGAGAACGAGGCTGCGACACAAAATACAAAGATCGAGGGGAAAAACCTTGAGTGCACATGAGTGCATATGAAATGGTGCGCACAATACGCGGCTCTGTCCAAAGTTTTGATCACGTGGATGTAGCCCGTACTCGTTCAAGTTCTCAAGCCGCCTTACCGCCCTGCAGCGGTTGCAGCCAGCCGAGCGATGCGCCGTTCGACGACCGTCATCTCGAGTCTCTCCGCATCGGCGAATCTGTCAACACCGTTTTTGCTGGAATCGCCAAAAAAGCAGAGCAAATGCGCTCTATTGGATGAATATAGATCAGTTTGAGCGTTTTTCGGTCAACGCGAGCTTTGGATCGAATCAAGAGTTTTGAATTTCTTGAAGTCTGCCGTCTTGACAAAATAGTCTCCCTGCGTGGGCTCTCTGCGAGTTTGTCGGTTTCTTTGAATTTCCTTCGTTTAACGAAAATAGGAATGTTTAGATTTTTGGTGCCTATACTGCTAATATTCCCTGCCCTATCAGCTCAGCGACAACGAGAAGCAGCCTTTTCTTTGCCTGGGGGGTAGGCGATGTGGGAGTTGATGAGATCCATGGATGCTCGGACAACGTCACCATCTTCGGTGGTTCGGGCAGCGGGCGCTTCGCCGGGGTCAGTAGCCCCTGGGTATCCGCGCGCGCACCCGCAAAAGCCTCCCAAGCGACTGAAGCCGAGCCCACCTGGCGGATCTGCTGAACACGCTTCACGACTTTGGGGCTCAACGCGACAAGGCTTTCAACCGAGACCTGCACATGGACCAATACGGCGTGCTGGTCTTGATGTGGATGTTCAACCCCATCCTGACCTCGCTCCGAGGATTGCAGCAAGCCAGCACTCTGAAAGACGTTCAGAAGAAGTTCGGTGTTGGCCGGGCCTCGCTCGGTTCACTGTCCGAATCGGTCAGTATCTTTGACCCGGAACCACTCAAGCAGATCGCTGCAACCCTGGCCACGGAAGTCCCGTCGGCCGACCCGTCCAAATTCGATGTCATCGGCCATCAACTCACCGCAGTCGATGGCAGTGTCTTCAAGACTGCCGTGCGAGTTACATCTCTTGCTTGGCTGCCGAGCAAGAGCAACGGGACAACTCAAGGGACCGCTGTGGACGGCTACAGGATGCACACCCACTTTGAAATCCTTCGTGGTGTCCCTAAGCGAATCGACGCGACACCGGCCAAGCCCAAAGGCAAAAACGACGAGAAGTCGGTGCTAGCGTCTGTACTCCAACCAGATCGTTGCTACGTCACCGATCGAGGGTACGCCAAGTTCGAACTGTTCAACCAGATTCACTCGCTCGGAAGCAGCTACATCTGCCGAGCACGTGACAACAGCACACCGAAGATTCTCAGTGACCGCGAACTCAGTGATGCCGATCAGGCGGCAGGTGTCCGCATCGACCGAGACGTTGTGCTGGGTGCTCACACCAGCAACAACAAAACGGTTGCGACGAATCATCCGGTTCGATACATCGAGATTGAGGTACCACCGCACACACGCACCGGAAGCAAGGGTTCTAACTGCGACGGACGCTTGCGATTGGTCACCAATCTGATGGATGTGCCAGCGGAGCTGATCGCGGAAGCTTATCGACTTCGCTGGATGATCGAGTTGTTCTTCCGAATGATCAAGCAACTGCTGGGCTGCCGTCACTTGTTGAGCACCAAGCCGGCGGGCGTGGAGATCCAGATGTACATGGCAATCATCGCTTGCTTGCTAATTTTGATCTACACCGGCGGCCAGCCCAACAAACGGACCTATGAGATGATCTGTTTCTACCTGCTTGGCTGGGCGAGCCTTGAAGAACTCGAAGACCATATCGAAAAACTGAAACCGAAAGCCGTCTAGGAATAATATGCGCCGACCGCAGAATCCAAGCTGCGGCTGGCCACTGCTGCGCGGTCATCAAGAATGATCCATCCGCCTTTCTGCAATGACGCCGGATATGCACCGGCTTCTGCCCCCGAAAGCTGCTTGGTACACCCCAGTGCAACGGGTGAGCCGAACAGTATTGGGTCAAACCTTTTTTAGGGTCGCGCGAGCGACGCCGGGGGCAGGCATGTTGTCGCTTTGCTGTGCCGAAAGTACACGTCGGCCACACTGGCGGAGTTGGCGGAGTAGTCAGAGCGTTTCGGACTGGCACACTCGGACAGACCGTCCGACATGGTCAAACAGGCGAATCGGTCGCTCGCCTCCCATCCAACGATCCGGCAAAGAATCAAGCGAATTGAAAAGCAACCGGAACTGAACCCCGAAACCTGAGTCTGACCCCGATGCGAAGCATTCCTGCAACTTGAAGTCGGAAAGTGCAGCACAATCGTTGGGCGATCGCATGGTCGAATGATCGCTGGCTTCATCCTTGCTGGAAGCCTTTGCCATGCGAGTTGCTGGCAATCCTTAGTGTCGGAAGTGCCAGGCATCCAGATCGTACCGGTCACGCCTGAGTTGATCGATCCGATGGATCCAGTCGCTCGCTTGGGCGATTCCCGAAACGCCGAAACGACTGATCAATTGCTCGGTAAACGCGTCGGGATCGATCGGGACATTGGTCACGAAGTCGCCGTGCGGACGCCCGCCGCGATAGTCGGGTTGCCGTGGTGCCCCCGTCAAACAACGAGCCAACAATTGAAGATCGGCATCGTGCAAAATGGTGCCGTGATACAGCACGTGTCTCCGCGTCACTCGCAAACTGTTGCCCGAGCACTTTCGGTTCTGCCACGTCAGATCGCAGATTCCCTGCAACTCGGTCTCGGGCACCTGATCCCTCGCCGCGTGCAAAACCTGGGCCATCACGTGATCGTGGGCGGCATCAATTTTTTGCAAATGCGGCCACTTTTGGAAACTCATCACGACGCTGTACATCAAACATCCCGGTCCGCCGACGACCGACGCCCCTCCGCTGCAGCGACGCAAAATCGGAATCCCGTTGTCGCGACAGAACCCGCGATCCACCTCCTGGTCCACCTTCGACGAACGCCCCAGCACCACCGTCGGGCGATCAAAACTCCAGACGCGAATGAACTCGGTGTCCGGCATGATGGTGTGGTCGTCCGAACCATCATCCGCACCGGAGCATGGGCTCTCGTCGGCGATCAACAACATCGCCTCGTCGATGGCCAAATGATCGGCCGGGGCCAGTTCGGGTGGGCCCCCAACACGGACCGAATCGTTCACTCGTCGCATGCCAAACCTACTCGGTCCTCAACGACGAGAGCAACGGCATTCGGGCGACCCGACTGACCGCCAACAATCCCGCCAGCATCCCGAACACGATGATGCCCAACACGATCAACACCGGTTCCAAAATCGGTGGTCGAATGCCGCTGGTCCACGCATAAGGAATCACCGCGACCACCGCGCACAAGGCGCCACAACCGATACCGGCAAGCAACAGGATCGCGGTCTCTCCCATCACGATCGTCGCCAAACGACGCGACGTGAAACCGATCGCTCGCATCACCGCCAACTCCCCGCGTCGCTCCAGCACGCTTCGCAATTGCGAGACCGCCAACCCGATCGTGCCCAAGAGCAAACCAAGTGCTCCGAGACTTTGAAACGTCCTCAGGTAAGTGTTCTGGACCGCCAACATTCCTGCCAACACCTCGTCGGCGCGAGACACATCCATCCCGACATCGCCGAGGCGATTTTCGAGCACCTGTTCGACCACCGATGCTTGCTTCGGATCCGGTTCACCCGTCCAACCGATCATGTAGAACCGGTATCCGCTGATCGACGGAAATGCGGTTTGAAAATTGGCCTCCCCGATCATCAAACGACCTTGCAACATGGAATTGGCAAGCAAACCAACCACACGGAAAAACGTGGGCCGGCCGGGCTCGTATTCGAACGAGCGAACCTCGCCGATGCCACCCATCATTTGCAAACTCCACATCGCCGTATTTTGGTCAATCACAACCGGAATCGGATCGTCTTGGGTTCCGCCCGCTCGGGTTTCGAGCAAACTCCAAGGCGATTGTCCTTCGGGCACTTGCTCGCTCGCGATCCACGCAAACGGCGCCGAAAATTCGGCCGGCACTCCGATCACGGTCGGCTCGGTGGCCTGATACAAATTATTGCAACTGGCGTCATCGCCCAACCTCAGTCGCATGCCAACGATCTCGATCCCGTCGAGTTCCTTCGCATCGGGCCCCAACAATTCGGACTGGACGGGTGGGTCACTCAAGTCGCGGTAGAGCGGTTGCGCGGTCTGGGCGACCCACGTGAATCCGCCCGTTCCCTCCGCGGTCGGTTGCAATCGAAACGCGTTGATCGCGATGATCAAAAACGCAGCCGTCGCCATCAATCCAATTGTCAGGGTGCTGCGCAAAGGATGACGCTTGGCGCTTTGCCGGATCATTCCCCACAGCGAATATCCACCATTCTCAGGCATCGCGGAAGCCAACTGCGGTCGGCGCAAACGACTGTACATCACCACCAAAATACCAATCAGCAACATCATTCCGCCGCCGATGAATCCGCCTGCCGCTGTCTGCCCTCCCGAGACGGCGCCGAAGATCGCCAAACCGATCGCCACGATGAACAATCCGCCGCCAACCAACGTCAATTTAGGAACTCCGGTGCGTTTCGTGGTTCGAACGACGGTCGTATCCAAGTCGCGGCCCGCCAGCAGTGTCTGGGCATCAAACTTCAAGATCCATCGGATCGTCCACGCCAACGTCGCCGCGGCAACCACCCAGCCCACCAAACCGCCAATCAATAGACTTTTCCAAGTCCAATGGAACGTCAAGAACGGGACAGTCACAGCCCCGACCCACCACGATCTCAGCGCCACAACACAAACATCGCATAGCCAACCCCACCCAAAACTCCGATTGCGACCCCGATCGCCGCGACCCCCATGCCCTCGCCCAACGCCAACCGTCGCACCCGAGATGGAGTCCACCCGATCGACATCAACGTGCCAAATTGTTTCATTCGCGAGACCAACCCCAACCGGAACAGCATCGCGATCAACATTACGGCCGACAAAATCACAAAGAAGCTCAGCGCCAAGAACAATCCGTCGAACGGTGTCGTCCCTTTCGAAGCCGCCATCTGTTGCGATTGAATCGCCCGTGGAGACCACCCCAATTCTTCGGTGGCTGAGTCGAGCGACAGCAAAATCTTGGATCGCAACGCGTCTTGATCGACCGCATCGGTCGACCGGATCCGCAAACTCGTTGTGTCGCCGAACCGGCTGGCAAAAAATTTCCGCCCGACGGCCAGTGGCAAAAAAGCCTTAGGGGTCAACCGATAGTTGTTCCAATACTCGTCATCCGCTTTGGCGATCTCGCGCTCCAGCGGAAAAGGCAGATCCCAATCGCTGATCGAATCCTGATCCGTGACGCCCGGAACGATGGGCGTCAAACCGGGATCATTGAAGATCGTGGGTGGTTGATCAAACGTGGCCTCGCGGCGGCGACGATAGGGCGTGGCGGGAGTGGTGATCGGTACGATTTGAGTGACCACGGTGCTGAAATATCGCTCGATCTCTTTTCCATCGACGACTTCGGGCTCGTAATAGGCGACCCGTAACTTCGTACCGACCTCAGCGTCTAGTTGCTTCGCGGTCCAGTCGTTGATGACCATCGGCAGCACGCCATTGCCCGCGTCGTCCGCGAATCCGTCTGGCAAGGAATAATCGAGGTCGTTTCCGTCGGATGCATCGGAGAATCCGTCCGACTCGCCGGTAAACCGCAATTGATCGATTCCCGTGATGATGCTGTAAGGAACCGACTTGATCACTTTTCCCGACTCGTCGAGCCGCTCGATGGCGTTGGCCAAATAAGTCATCACGGGGACGACGGGGCGATCGGACAACGACTCACTGACGCGATCAACGACCGCCTCGGGCAACAGCAATTGGTCGCTGGTCAGCGATTGGTATTCAAAGACGACCCGATCGTCGCCGTAGGTCTGTCGATTCGTAGTGAGTGCGAGTCCCCGTGCGGCGAGGTCCAGATTCAAGTCGGCATCGGTGACCAAAGAATCGAACAGCAACATGTTGGCTTGGCCGGGCCGATCGAGAGTCTCGGCAATCAAGGATCGCGAGACGTAAACATTCTTGGGTGCCGCTTGGCTGGGTGAGATCGCAAAGCGGCCCAACCCTCGATCGTCGATGATGTCCAGCACGGTCATCCGCGGCAGCCCTTCGCTGCGGATGTCGCGTCGACCGAGCGGGCTGTCGGCCGGCACGGCTTGCTCGTTGGGCAATCTCAGCGTGACTTCATCTCCGATCGCGGCGCCCAACTCGCTCGCGGCCGATGCATTCAACACCACACCGGTGTCGTTGGGCATCTTGGACGGCTTCAATCCGCGCGAATCGAGACCCCAGAAATCGTCATCGATGCCGATGATCTGGATCGCACCCGCCCGGCGGACGTCTTCAGAATCGACGCGTCGCTCGACGACGCCGGTGGGAAAATAGATCAAACGCGACACGGAGACGCCTTCGCGAACGATGCTCTCGCTCGGAAAAAAGCTGCCGGGCGCGACAATCGATTCAGTCCGCCCGAGACGCTCGATGGTGAGCTCTCGCAAACTGCCCCGCATCGAATCCCCGACCAACAGGGCACCGACGATGACCGCGGTCGCCGTCGCCACCCCCAACGCTACCGAAAGCGAAACGCGCCAGGAATAACGGGTACCCGCCGCGATCATTCGATTGATTGTCAGCGGCCGTCCCGTCGTTTCATCCTGCATCAAATCACCGTTGGAATCTGTCAAGAAACGCTACCTTCGCTTGACATCATCCCCCGAACCTCGCAAAAAAAAAAGTCCACGAGACGGCTTGGCGCGATCGAAGTCAACACCGCCGCCGGAACGCGGTTAACGGACGTGGGCATCCAGCTCAAAAAACAGACGCCTAAACCCAAGCAATCTACACCCATTGACCACAGTAGCGGATCGCTCCGCCGATCCATTCATCCATCGAGTAGCGTTCGCTGTTCGAAGTCGGATCAAGCTGGAATTAGCGTCGAGGCCTTGTCGCTGGAATGGGGAGCGGGGGGAGTTGCTAGCGCACATCCCGCGAACGGAGTCGCGGGTCCACGCAGGGTTGCTCGATTGAGTGAGCGCTAAAGTGGTGTTCGTAGGTTGGTGACTAGAGGTTCTGCGCGGACCGAAGCGACGGACGAAGTGTTCAGCGTTGAGGTTTCCGACAACGTTTCGGCCGCTGGTGCCGGGGCCGAGGGAATGATCCATGTTCGACTGGACGCATCACCAACGGACGTCAATTCAAACACCAACAGACCGACGGTCCACGCGACCGCAATCCAAACCACGGCCGATGCCTGCTTCACAATCACGGGTGTCGCTTGATTGCGCCGATGGGGTCGACCGAGTGCGCCCGAACCAAGATTTCCCGAATGACGGTTGCGGACATCCGTGGACTTAAGAGGAAAACTCGATGACATCAAAAAACTCCTGAAAAAGAAACCTGCGGTACGATCGAGCATGCAATCCCTTGAACATGCAATCCGATTGATCGGCCTAATCGACCCGCACGAATCACCGGCAAGTGCCGGATGCGACGAAGGTGCCAAAAGTTTCGATTCGATTTTCGCTACAAACCAAACACTCGCCGTCGTCGGCATGGTCGGTGCATTTGGCAAAGGTCCCCGAGGTCGCAAGCATTCTCGCAATCATCGTCGCGGCTAGATCGGCTCGGACGCGCTGCTGAGTGCCCCCAAATAGACCTTGGCGATTCGAAAAATGAAGAAGATGAAGATCAACATGATCGCCAACCGAATCACGAACGTTGCGACACCCGTCAAAAAACGGATCGCTCCCTTGGCTCGCTCGTCATACTCCCGGGCCAAATACTCCATCGACTCCGCATCGGTTCCCGAGTGCTCGGCGATGTCGACTCGCGCGATGAAATCTTGAGGAAACAGATTGGTCGCGTCCATCGCCCCGGCCAAGGTTGCTCCGCCGCGGATCGCCGCTTCGGCGTCCTTGGACGCGCCTCGATAATAGTCGCTGTCGGTGCTGTCGAGCGACAAATGAATCGCGCGGATCGGATCGAGACCTGCGTCGAGCGACAATGCCATCGTCCAACAGAAGCGTGAGATCGTGATGGTTTGAATCGACGGACCAAGCTTGGGGATCATGTACAACAACGGCGCCAAATTCTGGACGCCGCCGACGTTCTGAAAGAATGCCCAAACGAACGCGGCGATGAAGCCAAAGAACATCGCAACGTAAAGCCAAAACCAAAGCACCCCCGTGCCGCCCCGCAACCCGAACCCCAAGATGTCAGTCATCTCGCCGCCCCCGGCGGGCGTCAAAATTCCCATCAAATAGATCAGGATGGAGATCACTCCGATGCCCATCACCAATTGAATCACCGGCATCGTGATCGACGTGATGAACAAGCGGCGTGACGTCAGTTGATGTTGGAAGTGCTCACCCAGCGTCAACAGGGTCCGTTCCAATCGCCCCGTCGCTTCACCGACTTTGGTCATCGCGGTTAGCAGGCGTGGATAGTAGGCCTGGTTAGACTCCATCACTTTGCTGAGGTGTTCGCCGCGTCGCGCCCCTTCGGCAAGCAATCGCATGGCTTGACGTTCGTTTTCGGAGCCGTGCGTGGCTTCACTCTCGAGCAACCGAATGATGTCGGCCCCCGCCTTCAGCCCCGTCCCAAAGCGGTGACAGAACTTGGCCGACGTCGACAATTTCATTCTTTTCGAAAACACGTTGGGTTCGCCTCGAGTCTTGTCGTCAAGTTCGCCTCGAAAGAGGGCCGGTCCCCATTGTGGTCACGACGACACGCCGAGCGAAAGAAGTGTGAACCAAAGTTTCACACCCCACCCCTTCAAACGTCGTGCAGGCTGCCAGCGTGTAAGGGCCTCAGCCTTCAAAAACCTGCAAAACGCAGCCGGAAATCCTATGCCGCACGTTTCACTGAGTCGGCGAAATGTTGGAGCGTTTCATTGAGTTGGGCCAATTGTTCGGCTGCCGTTTGCGCGACATTCAAGAACAGAATTCGCTTCGAGCCGACTTGGCACCACCCGGGTTGTTCATCGTCGAGCACTTCGATGCGCACCAGAAAACCCGCTTTTCGTGCCTGTGCGAGCCGATTCTTGAGCCTCAGAACCACGTGATCGTCTTGTTTCATGATCGGCCAAGGGTAAGAGCGAGAAGCGGGTGGGCCGCAAAATCGTCTCAATCGGTGAGTAGGCAATCTGTGCGGGGAGCCTGCCAAACGGTGTAGCAAGTTGTCGGACGACGACGATAGGTCAAGTATGAACACCAACGCATCGAATCAAACCGCCGATCGCCAAATTGCCGATCTTCAAGCTCAAGTTCAATATCTCAAGAACGAGATGCGAAAGTTGCAGTCGATGGCTGCCTTGGGCGAATTGACGGGCACGGCAACGCACGAGTTCAACAACGTTTTGATGACAGTGATCAATTACGCCAAGTTGGGAATTCGCAACCGCGATGACGCCAGCCGCGATAAGGCGCTATCGAAAATTTTGGAAGCGTCCGAGCGAGCCGCGAAAATCACCAATACGATTTTGGCGCAAGCGAAGAACCGCAGCGAATCTTTCGAGCCGACAAGCTTGGCGGAGATCATCGACAGCTCGCTGGTCCTGCTCGAACGCGAAATGAGGAACTACCGCATCGCAATCGAAACGGAAATCGATCCGTGCTTGCCGTTGGTGACGGCCAGCGGGAATCAGATCGGTCGAGTGCTGTTGAATCTGTTGATCAATGCTCGGCAAGCGATCACCGAAGGCGGGACCATTCTGATTCGCTTGGCCCCCAGCAAAGAAGACGGTTGGGTCGAATTGACGGTTCGTGATTCCGGCAGCGGGATCCCAAAAGAATCGCTGCCGCGAATCTTCGAATCATTCTACAGCACCAAGTCGGGGCCGGACGAATCGGGCAAAGGTGGAACCGGTTTGGGTCTCGCGGCATGCAAAGACATCATCGAACGCGCACCACGGCCGCATCCGTGTCGAAAGCACCGTCGGGGTCGGTACCGCGTTCATCATTCGGTTGCCGATCGCCGAGCAAGCCCAGTCGGCGGCATGAACGGTGTCGGATTTGGATGCTGAAACGATCGTTCGTCAACGTTCCAACTTGGACAATTGACGAACGACATAACGGGGCAACATCAGAATCGCACGATCGGATTCGTCATCAATCGCCATCCGGAATTGGTTGCGGTCGGACCCTTCCATGATTCGCCCGACCTGCTGCGTGAACAGGATCCGTTGATCGCCCAGCGGACGACTGGCGACGATGACGGGCAACCGATCGTAAGTCGAATCGCTGCCGACCCACCAGTGATCGGGATCGACTCGCCGCACGTACAATCGCATCGGTTCGAAGGCTTGGTCCAACATCATGCCGAGCCCGTCGGTGGTGTCGGGCAACAGCAGTCGCTCAGGCATCGCACGGCGGCGGTTGGCGTCATACCAATTGACCACGCATGATGCATCGTTGATTCGAGAGAGTCGGCGTAAGAAGCCAGCGATCGATACGGGCGTTTCCGGTTGGGGACCCGTTTCGCCGTCGCGGACTTTGGGCCAATCAAAGGGTTGTTCGGATGACGTTTTCGCCCAACGGTTGAAACGCTGGTCCGCGATCTTCGCGGGAACGCCCCTCATTCGTCGCAACGTCTCGGTCGCGATCGCCGCCAATTGTTCCGCTTGCCGTTGGGCGGTGAAGTCGACGGTCTCGACGGCGGCGTCAATGTTCACCGCGTCTTTGTCGTCGGCGCCGAGTTCCGGTTTGCCGCCGGGCTCCGCATTCTTGTCGGGGTCCGCGTTGACCGAAGCGGCCTCTTCGCCGTTTTCACGTTGGATCAGGTTGTGGGACGGCGGCTCCGGACGCAAGAAATCCTCCAGCACGTCTGCGGCGGACGTTTTCCCATCGCCAAAGTCGTCGAGATTTTGAATACCGGCGAGCGCCGTGCGAAACGTCTCTTCCGAGACCGTGAACGTAAGAAGCGTTTCCTCTTCGCGAAGGGTCGCGTCAACCTGTTCCGCGATTTGGTCCAAAATCTCTCGTGCCGATCCACCCGATTTCGGCGGGTTGATTCGCGTCGCCACGTCGGTCCCGGCAATGTCAAACGAAACCCAATCGAGCTGGATCGGAACACCCGTGATCTGGCTAATCATCAAAATCATGTCCGCCATCGGATAACCCTCGGATCGGAATGCCAATTTGATCGCCAAATCCGCCCTCAAGTTCAACTTGCGTGGCTCGTAGCGGTCGAGTGGGTCGATGTCCTCCTCGACGGCATCATCGATCTGGACTTCGTCCATCGTCGGCGGCGCTTCAAGGTCGCTTTGTCCGGCGATCCGTCGGCCGCCAAAAACGGAATGTACTGGGCCAACCCCGGCGGCAGGTCCCTCAGCGTGCTGGCGTCGGGATCCGTCTTCGGCGTCGCCTCTTTTCGATCTCGCTGACCTGCGATGATCGGATCACGACGAGGTGCCGAATCATCGAGCGGCGAACTGCCGATTGGCGAACTGCCGATTGGTGAATCGGCGATCGGGGACTGGGGAATCAAGTCCATCGGAATGACCGGCGACGACGGACGATCGCTTGAAATTTCGGTTGTCTCGCCCGTCGTCTCGGCGTTCTTGTCCGCATCGGCGTCCTTGTCCGCCATCGGGTCAGCGTCCTCGCCCGGGTCGCGATCGGTCTCCGGTGCAGACCTGTGGTTCTTTATCGCGATCCATTCCTGGATCGGCGGCTGGATCGGACGCTGGCTCGTCCACCTCTTGGCTCGCATCCGAAATTTGTGCTTGGGCAAGGGATGGATCGGGATCCGATCCGCGACGGTACGACCGGGCGAACAATGCGAACATGACACCGGCGACGAGCAGCGTACCGATGGACAGCGCGGACACCATCGCGATTTGCCGTGTCCGTCGTGTCGAGTCGCTTTGCCAATCCATGGGCAAGGTGGTGCCGGGTGGTTCGATCGGCGGAGCCAGATTCGTTTGACCCGAAAAACCACTCTCGGGCGACGCGCTTCCGATTGAGGTGCCCTCCTCGCCGGCCCGGTTGGGATCGAACTCGCCCGGCGGAACCGCCTCTTCGGTGATCGCTTCGCTGTCGACCGAAGAGGCCCCGACTCTCAATTGCGGTGGATCGATCTGCACCATCGACTGGCACTTGGGGCACGCCGCGATCGTCCCTATCACCGCGGGATCGGTGACGCGAAGTCGGCTGCTACAGGTGGGGCACTGGACGGTGAACGGTGCAAACGGCACGGAAAAACTCGTTATGTTTTAAAGACTTGCATCAAGGGATCCCGCCAAGCATAATGTCTATTGCCCATTCTACTTGATAGGTTCCGCTCTCGACCGAGGCTGAAGAAAGAAAACCATGGCACGCAAGGCGCAAGACGTCACCGAAGCCGAGTTGGCGATCCTTGAACAACTGTGGGCCGAAGGGCCGCTCAGCGTCAAGGCGATTTCCACGGTCCTCTACGGAGAAGCGACGACTTCGACCACCGCGACAGTTCAAAAACTGTTGGGGCGGCTCGAAGCCAAAGAATGCGTGTCGCGTGACCCCACGGTCTGGCCACGCTTGTTTCGCGCGGCGATCGACCGTGCGGATCTGATCAGCCGTCGACTGCAATGCACCGCGGATGAATTGTGCGAGGGGTCGCTGGGGCCATTGTTGACCCATTTGGTCAAGAGTTCGCTGTTGTCGCGTGCGGACCGGTCCAAGTTGCAGTCGATGTTGGACGAGAAACCTCACGCGGATGGGGAATGAAATGGCCGCCGACATGATTGCCGCGCACGACGTAAAATCCTGGAATCTGATCGAACCCGTGATAAGTGCGGCGATGTCGGGCGACTCCAGCATTGTGGGTTGGTTGGTGGGAAATACGGTGGTCGCGATCGGGATCGGGATTGCGGCAATTTTGGTGGATCGCTGGTTCGCCCGTCCGGCGACTCGGCACACCTGCTCTGGGTGCTGGTGTTGATCAAGTTGGTCTCGCCGCCGATCGCACCGCTTGCAATCGGTTTGGATCCGACGTGGTTCGATTCCTGGGCGATCGTCTCGCCCGCGACGACCACAGTCGCCGACGCGGCCGATGGACGACGCATCGCATTGATCGGCGGGGCGCTCGGTTTATCGACTGCGGCGGAGGCACCGTTTCGTCCGACACCGCTCTTTTTTTGGGCCTCGGTGTGGGCATTGGGCAGTTTTGCGATGTTGGTTTGGATCTTGCGTGCGTCACGACGTGTCCAGCGATTGATCGAACTTCGTGGTCGCTTTGACATTTCAGCGACTCGTCAATTGGTGTCATTATGTCAATCGAGTTCCGGGACGCCCATCAAACGGACACCACCGCCGGTCTGGTTGGTCGACGCAATCGTTTCGCCGATGCTTGTATCACCGATGTTCCGCCGCTTCGGCGGTGAAGTTCGGATCGTGTTTCCCAAACGTTTGTGGGGTCGATTGGACGAGGACGCTCGCACCGTGCTGCTGTTGCACGAATGGGAGCACTTTCGCCGCCAAGATTGGATCGTAAGATTCATCGAAGTGACGACTTTGACGGCGCTGTGGTGGCATCCTTTGGTATGGATCGCCAAGCTCCAGATCGAAGATTGCGAGGAACGTTGCTGTGACATGGCCGCATCCACCAACTCAAACCGTTCCCCACGAGTTTACGCCGAAGCGATTTTGAAAACGCTGGACTTCTTGTGCGAACCGGTTGAAAAACATCATGCCGAAATTGAGGCCCGTCCGATCGCCAGCGGCTTGGGGCATCTGCCGAAACTGCAACACCGGCTTCGCCAAATTCTAAAGCCGACCGCGACGCCTCAAATCGGCCGATCCGGATTGATCATGGTCGCGTTCATGTTGATGATGTTACCGATCTATCCGGTCATCCTTGTCCAGCGCCGCCGGCTACGATCCCGAATGTCGATGAGTTGATGGAATCCTCCGAGGGCCCAATCATCCTGAGAGCTGGATCCAAGGTCGAACCGGAACCGGTTCGCCGAGCGCCCGCCCCTTAAACTCGTGACGCTTCGTCCCCACTTTCTACGCGATCTTGGCGGAAACCTTCGGCATCAAAGCCGTCTCCTAAATCGCGGATGAACGCATCGCGGTCTTTCGGCGAAATGATCACCGTTCGCGTTGCCGTTTTGATCGCCACTCGCATCAGCGAAAATCCGTATCCGCTTTTTAAAGTCGCAGTCGGCTCAACCGACTCAATTTCCGACATCGGAATTTGAAAGCAAATCAAACCACATCGTATCGAAACGGCATCATCCAAAATTGTGTAGCGACACGGTACGGTGAAAGCCGCCGTGACCAAGCTGGCAAATCCGCCAGCGGCGAATAGAATCGCCGCGTCACCGGGCAGCCCAAGCCACCAAGCGTAAAGGCCCGCGACACCCGATGCGAGCGGCGTCATCGACAACAATACGGCGACCCACCAATCGACCGCCGAATCGTAAACAATGCGACGTGGCTTTTGGTCCATCCGAGCGCTTCGGGTTAAGATTTTCAGACGAGTTTCAAGCAGTCGCTGAGATAACCGCTGCTTGACCCCAGGGCAATCCACTACGGTTTTGAATTCTTGTTCGGCCGGTTCGGTTTGCCGACGGGGTCGGTGTAAGGCGAATGCTCGAAAACGGGATCCTTGGACATTCTCGGGTCTCCTGTGCTAACCAAGTGGTCCCTCAAACGTTGATCGAGTCGTCGCGTGACATCCGCGAACTTGTGATCCTTCGCCAAGTTCACCATGCAATCAGGATCGGATCGGATGTCGTAGAGTTCTTGGCCGGGGCGTGTGCCGAAGGCGAAATCGAACGATTGTGGGTCTTGATCACGATGCAGCGCAATCCACGCCTTGGTGGGACTGGCGTCCATGTCCGCGAAGGCGGCGAACGTATTTTCGGTGAGGGCCGTTTGATCTGGCATTGATCCGGGTTCACCCATCCCAGGGCCCGTTCCCATCGGCCAACGATCGGGTTCAAAGTTGATGATGTACAGATACTGGTCCGTGCGAATCGCGCAGTTGGGGATACGGTTTTTCGTCGAGCCGAGCGGCGGCGACATGCCGTTCCCGTCCCGTGAATACGGCGTCGCGATCGGCATCAACTTGGCCCGACTGATCACTCGAGAAAACCGGCATCAATGATTTCGCAATCATCGTATCAGGAATGGTAACTTCGGCAATTTCTAGGAATGTCGGAGCCAAATCCGGAAGTGAGACGAAGTCATCGACGACACGGCCAGGATTCATGATTCCTCCGGGCCATCGAATGGCCAACGGAACTTGGGTGCCAAAATCGTAAAGGTTGCATTTGCCACGGGAGACGCCTGGAATGCCATGATCCCCGCTGACGACGAGGATCGTATTTTCGTAGGCGCCAATTCGTTTAAGTTCCTCAATCAGCACACCCAAACCGGCATCGAACGCCTGAACCTCTCCCAAATAGTCCGCGAAGTCTTCTCGAACCGTTTCGACATCGGGAAGGTATGCTGGCAACTTTCCTTGCAAGGCACCAGGATCAATGTTCCAAAGCTGTTTGCCACTTCCAGCTGTCCATTTGCGATGCGTGTTAGTGGGGCCGAACCAGTAACAGAACGGCGAGTCACTGTCAAATTTTCCATCGTTGTCGGAGTCTAGGAACGAACGAACATTCATTCGAACTTCATCGAGCAATTCCTTCTTGGCCGATTCACGGTCGGGACTTTTCATCACGGTTTGTGAGAATGCATTAAAGGCTCGTCCGTGCGAATTGAATGCGGTCTTGGCACCACCGTGTGGAGCGTCGGCCGGCGATCCGGGTCCCCAAACTTTATAAGTGTGGCCGATTTGATATCCATCTTCTCGCAACAGCAATGGATAGGCCGGAATGGAGAAGTCCCAAACGGCACCCTGCAATATCGATGCCCGCTCGCATCTCCAAAACGGTTGTCCCGACAACAATGCGCTGCGACAGGGTGTGCAGGAAGGCGCACTGACAAAAGCACGCGTGAATAATATTCCTTGGTTCGCCACTTCGTCGAAATGGGGCGTCGAGACCACGTCATGAATGCCGCCCGGCTCGGTTGCCGCGTACACGCTTGCATACTTTCCCCAATCATCGGCAAATGCCATCACGATGTTGGGCGCTCCCGCGATCGCGGACGATGGGCTCATTGCCAATGCGAAAGGCAACAAGACCAAAATCATTGTCTGTCGACGCATGAGCGAGATCGAGAGCATCGGGGACCTCCGGCAGAAGTTTTAGGGACGGGCTCCCCTACGATAACGGGTGGGCGGTTGCGTTGCCTCACCTCGGGCTGCGAAAATAGGACTTCCCATCACGGAAACACGAAAGCGGAAAAATGAGCGACGAAACGAACGAAGACAAAAAGATGGCGAAACCTTTGACGGCAGCCGCTCGCCGCGTCTTGGGCGTGCTGATTGAGAAGGCCAAGACGACTCCCGACAACTATCCGCTGACCTTGGCGTCGCTGATCAGCGGATGCAACCAGAAGTCAAATCGCGAACCAAAGATGGATTTGGACGAGGAGGACACCCTGCTCGCTCTCGACGAATTGAAGGTCGCAGGTGCGGCGCGGGAAATCCAGGGCAGTGGTCGAGCCGTCAAGTATCGTCATGCCGGATATGAATGGTTGGACGTTGACGGGCCCGGATCGGCTGTCATGACGGAATTACTGCTTCGCGGCCCGCAAACGCTTGGCGAATTGCGAACGCGGGCGTCTCGCATGCATCCCTTCGACGACCTGAGCGTCATGCAGACGACGGTGGATGGTTTGATCGAAAAAGACCTCGTCGAAGCGATCACGCCATCCGGTCGTGGACAGATGCTTGCGCACAAGTTGTATCCCCCGCAAGATCGTCAATACCTAGTCGCTCGCATCGAAAAGCATGCCGCCTCGGAATCATCGTCCACCGGGGCCACGACCGCGACGAAGCCGTCGGGAAACGCCGTCGACGCGCTGCTGTCGCGATTGGACACGGTGAACGAACGGATCGATGCACTGGAGAAACGGATCGCCGAACTCGAGAGTTGAGGTCGGTCATCAATGCGGTCGTGATCGGCTTGTAGATAGCCTTTTGTATCGGCCGATTGAAATCGGCTTCGCCGTGTTCGTCCTTTCACCGCGTTCATGTGAATCGATAATTATTCAGAACGGATGAAGACTCCGCAAGAATTCTGATTTGCCGTTGCATGTCGATCAAAACGCTGCAAACTACCTCGCGTCCAGTCAATGCGGGGGATCAAGGATCGGCCGCTCCGATCGATGGCCGTTCGGCCTTTGAAGAACTTCCCGCGATTTCTCTTTTCGATCCAAACGCTTAGGTGTGACGATCGAGTGGAACGCAGGCGTTATGCGACGAACCGGTTTTACGCTCATCGAGATGCTGGTGGTGATTTCCATCATTGGAATCCTCGCTGCCCTAATATTGCCCGCAATCTCAAAAGCCCGGGAGGCGGCCCGCGCGGTCGAATGCCAGAGCAATCTGCGCAACTTTGGTGTGACCTTGACTTCACGAACGGTATCATCGCCCGATGGTGCTTTCTGCACCGGCGGCTTCGACGTCGAACAAGACGGAGTTCCCACCGAACAGGGTTGGGTCGCCGATCTGGTTCGCCGAGGCGTTCTGGTTGGTGAGATGCGATGCCCCAGCAGTGGTGCGACGACCTCCGAGGCGATCGAGCAGTTATTGACAATTCCGATCGCCGACCTTCAAGACACCGATTGCATTGATCGCATCGGTAGCGAATCGTACACCGACGAGATGGGGCAAACGATAAAGAACATTTGCCGCACGATCGTCGATGATAATTTGGCGCCGCTTTCCGAAGAGCGTGCCTCCTTGATCCAAGAGAAAATGATTGATCAAGGTTTCAATACCAACTTCGCCGCCTCTTGGTTCTTGCTGCGAACGGAGTTGCGTTTGGATAAAAGCGGCAACGTGGATCCCGCGCGTCCAACGTGCGTGGACAAGGATCCTCTCGGGCGAAATGTGACAAAGGGTGCGTTGACGACCCGCATTTTAGATAGTGCAAAAGCGTCATCGAGTACTGTGCCACTTCTTTGCGATTCGGCAATCAGCGGCTCCATTTCGATGACGGTGGGGGACATGCTCGGTGGTTCCTTTTACGCTGGCGGAGTCGTCGGCAGCCCCATCGGCAACCGGACAATGGTCGACAACGACGCCGACGGGACTGCGGAAACCGTCAGCACGCTTTTCATGAAGTTGCCAAGCTTCGCCAGCGGTTCGGCGAGAGAAGGCGCCAGCGGATGGTTGAAGTCTTGGAATCACGATACACGGCAAGACTATCGCGGCGTGTCGCCGCTGCACCAAGGAACCGCCAATGTGTTGATGGCTGATGGTTCGATAAGAGTGTTGACCGATTTAAACAACGATGGATTTATCAATAACGGCTTCGACGGCGCGGATGTGAAAGTCCCGACCGGTGGCCCTTTTTTGGACCGATTCAGTGATCGAAGCGGAAGCATTGCAACTCGCCAGCTTCCACGCTCTTGGTTCAAAGGGCGGCCAGAACTGAATAGGTATATCTCGTTTCGTCTAAGGCCTCGGTTCGATTATGACGCAAAGAAAAAGAAAGGAGGATCGTGCCCGAGCATCGTGTCTTAAGCAGTGGCATGGTTGAGTGCCAGTCCGAATGATTACCGTTTAAAAAAAGCAGAGCAGGTGAGAGCCTCCCGAAACGACTTCCGGGCAAGGAAGACGCTTCATGAATCTAGGCTCGCCACCCGCTCTACCCCATTCCCACATTCTGGATGATATCCCACGCGGATGTCCAGAGAAAGCCGAAGAAATATGATGAAGTCGCGTACGCGAATCTCAGGTTTTACCCTCATCGAGTTGTTGGTGGTTATCGCCATCATAGCCCTGTTGGCAGCCCTTTTGTTGCCAGCCATTACCAAAGCACGAGAAGCCGCTCGCTCGGCTCAGTGCCAAGCCAATTTAAAGAACATCGGAATTGGCTTGTTTAAATTTAGCACACGTAGTCCCGGCGGCCGTTTCTGTTCGGGCGCTATGATTTTCGGCGTGACGGATGTCCCGACACGTACGGTTGGGTTGCCGACTTGGTCAACACCGGCGAAGCAAATTTGAACGAATCGCTGGACCCTTCTAATCCGCTATTGGGTTCAGAAAAGTTAAATGACATGCTCGGGCGGACCACCAACAACGGTCGCGCCGGCGCCGGTCCGGATCGCTTGGGTGCGGGGGTCTGTGGCCAATCCACGTGGAAAGGCTTCAGCGATGGAACCAGCTCCAGCGAGTTCGGTGGCAGTGCCATCAACACGGAAGGTCGCGCCGAGCTCGTTTCTCGTTACTTCGTTCAGGGTGGTTTCAGCACCAACTATGCCGCAGGCTGGCACTTGGTCCGCGGCATGGTCCGCACTGAAAACCTCGGAACTTCTCCGACGAACTACCTAGCCACCACCACCGCGACGACCATCAATGCGGTGACCGGAAATGCTGAAAATCCCGACTTCAAGGCGCTCAATGGCACGGTGGGTCCGATCGGGGCCAACGAGCTGGATCGTTCTCGAATTCCATCGAGTAATTTCGGTTTCATCGGCTGTGCGGGCCCCGGCGACATCGACGAGGCTGTATTGGCCTTGGACATTCGCCACGGTCAGGCCGATCGTCGTATCTACAACGCTAACAGCGATGAACAGGTTAGCTACATCACCGCCGGTTCGATCCTCGCGGAGTCGTTCAACGACGGTCCGGCAATCTACGATGCCGCGACACGCTCAGTGCGTCTGATCGAAAGTGGCGCACCCTTGATCGGCAACCAATTGTGCGAAAAGGGTGAAGCGACCACCAACGGATGCGCTCCCGCGTGGGCCGCCACCTTGGCATCGGCGACGGGGTACGCCCCGACGTTGGATGGAAACGACATCACGGCTGCTCCGACGTATCTTCAAGATACCCGTGACTGGTTCGCCGTTCACGCCGGTGCGGTGAACGTTTTGATGGGCGACGGGAGCGTCAAGATTTTCTACGACTTAAACTCCGACGGATACTTGAACCCCGGTTTCCCCGTTGGCAAGCTACAGGACGGTTCCGATGACGCTCCATTGACCGACGACGAAATTGTCGACGTGGGTTACGCCGATTCGACCACTGAAATGCCTCGTGACAAATTCTACGGCGGCATCTTCTGGAGCGACACGTTCTTCAAGGGTGCCTTCGAAGACTGATCTCAATCGCAATGGGTGCCCCTGCGATCCAAGTTCGGATCGCAGGGTTTTTGGGTCTCACGAGTCCTCTCAATCATTGATCGCTGATGAACACGCTTGGAAAAAGAATGCTGGTAGGTGCGGCCGTTGTCGGATGCCTTTCCTTAATGGCGGGTGTTCTGGTTGCCTCCGTCGATTATGAGCCCCACGGAGTTCCCAAACGTCTTCGACCAGCGTTCAAAGCAAAGATCGCAGAGGTCAAACGGCACGCCGAGGAAGTTTCGACGATCAATGCATCGGTTCGGCCAATTGTCACCCTCGACGAAACCGAGTTCCACTTCGGACTGCTCGATCCGCACGCTACCGTTAGTCATTCATTTACCGTTCGCAACAAAGGTCAAGCGTCACTCACCGTCGAAGTCCAAAACACGAGTTGCAAATGCACCGTCGGAAAACTGGGTAGCAACGTGTTGCTCCCCGGTGGCCAAACAGATGTCACGTTGACTTGGAACACCGGATACCAGATCGACCATTATGAGCAAACGGCAACGCTCAGGACGAATGACCCGATGAGTCCTGAGGTGACGTTGACAGTGCAGGGAGAGGTTCGTGCCGAGTTAGTCGTTCCCGACGAAGTGGTGATGAAGTCGGTCAACCCAGGTGATGTTCCTACAGCCTCGTTCGCCGTTTACAGCCAACTCCTTGACGATTTCCATCTGGTTTCTGCCGAGAGCGACTTACCCAGTTTCGACTGGAACGTCGAACCGCTTGCCACCGATGATCCGGCTCTCTTTGATAAACATGCCAAGTGGGCATGGCAAGTCGGGATATCGACCAGCGGAAAGTCGCGGGGAAATTTCGACGGAGATGTCAAACTTACTTTTAAAAAGGCTGGCTCGGAGGACACGATCTCACGCACCGTCCGAATGACTGGGCACGTTCGAGCACCCATTAACTTCTACGGCCCAGAAATTCATAGCCGCGATGGTTTGGAGATTGGAACGCTTGCGTCGGGGAAAGAGCACCGGTTCAAACTGGTCGTCCGAAATCGAGGGGATGCGAGCCGCCCCATCGAAGTCACCGGCATCGAACCCAGCCAAATGGAAGCGAAGTTGACGCCAATGTCAAAGCCCGGGGAATACCGATTGGTCTTAACGTTCCCCGCCGAATGTTCGACCGTGATGTTCAATCGTGACCGACAACACGGTTTCGTCGAAGTAGGTGATCCCAACGACAAATCATTTCGAAATTGGTTTCCAATTGTTGGGGCAATCGTAGAACTTAACGAATGACAACCATGAATTCTTTATCAAGCATCGTCGGAAATGTTTGCGGTTGCTGCAAACACACCAACACGAGTGGTGAATTGTTCTGTGCCGGATGTGGCCAGACGATGGTGGAACCGTGTCCGACTTGCAGCAAACCGGTTGCGCTCACCCAAAAATACTGTGGTGGGTGCGGCACCGATCTGGCAGCACTCCTGCAAAACCGAATCGATCAGTACGGTGAGATGATCGGGGAAGCGGTCCAGGCCGCCAAGGCATTCGCGTTCGACCGCTCCGACACCCTTCTCGCGCGGGTCGCGGAACTCAGCGATTACCGGTTCGCCAAAGAAGCAAATCAGGCGCACGCGGCGATCGCGAAAATCGCGAAACTAAAAGCACAGTCCAGCGACCAATACGATCAGCTCGCCCGGCAAGCCATGGATGACTTTCGACGGGGCAACCGAATGTCCGTCGTCAAGTTGTTGGGTAACTTCCCCGCAAATCTGCTGAGCGACGAGAGTCGTGAAATTCTGAAGATCAGCCAGGCTCATGTACAGCAGGTCGCCGAACTCGAGACAGAAGTTCGAAAAGCGGTCGCGGCGAAACAATGGGTCGCCGCGGGCGGGCTACTCGATCAATTGCTCGATTTGGTTCCCGGCCATCCGGGATTCACGAAGCTCGCCGGAGAGCTTTCGCAAAAATTACTTGAAATCTCAGACATCTACCTTGCCAAATCAAAGTACGCGGTGGCTTTGCAGTATGTCAGTGCGGTGCCTATCGTTTGCCAAAACGAACGATCCGCCCGACTCCGCGCGAAGATCGAGAACATCCATTGGTCGGCTCACCAGATCGCCGGTGAGCCGTACGCGTTGCCCTTGATGGGCCGGTTGTGCGTCCGCCTCGCGAAGGAATCACCTCAAGACGAAGCTGCTAAAGCGATGCTGAGCCGACTGTCCGAGTCGGTTCGTTCACGGCCGTCCGAGCCCCGCTTGGCTTACGCAGATTGGGACGGAAACCGCCGAAGTTGGATCGGTGGGAAGGCAGGAATTCTCGCCTACCCCCAATCATTTTCGTTCGGCGAGGCGAACTTCGACCGAAAAATGCTCGCGAGGCACAGTGTTGCATTCGGGTTGGCACTGCAGGGACTAACAATCGCCCGTGTCGATGGCGATTTTATGCCGGCGAAAAAAGGATTGATGTCATCGATCCGCAGCCGCAAGAAACCTACGAAATCTTGGGGCGTCGACATGGGTGCGGCAGGCATCCGCGCCATTGAATTGGAGTTGATGCCAGATGGTCGTGTGGAAGTGCTCTCAATCTACTCCGCCGAGTTCAATGCTCCGACCTGCCGCGTCGGCAGCGATACCGGTGCGTCGAGCATTCGCGACGCAATCCGAACGATGGTTACCGAAATGGAAGTGGGGGATACGCCAGTTTGGATCAGCCTGCCCACCAACGAGACGGTCAACCGGTTCGTGCGGCTTCCACCGGTCAATAGAAAACAAGCTGAAAAGTTGCTGGATGTCGAAGTCAGTCAGAGGATTCCCTTGCCGTCAAATGAGCTGGCGATCGTCCGCTGGATTTCGGAAGACGTCTCCGATGTGACAAAGGGACGCCTGGCATTTGCGTCGGCGGTTCGGCGCACAGCGATCGAGAGTCGAGTGGCACTGTGTCAAAGCGCGGGCTTGACCGTATCGGGGATCCAATCTGCTGCGATCGCGTTAGTAAACTTCGCCGCATTTGAGTTCGATTCTCAATGGCGTAATGGTCACTGCCGCGAAGACGACGAAAACAGCGAAGACGCCGCCAATGATCCTCACCAAGGTGTAGCCGTGTTGGATAGTGGTGCCGAGATACTCACCGTCGCCGTGATTACCGCAGACGAGTTTTGGTTCTCGTCGATCGAGAACGCGGGCGAGAATTTTACGGTTTTGTTGGCACGAGCGACTAAAAAGACCAGCGGCGATGCCGAATCACTTAAACGAGATCCATCCAAACTTGTTTCGCCATCCACTGCGTGGGGACCTCTCGAAATCCGCATGACGGAAATCCGTGCTCGGTTGGAGCAAACGATGCGGGAAGCGGACAAAGTGCTCGGTGGGACTCAGGTGACGCAAGTCTGGTGCGTCGGCGGTTCGGCGTTTACGTTTGGTTGGATCCGACGTGTGGTTTTGAGTGAGTGACCGCTAATCGCGATTTTCGTGTTCCAGCGATGGACGCTTAAGAAACAAGGCGACTCGCCCACCCATTTTTAAAGTACCCGTTGATGATTCTTAATCCCGCCAAACGAAATGAGATGGCTATCTCAGGTGCATTCTCTTGTCGTAAAACTTTGCCCGTGGTGATGTTGTGTCTGGCGTCAATATTCGTCGTCGGATGTGGCCCCAGCAAGGAAGACATGATCAGTAGAGCGATGAGACGCAAACGTTCGAACCCGGAGGATTCCGAGTCGACGGCGCTGCCACCCACAGCGAAACCGGTCTCTCGATCGCTCAGCATCCAACCGCCTGATATCCCGGACTCGGACGCGGCTAAGAAGCCGACTCCCAATCTGGCCGAGTCCGAACCGGCGAGGGGGATTGAAGAAATTGAGTCGCTTGATGGCGTCGAACGGGAACAACTGACGTCGATCGACCAACGAAAACCTACTACTCCTTTGTCAGACTCCGAACGTCGGAAAATGGCGGTCGACAATGTGAAGAAGATTCATAAAGCAATGATGGCCTACGTGGCCGATCACAAAGAGTTCCCTTATTACACGATGGAATCCTCAGGAGGGATTTCAACCTTCTCCTGGCGAGTCGCTTTGCTGCCCTACCTGGGATATCAAGACTTGTATGCCCAATTTAACTTTGAGCGACCCTGGGACTATCCTGACAACAAAGCCCTGCTTCGTTTCATTCCTCCCGAATTCGTTTCGCCTGAAAGGTTTGATACAAGCACGAACTACCTTGTTCCCTTGGGAAATGGATTGATCTTCCATGATTTCACAGAACGGGACGAGGAAAGCAACGAAGCGAAACTGACGAAGATCGAAGCCGTTTCCGACGGACTCGACAATACTATTGTGCTAATCGAAGTCGATGACGAATTTGCGGTGCCTTGGACCAAACCCGAAGACTATCGGCTATTTGGTGGCGGAGGTGGGCGAAGTTCGGTCACTCGCGGGCTCGGGCAACTGCGCGGCGATGGGGCAATCGCGATTTGGGGAAACGGATGGCCGTTCTTGTTGAGCACCAAAGTGCCGTTCCAGCAGCTCTATCCCGCATTCACCTACGCCGGAAACGAACGGCAACTCGCATCGGTGATCCACCGCGAGATCTTATCGGATGATGTCGCCACCAATGCGGTGGCAATCACGCCCAGTTCCAACGTCACGATTGGAACCTCGTTGCCCACATCGGATTCTAAGAGGGATCTGACCTACGATGACTCAATTCCTAGTGTCCGGTATCCAGTCCCCAACTCGATCGAACTGGCAAAAGCCGAAGAACGCTTTCGCTCCATTTTTAATGACCGAGTGTTGGGAGCGAAAGATCGTGCATCAAAAGAAAAGCTAGCGAGGGAAATTCTAGAAAGGTCTGCGACGATGGATGAGGATCTGGCCGGTGCCTATGCCATGCAGACCGCGGCAATCGAGTTAGCGCAAGCGGCCGGCTCGGTCGACGCACTACTGGGGGCAGTCGATTGTCGCGTTGCGATGTTCGAAGTGGACGCTTATGAGATCAATGCCGACTCGCTTTTGGGGCTGACGAAGGCGACCGCCCATTTGCACCCTTCCGAAGTCGATGGGATGGAATTTCTCGAGCGATCAATCCGAGTAATTTATCAAGCCGTTGAGAATGATGATTATCAGCGGGCAAGGATTTTGACCCGCAGCACAATTCGATTGGTCAATGTTTCGCGAAACAACGACCTGCCTAACGTGCTGGGACGACTCGGCATGATGTTGGTTGAAGCGGAACGGCAGTATGACGATGTCAAAGGACAACTGGCAGCCTTCCGCGACAACCCTGACAACAGCAAAGCGGCCGCGTCGGTTGGCCGGTATCTGTTTTTCATCAAAGGGGACTGGCCACGCGGACTTCCGCTGCTCGTTCGCGCCGAGTCCGAACCGTTGCGCCGAATCGCACAAATTGATCTGGAAGGAGCCAGCACGTTCGATCAGGAAGTCTTGATCGCCGATTCGTGGTGGGAATTGGCGATGCGAGCTCGTCCGGGTGTTTATCGCCAAGGCGCCCTCGACCGGGCCAACCATTGGTACCAAAACGTGTTTGAAAAGATGCCCGATTCGTTAGACAAGATTCATGTTAGCGCCAGACTTGGCGAACAGAAGTCTGGGGAAGTGTTCAGCCCCATAGCGTTGATCACTGAACTAGCCGGGCAATGTGGCATCGCGCTTGATCGTTCGCTCGCTGACGTCGCCCAGTCTGCTCGCAACAAGAACGACTCGACGGCCCGCCATGATGAAGATTTGTTCGGGGAACCTGGTGACTGAAGTCCAGGCCACGCTATTTACGGGACGGCTGGGGGTGGAGGTATTTCATTTTCGGGTTCCGTGATAGCTGGAAAATGAAATGAATTGACGGGTGTCTCGTCCACCCACACGAACGAGGAGATCGTAGCTTGGTTCCCGTCTCCATCGGTTGTGCTGAGCAGAACTTCGTGGAGCCCAGGTTCCGAAAAGGTGTGCGGCACGTTGATGCCACGTGCTTCCGAACCATCGCCGAAGTCCCAATGGAACGTCAGCGGTTGAGGTCGGCTCTTGCCGGCGTCAAAAAACGTCTCGAGTCCGGGGCGAACCTCGTTGCTTTCCAACGAAATGTGAGGTTGTGGTCCGATTCCGGTGAGTGGGGCCGTCAGCGCGACAGTCTCACTCGTGAATCTGCCGGCAGCATCGAAGGCCGTCAACCGCCAACGATTCTCCTGTCCGGGAGGAATCATGGTGGTGAGGAAGGTGCCACCCACGGTCGAGGGGGCGTCGGAAAACTCCCTCCAGGCGACGACGCCTACACCATTTTTTCCCTGGCCGTTCTCCAAGGTGACCAGAACGATTCCAGGTCCATTGCGCTGCACCGCCTGGAACGGAAATTGGCCCATCCCGTTGTTGACCTGAAGTTCACCGGCGTCCGGTGTTTTCGTGATCAGCGGTGGATCCCCTGGGGCCGCGACCGGAATTTCGCCCCGGAAGAATGGATTCAATTTGAGTACTAACGCCGAGGGTCTCGACAGACGGGCATTCTCGGCCGGAAAGAGTGTGGGCAAGGCATAGCCACGCCAACCGCGAAATCCGTTGCCCATTAATGTGCCATTCAGGGTGTCGTCATTGAGATAGGTGTGGCTTAGCAGAAAGCAGTGGCCGAGCTCGTGTGCGACGGCACCAATGCTTGACGATGCCAGCGAGCTGACCTCCTTGCCTAGGAACGGCGGACCGGAAATGTCGGCCACAAGCTGATGCAGACCGAGCTCAGGAAGCACCAGGCCATGATAAGCTCGCCGATCAGCTACCATCTCGGGGCGGGCGAAGGCGAGTGCGTCGGCGGAGCAGATCGCCACGCCGCTTCGGTATTTCCCCTCCGCCTGGGTCGTCCAATTCCGAATCGCCCCGTCCTTTTGCTGTTCTTGTGCCTCGACAAAGAGCAACCAAATTTCCCCTGGCCGCCACGGCGGCAGATCGGCCGCTTCCATCGCCGCCAGTGAGTTCTTCCAATAACCATTGTCCCCGTAACGGACGTGCCCTGTGTCCGCCAGTGCCTTCGCGGTCAAGCTAGATCGCACCAAGTGGACTCGAGGGGCCTGATGATCAGATGCCGTCTCAAGCCGAAAGGTCATCCGACCGAAACCATGACGTTCCATTTGGTCTGCGTAATAGTTCTGAACCCAACTGACAAGCGTAGCGATTCTCTCCTCGTAGTCGATTTTAGGTTCGCGATCGGTCGGCACGATGTAGGCGATACGGACCTTGTTGTCGGACACAGAGGCAGCGTCACCGGTGGCAGCGTCACCGGTGGCAGGGGTGAGCAACAAGCCGATCAGTAGGACGGCATGAAGTAAGACATTGCGATGCATTTCGATAGGGTCCACTGCAAGGGATTGGCGTTATAGATCAGCCGTTAGATCACTGGGCACTCGTGTGGAATGCAGGGTGAGCAACTTGTTACGTTGGCGAGCAGTAGATCGTCCCGCCTGACTCGACCCTGGCGTGGTAGCCGGTTAGCATTCCCGCTAAGTCACATTCGATGATTGGGATCGATCCCCAACCCATTTCCCTGGCCACGACTACCCCGAGCGATAAGATTGCATCACGCTGTGTTAGCAGAAGGGCAAGCGGGGCATGATTCCCATAAAGAAGCTCTAACATCACTGAAGAAGATGAACTGGACCCTATCAGAGAAGGGATCGCGAGAATCTTCCCACTAATAAGTTTACCGCGCTGCGGATGGGCTCCCTGAATGATCTCCCCGGTACCTGGATCTACGCCCCCCCAGAAGCTGATCGGCGCGCTGAGAAGAAGCACCTCACCCTTTGCGGTCCCATCAATGAGTGGGATGCCTTGATGGATTAGCTCCATATTTCTGACTCCCTTGTGACTTTGCCGTTCACCGCTGAGGCCACGCAGTCTTCGATCGCACCGAAAATCGTATCGTACCCTGTATTGCCTTTCCCGTAGTGTGCAAATTTCGCCGAATCGGTCATCATGGTGCCCGCCTTGCCATGGAGAATCGGTGTCACTACCACGCAAGTATCAACAACAAAATGAACACCGGATGCCTCGATGTCCTGGTAGGATCCATCACGCTTGAGAATCTCGGTGACAAAGCGATTGGTACACAAATAAATGGGCACCTTCAGCGATTGTCCATTGAGAAGATTCAGTAGTTCACGGCACTGGGCGACGGAATAATGAGGGCTCCCTACCGCCACACAGTCGATGGATCCACCGGTTGATCCATTGAGTTCCTCCAAGCAGTTCAGGATAGTCTGGGGCCTTAGGTCGATGGTCTCCTCCGGTGCTTGCCCGTGGAACGCGGTATGCTGATCGATGGCTTCCGGCGTCACTCCAATGATGTGAAAAAGGCCAATGGATCCGGTCGAAGCCGCACCGGCACCAAGTGCCTTGAGCTTGTCTTCGCTGACGTCTCGAGGAATCCCGGAGATTGCTGGAACCCGTTCACCAACTTCACGGCCCAACCAAGCACCAAAAGAGGATAGAAGGCCGCGCTTCGCTTGAGCCGGTCCGACAAACTGGACGTGTCAACGAGAATCCTGGCTCGTCGATTCTCTTCGACGTGAAGCCCGCAATAGGGAGCTCGACCGGTGATGGCGCAGCAGATATCCAAAAAATCTCCATATCGATTGGATCTCGCTCCAAGCACGGAATTCACAAAAGCGACTGCATTGCTCTCCCCCCATGCGACCTGCGCTCCCTTACCCGGGCGATGTCCAACTTGATAGGGAGCACAGGTCCAAGTAGGTTGGCAGCCGAGTTGGACATGGGCCTGCATGAGACGGGCTGACATTGACTGATGACGGGGATCGCTTTGCACGACTCCAGGATGGAGTAGGTCCAAGGCTCCAACATTGCAAGTCGTCGGGACCGCCACTTTGCAACCCGTTTCCACGAGGTGTTCTACAAAATAGACGCCGCTATCGCCGTGATAAAGACACCCGTCCGCATGAGCGGATTCAATGGTCGTCAGGCGGTCTGCACAAGCAAACGTGCCGCTTCCATCACGATCCTCATCGGCATCGAGCACCCCGACTCGACACTCAGAAGTGTCTTTTCAATATCTGTCAGAACGATACTCATTGGATAGGCTCGTAAAAGTCTTTCGCAAGCACAAAAAGCTGCACCGCACTTCGGACTGAATTTAACGTGACATGGCCTTCATCCGCTTGACGGAGAACGGAATGTTGATCAAGAAAACGCACTTGGGGATTTTCTGTCACGGGGCAATCGTTGAAGAATAAGGCACACTAGTTTGCGAACAGTGAAGGCAGGAGCGATTGCATTTTCCGATCAGGTTCTGTACGTAGTTTGCGATTTGGCTAGGATGCGCTGAGCGACAGCTGCGTCTTGAGCCGCCAGTCCAACGGATTTAAAAAACGTTACTTGCTCTGCATTTTCGCGACCAGGCACCTGTTTAAGCAGTACCTGTCCCAGTTCCAAGGTGGGTTTCACACCCGCTTTCAGCAAATCACCGGCTTCGTTCTGAGCCGCCTCGATCTGATCCACAAACACCCGGGCGGTTCGAACGGTTTCCGCAGGCACTTCAGCCATGTCAGCGCGAAACGATCCCACACTGATCACATGCGTACCCGCTCGCACAGCCGAGGCCGAAAACAAGGGAGTTGAAGAAGAAGTGGCGCAGGCAACGATATCTGATTGAGTGACAGCTTTATCCGCATCCGTCGTGAAATCAAAAGCGACAGATTGAGTCGCAAGCCATTCCAATAAACGTTTGGCGCGATGCTTGGAGCGACCGACTAAATGAATTTTCTGAATAGGACGTGCCGCAAGAATGCCTTCCACTTGTCCACGTGCTTGATCGCCGCATCCAATACAAGTCAACACAGTGGAATCTTCGCGTGACAGGACCTTCGCAGACAAACCACCTGCGGCACCCGTACGCAACACGGTCAATGAATGAGCATCCATCATCGCTTGGGGGACTCCTGTATCAGGGTCCAGGCATATCAAAAGGCCCGGGCAAGTGGGCAAGCCTTGACTTGGATTCTCAGAGAAAATTGAAACGATCTTAATTGTGTACGCACGTTCCGAAGGCGTGTCGGACTCCAAAAAAGCAGGCATGAGCAATGTATCACCCTAAGGAAGCGATACTCGCATGCGTGCAGGTTGAATTAAGCGTTTGAGACTGGTGGCAGTAAAGGCATCCGCCACTGCTTCCATGGCAGCGGACATGGACATGGCCTGGTGAATCGCTTGTGAGTCAAAATAGGTGAGCAAAGATGGATTTATTAAACAAAGGGATGGTGCGAGCGATTCATTATCGGAGGATAAGGAAGGCGAGCTGTTTGGGAATTAGGATATGCCCTGTCCCCATCGCGAACGTGTCAACGGGACCTGTCCCCATCGGGAACACCCACGGCGGGTAACTGTCTAGCGATCGGTCTTTTTGAGCGCTTTGACGATGTCGTCGACCGAACTTCTTCCGCCGTGGTTGTCGCTGACCGTCTTCCAAACGACCTTTCCAGAACCATCGATCACGAAGGTGGCCGGATACGCGGTCTCGCGGGGCGCGGTCCAACGCAGTCCCCATGCGTCAACCATTTTCATGTCGGGGTCGCGGACCATGACGATCGGATCGGGAAGCGTTCGTGGACCCATGAATTCGGCGGCGTGATCTTCAAGTGATTCCGATGGGCCGGGATAAACTAGGATCACTTTCGATGCGTTTTCGGCGATCGCCTTGGCTCGATTCGCGATCGCGCCGACTTGCTTGCTGCACAGCGGGCACTGATATCCTGGATAGCCACGCAGCACCACCACAACGACGGGGCCTTCGTCGAGTTGCTTCTTTAGCGACAGCGTTTCATCGCCGCCGACGACCGCCAAATCGAAATCGGGCACCAATTCTCCGACCGCAGGCGACGACGGCGCGGTCTCTTTCGCTCTCACCATTGAGCCCGTGGTCAAAATCGAGCTCACCAGTACGCAGATGCCGACCGAGAAGGTAGTGGTCCTTGCGCGCGTCATTTTCGCAGTCATTGAGGGCTCGTTTCGGTTGGAGACTAAGAGTTTCGTTTTTCGCGTTGGCGTCGACTGTACCGTTCAAGCGTCTTCCGTTCGCTCGCCGTCAGACTCGATTCACCCTGCTCATGGATCTTAGCAAGAATGCGGTCCGCATCGTCAGCATCTTTTTCCAATTTCTTATCGGGATCATGAAGTTTGATCTTCATGCGTCGCGATCGATCACGCATTTGCGAAGGCAAGTCCATGAGGGAATCGGGGGCCATCCACTTCAGATTCCAGCGTTGGAAGAAGTAAGCGAGCGCGAAGCCCGCGCCTGCCAAGTGAACCGTGAACGCGGTGTTCCCGGCCGACCCCATCCCAGTCATGACGCCCAAAGCCCCAAGCAGGTCCATGCCGACAAACAATGCTGCGGCGATCCACGCTTTAACCGGCAACACCATCATCAAATAAATTTGCTGTTGAGGATAATAGCAAGCGAACAGGACGACGGTTGCAATCACCGCACCACTGGCCCCAATCGTTGACGCTTGCACCCCCGAAGCCTGCTGCACCACCAAATTGGTGATTGCCGCGACGACGCCACCAAACAAAATGGCAACCAAATAGAATCTCAAGAACTCCATTTGGCCGATTCGTCGTTCGACGATTTTGCCAAAGAAGAACAAACCGATCATGTTGAACAGAATATGGAAGATGCCACGATGATCGTGGACAAATCCGTAGGACACGAATTGCCACCACATCCATGGCTTGTAAAGCGTATCACTTTTGACGGCGAACCAGTCCGCGATCGGGCTGGTCTTGACCAGCACCTCGGTGCCATCGGAAAGCCGAACCGGCGTCGTGTTTTGAAACAAGACTTCGGCAAAAAAGATGGCGACCGTGACGACAATCAAGATGATCGTCATGCTGCGCGGATTCTCAATTCGGTCCCAAGCCGTTCGCTCTTGGCGTCCGTAGTCTCGGTCGTAAAGCCCCATCAAAACCCTAAGGTGAAAGTAAGATCGTCCGTGTGGAATCAATGCCAGATTTTAACAGAGCGGCGAGCGATCTCGTAGGTCAGGCTGGCAGGCCGTATTTCGAGGATCGCAACAGGCTTCCAGCCTGCACGACTGCTCACGCCGCTTCGGCCGAAGGGCTGCGTTCTTCGATTTGCTGTTTGAGCGATTCTACGGCTCGTCGCAGTTGAGGATCGATCATCGTCGCGGTCGTGACCACGGCTGGTTGGCTTGCGTCACCACGACTCAAAAACTCACTCGCCAAAGCGGGATAGGCAGATTCGGTCCAGCTCTTCGCAACGTTTCTTAAGCTTTCTTCGTCCAACTCGATGACCATCCCGTCATCGGGTGTGACACCCCATTCGTCCGCGTCGGTGGCCTCTTTGGTGCGATGGATGTTTTGACCATTGGGTCGATAGTATCTCGCGACGGTCAAACGAAGGGCACTGCGACCGAATTGAAGTGGCAGGATATTCTGGACAGTACCTTTCCCATAACTGCGGGCCCCTACGATGATGGCCCGGTCATTATCTTGCATGCACGCCGAAACAATTTCGCTGGCACTCGCCGAGTTGCCATCGATCAAGATCGCGAAGGGTATTTTGGGGTCCACCAAGGTCCCCGGCGTCGCATCAAACTCCGATTCGATGACTCCGCCGCGAGTTCGGGTGGAAACGATGTTGCCAGAGTTCAAGAACATGTCACTAATGTCAGCCGCGGCGTGCAAGAGTCCGCCACCGTTTCCTCGAAGATCTAAAATGATCGCGCGAAAATTGTTATCCAGCTTTTTCAGGGCGCCCGCGATTTCGTCGGTCGACTTATCCCCGAAGCTGGACAAACGGATGTACGCGATCGTTGGATCTTCTCGCAACCGGAATACCCATTGATCGTTTGCATCGCGATAATCCCCGGCAATGGATTCGAGTTCGATGCGAGCACGCTGGACCACCAACTTTGCGTCCTCGTACTGGAGGGACGGATTAGCGTCTGAGGGCGCGGGCTTGGCCATCCGGCGGACGACGACTGAGACGGTCGTTCCAACTGGGCCACGCAATTTTGTGCTGACGTCGGGCAACGACATTTTCGAAACGTCCTCGCCGTCGACCTGCATGATCAAGTCACCGGGTCGGAAACCGGCCGCCAATGCCGGTGATCCCACCAGCGGCGTTTTCACTCGCACCGGACCTTCCTCTTCGGACGCCTCGACAAAGATCCCGATGCCGGCGAACTCTTGGTGGATGCTGTCTTGAAAAGCTTCATAAGCGGCCCCCGGTATGTACTCGCTGTTTTCATCCAGCGTTGACGTCATCCCGTTCATGGCCGCGATCAATAACTGGTCCGTCTCGATCGGATCGACGTAGTACCAATCAATCATGTTCAGCGCATCGCCCACGATCATCGCCGGACGAGCGCGGCGATGCGTGGCATAGCACATGAGGCTGATCGCGGCGACGATGATGATGACGTTCAGATTGCGAGGCGGCATGACAAATTACGGTCAACGGATTGAGGATTGAGAGTCGGGCCGCCACATTTTACGCACAAGAGTTTACGAGGAGGAGACCGCGAGCGAAATGCGATGGAGTGACCAACACGCGTTGCGACATTATCCGTTTAGGTTCCGCCCAAAAATGGGACAGGAATCAAAATGGCATGTTGTTGCACCCATGTCTGCAGCCCGTCCCAGCTGGTGTACTGGGACACGTACACGAACGCCAAATAAACCATCACCACAGGCACCAGCAGGATCCGGGCGGTCCAGCGAGAAAAGGTCGCCCACCCGCCCTCGGGTTCAGGACGCCGGCGGGCACGCCGCATCGCCAACCCCTCGGCGATCCGAGCAGGCAAAATGAACGCGACAAACACCAAGCAAGGCAGCCACACGACCTCGCGCGGCGTGGCTTCGATCTTCAACAGGTACAGGGGAATGGGCAGGATCACCAATCCACAAACCATCGCCCCGAGCCAGGCCCACGGTGCGCGGCGAAAGTCGCGGCGGATCCGGCGGACTTCGAACAACGCTCGAAAACGATTTTCGGCTGCGAAGTGGGCCTGCAGCATTGGCAGATACATCAATGCGATACCCAACAAAATGAGTGACAAAAAGCCGACCAGCCCGGCCAACCCGGTTTCGCCGCGACGAAACGCGGCCACGATGATCATCGCTGGGATCAACCAGACCAACGTGCCAATCGCGCCTCGCAGGCCCAGCCAAAAGTATCGGGGTAATTCCAGCGACTTCGTGAATCCCCACAACCGATCGGGCATCGACGACCAGGTCGACGGACGCCACGCTTGCCGAAAAAATCGCAGCGGTTGAGGCCAAAGGTAATGGCGGAGCCGACCGCCTCGAACCCACGCCCACAGCAGATAGCAGGTTGCGAACATGGCCGCCGCAATCGCGCCGATTCGCAGCATCGCGGACTGATTCGATCCCGGATGGATGAGTGAGGAGACCGACTCCCAATGGGATAAAAGTTGGGTGGGAAGTGCCGCCAACAACACGGCTGCCAACGTCATCCCGATCTGGCCAGCCTGGCGAAGTTTTGGCAACGACTCTCGAAAGCTGGCTCCGTTGGTTAACTCGCCGCTGACGGACAGCAAGTATCCAAAGGCAATCAACTGGACAATCGGGATCGCAGTCAAAATCGCCAACAACACGACCAATGAAATGATGCAAAATGTTGCGTGAATCGACCAAGCCACCCATGCGGTGATACGTCGCAATCGACCCGGCCCTGACAACTTCCCCGCCAGCGACGGCTCATCGTCAAAGATCGGGTCCATCGGTTGCAGCAGCACACGATGCAAAACCGGCGAGGCAGGGGGTCGGTCGATCAGGTTGGCGTGGATCACGGCGGAATTTTCCAGTGGGTTTGACGATCAAAATAACCCGATCTGATTCGACAAGCAGGCGATTCGCTAGTTGTTACTCGGTGATGCTCCCGCAATCTTGGCAGTCGTCTGGCGCGGTTGGGCGAATTTCTCTCAAGAAAACGTTTTGACTGGCCGATGAACAGAGGATACAGGAAGTCTGGCGTGGGGGGATACTCGTACAGGCATCGCGACATTGTCGCCATCGTCTCATGCCCCATCCATTTGTATCTGCTCGAACCGCGGACTCGCGAACCCGAACCCGACACCGCCGAAGCGTCGGTCCGCGCACCACGCTGCTGTGGGCGTCGATCTTACTCTTCGCCCAACCGGGTTGTCTGGCGTTGAACGTCCCCAGTGAGCGACTGCACGATCCGACCGATTCGGGCGGCGTGTTGGGACACTGGAGAAATCGCTCGGAAAGCGGTGTCTGCGTGAATCCAGGCTGCATCGACGGAGGTCCGCTCGATGATGACCCGTTCGGTGTCGATGGCGGTGAGACAAGGCCACCCGAAATTCCCTGGCCCCGCTTTCATCCTGTTCCTACCCGGCCCGTTTTTGGTGCGCCCGCGACCGTCCCCGGCCACTAAAAGAGTCTCGAATCGGCCGCTTTCGAACAAACGTTTGACGGATGGTGGTCCCGGCAAACTCAGCGGAGGTAGGCGGATGTTAAGGTTGGTAAACCTTGCGGCGTGATCCCCCGCCGGTCAAGGTTCTCCGTCAATTGTTCCGATGCAAAGTTTCATACCGGTCATGCCGGTCGAATTGAAGGCGGATGGATTGTCAAGTCCGCCTGACTGTTTGCATCCGAATGATTCGGGTACGGGAACTAATGCGACTGAATAATCAAGCTTCCCACGCCGCGTTCTGTATGATGGCCGCCGCCACTCTAGTCGGCTCGCTCGTCATGGCAGACTCGCCGGTCGGTCAATCCCCAGCACGACGCGTTTCCGATCTTCGCGAAACTCCGACCGTCTTGGCGATCCGTCGAGTCTCGCCGGCCGTGGTCAACATTCACGGCCAGAAAACGGTCCGCACCACCGCAGCCGGAATGGCGGGTGCCGAAGGACCCGATTCGTTCCGACAAGTCAACGGCATGGGCACCGGCGTGGTGATCGATCCCCGCGGTTACGTGATCACAAATTATCACGTGGTTGAAGACGTTCAAGACATTCAAGTCACGCTCTCAGATGGCAAAACCACATCGGCCGAATTGGTATCGGCAAGGATTCGAAACGACTTAGCGTTGATCAAGGTCAACACCGACGATCCTTTGCCGACGATTCCGCGTGGCACCAGCAGCGATTTGATGATCGGTGAAAGCGTGATCGCCATTGGAAATGCTTACGGGTATGTCCACACCAGCACCCAGGGCATCATCAGCGCCTTGCACCGTGATGTGCCAGTCAACGACACCCAAGAGTATCGCGATTTGATCCAGATCAGTGCGGGGATCAACCCGGGTAATTCGGGTGGGCCACTGTTGAATATCTCCGGCGAGATGATTGGTGTGAACGTTGCCGTCCGCGTCGGAGCACAACAGATCGCGTTCGCCATTCCGATCGACCAAGTGATCGAAGTGGTCACCGAAATGATCGAGCAACACAACGAGAGTCGCTTGATGACGGGCGTGAGAGCGAGCGGCGGTCTGCGAGAGGGTGATGCAGTTACGATCGCGAACGTTTCGGCCAGCAGCCCCGCGGCCCGCGAAGGCTTGCAAGCGGGTGACCGAGTCGTCCGCGTCGGCACCCAGCCGATCACCAACCGTTTGGATTTTGCACTGGCGATGATCGACACGACTCCGGGCACTCCGCTTGAATTTGGGATCGAGCGATCCGGGCAACGGATGGACTTGGCGGTGGTGGGCGAGTCGACGGCCGCGGAATCTCAATCGGTCGACGAACTTGCCTGGAGCGTCCTTGGGATTCAAGCAAAACCGGTGGCCGAATCGACGATGCGTCGGCTAAACCAAAAAATGAAAACGCCGTACCGCGGCGGCTTGTACATCACTCGCGTGCGTCCGGGTTCAGCGGCGGACCAGCAAGGCATCATCGCGGGCGATGTGTTGTTGGGCATCCACGGTTGGCAAACATCATCAATGAAGGACCTGGCCGGAATTCTGGAACATCCCGACATCCAACGCGGTCCGCGAGCCAAGTTTTATCTGGTTCGTAAAGAGCAGACGTTGTTCGGCCATCTGCAACTTGCGGCTCAACCGACGGACATGAACCTGCGCTAGCGTTTGCGTCCCCGAGGTGGATTCGAAAGCTTCCCGCAGCGATCGAATTCGCCGACCCAGCGGGGACGCAAGCGTCAGCGTGTGGCAGCTCGCTCGATCGTGATGAATGCTTCGATCTCGGGGCGTCCGTACTGCGCCGATCCCGTTCGCACCACCAAATTGTCGGCCATCCGTGCGACGCCCCTGTGATGGGTATGTCCGCAAAATACACTGACGTCCGTGCTCGGGTGCAAGTGGCAGTATCGCTCGAGTGCAATCCCGAGCTGACCGCACACGAACGAGGGTGCCCAGTCGTCGTCGGCGGTTCGTCCTTCGTACCAGCATGCTTCGCGAAATGGCGGCAAATGAGTCAACACGTTGACTTGGCGAGCCGTTTCGGGAATCGACGCGAGCTTGGCGGCTAAACGCTCAGCCGATTCGAGTCCAAGTTGCCCGAGCTGGTCCTTCCAGTGTTCCCTTGGCAACCGACGAAAGTCCTCGATCAACTCGAAGTCTCGGAGACGAATGGGCGAAGCGTCAAAATCGCCCACCGTCGCGTCGCCCCACCCGTCCTCACCTACCAGAAAAACGCCGTCGGACAACTCGATCGGTTGACTGTCGGTTAAATAGACCAACCGATGACTCTCTCGAGTCGACGCGATCACGTCGCGACGTGTGTCGGCAATCGATCGGCCATAGAAGTCGTGATTGCCGAGCACAAAAAAGATCGGTGCATCAATGGCAACGGCCAAGCGACGCAACTGGATCACCACATCATGGCCTTCGGAAAGATCACCCGTGATCCAAATTCCGTCAGGCGAACTGGCCGAAATCTCGTCGACCCATTCTTGCCAAACCGGTTCGGGAACATGATCGAAGTGCGGGTCAGTCGTCCAAACAAATTTCACCGCAAACGATCTTTCATTCGTATCCGAAGGGCTCGAAACCTATTGATCGATGACCCCAAGATGCCAAGCCCGAGGATCAAGCCGATGCAGCGGCGCCCGCGGCTTTGGCCAGCGATTCCGCCTTATCGATCTTTTCCCAAGTGAACGCATCGCCTTCGCGACCGAAGTGGCCGCCCGCGCTGGTTTCTTTGAAGATCGGACGACGCAGTTTAAGGTGTTCGATGATTCCCGAAGGGGTCAGCGGGAAGTGTTCGCGAATCAATTCGCAAAGCTGGGCATCGTCGATCTTGCCGGTGCCTTCGGTGTCCACGTTGACGCTGACCGGTTCGGTCACTCCGATCGCGTACGCCAGTTGAACTTCGCATCGCTCGGCTAGCCCAGATGCAACGATGTTCTTGGCCACGTAGCGAGCCATGTAGGCGGCCGATCGGTCGACCTTGGTGCTGTCCTTGCCGCTGAAGGCGCCGCCGCCGTGACGACCCCAACCGCCGTAGGTATCGACGATGATCTTGCGACCGGTCAAACCGCAATCGCCGTGCGGACCGCCGACGACAAACTTGCCCGTCGGATTGATATGATACTTCACCTCTCGCTTGACCAAGTCGGCGGGCAACTCAGGAACAATGATTTTGTTCTTGATAAAGTCTTTGATCTCGTCATTGGTCACGTCGGGGCTGTGCTGGGCGCTGACCACGACGGTGTCGATGCAGATCGGCGTGTTGCCTTCGTACTCAACGGTGACTTGTGCCTTGTTGTCAGGACGCAGCCAATCGACTTCTTTGTTAAACCGAGCTTCGGTCAAACGGTTGATGATCCGGTGCGCCAGCGCGATCGGCAATGGCATCAATTCGGGTGTGTCCTTACACGCGTATCCGAACATCAATCCCTGGTCACCGGCGCCAATGTCTTTGCCCGCTTTATCGTCGGAGTTGACGCCTTGGGCGATATCGGGACTTTGGGTGTCGAGTGAAATCATCACCGAACAAGTGCTGCCGTTGATGCCCATCTGGTCATCGATGTAGCCGACTTCGTTGATGACTCCGCGGACGATGTCGGCGTAGTTGATTTTGGCCTTTGTCGAGATTTCGCCAGCGATGATGGCGATGCCGGTGGTGACCATGGTCTCGCACGCCACGCGACTGGCGGGATCTTCGGTCAGCAATGCGTCCAAAATCGCGTCGGAAATCCGGTCCGCCAACTTATCAGGGTGTCCCATGCTGACCGATTCGCTGGTAAACAGATAACGAGAGCTTGTCACGACGGCTTTCTCCGGGCTTGCGTCCCCGCGGGGATGCTTGAGGTCTAGAATGAACGCAGGCATAGGCTACTTCCCAGACGCCAAAAAGAAAAGCGCCGCCATGGCCCCAATTTCGCATCAATCTTCCCCGTTTTGCGTCATTCGATGAAATTTGATGAGCGAATCGGATAACTCGTTACTGCCGATCGACCTGACACCCTCGCCGCCGACATGGCCTGCGATGCTGATGTCGTTAATCTTTCATGTCGTGTTGCTGACCTTGATCGGACTGTTGTGGACCCGAAATCCCTCCGGCAGCGGCGAAGCGGTCGATCGCCCGGTCGGCATCGCGATCGTCCACCGCATGCCCGATCGCGATCGATACACCGAGCCGGTTGCCGACGTTGCCGATCCATCGGAGCTCGATCCGAGCGATGCCGAGAAGAAAGACCAATCCTCGGATCAAGCCGCATCGTCGGCTGCTGCGGCGAGTGCATCCACCCCGCCACCCGATTTGTCGCCGCCGCTCGATTTGGATGGAATCCTGCAAGCCATCCAGTCCACCCCATCACCGTCCGCGGCGACCGGAATCGCTGGCGAGATCACGCTGGAAGGCGACGCGATGGGATCGGCGCGAGGCAAAACCAGTGGGGCAGAGGCGGGAGAAGCCACGGCCATGCTGTTCGGCGTTTCCGGCAGTGGGTCTCGTTTCGTCTACGTGTTCGACCGCAGTGACAGCATGAACGGGTTCGGCGGCAAGCCGCTTCGGGCCGCCAAGACGGAGCTCGTACGCAGCCTAAAATCGTTGACCGACCGGCAACGGTTCCAATTGATTTTTTACAATGACAAACCAACCCCGTTTCGATTGACTGGGGTTCCCCTTCAAATGATGGCGGGCGACGATCCCAACGTGACGATGGCGACCCAGTACATCAACTCGGTCGCCGCCTTCGGAGGCACCGAGCACGAAACCGCGATCAAAATGGCATTGAGACTCTCACCCGATGTGATCTTCTTTCTGACCGACGCGCGGGTCCCGCGACTCTCCGACTCGGACCTGCGTCAGATTCAAATCCAGGCCCAACAATCCGGCACCACCATTCACGCCATCGAGTTCGGTCCCGATCCGGTACCGCCGGGCGACAGCTTCCTGCGCGATTTGGCGTCGATGAACCAAGGACAATATCAGTACGTCGACGTTCGTGGTTTGAAAGTATCGGTGACGCCGTGACGGGTCCACGCACCATCACTATTTTTGCCATCGGCTTGATCGCCACGATCGCCCACTCGCAAACTCCCGACCGGGTGTGGCTGCAACCGCTGGCGCCCACCGGCGTGGAGAGCGATTGGTATCCGAGGTCGATCACGACGGTCGAGGGCAATGTGATTGATTTTGATCACGAGCAAATTCGGATCATCGTCACGGGTGATGAAGCCGAAACGATCACCTCGGCACGACGCGTGATTTGGATCGAGCCCGGTGCCGTCTCGCCGGCGCAGTCCGAAGCGATCCGGAAATTCGAGTCGGGGCAGTTTGCGGAGGCCCTGTCCGATTTGCCGATGCTATTGAAGCAACGACCACCTGTGTGGCGTCAACAGTGGTTAACGATGATGGCCGCCAACGCGGCGTGGCGGGTCGGTCGCGCCGACATCTCACTTGAATTGGTTTCGCAACTCGATCGCCGGTCCCTTCCGCCGCTGGTGACGGCGTGGTTGCCGATCGCGTGGAAGAACGGTGCCCAGCCGGCGGCGGTCATCCAAGCGGCCAAGACCCGATTAGCCGATCCGTCGACGGCGGTCCAGCTGGTTTCGGCAAGTTGGTTGCTGTCATCCGCGCATCGGGACGAAGCCGTGGCGGTCGCGAAAGCATTGGCATCTCAAACCGACCGCGCCGACATCTCGATCTTGGCAACATGTCTGTTGTGGCGAACGGCGACGCCGCCCGAAGTCGCGAAGTCGGCCCAACAGTGGCAAAAAGCTCTCGCAAAGATCCCGATGGTATGGCAGGTCGGGCCGACCGTCACCCTGGCGGACAAGTTCAACACGACCGGCCAAACCGACGCAGCCAAACATCTAGAATGGTCATTGGAATTGACCCCGATCCATCCGTTGTCCGCTGCATTGATTGAGCCGAAATAGGATTCCGCGACTACCGATCGCATCATCCACGCGTGTCCACGCACCAACGACGGACGGCGTTGGCGTAACAATCGGCGCCTCGGGTGAGTTGTTCGAGGCTGATCCATTCGTCGGTCGTGTGCGCCTGGGCGATATCGCCAGGTCCAAAAATGACCCGTTGCTTGAGTTCATGGAACTCACCCGCATCGGTTCCATAACACACCGTCATTGCCGGGCCCCCCGCCAAGTCGCACATCCGCCGGATACACTCGGCATCAGGCGAAATCCATACCGGTTTTCCTCCCTTGAACATCTTGAATTCTAAACCAAGCTCCTGTGCCGCGTCGGAGACACGCTTCATCAAAGCGGCTCCGTCGATATCTGGCATCGTGCGAAAGCAGCACCATGCTACTGATCTCGCCGGAGTCACGTTGAGCGCCGTGCAGCCGTCGCTGATGCCAAAGTTCCACGACAGATGGGACGGATCAAAACGTTCATCTTTGATCTCCGCATCCGTCAGCGTTTGTTGCCAAATTTGGCGCATCAGTTCGAGCATCGGTAGCATCGCGATGTTGGCGTTGACGCCGTCATCGGTACTGCTGTGCGCGGCCTTGCCTTGGCTGGTGATGGAGAACGCCGTGATCCCCTTATGGGCGTGGACCACGCGCAGCCCGGTCGGTTCGCCGATGATCGAAAGCGGTTGCGCGTTGACGATGGCGCGGTACGCGGCCGAATGATTGACCAGGTGGTTGGCGCCCTCGAAACCGACTTCTTCGTCCGCCGTGCACACGATCCAAAGGGGCGCGGTTTGCTCCGACGCGGTCACTTGTTGGGCGGCGTGCAACATGGCAACCAATGATCCTTTCATGTCACATGATCCGCGACCGTAGACACGATCATTGGCGACGACAGCGCGGAACGGTTCGTCCGTCGGCCCGGTCCAATGGGTGACCGGAACCACATCGGTATGGCAAAAGTAAGCCAAGCCGGGGGCCGCGTTTCGGAGATGTTCACCGCGTGGCCCAAGAGGATTTCGGCACGCCACCAAGTTCATCTTTCGGATGCCGGCCGGATCGAAATAATCGGCGGACTCGACCTCAAAACCGAGTGATTCCAGACGCCCTTTGACACACTCGGACACCGCCACGTTGCTGGTGGAACTGACCGAAGGAAAACGAACCAGCTCGTCAAGTACGTCGGTGAGGTGTTTATTCGACATGGCCATCATTCTATGTTGATGCCGATGACATCGCCACGACCCTCGACCGCCACATCACTCGGGCTGGCTAATTCTTTTGATCGCCTCGATCATCAACGCGGTGTCGACGCCATCGACTTGCCCAGCCAAGCGGCCGAGCGTGGCGACCGCCTGATCACGGTAGCCCTCGTTGCTCATCGGCGATATCGATTGATAGGCTGCCATCGAGGCTTGCCGAGTCGGCCCCTCGGGAATCGAAAAGGATGCCAGCTTTTCCGCCAGCGGGAACGGAAATTCGTCAAAGGTGAACGTCCGATTCTTGGCGTTGTAGCGAACCGTGATTGACTCGTCGCCGACTTCAACAATCACGACGCGAAAATCGCTGGTGACCTCGAAGTCGTTACCCACCGACAACGATTCCACCCCACGCTCGATTCCACCGCGGTAGTACGACGCCAAATCGGCGAGATGGTACAGTCCATCGGCAAGCGATTTTTGATTCGCGTTCATTGGCATCTCCGCGGTCGCTTCGGCCACCGACTTCATCTGTTCCCAATTGGCGGCGCGGATGGTTTGAATGACGCCGTCGATCCGGGCATCGGCAGCGGTTGCCTCGTCCGCCGAAACGGGGCCGTCCTTTTCCATCATCGGTGCGGACACTTCCGTCGGTGTGGACACCTCCATCGGTTCCGACGCCGCCATCGGACTCGACTCATCGATCGGTTCCGCTTCGGCAGGCACGATCGGGACGGGTGACACGGGAACCGGTTGCACGGGAACAGCAACGCCGTTTCCCAGGCGTCCCATCACCGGGTCTCGAACTTTGCGCTCTCGTTCCCGTGCTTGGCGATCGATCGGACGCGGTGGCGAAACCATCGATTCGTTTGCACGGGGTGCCGGACCGGTCGAGAGGGTCAACTTGCCGTCGGTGCTGGTGATGGCCAAGGTTCCGGGGCCAAAGAACAGAAAATATCCGAGCATGGCGATCGCGGCCAGCATGCCCAACATGAACGTCGCAAACAAGAACGTGCCAGCGTTGGATCTCCGCCGGCGGCTTGTTGTTGGCCGGTCAGCTCGCACCAGCGGTGCGGTCGGTATGACTTGAGAACCGTTCGTCGTCGGATGAGTTGGCGTCGGACGAGTGGGCGATGGAAGAGTCGGAGAATTATCCCGTGGGCTCGACGACTCGGGGCCAGCGGAGACGGGTCCGGCGAGGGCGTTTGATCCGAACAGCGAAGCGGTCGAGCGAACCGAGTCCGACGGTGTTGCATTCGATGGGGTTGCAGGGGTTGCACCGGATGGGGTCGGAGCCGTCGACGCGGCCGGCGAGATGACCGGGGCCATCGGATTGGCAGGCGGAAGAAAACCGGCGAGCGGGTCGATCTTCCTTGATCCCGGAGGGCTTGACGTCGGCGTCGTCGCGGGTGTCGGCTTCGCCAGCGGCGTGTCAACGGCGATGATGCCGAATCGGGCGTCCAATTCGGCCTTTTTTGCGGGATCGGCAAGCGTCACCCGTGCCGAGTGGACCAACTCGGCCGCCTGTTTCCAGATCGCGGGTGGCGATTTGGATTTGACACTTCGAAGCCGGTCGACGGTGGCTTTGACTGCGGCGGCGATCTTGCCGACATCTTGCTCACCCGCCGGCAATCCGAAAATCTGGTACGCATGGGATGCCTCGCCCGCGTGATCGACCGGCAGCAGATCGGAGAGTTTTTCAAATGACACTTATCTTCCGCCCGTTACGAGGTCCAACAACCCGCGACATACCAAATTGGGTGTTTGAAGATGGGGATGGCGAACGTGAGCGGATAAAGCAGCCGAGTCGCCACCGGTCAAAACCAGTTCGACGTGATCCATCGTTTCAATGGATCCGCTCTCCCGCTTCCAAACTTCGAGGTATCGATCGACGAATCCGTCGATGGCGGCGGCGACTCCCACCAGAATCCCAGCATAGATGGCGTCGGCGGTGTTGGTGGCGGGCAGGTGAACGCTGCGAGATTCCGCCCAATCAATTTGTGGCAACGCATCCGTTCCGGTCGCCAACACGCTGGATTGAAGTGCCAATCCCGGCAAAATGACTCCGCCGCAAAAAGTTCCGACGGCGTCCACCCAGTCGATCGTCACCGCGGAACCGGCATCCACCACGACCATCGGACCACCCGGATCGGGCGCGTGACGTTTCACCTTTCGCTCACCCAACCGTCGTTCTTTGAGCCACCGCCCGGCTGCGTACGCGCTGAGCAAGCGATCGATTCCGAGCCGTCCGGGATCGTCGACCGCGACCCGCATCGGCACATCACCGAAAGCGACCAGATCGATGGTGGCGCTTGGCGATGCTTGCCGGATGGCGTCGACCAATCGTGACGCCGCTCGGCGATGGACGCTGGCGATCCTCCATTGCATCTGTTTGCACCCGAGTTGATCACGCACCCACTGAATCGCCAATTGTTCCCAGTGGGTTTGGTGGATCAGGATCGAGTGGTCGATCACAAAACACTCCGCGATTGGATTGCGTGCGACCGCAGGTTGGCCCATGGAATCGTGCCGTTGGACAGCCAGTTTCACCGCCGTGTTGCCGACGTCGACTGCGACGATGCAGGCGGCTGGATTCACGAATCGATGTCCTTGGATTGTCGGTCGTTCGACATCGATGACGTGGGTCCGGCCAAGTGCGGCGGCAACCGTTTGGGTTGATCGACGTTGACGGGTTGGACATCGGTTTCGCGCAACAACGTCACTTCTTCGCCAGCCGCGATCATGGCTTGCCGTCGATTTTCGACACGCCGGGCAATCTCCGAAACCAATTCGGGCAAGCCCTTACCGACCACCGCGCTGATCATGAAGACATCGTTACCGGTCAGATGATGCAGCGCGTCGCGAACCTCCGTGGCACCTTCGAGTTCGCACTTGGTGACGACGATGATTTCTTCACGTTCGCCCAGCGTTGCATCGTATTCGGCGAGTTCGGCACGGATGGTTTGATAGTTTTCGATCGGGTCGGTGGCGTCGACAGGCGACGGTTCGATCAAGTGCACCAGCAATCCGGCCCGTTCGACGTGCCGCAAGAATTCGTGGCCGAGCCCCAATCCTTCGCTGGCGCCTTCGATCAAACCGGGGATGTCGGCCAACACGAACGACCTTTCCCCGACCTCGACGATGCCCAAATTGGGATGCTTGGTCGTGAACGGATAGTCGGCGATCTCAGGTCTGGCGCTGCTGATCCGGCTCAACAGGGTGCTTTTGCCCGCGTTAGGCTTGCCCACCAATCCGACGTCCGCGATCGACTTGAGTTCCAGAATGACGGCGCGAACCTCCCCCGTTCCGCCGGGTTCACAATGTTTCGGCGCACGATCTTCGGCGGTCTTGAAGTGGGCATTGCCGCGGCCTCCGCGGCCGCCCCGAGCGACGACGAACGAATCGCCCGGTTGCTTCAAGTCTTTGATCACAAAGCCACCTTTGGCATCGATCACCGTCGTGCCCGGAGGAACGTAGAGGGTGTGATCTTTAGCACCTTTGCCGTAACGCTTCGAGCCTTCGCCGTTGCCACCGCTCTTGCGCGAAAGAATTGTCGATTGGCCAATTCGGCAAGCGAGTTGACGCCCAATCGGGCCTCCAAAATGATGCTGGCACCGTCGCCTCCGTCGCCCCCGTCGGGCCCGCCGCGAGGAACGAATTTCTCACGCCGCATGCTGGTGCAACCGTCGCCGCCCTTGCCGGCTTGCAATTCGATTTTGATACGGTCGACGAACATGGACGGGCGGCCTTGAAGAAACGAAAGAAGTGGTGGCGTTCATGATAGTCGCAACCAACCTAAAATCGTAGGGCCGCCACGCGGGGACATGCCCCGGTCATCGATTCTTAGCGAAAGATCCAGCGGTAATCGAGTCGCTCGGTCAACCCATACTTCTCCAAGATGTACTGTTGTTCTTCTTGGTTGGCATAGGCGGGAACGCCGAACCGGATTTCGTCTGCGGTTTGGTCAATCGAGTCGCCGGGGCGATAGAAGTTCAATTGCAAGGCTTTGCGTTGGTAGGGAGCCGTGGGGCCTTCGCCGTCCTGTTGAAATGCATTGGTGACGCCGAACACGTCGATCGAAATGAAGTCGATGTTGGGGTCGACGTCTTCCCAGGTCGCCACACCCCACACGCCCTCGCCCGAGTCATCGCCGCTGTAGGGAATCTTAACCCGCGTGATTTCAACGGAGTTGTACAGCGGTGCAGTGATCTGTTCGCGGACCTTGATTTTGTCCTTGGCCGTCGGCAGGATCCGGTCGACGTACGATGCGTCGCTGGCCTGGTCTCGCATCACCAACATGGGGAAGAACCGCCGCGAATCGTAGTGAACTTGTTCAACTCGTTTGTAGATCGGAACACCGGCGACCATGTCGGCCGCCGGTCGCAGATCGCCGCCCCGGTAACGGACACGATAAACCATGTACCAAATCAGCTTGCGTTGCATTCGTCCGTCCTCACGCGGCACGTCGATGAAGATGTGGCGGAGCGGTTTGAACGCAAACTCCAACGAGTAGATTTCACGGCGCAGGATCACCTGCTTTGCCATTTCGACCAGCGTTCGGCTGCGAGGATCGAAATGGGGTTCGCCGTCGGGATGCGTGTCACCGCCGAACTGAATTTCGGGGTGAGCATCCAGTAACGTCTGCAGTGTTTGCGGTCCGGCAAACGTCTCGTCCGGCTCGGGAGCCGGAGGGATCACTCTCAACACGCCCGACGCGAAGCGACTCTCCTCGGTCGTCGACGGATCCAACTTGCCGCCGTCCTGCGTGATACCTTCTTCCGCGATACCATCTTGCGCGGCAACCGGCCGAGCGAGACCGTGCGCGATCAGCGTCGTCGTCAGGGCGATGAAAGCGATACGTCCGAGAAACATCATGGATTACCGTCGAGGGTCAACTAAGGAAGGTCACTAGCTGATTGTACTTGGACTTTACCCGTATCGCTGGATTTTGATGATGGATTCTTGCGAGCGATGCGAGTCTCGCCGTCGCCACCGGAACGATCACTAATCGATTCCCCAGACGCCCGTTTCCGCTCGATCATGCGTAGCGAACCGCCGAGTTGGACGTCGGAACCCGCAAAGGTCGGTACATTGCTGGCTTCCATGGTGAAGGTCGCCAACAATCGACGGCCTGAATCGTCGGATAAATGCAACAAAGTCCACTGGATCGGCACGCCTTCGACCGCGCCGGCGGCGGTCACCCGCAAGACTCTCAAGCCCGTCTCGCTGATGCTCTCGTCGGCTGAAACGAGGTCACTGAGTTGTTCGCCGAGGGTCTTCCTGATGTCCTGTTGGAAGGATTCCATCGTCCAGGGGTTCCCCGGCTCGAGCGTTGCCAGAGGACGGAAATCGCACTGCGCGATGCTGCGATCGTGGTCAATCATCCGCATCATCGCCGCCCCCGGCACGTCCGACATCATTCGCCATCGACGATCCATCAATACCCCCAGCCCGACTTCTCGGCTGGTCAGATCGACATACAAACGGTCCTCGGGGATCGCGCCGTCGACATCCAGGCTCTGGGCCGCATCGGCCGCCAACCCTACCAGCTTTGGCATCGGTTTGCGAAGCATTTTGACGGTGGCTGAAACGTCGAAACCGGGCTCGGCCTTGCCGATCTCGCGGGTCTCGTGAACGGCAATCGCCAGCCATGTGCACGCACCAAGCTTGCGGTCAAAGGTCAACTTGCCGACCGTGCGAAGCGTCGTCGGAACCCCTTCGTAGGATCCTTCGATGTTACCTCTGAATTGAATCTTGGCTTCATTCCCCGTGATCTCGACCACCTCGGCCACCACTTCGGTCGATTCGACCGACGACAAGCACAATGCCGATGCCAGGGACTCCCGAGTCGGTGAATAGGTCGAACCGACGGACACCGCTTCGATCGGCAGCAACTCGTCCATCCCCAAACTTGATACCGGCAAACGCAACAGATCGAGTTCTTTGCGGTCAAAATAATCATCGACGCCGTAGATCAATTCGGGTGTAACGTCGCGGCGAACGACGGTGTCGCGAACCGATTGACGCAGCGAAGATGCTTGCTCGATTCGGTTCAGCGTGCTTGCGCTCTCGGCCACATGGTAAAACCGACGGGCCATCAAGACTCTCGGATTGTCGCCCGCTTCGCGACGCAGTTGTTCTTCGTAATCCAATGTCGCGGTGGTCTTGATCGGCAATTGCAACGCACTCTTGCGAGAAACCAGTGCGTTTTTAGGCAGGTTCACATTGCCTTCGACTTCCAACTCGACGCGGACGCGGAATTGGTTTTGTTTCCGGTCCGGCCTTAACATGACGGAATCGGGCACACCGGCGGCGATCGCATCGCCATCGAGCCACGGCCCGACCGATGCACCGACCGAGGCCGCGATCACCGTTCCGGCGATCAAAAATCGCCGCCGACCGAGGCAATGGTCACTGAGGCGATGGTCATTCGAAGGACGACGATTTGGAGAGTTCTGATTGGCTTGAGATGACATCGGTAACCGGGCAAAACGTGAATCAGGAAACGGTAGTAGTCCTTGTATCGACTCGCGGCCCCGAACCGGTTGACCCGAAATGAACCGCTGTCTCGAATTGCGACGCGACAAGAGTTCAATCATTCGCAAAAATTACAACTTATGCCGGTTGGTTCACTAAGCGTCCACATGGCGGCCGGTCCGCGAGCCGCGCCTAAATCGCGTGATTCGTGGCACTCCTTGAAAATTAAGACAACAAACCAAAGAATTTGTTTGACTTTGGTCCAGAATTTCCTACACACTCGTTCGGGTCAGTCGGTCATCTGTTTGATCGTCCAACTTCGGACAAACTTCAGTCATCCTCAGGCGTGTCGAAAGCGGCACCCCGGAAGAGTCGACTTGAACCGAGTTTTTGGGCAAACTTGTGAGATTTCCGGTGGGTCAGGAGAGATAACGACGCCTTCACTTGCGGGCGTAGGAGAGAATGGGGTGGGTGACAAGGAGTCAACCACAGTGGACATCTGATTTGCAGCTTTTCGAATCGCATGATTCGACGTGACCAGACGTGTCAAGGCAAAGTGCGATCAGTTGAACACACCCCTGAAACAAACCGCTCTACGGATTGAGCGGTACCCGGGAAAACCAATTGGTCAGCAGTCGAGCGATCCGCCGGGGTCGCAGGGAAATGGAATCGACCGCAACACCGACACTGGGAGAGATGGCGATGCACGAAGAATATCGCGACGCGAAGATCAAGGAACTGCGAGACCAATTGACCCGATTTGCCCCCAAGGCAAAGAAGCTCGAACAGGCCTCGCTAGCGGAAAAGTTGTACGGCGAAATCGAGTCGGATCGCTCGTACGCATTCGATTATTTGTGCTTTCGTATCACCAACTATCGCCCGGAACAGGCGAGTCGCCACAGCGTCGCGGAAGCCGATCTGAAACATGACCTGAGATTGCTGATCGAAGACCTCTCTGATTCGGCCGACGTCGAAGTCACCGAAGTCGGCGAACCTGTCCACACGGTCGAAGATCTCAGTAAGATGTTTCGCGTCTCGACCAAGACCATCAGCCGCTGGCGTGATGCGGGCTTGGTCAGCCGCCGGTTTCTATTCAATGGTCGCCGACGGGTCGGATTTTTGCACAGCAGCGTCGAGCGATTTGCGGCCAACAACCGCGACAAGATTCGTCGCGGCGAACGTTTTAGCCAATTGTCCGAAGATGAGAAGAGCGAAATCGTCGAACGAGCCCGCCAAATGGTCGAGAGCGGATCGAGCTTGTCCGAGATCACTCGGTTGCTCGCCGCGCAGATGAACCGCAGCTCGGAAACGATCCGCTACACGCTAAAGAACTTCGACGCCGATCATCAAACGCTGGCAATTTTCGCCAGTCATCGTGGCGTGTTGACCGAAGACGACAAGCGATCGATCTTTAAGCTGCACACCCATGGTGCGTCGGTGCCCCAATTGTGCAAGCGTTTCAATCGAACGCGCACCAGCATCGGACGCATTCTGTTGGACATGCGTTTGGATCAGATCGCCGAATTGCCGCTCGACCATATCTACAACGAAGACTTCGATGACTCTTCGCGTGAACAAGAATATTTGGGACCGCTGCCTGAGCCCGCTACCGCGCCGCGAAAGGTTCGCGTCCCCGCCGGCTTGCCCAGCTATTTGGCGGCACTGTATGACGTCGGGCTTCTAACTCGTGAACAGGAATATCACCTGTTTCGCCAGATGAACTATTACAAGCATAAAGCCAGCCGGTTGCGCGACAGTTTGAATGCGGCCGATGCCAATAAAACGGCGATCATGGATGAGATCGATGATCTGTACGAGGCCGCTGTGTTGGTAAAGAACAAAATCGTGCAAAGCAACTTGCGTCTGGTCGTGTCGATTGCCAAACGCCACGTCGCCAGCACCGACGATTTTTTCGGCTTGGTCTCCGACGGTAACATGTCGCTGATCCGCGCCACCGAGAAATTTGACTACTCGCGTGGCAATAAGTTCAGTACCTATGCATCTTGGGCAATCATGAAGAACTTCGCACGGACGATCCCGAGCGAGTTCAAACACCGTGATCGATTTCGAACGACGACCGAAGAGTTGTTCGTGTCGCGTCAAGACGAACGTATGGATCCGTATGCCGAAGAAACGGTCCAAAAGACGCGTCAACGAGAGCTGTCGAAAATTCTGAATCGCTTGGACGAACGCGAGCAAAAGATTATCACCGCACGCTTTGGACTTGGCCGCGGCAGCGAACCGTTGACGCTGAAGGAAGTGGGAGCCGAAATGGGCGTCACCAAGGAACGAATTCGACAACTCGAGGCGCGTGCATTGTCGAAACTAAGAGAAGCCGCGGACGAAGCAAAGATCGATATCGAGTTGGGTGCGTAGTCCGCCGACCGCGGGAGCCGGGGATGGATGATCCGCACGCCACGGAGCGACAACTAACCAGCGGATCGACCAATCATGTGCTGGCCAACGCGAACGTTTGGTCACACGATTGCGAGTGGATCTACTACGACGTCCGCAGCGACGCGGCAGGCGAGCGCTTCGACGGCGCTCGAATCGAACGCGTGAATGTGGCGTCGGGAGCCCGAGAAGTGATCTTTGAATCCGTCCGGCAAGCCTGTGTCGGCGTTCCAACAGCTTCGCCGGTATCCGATCGGGTCGTCTTCATCCACGGACCCGAGGATCCGACCGATGATTGGAACTACTGTGCTTGGCATCGCCGCGGTGTGATTGTCAATGCGAGTCAACCGGGACGGTCGATCAACGTGGACGCTCGAGATTTGGTGCCACCCTTCACGCCGGGTGCGCTACGCGGCGGGAGTCACGTTCACACGTTCTCGCCCGATGGAAAGTGGATCGCCTTCACCTACGAAGACCATGTATTGGCCGAGTTCGCCGGAACTCAGTCGCACGAGCTGAATCAACGACAGATCGGCGTCAGCGTTCCGGCCGAAGAACTTTCCATTGAAGCCGTCTCGGTCAGCGACTCGCACGTACGCAATCATCACGGCAACTTTTTCTCGGTGCTTGTCAGCCTCACGCACGATCACCCCCGCCGCGGGTCCGACGAAATTAGCCGAGCCTTTGAAGATGCATGGGTGGGCGCGGACGGATACCTCCGAAGCGATGGGGTTCGACAACGACGCGCAATCGCATTTCAAGGTGAGGTCTGCGGAACCAATGGGCAAACTCACAACGAGGTTTTCCTGGTCGATTTGCCCGATCGATTGAATGGCTGCCTCGGACCTGGGGTCAACAATGAACCCATCGAAGGCACCCGTACGAACCGTCCGCGTCCGCCCCGGGGCGTCGTCCAACGACGATTGACAAGAACCGAACACCGCGAGTTTCCCGGAATCCAAGGTCCTCGGCATTGGTTGAGGAGTTCCCCTGATGGGACGCGGATTGCATTCCTAATGAAAGATCATGCGGGCGTTGTTCAATTGTGGACGGTTTCACCGAGCGATGGCAGCCTGAGGCAACTGACCACGAACGCATTTGACATTGCATCCGCGTTTACGTGGAGTCCCGACGGTCGTTGGATCGCTCACGCGATGGACACCACCGTTTGCGTCACCGATGCATCGACTGGTGAAACACTTCGCGTGACGAGTCGATGTCCCGACCATGTTGCGCCTCGTGCGGAGGCGTGCGTGTTTTCGCCTGATGGGAATCAAATCGCGTATGTCCGTCGAGTTTCCAATCAAGAAGGATCAGACGCGTCGCAACCGATGAACCAAATCTTTGTGCTGAGACTCAGGCGTTAGCCCACCGACACCTCGAATCGAAAACGGAACCAGTGACGATAGCGAATTGCCCGTGAAGTGCTAACACTTTTTTCGTGCAACCTATTTCGTGCGGCTGGGTCCGTGCGGGTTAGAGGCCTTTTTCTACTGCGGCAGTCTTGATGCGGAAAAGCTCCAAGTCATCAATTTCTTCGCTCAATCGCAATTGTCCCGATTGGTCGAACAATAAGATCATCCCAGGTTCGGTCAGATCTTCGGCGATTTTCAGCGGCTTGCCGCCCTCGAGATCGACCACGGTGGTCGTGCTAACGAAGTCTGGCTCGGGCATCTTTTTGATCTCAAGCGTGATGGGATCCACGACCTCGGCGGTTTCGGCTTTGTGGCTAAGCACGCTGCCCTCGAAGACTTCCATCTCCATTGGCACCTTCACGCCATACTGGGGAATGAATTGCGACACGACCATCTTGGCTTTCGGGGCGTCACGTTGATACTCGACGGGACGTCCGGCGACGGCCCACGTGGACGAGTTTCCAGACTCGACGGGGCCGGCCAGATAGCTTTCCAACGTCGGAAGGGTCGCGGGTTCGGACGGTTCGCTCCACTCGCTCCAACGTTGGAAGTCACGTTTTTTCTGCTTCACCGCATCGCTCATCTTGTCCATCACGCGGCGGGCAACTTCGGGTGCAAGCGAGCTGGTCTTTGGCTGCATCGTTTGGCTGGCAGGAAAGTTGGGGTCAATCACCGCGTAACGCATGCGATAAACGTAGGTGCGGCCGAACACGGCTCCGTTCTTAAAAATCTTCGACACGGCGAAGTCATAGAAACGCATCAATTTGTGTTCGACGGGATCCTGCTCCACTTTGCCTCGTCCCATCATCATCATGCCACCACCCGACATCATGTCGGACGAATCCATGCCCATGTCCATGCCGCCATAGCCTGCCATGCCACCGGACGCGGCTCCGGGAAGCGCCAATTCGACATTGTTGTCTTTGTCAAATTCGAAGTCGCCCTGGTTCTCGTTTTTCTTTTTTTCTTCAAGCAAGAGAGTGTTTTTGGTTAGCTCGGCTTGGGACAACATGGGAATCCGCGGGTGCAAAGACCATGGTCGATAGTCATCGAGCAATACCGGTGGAATCCATACGGTCAATTGATCTTCACGATAATCAGCATTAACGATCTCCGGCGCATAACCCGACCAATAGCCATCCGCCAACTCGGCGTACCGCTTCAAGTGCCAAACTTGCACCCAATCGGCATCGGCCAGTTGACCAATCGGTTTGTCGGTGACATCGGCGCGTTCGACTTCAAAATTGAAGTACAACGGTGTATCCCGACGCGGATCATAGGCGTCGGCATCTTTGAGTGCCATTTCGTAGGCCTCATAAATTTCTCGGTGGGGCAACAATGCCGTACCCGCGATGAACCAGCCAATCGAAGGCGCGGGATTCCGCTTGTCGGACGTGGCCACGGGGCGGACGCCAAAATCAAAAGCTTTGTCCAATTTGCGTATGGGTCCTGTCGCACCCGCCATCCCCGACGCCGTTCCACCGCCCATCATGTCCATCATGCCTCCCTGGTCCATTCCCATGTCCTCCATTCCCATTCCCATTCCCATTCCCATCTCGTCAGCATTCATCCGATTGCGACGGCGATTTTGTGCGGCGCGGGGGCGGCAACTTTTTCGACTTCGTCGGCCGCTTCCAGGGCTGCGACCGGATAGTCCTTAGGATCCGTGACGGAGCCCTTGATGGCGATGGTCGTCAACACGCCGGAGGTACGTAAATCCAATGGCGCCGGCAGCATGGGATCTTGGCGACGAACGATCGACTGTTCATTTTGAGCCTCCCACGGATGCCGCAGTTTGTAGGCGGTCTCATCAACGGGTGTGTAGAGCCTCTCGGTCGCCGCGATGATGTCATACGTCGGGATCCGGTCCTTAATGATCTCTTCACTGTGATCATCATCGATCTCCAATTTGACTTGGTTGGCGCTCGCCGTCAGCTTGTCAGGCTGGCTCTCTGCCAGAAAGTTGGGCAATTGCAGACCGCTGTAAATCAGAAACACCGATGCAGCGACGATCAGCCCGAGAAGCAATTTCTCGAAGTGCAGAACGAAGAATTTTTTGATCTTATCGGAGTCCATGGCGGGCTACCCGTGCGAAGAGAGTGAACGTTGGAAGAGTTGACGACTTGGCCGTTGTTGTGGCTTGGTCGAGTGCTACCGACACCAGTTTTATGCGAAAACCGCGGATGCCAGCAAAGACGGTACTTTTGGAAATTTCATTCGAGCCTTTCTAAGGCGTGGCGGATCGGGGGGACTCCGGCGAGGTGGTCGCCGGGGCGTCCGGGTCAGGCTGAGCCGCAGCCGGCGGGGTCACCACCGGCTGGGAAGTGCCCGCCGCCTCATTTGCCGCGGGTGGCTCGGCAGGTTGTCCAGCAGATGGTTCAGCGGTTACAGGTTGCTGTTCAGCGGTTTCAGGTTGCTGTTCAGCGGTGTCAGGTTTAGGAACCGGAAGCTCGCCATTGGCATCATCGGCGGCGGCAGTCAAACCGGCTGCCGGGACGGCGGCGTCGTCGATCAATTCATCCACATTCTCGCTGTTGACTTGATCGAGAGCGAGCTTGCTCGGATCGGGCGGATTGTAAATGTAAATCAGTCCATAGATTTCGACGTTCATGTCGAGCGGAAACTCGGCGACGGGTCCCTTCGTCGAAGGTCCCGACATACCCATGCCCATGCCCATATCCATTCCACTGCCCATGCTCATCATATCGTCGACCCCGCTGCTCATGCTCATTCCCATGTCCATTTCACCCCCGCCGTACGTCGACGACGCTGAGGAAGCGGTGGGTGGCAAAATGCGAACTTGATTGACGTGGACCATCAGCGGCACACTGCCACAGATGGCGAGCAGTTCGGGGACGGCACGCTGATTCATTTTTAGCGACATCATCACGGGCACACGTTTGGCAACCGCCAATGCGACATTATCCGGACGATCGGTCGTCAGCGCTCCACGCAGCGAAGCCGCATCGATTTGTTCGCCCGCTTCATTGACGTAACGGTTGTCCGCAGGGTCGGGTTCTTCAACCGTGCCCATTCCCGACGACATGCCGTCCATGCCGGAGTCCATTCCGCCGGAACCCATTCCGCCCGAATCCAAGTCGTACATGTCCATACCACTCATACCACTCATTCCGCCCATCACGACATTTTCGCCCGGCTTGGAGATGGTTCCGGAGCCGCCTTTGACCGAGCTGCCGATGCCAATCTTCACGATCTCATGAATTTGGGCTTGGTAGGGCTGGCGCACATCACCGTTGAGCTCGGCAATGATCTGTAACAACTGTTTCAATACCCACAAATTCTCTTGCGAGTAATAGACTTCCAAGGTCGATGGCAAGGTTCCTCGCCACGGAAACAGGTCGGTCAAAAGAGTGCTTTGGCTCGCCGCCGACCATTTCACCAGCGGTCCACCGGTTGCACCGGTGATGTCGATCGGACCTCGGCCCATCATCATCCCGCCTGAACCCATCATTCCTCCGTAGCCGCCTCCCATCCCACTCATCCCACTCATGCCACCCATTTCCAATCCCATGCCCGAGGTGGCGGATTCGAACTCTGCGGTCCACTCCGCTTTAGCGATCTCGGCGATCCCGGGCAGTGCTTTCTTAATGTAACGTTGGTAGGTCGCCAGCAACGTGGTTTCCTTCTCGTCTTCTTCGAGCGTCGGGAAATCGACATGGACTTCGATTGGCAGCAGATCGCGAAATTCGTCAACGAAGTTTTTCGTCAATTCTTCTTCGGGCCAAGTCAAAATATCGCGTTGTCGGTCATAGAGCGTTTGCCAAGATTCCAGCACTTGTTGTTGTCGCTTTTCGATCATCAACTTCATTTCGGCGTGCGAAATTTCGTTGGGATGCTTGGAAATTTCGCTTTGAACGGTACTAACCGTCGAGATAGCTTGTTTGATTTTTGACGTTTGCGATGCGTTCTCTTCGGACAACTTCGATGTTGTCATGTACCAAATGCCCAGCGAGCCGAGCAGCACGGCAACGGATCCGATCCAGAATCCGTACTTCATCGCAACGGCGAGTTGATCTTTGATTTTGTCCATGGCGGGAGCCGATCCGATTGTAGAGAGCAAATAACGTGATTGGGAGAATGTCGATGCAAAACGAAATCAAATGTCCGGCGTGACGCCTGATTCGGCGGCCGCCGCGTCCGCGTCCGTGGCCGCCTCTGCTTCCGCGGCGATCCGGGCTTCTTCTTTCGCCAACAACCGCTCGGACAAAACCGTCTCTTGCCAGACGATTTGATAGATGAAATCCAAACGTCGGACTTGAAGCTTGGGCGGCTCGATCACCGCGTTGGGGTCGAGCGCCTCGCCTTTGGCGTCCGCCGCGATCCGGGCTGCCATGATTGCGTCAGGATCGAAATCGGGATTGGCAATCGTGATCGGTTGGTCCTTGTTGTCGTCTAAGAGCAATGGGTACGTCAGCCCCATCTCCGGCAAGGAAAACGTTTCCATCATCCGTTCCCCATTGGCGTCGAACCCGATCGGCAACTCAACCGTGCTCTTCAAAAACGACGTCGTCATCAAATTTCGAACGTGGTTGCTGCCTTCGAATCCGATACGATCGGGGCTGTTGTAGTAGTGATAACAATTCAATTGGATCACCCATCCCGGGCCGGTCGGACCCGTGTCTTCGTTGAGGGTTTCGGGAACCTTATTACCCGTGATGCGAGCCCAACTGCGGTACTCGTCGCGATAACGGCGGGCGACCGTTTCGGTGAACCACTCCGTCAAATCCTCATAATATTTTGTTTCAAATTGCGTGACGTGGATATCCTTTCGATCCAAGTAGGGCAGTTCCTTGGGACCGAGCACTTTGCCATCCGGAAAGTCGGGACGCGGGATCACATCATTGATGACCTTGATCACTTCGAGCCACTTCAAACGCGCCTCGCTGTCGCCTGAGACTTCCTCCCCGATCGCGTTCAAGTACGTCAACTTGCTGTTGAGGTCGCTGTCCTCGCCGGTTTGCAAGTCCGAGTACGATTTCATCGCCGTCACTTCGGCCTGGGGTTTTTTCCAAAGATCATCGTGGGTGGTGGCCCACGATTTTTCGGTCAACGCATAGTGGGCGGTCATGCCGATCATCAACGCGGCCAACCCCGCCAATGTCCACGGCTTTTTGCGCGGATCATTCGCTGGGTCAAGATCTCTCGCGGCACCAGCGACGCGTGGACCTGTGACACGCCCAACCCTTGCAGACACAATCCGTAGCAAACCGCAAAGGTCGGAATGTTGTCTCGAAAGGTCGGGATCGACAACACGTCGTCGCCGCCCAGACGATTGAAGCGATCGAGGACCTGAACCTCGAGGCCCAAGTTTTTCCCCAAGTACGCTGCCAATCCTGGCATCTTGACCGTGTTGCCGGTGATGATCAGTTCTTTGATGTCGGCCTTCTTGTCGATGCTGCGGAAGAATCCGATCGAACGTTGCACCTCGGTGACAAGGTCGTTGAAGACCGGCCGCATCGTTTGAAAGATCAACTTCGGATCGACCGCTTCGCGAGCATTTCGTTTCAGATGCTCGGCCTTGGCAAAGGTCATCTTCAAATCTTTGGTCAATTGACGCGTGAAGTGGTTCCCGCCGATCGGCATGCTGCGCTGCCAAATTCGGAAACCATTGGTCACGATCAAGTCGCTCGAATCGGTGCCGATCGACAATAAGACTGTCGACGGCGGCGGGTCGTCCGAATCGTAAAGGCCCGTGTCGACTCGTTCGTGCATGCGGTCAAACGCCAGCATGTTGTAGAGCGCCAAAGGAGCCAACTGGACTTGGTCGACTTCAATGTTTGCCTTGTCGAACGGAGCCATCTGTCGATACGCCTGCTCGCGTTTCATCGCGAACAAACCGACCTCGCTCTCGAGCGCATAGCCTTCCTCGATCATGCTGCCGGGCATCATTTGAAAATCCCAGACGACGTCCGCCAGATCGAACGGGATTTGTTGGCGGGCTTCGTACGCGCACGATGTCCGCGATCTTTTTGACCTCGACCGGCGGCGGCTTGAAAAACTTTGCCAGCCCCGATTGGCCAGGCACGCTGATGCACACCTTTTCGTTGATCGCTTCGTTCCGCTCGAGCAATTGGCCGAGCGCATCGGCGATCAGTTCCTCGGCCACCGCCTCAGGCTGACTCAAAATTTTGGGATATTCGATAAAATCGAACGCGTCGGCGACGGGTTCACCGTCCACCAGCGAACATCTCAGCGCTTTGATCGCCGTTTGTCCGATCTCAATGCCCCAAACGCTGGAACTGCTTCTTGCCATGGGTGTTGCTTGATGTGACAGGGTTGGTGAAGGTCAATGGTTTCGATGAACCCGCAAAAAACTGGCGAGAAAGCGATTACGCTGGCACTTCCTGCGGTCCGATCGGTGCGTCGCCCGGTACAATCCGCGGACCGTTCACCGGTTTCTTGGGCCGTCGCCCAGTTTAATGCGAATCATCGTAAATAGTGAACGAAGATCAAATTGCTGGCCGAATCTCGTCGGCGGGTCGCCCGACTGTAACGGATCAGCGGAGTGTTTTATGGAAAAGTCCGATTAGTTGCCATTCGCCCGCGATAGTGTCGCTGCGAACCGCGTTCTCTCATTCTATTGATTCTTTGTACCCTAAGTCAAACTTTTTACTTCGATATGTCAGTCTTTGATGAGTGTTGCGTTCTGATTCCCGCTTCCACGCTGGAGGATTTCCCTGCGAAGTTGTCCGACGAGGATGCTCGCAGCCTGTTGGCCGGATGGACCGCGCTTTGGCATCCGCGGTTGTTGGCCGAGACCCAACAGATCCCCGCCTGGTATCGGGCCGACGCACCACCGGAACCGCTGGGCAACCGGATCGTCGTCGCCCCCGAACCGAGCCGAGCGAAGTTGCCCGAAGGCTACGAAGCACGTGCGATCGAATCACCGGATTGCAAGTGGATCACCGGCAAAACACGCGATGAAGTGATCGCGGCTCTGGGTCTGGCTCCCTGTGATGAGTTGGTCGAGAGTGACGAGAACCCGCGACCAGACTCGGATTCGGGTCCCAACCCCGACTTCCGACGCCGCGTCGGGTTGGCCGACTTCTATGCTGCCGGATTCGCGGCGCTGCAAATCCAGATCATGACGCGGCGGTTGCGATACACCAGCAATCTGGATGAAATCTTTCTGCAAACTCGCATCGTCAAGGCTGCCACAGCGTTTGTCGCCGGCGATGCCGATGGATCGATCGCCGCCCTGCACGAAGTTTTTGATTCGTTGGCCGAAGAACGTGACCACTATTTCACCTCCGACCCGCATTTGGTCGATTTGACGTTGGTGACCTCATCGACCCTCGACCGTTTGGTCGGGGAGTCGGCCGAGGCCCCGCAGCGTTTCCGCGATTCGGATGACAAAGACGCTTCGACCTTGCCGACTCCCGCCAGTCTTTTGATCGATGCCGGTGCCGCGCAGGCTCTCGCGGCCATGGCAAAACCGGCCGCCGGTGAAGTTGCGAACCCCGGGGCCGCAGCTCTTCGCGACCTAATGCGAGCCGGGTCGATCGGATGGGCGTCTGGCGGTCCGGATCACGACATCCATCTCGACGCGATGACGTTGGTCCAGGCCGAGGCGGCGTTCAAGCGGGCACACCGGAAAGTAGCCGATGCGATCGGCACGCCGCCGCAGGTCTACGGACGGATCAGTGGTTCCACCCCTTCCGACATGACGCCGACAATCATCGCTCTGGGATATCGTGGGATGATTCCGATCGACTTTGCGGCCGGTACCGGTTTCGGTGACGAAGCAAAACTGATCTTGCAATCCGGCGGTAAGGAAATCGAAGCGTTGACGGCCAAGCCGATCGACGCCAATTGCGATTCGGCGTTTTTGGCGATCGGTGCCAAGCTCGGCGAAGCGATCGATAGCGGTGAGGTGGCGACGGCCCTATTGGTCCATTGGCCGGGTCAGGGATGCACCAGCTTCCATGACTTGAGGCGGGTGGCGTCGTGGTGCGTCGCGCTGGGCCGATTCTGGCGGATCGATCGATATTTCACCGATGGCGAGCACCCCTACCATCACGGCGGCGCGGCGGCATCGTCATCGGATTCGGCCAGCCTGCTTGCCGACCGGGTCGCATCGAAGACGGATCAACCGATCTCGACGATTGCCAAATCGTTCCGCGACGGGATCCGAAACGAGCGTGACGCGTTGCTCGTCGGCATGACGGCGCTGGCGACCGGCCAACCGAACAGGTTCGAAGACGGGACCGGACCCAACAGCCTAAAGCGATCGAGTGCACCGGAGCAATTTGCCGAAGCGATCGGCGCAATGGGCACCGAGCAGGGCAAGGGCCGATTGATCGTTAATCCGCACGCGATCGGCGTCCGCGGGCAAGTGGTGATGCCGTTCGGCCCGCCGCGAGGCGATCACGTTTACGCCAGCTCGCCGGTCGCCGGCGGCACGGGAATCACGGTCGACGTGCCCGCCTACGGCTTCGTTTCGCTCCGCAGCGGTGGACGCGGTGCAAAACGCGCCGGTGGTTCGTCGATTCGCAAGTGGCTTCGCAACAAATGGCTGGGCAATCCGACCGCGATCGCGATGTCGTCGGGCAGTGACGGGGGCCGATTGCAAAACGAATTTCTTGAAGCCTCGATTCACTCCGATTCGGGAGGAATTTCGGGAGTCTACAGCGGATCTTCGCGGGGTAACCGATTCTCGATGCGATTGGTCGCCGTCGGACTGGGCGGACGATCCGAAAAGCAAGAATCGTCGATGAAATGTGAAAAACTTCGCGTCACCGAAGCCACGATGGCCCGCGGTGTGATCGAAACGACGGGCCGCATCATCGACGACAAGGACGTGGTCCAGGCGACGTTCAAATTGCGGTTCACGCTGGTCCGCGGCAGCCGGATCATCGACGTCTCGGGTGAGGTCATTCCGCAAGTCGAATTTGGTGATGATCCGTGGCGAAGTTACATCGCCGCACGCGTCGCCGTTTCCTCCGACGCATCGATCTGTCGTGTGCTTTTGCGGGACAAGGTTCACCGTGCCGGAGGTCGACGGCTGGTCTCGCCGTTAGGTTTGCTGATCGATGAAGCCGATCGGCAAACGATGATCGGATCGTCCGGATTGGCGTTTCATCGAAAGGTCGGCGAGCGGTACTTCGATACGATCCTTGCTGTCCGTGGCGAAACGCAATCGACGTTTCAGATGAGCTACGGTTTCGACGTGAGCAATCCGATCGCGATGGCAAAGTCCACCATCGCGGGGCTCGTCGAGCTGCAGATCGATGCAACGGAGGACAGTCCGAGCATCGGCTGGATGGTCCACAGTTCACCCAAAGACCTGTCGATCAGTTCAATGGAGGTGTTTCGCCGCGCCGACGGTAAGCTGGCCGCGATCATCCGCGTGATCCAAACTCGTCCCAAAGCTTGCAAGGCGAAGCTAAGGTTTTTTCGCGATGTGAATTTTGCATGTTGGGCCGCAAACGAAGACACCACCGTTTCTCGCAATCGGGATGAGCCGAGCGATGATTCGCCCGATCGGTTAAAAAGTAGCGGCGACCAAGTTACTTTCTCGATGGCGTCGCACGCGGTTGCGGATTTGTTGGTCGTGTTCGACCCTGCTCGGTGATCATTTTTTCCAGACTGACTTTAAGAGGAACGCAGTGGGATGGTCGATGCTTCGCGCACACCGCCGACGTTCGAAGACGCTGCGATTCGCAGCGGATTGGTCAGCGCGGCTAAGTTGCGCGGGCGGTCGAGTTGGCGGGCACACGCGACCCCGAAGCGGTCGCCGATGTGCTGGTCAAAAGCGGCATCGTGACCCAGTACCAAGCCAACCAACTTCGCGACGGACGCACCAAGTTGACTCTCGGTCCCTACCTGATCACCGATTTTATCGGCCAGGGCGGGATGGGACGCGTCTTCAAAGCGGTCCATCAAGTGATGGGCCGCGAATGTGCGGTGAAGGTATTGCCACGGGAAAAGTCGACCCATGAATCGAGGGATAGTTTTCGCCGCGAAATTCGAGTCCAAGCGGGGCTGGACAGTCCCCATGTGGTGCGCGCCTTTGACGCCGGCCAAGACGGGAAAGTCCATTACCTTGTCACCGAATATGTCCCCGGTACCGACCTGCGACGATTGGTCCGCGGCCAAGGACCGCTATCGATGGGCGAAGCCGCACTTATCATCTCCCAAGTCGCGATGGGGCTGCAGTATGCTCATGACCTTGGGTTGATTCATCGCGACATCAAGCCGGGCAACATTCTGGTCACACCCGACGGTCACGCCAAACTGTCCGACATCGGATTGGCGGCTTGGAGCATGGGGCTGCAAGACGATCCCCGTGCCGGCAAGATCGTCGGCACCGCCGATTATCTTTCGCCTGAACAAATTCGCGACCCGATGTCGGTGGGTCCGCTCTCGGATATCTACGCCCTAGGCTGCACGCTCTACTACACGGTGACCGGCAAGGTGCCGTTCCCGGGTGGTGATTCACGATCCAAATGCCGCCGACATTGCGAAGAGACTCCGTGGCATCCGCGAAACTTGACGCCCGATCTTTCGGAAGACTTCGTCGACACGATCGCCGACATGATGGAGAAAGATCCGATCCGCCGTATCCAATCCGCCGCCGAAGTGGCCGAGCGACTGGAGCCCTGGGCCAGCGCCGCGCCGCAATCAGCCACGGTTCGATCGCTGCCGCCGACGATCACCGTCAATGGACGCCGCCGCCACCGCCCCACGAACCGTCTCAAATTCGCGAACTCCCGGAAACCCCACAACTCTCGGGGAGCGGCGTGTCGATCAGCAGTCTCGATTCCACCCAGGCGTCCGAGCACCTATTGCCGTCCGGTATTGATTTTGACCACACGCCAGTCCGCCGGCCCGGTCACGCCTTGGCCGTCGCCATCGCCCTGGCAATCGCCATCCCCATCAGCATGTTGGTCGGTGCCATCATCGGCTTCTTGCTGCATGACCAGATTTGATCGGCGGAGCGATCAACGACAGGACGAACATTGATCGGCGGAGCGATCAACGACAAAATGAACATTGATCGGCGGAGCGATCAACGACAAAATGAACATTGATCGGCGGAGCGATCAACGACAAAATGAACATTGATCGGCGGAGCGATCAACGACAGAATGAACATTGATCGGCGGAGCGATCAACGACAATCTAGAGGTTGGGAGCGTCCTTGACGGTGTTTCCCCTGGCCGCATCATGTGTTGCCTCGTTTGCCGATCGCCGCCACGAAACTGGGTACCAAAATCGTTCTCACATAGAACGTATCAATCAGCACGCCTAGCCCGAGCGCAAAACCGAGCTCGACGATGCCCCTCAGCGACGTGCCGCTGGTGGCGGTGTGAAAGCCGATGGAATGCACGAGTGCCGGGAACCATGCCGATGCCGTCATGCTGAAGAACGTCGCCGCCATCACCAACCCGCATGCGGTGATGATCCCGCCGGTCCGCGAAACAGCGCGGCGGAGTGCCGCCAGCCACCCGAGCTTACGCTGCTCTTCCACAATCCGCGTCACCAAATAAACGTTGTAGTCTTGCCCGACCGCAACCAAAATCACAAACAGAAACAATGGCAATTTCCAATCGAGCCCCACAAAGTCGTCGCCGTACGCGAATTTGAAGAAGATGAACGTCAATCCGAGTGTCGCGTAGTAGCTGATCAAGACCGTCGCGATCAAATAGACGCAAAGGCCAAACCGGCGGATCACCAACACCAGAACGGCGAACACCGCGATCACCACCGCGAGCTTGATTCGGCGGTTGTCTTGCAAGGTGACGCTTCGAAGATCGATGATCGACGGAGTGGTTCCGGCTAATAAAACTTGCACATCCTCGATGACCGATCCGGGCGTCTTGGTCATCACTTGCAATTTCTCGCCCAGCCCGCTGACACGCTTCGCCGTCTCGATGGAGAACGGGTCGCCGTCGACGACGATGTCGAATCGGGCCAACCGGTTTTCGAGCTCGGGACGCGTTGAGAAAAAGTGGCGTTTGGCGACTCGATGATTGCGCAGTGCTCGACGCTTCCACGCGTCGCCGGTCAAAAGGCCCATGTCCCGGTCGGGCGGAAAGTCGCCCAATGGGTCGTCCGAAGTCCGAACCGCCAACACGCCGTCAATGCCGTAAACCTCTTTGGCGATTTCACGAATCTGTTTTTCAAACTCTTTTCTCGGCGTCTCCTCTTTCTTGACGATCAACACGGTCACCGGGTTGATCTCGCCGATGTCGAAGTGTTTCGACAACAACCGCAATCCCTGGCGACTCTGCGCGGAATGATTCAATTGGCTGCTGTAGTCGTACGTGACGGCGTCTTCATTGCGAATGCCGTAGACCGCGGGAATCATCAACACGATCAAACCGACCGCCAAGGTGGTGATCGGTCGGCGCGTCAACCACAACGCGATCAAGCTCCACATTCCGCCCGACGATGCATCGCCTTTGGGTGAGCCGAACAGCGACAGATTCTTTGGTGTTTCGGTGGTCACTCGCGACGGCCAAAACGCGACCGGTCCGATCGCACGCAACATCGACGGGGTCAACGTCGTGCATACCAACAAACCGACCAGTAAACAGATCGCGATGATGGGTCCGGTGTAGTGAAACTTGCCGAAGCTTGCGATCCACAACATCCCCAATCCCACGACGGTTGTCATCGCACTGCCGAACAACGCACCCATCACACCGGATAAGGCGTTGCGACAGGCGACGGGCCAGGGCGCCTTGGACGCCTCCTCGCGAAGACGCGAAATCAAGAACAGACAATAATCGGTTCCCGCGCCAAACAGGATCACAACGATGAATATCCGGCTGGTTGTAAAAATTCGCATGTCTAATTGGGGAACGACTTGGTCGATCGACCACTTCGTCAATAACGCAACCAACGACGTGGACACCAACACCGCAAACCCGATCGAAATCATCGGAATTGCGACCAACAATGGCGCCCGGTAGACCATCGCTAAGATGATCAAGATCATCGCGACGGTGATCCACTCGGTGTACCGGATAGCGTCCCGCGCTGCCGTCAATGTTTCGCCACCGATCGCGGCGGACCCGGTCATCAACAATTCGAGACCCGGATCGGTATAGCCTTCGCTGTACCCCAGCACGTCGTCGATCATTTGGTGGACCGCCTCGACGGTGGCGATGTTTCCGGTCGCGGCCAACTCGCTGGAGAGGTGCAGCACGATCAAACGCGCACTGGGTTTTCGCAACCGCGATCCGACCACCCGATCGTCCCACGATAAGACGTCGAGCATCGGTTTCCATCCATCGAGATCACGTTCCTCGATCGGAACCGCGACGGTGGGCAGGTCGGGCATCAAAATCAAAGCGGCTTCGAAATCCTTTTCAACCGCTTCGTCAAAACCGCCGATCGACTCCAGCAGTTTGCCGTGGTCCCAATACGCGATCGCCATCCGCGGCTGGGTCAGCGTCGGGGCGGTTTCGGGTACCGAGTCGGCGATCAGATCGTAGAACTTGCGATCCGCTTCAATCGAGTGGGCAAACGAGTCTTGCGCCATTTGGATCCACAGCGTGGACAGGGCGCCCCTCGACGGGGGTGCCGCCGGTGTACCCGTATTGGATTCCCCGCTGCCAACTGACCTCACCGAGTCGATGATAAATGCGGCGCAACAGATCGAATCCGACGACCTCGTCCCTCTTCACCAGCGGTTGATCTTGGCGGCCCATCACCAGCACCATTTCGCTGCGTGCGCGCTCGCCGGGGAAGGCGCGATCGAGTAACCGTCCGCCCGCCACACTGCTCATCGTCGGCGGCAGGTACTCAAAGTCGCCGTCGTAGGCGACGTCGTTCCAACGCGGCGCCACCAATCGCAGGGCGATGGTCACAACGACCCATCCGACCAGGATCAACCACCAATATCGTGTCACACCATCGGCCCACCGATGCGAGAGAGAGCGTTGCATCAGAAGTCGGGGGTTAAATTGGTGGGAGACGAGACGAACGTATCCTCAGTTTAGCAGACAATCGGCCATTCAATTCAGCCGTCACTTTTCATTGCTTTCTAGCTTCCTTGTACTTTGGTTTCATTGCTACCCGGTTTTATCGATCCCCGGCATTATCATCGAAAGCACTACGATTTCGGCCTGGGTTGGGGTTGGAAATTGGGGCCGAGGGTTCGGCGGTTTGGGCGCCGAGCGATTTGAGGGCCGCCTGCAAACGGTCACCATTGATGCTGCCGGAGAGTTCGACGATCTGGACCTCTCCCTGCGGCTGGGCGGCATCATCGAGCTGGTTGATCATCTCGGCCACCAATTCCAACAATGGCTCGCCTTCCGCACTCACCAAGATTGTATTGCCGATCGTGTCGACACCGAGCGACAGTTTCCCTTTGAATGAGAAATCGGCACCGCCACCGTCCCGCCCGCTCTCGACGTTCTGCAACTCGCTGCCACCGCCACCGCCATCACGGCTTTTGGCGACATCGTCCTTCCCGCCCTTGCCACCGCCCGCACCGCCCCTGCCGCCCACAAACGTTTTGTCGTTGCTGCTCAGTAAATCGCGATAGGCTTCCTTGACGGTCTCGGCAATCTTTTCAGCCATGCCGAATTTGACTTGAACCAGCCGCGTGACGCGCACCTTACGCTTGTTGACCGGTTCGACCACGTCCCACAATTCGATCAACTCGGCGATCGTCTGCAATTGCTCTCCATTGGCGCCGCTGACGACGAGCGTGTTGGTGTCGACGTCGTCAATGAAACGAAGCTGGTTGCCCTTCCCCAATCCCGACGGCCCCTTCTCTTGCTTGTCATCGTTGCTTCCCCAGAAATACCGATAGAATTGGTCGGCATCCGAGTCTTCGTCGGCGTCCAAATCCTTGAAGTAGTCTTCCAAATTCAGTCGCATCCAATAGGCCGATGCATGCTTCATGTGAAAGACGCGGTACGGCCGTTTGGGCGGCGTCACTTGCAGCATCAAATTTTCGAGTTGATCAAGCGCCTCGGTATCGGGGCTGACCAAAACCAAGTTGCCGTTGGAGTCCAACTCGATTCGGATGGAAGCGTTGGAACCGCCGCGCGAGTCCGCCTCAGGTTGGGCTGGTTTGGGTTGTCGAAACAATCGATCGAAGTCTTGAGAGGAGCGAATTTGGGGTGCTGATTCCGGGGCCGCGGCGTCCGTATCATCCGCGCCGTCCGTATCGTCGACGCCGTCCGCACCCGAGCTGTTTTCTGTGGGTTGCTGGAACGCAGCCAATCGTTCCCCACCGATCACGTCGCTCCATGCGACCGAATCGTCATCCACGGTTTTCGTTTTGTCGTCACGATCGGGCTTGGAGGGCGTCGCGGGTTCATCCTTATCTTTCGCGGCAGCGTCTTCCGGTCCGTCTTCGTCAGACGCGTCTTTGCCGGCATCTTTTTGAGGTCGATCGTTGGGATCGGCAAACTGTCCCTCCTCGGGCAACTCGAGCGGATTGGCCGAAATCCGGCTCCACTGTTGCTTCAACCGCTGGAGATACTCGTAAGTTTCGGGGGTCGCGGAGGCGTCCATGATACGAACCGTCTGGGCATTTCCGCCCGGCGGCGGCAACTCACCCAACTTCACCAACAACGAACGCACCTCTTCCATCTCGCGTTCGTTCGCCCACAACAAGATTTGCCGGTATCGAACGTTCGCCGAGACTCGGAACTCGTCCTTTTCTTTCTTTTCGTCTTCATCACCGCCTCCGCCGAATCCGTAGTAATACGAACGCCGATTGCTTTGCTGGTCGTCGTCTTCATCCTTTTGTCCCATCAAAAAAGCGATCGATTCGGCGACTTCGGCCGCGTCGAGTCGCCGCAACGACATGACTTCGAATTTGCGTCCGCTGCCATCGAGTCGTTCTAATAACGACGCGATGATGAATCGATCGGCTGCGGAGCCTGACACGATCAATGCATCATTGTCCTTGTCGGGCCGGATCCGCGTGGTCGGTTCAAGCACGTTCATCTCGCTCACAATCTCGATCAACTTTTCGGGATCGAGCGACGACAGACGGAACACCTGGACCCTCGTTTTGACATCGGCAAGCGACATCATGTCGTCGCGTGGCACATCGATGCGTCGGAGGAACTCGGTTGCGATCGCGATCCGGTCGGCGGGAGCTCGAATGATGACCGAGTTTTGGCGAGCGTTGGCGACGATCGAGACTTCGACCTTCTTTTCAGTCGGAACGGCACCGGGGTTTTGACTCCGCTGTTGCTGCATCATCTGCATCTGCTGGGGCGTCATCGGCGTTTCTTTCTTCTTTTCGACACCCAGAAATTGTTCGAGCATCTGCTTGGCTTCTTCGGCCGGCAAATACCGCAGCTTGAACTCGGGTGCCAACGATTCTCGAGATGCGCTGTTGAGTTCACGTGCGAGAAGATCAGCGACCTGTCGCAAGTTGACTGCCGCATCCATCGCCTCGATCCGATTGGTCGTTGTCAGCGCCGTCAATCGACCGTTGCTGCTGATCATCGGCTTCAATTCTTCGCTAAGTTTTTCCGCCGACAACCATCCGACGTCCAGCGAAGTGCGGACAAACGAATGCATCGGAAGAGATTCCAAGTCCTCGGGATCAACTCGCGGGACGATCGCCGGATTGATGCTGGCGGTCTTCGCGACGGTCAATCCACCATCGATCTCCAGCAACGTGTAGCCTCGCGCCAACAGGTATCGGTTGAACAGATCGCGAGTTTCGACGACCGTGTAGCGACCGGGCGATCGCATGTTGACGCGATCGCCAGGAAGCTCCAACCAATCCAGCGGCAGGTCAGAAATGTCGGCAAGCCACTCGACCAAGTCGACCCACGGTTGGTTACGAAATTCGAAGGCCACTTTACCGTCGTCGCCGACCATCACGCCGAACTCACTCGGATCGGCTTCGTCATCAAGCGTCGTATCGCGGCGAATGATTTTGGGCTCGGCGTCCTCGCCTTTCTTATCCCCCTTTTTTTCCTCACCAGGTTTTTCTTCGCCCGGCTTGCCCTCTTTCTTCTTGTCATCCGGCTTACCCGGTGGTGTCGGTCCTCCGCCCGGAACCATGGCGCCCGCCGGAACCTGCACCGTTCGCGTTGTGCCGTCGGGACCGGTGATGGTCACCTCGTCGGCGATCAGCCTCGGGAAAGAAGACTCAAGCATCGCAAACCCCACCGCGATGGTCGCGGCGAAGCATCGAATCGTTTTTGAAAAAGACAAGGATTCACTCGGGGGCCAGGGGCGATCGATCAATGGCGATCCGGGGGGGCAAAGCCAAAATCAGACAGTAAGTATGAATTGTCGGCGCCCCGAATACAAACCATATCTTTTCCCCGTGTTTTGCCACACTTTGGTGTCCAAAGAGCGACCGAGCGCCTCGATCACCGGGCAAGCCCGGTTGTGGGCGACGGTCGGCAATCTCGACAAGAAAGCCCGCTCGGGAATGCACGGTCGGCTGGAGATCATGGATCGCTGAGCCCTTCGCCGTACGGCGTTGATGAGTGGCTTCTCAACTCATCGGAGGTCAGCCAGGGGCTGCACCAACACTCGTTAAGCATCGCGTGCGGCCAATGAGTGTTGTAAAAGTTCGGCCTTGATTTGCTAGCGCAAATCTTGCGAGCGGAGTCGCGGGTCCACATCGGGTTGCCCATCCACTTTCGGGCAACCCTCGTGGACCTGCGACTCCGTTCGCAGGCTGTAAACTGGCAAAGCCAGCACAAGACAATCGGACCACTCCATGCGCACGGAGTCGCAACTAAGCATCGCAACTAATCACCACGTCGTGGATCGGGGCGGCCCGTGAGCGTTCCCGCCGCGAGCGGATGACTGCTAGAATGACACCAGCCATTTGTACTCTCACCACGCGACCCTGATGCTGCTGCAAGAACCGAATCATTCCGCCTACGATCTTCGATTCCAATTGCTAGGCTTTCCGGTGCGGATCGCGTGGGGGTTTTGGTTGATGTCGATCGTTCTGGGCTACAACTTTGTCCAGGGGATGGATATGGCGCTCCAGCAATTGAGTCCCGGGGTGGCTCCCCTGTTGATGGCGTGGACATTGTGCGTGTTCGTGTCGATTCTGATCCACGAACTCGGTCACGCTTTGGCATTTCGTCGCTACGGAATCGAGTCGTCGGTGGTGCTTTATCACTTCGGCGGACTCGCGATCCCGCGTGGCGGTCGTTCGTACGCAAGCTTGCGTCCGACCCAAAGCATTTGGATCTCGTTCGCCGGTCCGTTTGCCCAATTGATGTCGGCCGTCATCGTGATCGTGTTGATCAAGTTGACGGGATACCGTTTGGATCAATTCTCGTCGATCTTTCAGATGCCCGAGAGTCTGCAACGTGCGATCGGAGCCGATCAGGGTGCATCGCTGTTCGTGCAAAGCGTTGGATTGTCGGCGCTGGTCGACTTCTTTCTGTTTCCAAGCATCTTCTGGGCGCTGTTGAACTTGTTGCCGGTGTTACCGCTCGACGGCGGCCACATCACTGCGTCGGTCGTTGATCTGCGTGACGGCAAACGCGAAACCACGCTTTGGATCAGCGTGATTGCTTCGGGGTTGGTTGCAATCTACGGATTCTCACGAGGCGATCAGTACTTGGCGATCATCTTCATCGTGTTCGGCATCACCAACTACCAGCAAATGCAGCGGATGGGCGGGCGTTTCTAAATCGTTCGGTCGACAACGTACTCGACCTCAACGCGCACTCGTTGTGCGCAAGCGACCAAGTCGTCGCGCGCACGTTTGCGATCGCGGTTGCTTCGCGCGATAACAAAAAAACTTTGAAGTGCAACCACTTTTTCGCAGAAAAGATGTTGCGAAATCTGGAGAAGCGCGTAAAGTTACGCGCAGTTTTACGGTTGAAACAAAAAGCTGCTGCGGTGTTGGACACCATGGCTTGGAAGTTCAATCACACGTAGCGCAAGATGGGCCGTGGCCGTTGACTTCCGAAGCTTGCTTTGGAAGTCACAAAGACTCATCTGCGTTTCTTTCTCAGCGGAGAAAAGCACATGGCTAAGAAAAAAGCAACGAAGAAAAGAGCGACCAAGAAGAAGGTTGTAAAGCGAGCAACGAAGAAGAAGGTCGCAAAGAAGAAAGCAACCAAGAAGAAGGCGACGAAAAAGAAGGCAACTAAGAAAAAGGCAACGAAAAAGAAAGTAGCCAAGAAGAAAGTAGCCAAGAAGAAGGTTGCGAAGAAGAAAGCAACCAAGAAGAAAGCGACCAAGAAGAAGGCTACGAAAAAGAAAGCGACCAAGAAGAAAGCTACGAAGAAGAAGCGAGCGACCAAAAAGAAAGTCTAGTTCTTCTCGCTAACGGGTCCCTCAATCGGGATCAAACGGAACGCGTCAAAGCCGCATCGGATTCACTTCCGATGCGGCTTTTTTCGTTCCTTGAGATTGTCGTTGATCGCTCCGCCGATCCATGCCTTTGCATAGCGGCATGGATCGGCGGAGCGATCCACGACATGGTTTAACGAAACAGCGGCATGGATCGGCGGAGCGATCAACGACATTGTTCAACGAAACAGCGGCATGGATCGACGGAGCGATCCACGACTTAGACTTTTCGAATGAACTCTTCGGCGTAGCTTCGCACTTCGCTGCCGTTGAGCACGTGGACCATCCGCAATCGCTGCACTTGCTCGTCGCTGAACGAGCTCAGCGGGACGTGGACGAGGTGCTTCTTGTGGCGACGTGCCAATCGTTTCCATCCGCTTCCCGGAGGCAAGGATGACAACAACGCGATCTCGCGGCCGCGACTGTACATGCACGCTGCGGCAATCAATCGCTCCTCGAGCGTCTCGGTGAAATCCAATCTCGAATCCCGCCACACATCAGGAATCACGACCGGTGGATACAGAAACATCGCGCCACCATACACACTCATCCCGATGCCCGGACCGACCATCTCTTTTTCAAAGTTGGTCGCGAACAACGCGAGCGTCGATTCATTCTCGTGCTCGGCAAACCAAGTCGTTCGCCACGGATACGTGCGAGGATCGGCAGGTGAGTCAAACAGCATCACGCACGCATCCAACATCCCGCGACTGGGCGGAACGACTTTTACGTAGATCTGTTTTTCGTACCAGTGACGGAGTGTGTCGCGAATGTCGATCCCATCCTTGACGCTGGTCGTGAACTTCTCGGTGCGAGCCAAATCGTTGCCCATGTTGGCTTGGGCACGATCAATGACGCGAGTTCGAAAGGCTTCGATCAAGTTGTCTTCGGGCGGATAACTGCATTGGCTGTACGGGTTCCACTTGTACGTCCAACGATCCTTTTCGGTGTCGCTGGGACGACGTTGCAATTTCAACGTGCACCAACTGATCGGTGGTCCCGGCAATCGACTGACCAGCGGCACGATTTCTCCGTCGGGCAGACGCACTTGATCAATGCCAAGCGTGACGGCTTGCAGAGTCACATCGTCTCGCAGCGGAGCATCGCCGTATTGATTGGCGAGTTCGGCGACGTGCAGCGCGAATTGGTCCCCCAGAATCTGCTTTGCCGCGGTCACAATGGTGATCAAATCGGGCGTCATCCGACGATGGATCAAGGACAGATTGCGGATGTACTGAAGACATTTCGACAGATGAAGCGGCGTGACTCGGCGAGCCCGATTGCCGAGCTCTTTTTTGTACGAGTCTCGCGCCGCCAGTAGCAGTTCTTTGACACCGTCGATTTGCAGATCATCGTCTTCCTCCAGCTCGGCACGGGCTCGCTCGTACAGATTCGTGATGAAGGGCAGTTCACCGAACAGGAACATCAACGTTCGCGGTTCGACACGATAGCGGGTCGGCGGACAGACCTCTTCGTGTTGGGGTTTCGCGATCATCGATCGAGAGACCCCCGCGTTGGAGTCTACCGCGTTGGAGTCTACCGCGTTGGAGTCTGACGTGACTTCGACGAGTTGTTGGTAGGCTTCGCGGATCCACGGCCAATGCAGCACGCTGGTCACGATCAGGATCTTTTCGTAGCGGCTTTCCAGTTCGATCAACCGAATCGCCATGTGCACCATTCGATCACGCGTTTGTTGATCGGGCGGGCGTGTGATGCTGGGCAGCACCGCGGCGGCAAACTTTTCGGGCGACACGTGCCGGACCGCAAAAGGATCCGGCATCACGGTGGCGTAAGGCAGGTAACGATCGGTTTCGAGATCAATGAATTCGCGCGGGATATGCTCGCCCATGGCGGCGCGAACGGCCATGATCACGCCCTGGCACGGATCGATCGGCACGTAGCTGTAGGCGGCCCGTTCGCCGTCCTCATCTTCGTCGGAATCATCCGAATCGGAGTCACCATCGCCATCGTCGGCCGACCACGACGTCGGGGTCCAACTTCGACCCTCGGACTCGATCGAGGACATCGGCGGCTGGATCACGATCGATGGCGTCGGCAGATCCAAAACGGCTTCTTCGACGGCGCTGCGAAACGATGCGGGCAATGGCACGGCGACGCAGTCGAATGATTCCTCCAACATCCATCGACGCACCGTCAAGGCAAACTGGCCGCTGCCGTGGACGATCGGCAGCAGCGCGATCTTTGGACCGATTCGTAACAGCTCGGGGATCCGCGACGATTGCGAAAAAGTCATGAAGCGTCTTTTGGTCTTTTAGAAAATTCAGTGTGACTTCAAGTAGTCGACGGTCCACTGAGTCGCTTGATGATCGTTCATCAAAAAACTGTGCAGAACCGGGACGGTGTGCATTTCCTCGGCGCCGTCCAAGCGAGCTTCTTCCAAGCTGACCACAAAATCGCTGGAGTCATCCACCAACGGGTTTTGCAGCGTCGCGTCGGAGACGTCGCCGGCGATGATGATGAAGGGGAACGTCGGCGTCGCAAGTTTGGATTCGAACGCGGCCCAATCTCGCCCCAGTTCCAAGCCGCCACGACCGGTCAACCAACCGTACAAACCGGTCGGCGCCAGATCGACGCGCGATCGCCGCACCCTGGTTCGGCGGCCCCAGCATGACCATGGCATGGCAACGCGGAATCACGTTCGAGGGATCGCCATTATGCCTCAGATCGCCCAACCAATGCCGCACCACAATGTTGCCCATGCTGTGTCCGACAAAGCTGAACTCGGTGTCATCGGGCATCGACTCGATCACCTCATTGAGCGCCGCGGCGTGGTCACCGATCGAGCCTCTCGTCGACGCGTAAGAGAACCGAATGACGTCCGTCATGCCGGCACCCGCGAGTGCGGTCTCGAGCGGCTTCATCGAGTGGTGCGTCCGCATCAAACCGTGCAACAAGATCACGAAGTGTCGCGGCGGCGCCGCATCGGTCTCCGGCATGCCCGGTTCGTGAATCACGGTGGACACCACCGGACCAGGCACCGGCTTCAATCGATCCAGTTCCCCCGTGCACGCTTCGCGGCTGCCCCAAGCCCTCCGCACGTCCGCGTCGTCGATCAACCGATAGTGACCGGTCAACGCATGTCGCTGGATCCGGTAACCGTTGCGGTAGGCGTGGTCGGTCCACAATTGGGTTCCACCACCGGTCTTGATCGGAACATTAAATCGTCGAGCAAAATCGGCTTGGTCCGAGTTTGCATCCGAATCCGGGTTGGAATTTGCATCCGAGTCTGTATCTTCCACGCGATCATCTTGGATTGGGTTGTTTTCATCGGCGATGGCTGTTTGGACGGCAACTCCACCGATCAATGCCGATCCGACCATCAATAGCGTAAGGGCAACCAGGATTCTGGGGTTCATCGATCTCGCCAACTCAGGAAAAATGTGTTTTTAAGGAGGGTCAAGTCACCAGAGCCCGTCGGCCGATTACCGCTTCGCCTAAGCAATGGGAAAATAAGTGTCCGGTACCTTTTCCCGCCCGAGCCTAAAAACAATTTACCAAGCCGAACCCGGCGAGATCACCAACTCCAAAAATTCGATCTCGGTGACGACGCGAATCGAGGGCGAGCTGGCAGACGTGGCGTGGTCAGAGAGCTCGGCGGAGCCCTGGACCCACAAATCCGTCGTTTCATCGACGGCGGATTGGCATTCGCCGCCCAACCGGGCTGCCAATCGCTGAGCCTCTTCGCGGCTGAGGTTCCCCAATCGGCCCGTGAAGACGACGCGTTGGCCAGCGAGCGGGCGGATGAATTCGGCCCGAATCATCAGCCGCTGGATGTCGATCATCGGCACGTTGATCGCGGATGCACTTGAACCACCCGCCGCCGATGTCCCGCCCGAGCGACTTCGCGATGCCGCGCGGTTAGAATAGCCCGCCGTTGACTCGCCGATTCGTTCGCGAGAAGTCTCGCGATGTTGACTAGGATCACGATGTTGACCGGGATACAAAAACGGAGACTCGGCGGCCGGCGACGGTGATCCGATCGGGGCGGCGGTGCGAGTGATCGATGCTTGATTGGATTCTCGGCGGGACGTCGGTCGGCGGACGGAAGTCGATTTCGGACCCCGGTAACCCCAATCGCCGGCGTGGCCTCGACGGATGGCCAACGACTTTTCTAACTCCGGCAACGAACCGGCCTCGCGATCGATGCCGGCTGCCAGCATGATTTTCGCGCACGCGATCGAGTCCTCCAGCGCGTCATGATGACGAAATCGAATCCCCAACCATTCCGCCAACGGCTTCAAACCGAACCGGGGTCGATGCGGCCACGTTCGGCGAGCGACCGCACGGGTGCAGGTGAACGACAACTCGGGAATCGGGTGCCCAGATTGTCTCAAACAAGCCATCAGCACGCCAATGTCGAAGCTCACGTTGTGAGCGACCAAGCAGTCGTCATCGAGCTTGGCCGCGATCTCAGGCCACAAGTCGCCGAAGACCCGTTCCCGGCTCACCTTCGATGGCGTGATCCCATGAATCCCGATATTTCCCGGTGCAAAATACAGCGGATCGGGGCGAATCATCCACATCGCCGAGTCGACAATCCGGCCGCCCCGGACAACCACCGCCGCCAATTGACAAGCACTGTCGCGGCGCCGATTGGCAGTTTCAAAGTCGATCGCAGTGAAATCGGCGGCAAATTGCATTTCAAATCAAAACCCAATCCCAACGACTGATAACGAATTCCGTCTCGCCGAATGGTGCTTTTGTGTTGTTCTACATCGCGGGGAGACTTATCCTAGGCCGTTGCAATGGTTTAAGCAATTTGAGACCGCGGCGAGTATCGCTTTTTACGGCAACACGCGATTGCGTCTGCCAATTCATCAACACTCGTCAGTTTGCATCGGATCGATTTGCCGATCGATCGAAATTTTTTTCTCATTCGACTACTCACGAGTTCGCGCCATGTTCAAGTCATCGAAAGCCCTGAGTCGATCATCCAAAACACAACGAGCCGCCACGCGTCGCAACGAGGCAAAACGTTCCGGTGCAAGTCCTAGCAACTCGCGGCGTCGACGGATGCTCGAGTCGCTCGAACCGCGATGCCTGCTCGCCTCGCTCGGCGGCGAAGTCTTTATCGATACCGACGGTAACGGCATTCGAGGCGAAGCCGAAGTCGGCGCGGCGAGTGTTCGAGTCTATGTTGATGCCAACGACGATGGTCAATTCAAACTCGGTGAGCTGTTCACGACCACCGACGCACAGGGCAAGTATCAGTTTGACCGATTGGGCCCGGGCGACCACACCATCCGCATCGTCGCCGACGCGGCCGACCAAACCAGCCCGAGAGAGTATCTTGGCACGCGTTACGTTTCTAACTTCGTGGGCGGCGGCCAAGCCCCGACCGAGCTGTTCGAAATGAGCGAAGATGGCAGCATTCGCTCCATCGGACAACCGAGCACCAATCGCATTCACGGTCTCGTGCGGACCAACCAGGGCCAATTGATCGGCATCAACTACTTCAACGATTCGCTCTATCGGATCGATCCGGTGACGGGTCAAGAAACGTTGTTGGCCGAGACGGGGCAAGAGACAGTCGCCGGCCTGGCCTACGACGCCGAGACCGACACGATCTACACGTTGGTGCGCCAGTCGGGCTCGTTGCAATTGAAGACGGTGGATCCCGAAACCGGACGGTTGCGAACTCCCGCCGCCTCCACGGTGCAACTGCGCGGGATGGGCGGAGGCAGCACTTTTTATGACATCGATACCGCCTCGCGAACTGCCACCGAGATCACACGTGGTTTCTTATCCCCCTTCGCCAGCACGTTGGACGTTCGCAGTGACGGCGTGATCTTCGGTTTGCAAGGCAACGACATCAAACAGTTCGCGTTTGGCGAAGACGGATCCAGCGGCGAGACGGTCTCGACGTTGTCGACACCCATTGCTTCGATCAGCTTCGGTGCGGGCGACAACCTGTTCGGTGTCAGCAGTTCGTCGGTGTTCCACACCATCGACTTGGCCACCGGCGTCGTCAACGCGGGCACGCCGATTCGATACCAAGGTCGCGCGATCTCGGCGATTCAGGGATTCGACATTGGTCCCGACGGGACCCATTACTTGGTCGATGCCAGCTATCTCTACACCTTTGATCCGCAAACGGGTGTCGCCAACCGCGCTCCCAATCGCGGATTCCCCTCCTCGCCGATCTTTACCTCATTGACCGTGGCCAAAGACGGTTCGCTGTTCGCATCCTTCTTCAGCTCGACGATCCAAATCGGTCAAGTCGATCCAGATTCCGGAATCGTGACGGACCTGGGAATCACCGGCGGTGGATCGTCGTACTTCCCATCGCTGGTGGCCATCGGAATTCCTTCCGATGGCGCGGCGACAATCGACCTTGCCAACGTCAGCGATCTGGCCTTTGACTTCGTCGGCAATCGAATCGTCGGTTTTGACAACAACAGCGATCGATTTTTTCAATTCGATACCAACGGCATCGGCACCATCTTGGGGACGGCGTCGAGGCCGCTGGATAGTTGGTCACTGGCGTTCAACGGCACTGACTTTGTGATGTTCGACCAGGGAGATCCCGAGCGGACGGCGGTGATCAAAATCAATCCCGATACCGGCGTCATCAGCGACGGATTTGATGCGTCCGATCGCTCACCTTCCGAATCATTGTTCTATGCCACACGCGGCAACACGGCTCACCGAGTGACCGTCGGCGATGTCGACCTGGTCTCGTTCGACTTCGGCGTCACGCAAGTCAAACCGGTGGCCGATGTCGAAACGGACTACCCCATCGTGATCAGCGAATTGGTGCTCGATCCACTCTTTGGTGACCGCAGCACGGACCAATTGGTCGAGTTGAGAGGATTGCCGGGCGGCCAAGTGCCGTCGAATACTTACTTGATCGCCGTCAGCGAAGATGACACCACCCAAGGTCGGATCGACGAAGTCTTTGACCTCAGCAACCAAGCGTTCGGATCCAACGGTTACCTGGTGATCTCTCAATCGGGAAGCCCGCATGCTATCCATCCCGATAGCGCGGTTTTGACCAGCACCGGTAACGGATTCGCCGGGCTCCCCGATGGCATCTTCACCGACATCGACGGCGCCGACGATGGGCGAATCGGCAGCACCTTGATCGGCCAAAACGGATTCTTCTTGATCCGATCGGAAACCCCGCCGGTCGTCGGCGAAGACATCGATGGCGATGACAACGGATTGGCCGACCCAGATGGAATGAAGTCCGCTTGGACGATTCTGGATTCGGTTTCGGTCCACACTTTTGTCGGGAACAGCGACCAAGCGTACGGCCAAATCTTATTGGCCGAGCAGGAATTGACGGATGATCCGACGCAAAGCACCGTCGAACCGGGCACTGTGATCGTGACTTCCAACGGCAGCGGTTATGTCGCGCGAGTCGGCGAATCGGTCGGCAGCAGTGCGGACGATTGGATCATCGGAACCGCCGTGGAGACGGCGGGCGATCGCAGCGGCGATTTGCTGGAACTCTATGGGTTCGGGCCTCACTTGCCCGAGTCGATGTTCTTCCTGGAGAGGTCGCTCGACCACTTCGGCGAAGCAAACTTTGTCGGTGGAGTCCGCGGAACCATCCTGCAAACCGCGCCGCTCGATCCCGCCAATCCCGATGCCGACGCGTTGCCGCCTTCGCCCGCCGTCGGCTACACCATCTTGGCCGATGAAAATGGCAACTCCGTCCGCGACACCTTCTCGAAAAGTGCCGATCCCAACGTCATCGTCAACCGGATCCTTGCCGACGTCGGTTTCAATCCCAACTTCGTGTTGCCCACCGTCCCGCTGACGCACGCCTTCCCCGGGGTGACCATTTCCACCGCCGGTGATGACAACGAACCCATCAACTTCGAAGTCCAAGCCGAACGCGAAGTCAACTCGTTCACCAGCAGCAACAACTTCGTCTACTCGCACGTCGGGATCAGCTTCTTCAGCGAGATCCGCAAACTTCGATTCGAATTGGACCGACCCGCCAGCGAAGTTTCCGTCATCGCCATCGGTTCACAGAACCCTGGCAACCCGGTCTACGGAAAATTGGAGGCGTACAATGCCAACGACGAGTTGATCGGCGAAGTCACCAGCCGTCCGCTGCTCGGTGCCAATCGACAAACCATCACGGTCGCCGGCGAGAACATTGCCTACGCGATCGCTTATGGCAGTACCGCACTGGCCAATTCCAGTCCCTTTGGGCGATTCGATGGTTTCGCCTACAAGCAATCCGAAGCCGTCGCCGTCACCGACGAAAATGGCAAGTACGAGATCAAGCGTCTGTTCCCCGGCCAATACGATATCGTGGTTCAATCGGGTGCCGACAACCCACTGCTGGGTCTCTCCAGCACGCCGATCGTGATCACAAAGTACGAGAACTTTGTGGTCGGTTCCGACGTGCGGCCCAACTCGCTTCCCGTTGTTCAACCATCCTACGAATTCACTGCCGACGAGAATCCGCCCGTCGGAACGTCATTGGGCGTCGTCGTCGCACAGGAATTGGATGACCAACCGCTAACCTTCTCCATCCCGGGCGCCAATGAAAACGGTCTGCTGATCAATCCGACCACCGGCGAATTGACCGTTGGACCCGACACGATGCTCGACTTCGAAGCCAACGAGCAATTCACATTTGATGTTTCAGTCAGCGATTCGCTCGCCAGCGTCACGACGAAAGTCACCATCAAACTCAACGACGTCAACGAAGCACCGGTCGTCGACGAAGCTATTTTTCTGGTCACCGAAGACACGCCCTCGGGCACCAGCGTCGGACAAATCATCGCGACGGATCCCGACATCCAGCTCGGGCAAACCGTCCGTTTCGCGATTGTCGGGGGACCTGACCAGAATGCATTCATGGTCGATCCGGTCAACGGATCAGTCACCCTGATCGACGAGGATTCCGTCGATTTCGAAGTCGCTCGCGAGCTTCGCTTCACGGTCGAAATCAGCGACAGTTCCGTCCCGCCGGCGGTCACTCGCTACGAACAAATTGTCCGGGTGCTGGACCAGAACGATCCGCCCTCTGTCGCCACGACGCAAATCAACGTCAACGAGAACCCCACCACTCCGCTGGTCGGCCAACTCATCGCCAGCGATCCCGATGAAGGACAAGTGCACACGTTCCAGTTGCTCGGCGGAACCGGAGCGGCGCTGTTCCGCGTCTCCTCCAGCGGTGAAGTGTTTGTCCGCGACGGCGCGATCATCGATTTTGAACAGGGCAATTCGTACACGCTTCGAATTCGCACGGTCGACAGCGGATCACCACCGCTTGCATCGGAGTCGACCGTCACGATGACGATCGACGACGTCGACGAGCTGCCGATCCTGGTCGCATCCGCCGACACGTTGCCCGAGAACTCGTTGCCTGGCACCATCGTCGCCACACTCACCTCGCGGGATCCCGACGGCGATGACATCGCCACCGACGTCCAAATGCTCGAGGGCGACGATTCCGCGAACTTTGAATTCGATCCCACCACCGGCGTTCTGACGGTCGCCGAAGGTGCCGATCTGGACTTTGAAACCAAGCCGCTTCAAACGCTGCGTTTTCGAGTCACCACGACCGGCACCGATGCGTCGACCATCGTCGCGCTGCGACTGAATCTGACGGATGCCAATGACGCACCCGTGATCACGACCGAGCGAGTGGTGGTGTCGGAACTTGCGACGCCCGGCACGTTGGTCGGACGCGTTGAAATCCAAGTTTCGGATCCGGATCCCAACGATACCACGACGTTCGAGATCATTGGTGGCAGCGCCGCCGATCGATTCACATTGAACGCGGTCACCGGGATCCTGCGAGTCGCCGAGGGTGCCACGTTCGATGCCGACGGGGACCAGGATGCGTTGACCATCGAGGTCCGAGTCACCGACGCCGCCGGATTGTCGGGCACGCGCGTGCTTGACGTCGTCCTCAACGACGTCAACGAGCCACCGACGTTCACGATCGATCCGCCGGCATCGATGACGCTGCAAAGCGGTCAGTTTTACGAACTGGTCATCCCCGAAGACGCTGTCGTCGACCCCGAAGGCCGTGAGTTCTTCGTTTCGGTGTTCGGGCCCAACCCTCAACTGCCGAATTGGTTGAGCTACGATCCGATCACTCGAACGTTGTCAGGAACTCCGATACCGGCATCGGTCGGAAGCACCATGCTCACGTTGCGGGCGTTCGAGCCAGGTCCACTCGACTTGAAGACCGACCTGACGTTCACGTTGACGGTTGAAAAGGGAGACCGCGAGTTGACCAACAAGCTCAATCAATTCGATGTCGACGCGAACAACTCAGTGACGTCCTTGGATGCCTTGCGAGTCATCAACTTCCTGCGGCGATTCGGCAGCGGCACGTCCGTCTCGATCCCACACCTCTTCAGCGGATTTGTGGACACGTCAGGCGACGGCAGGGTGACCGCCCTCGACGCGTTGTTGGTCGTCAACAGCCTCACCAGGATCCAAAGCCCATCGGGCGAACAGCTCCTAGCCCTCTTCGACGATCGACAAGACAAAAACGACGAAGCCCTCACGCAGTACCTGACCGAGTCCACCCTCTTCTAAGCCACCGGGCAACCCTCGTGGACCTGCGACTCCGCTCGCAGGCTGCAAACTGGCAAAGCCAGTCCAGGGTCATCGAGACTAAACAAAGATTTGGCAGAAATAGGGTTGGGCAAAAAAATTGTTTGAGCCGGCTGGCGACACGCTTCTTATTTTTTTGCCCACAAATCTTTTTGCCAAGTCTTCCGCACGCTGGATCCTCTCCAATGAACGACGCAGAGGATTTTGAATTGTTAGCACAAATCCCGCGAGCGGAGTCGCGGGTCCACATCGGGCAACCCTCGTGGACCTGCGACTCCGTTCGCAGGCCTGTTAGCTGGCTTTGCCAGCAAAAAATCAACGCACCAAAACCAAAGATTTGGCAAAAATATTTTTGGGCAAAAAAATTGTTTGAGCCGGCTGGCTACACACTTCTCATTTTTTTGCCCACAAATCTTTTTGCCAGGTCTTCCGCACGCAGGATCCTCTCCATGAACGACGCAGAGGATTTTGAATTGTTAGCGCAAATCCCGCGAGCGGAGTCGCGGGTTGTGAACTGGCAAAGCCAGCCCAAGATCTTCGAAGCATTTCACGCAAGTGGAATCGCACCTCCACAAGCGCACCGCAAAAGAACCAGCAAACCCCGGAATTCTAGTCTCCAAATCACTTTCGAAAAGTTGACACCCACCCCCCGCAAAGTACACTCGGGCGCCATGCGTCCCACTCTCATTCTCGCCGTCTTCGCAATCTTCGCCGCTGCACGCTGTGCCGAGGCGGGCGTCATCGTTGATGCGGCGCAAGTGCAAGTGTCGGCGACGATCGATTTGCAGGCGGTAATGGACTCGTGGACAGAATCCGAGCCCGAGCCGATCCAGTTCGAGCAAGGCGACGGAACGAGCATGAGTGGGCTGGGAGTCGTCACCAGCCGTCCTGCTGGACCTTTAGTAGCGTGCCTGAATGTCTCCGGCCTAGCATTAGAGGCTCGACTGGTGGGTCGGATTCGCATCGCCAACTCCATTCTGCCGCCATCTCCTGATTTGGGCGGCCTCCAAAAGCCTTCGTAAAGCGGAATCGATACCTCGATTTTGTTTGGGACAGTTTCCGTGATCGGAAACGAAGTTAAGTCCACCCTTTACTTTGAAGACTTTTGGAAATTTGAATATGAAGACATTTTTTAATTTGAATTGTGCCGCGATTCTGTTAGCTAGTTTTTGCATCGCTACATTTTCGGCCGGTGTGAGTCAGGCTGGAGCGATTGGTCCGTCGTTCTCTTACTTTGGCTTCCTAGACGCAACTTTTGGTGGCACAGGGATCTCAAATAACCCGGTCGCCGTTAGAACGATCAAAGACGGCAATGCAACCATCACGCTCGGCCTTAACGCAACATCGCGTTACGACGCCACGGTGGTTACCAACAACGGCAACGGAACTTTCACCGCGAGTTCAGGCGGATTTGTATCTCCAACGAATGAAAGTCCAGCGAACCCTGATTTGGCTCGCTGGAACTTCAACTACTTCGTCAATGTGACGGGTGGGAGACTACGGGACTATAAGTTTAAATTGCTCTACGATTTTGATCCGGCAACAGGTAATGCCGAATCTGGATCTTGGGACAGCTGATCTTCGCACCAGTTTTATTTTTCCCTACTCGCCACCTCTTCAAGATTCCTTGAATCTCGGATTCGGGGGACTGAATGGCAATTTCAATTTTGGTTACGTTGCGTCGCCTCCGGTTGGACTATCGTTCAATCCCAATGCGGATGGGGAATATTCCTTCGCATTGATTGCGATAAAGGGTAATGCAGAACTTGGCCGTACGGAAATGCTTGTCAATGCAGTCCCAGTCAATGCAGTCCCAGAGCCCGCAACCATGATCATGTTCTCGATGCTGGCAGTGGGTGCCGCGGGTGCTTATCGCCGCCGCACGAAGCGAGCTGCCGCTTGCTAATCTTGGATCGCCAGTCCAACTGAGATCTGCCTTCACCCCACCTGGGCTCGCAAGAGAACCGCAGGTGGGGTGTTTTCGTTTTGCAAGGAAGGCACTTAATGCCTCGCTCACGTGTCGGTCTAAATTTTGGCGAGCGATTCTGTTTCGTTCCGCCGCCACAGACGCCGTCCCGCATTCATTCGCTTGCACGGCATCGCGGTAGGGGCGACTGTTGCAGCAGCCCCGCGCACAAGTTCGTACTCGAACCTCTGATTCATTCGGCACCTCCACTTTTGGGCAACCGTGGGTGGACCTGTGACTCCGCTGGCAGACTTTAAGGTTGACATCCACCCCCCACAAGGTACACTCGGCCCCCATGCGTCCCATTCTCATCCTCGCCGTCCTCGCAATCTTCGCCGCTGGCACCAGCGCCGACGCGGGCGTGATCATTGATGCGGCGCAAGTGCAAGTGTCGGCGACGATCGATTTGCAGGCGGTAATGGACTCGTGGACAGAATCCGAGCCCGAGCCGATTCAGTTCGAGCAAGGCGACGGAACCAGCATGAGTGGGCTGGCGGTTGTCACCAGTCGGCCTGCTGGGCCTCTGGTCGCGTACGTTCACGACGCCAGCCTAATATTGAACGTCCGGCAGGTTGGTCGAATTCGCATCGCGAACTCCGTTCTGCCGCCATCTCCCGTTCTGGGCGGCCTCCAAAAGCCTTCGTAAAGCGGAGTCGATACCTCGATTTTGTTTGGGACAGTTTCCGCAATCGGAAACCAAGTTAAGTCCCACCCTCTTACTTTGAAGACTTTTGGAAATTTGAATATGAAGACATTTTTTAATTTTGGTGCAGTTGTTCGATTCGGTATGAGTTTATTGGCGACTACCCGCAATGCTCGGCGTATCTTCGTCAGCTAGCGGCGGCACAATTGTCGTGGACCAACTCGACCCGAATATCTCGTTCCTTGGTGGCTGGGGGAAATTGTGACGGGAAGCGGCTCGGCGGAAATTGTCGACTTGACAGGCGCAGGTGGAAATCTCGAATCGAACCAACCAAAGCCCATCGGTGCCGTTAAGGTAACGACCGGTGCTTCAAACGCGGACCGCGCCGAAGTCGGCATTGCTGATGATTTCGGGCTTGCCAGCGATGTTTTAAACAATCTGGTGGCGGGCTATTCGTATTTTAAAGTCGACAACGGCCCTAACGAGTTTGCCGCACCATCGCTGAAGTTATCGGTCTTTTCCGCTGGCGGAATTGGTGACAACTTTGGGCAACTCGTGTACGAGCCGACTTGGAATCAAGGTGGCGCAGGCTCGCAGGCATCTCCAACCGGCGACTGGCAAACGGTTTCGATTGCCGCGAACACTGGTGCTGTCGATACTGGAACCGGAGGCTGGTGGTGGACTGGCGGGTTTGAACAAGCAAGCGGCGCAGGTGGCCCGCCGATCAGATCGGCATTGGAATGGGCCGGGCTCTTCGCTTTAGATCCGGACTTCGCCACAGCTAGAATTGTGGGTATCAACATTGGTGTCGGAACTTTTAATCAAAATCAGATTGGTTATATCGACAATGTAACCTTTGGTACCATTGAAAGTACTGACACATACGACTTTGAGCCCGCTAATGCAGCTGTCCCAGAACCCGCCACGATGGTCATGTTCTCGATGCTGGCTGTTGGTGCTGCGGGTGCTTATCGCCGCCGCACGAAGCGAGCTGCCGCTTGCTAAGCTTGGTCACCAGTCCAACTGAGATCTATCTTCACCCCACCTGCGCTCGCAAGAGAGTCGCAGGTGGGGTGTTTTCGTGTCGTGAGGAGGATCTTCAAACCCTCACCCACGCGGCGGGTTGCCATTTTCTCAAAGCGACCTTGTTTCGTTCTGCCATCACAGACGCCCTCTCTCCTCAGTTGGCTCGCCCGGCACATCCACCTACCCGGACAACCCGTTTGATTGGTGCGATCGTCTCAGATTGACAACCGTAGATCCAATTGTACCGTTGCTGCATGCAATGTCGGCACCCTCAGCGGTGGGGAAAGCTAGGTTTCCAATGAGGATGGACGCATTTTCGCCTGGTGGGCCACCATGGGGGCGCGTTCGACGTGATCCGTTTCTACCCCACCACACTTGATAGGCACCATGCTTCCTTCGGTAAATCGCAACCAGCTGGACGACGAACCTGCGCGACGCAAGCCGCAAAGGCATGGTCTCATGGAATCCGTGCCGGAAGCCGATGCGGCGGATGTCCAGTACGAAATTGCTCATAGCATCGTCGACCTGGAGGCTTGTTTCCAACTCGTTTATCGTGCCTACCGCCGGGCGGGACTGACGGCAGTGAACGCCCACCAGACTCGGCTGACTCCGTTTCATCTGCTCGACACCACCGAAGTGTTTGCGACTCGCTTGAAGCAACAGATCATATCCACGGTGTCGCTCGTGGGAGATCAACCGCTCGGGCTGCCCGTTGAGAAGATGTATCCCGACGAGATCGCGGAGTTTCGGCGAAACGGCTTGCGTCTCGCCGAAATCGGCAGCTTGGCGGACTGCCGAAAGTCGCCCAAGCGGTTCTTGGCAACCTTCATGGAAATGATGAAACTGGTCACCCAGGTTGCGAAATTTCGCGGCTACGACGCTCTGATTGTGACCTGTCACCCCAGTCACGCGGTGCTCTACCAGCGATTGTTGCCGTTTCGTCGGTACGGCCAACCGACCTCATGTGACTATGCCAACGGAAGTCCCGCCGTCCTGCTCGCGGTTTCGTTCGAGCAAGAAAGAGGCACTGAGTTTTACGAACGCTTTTTCGGAACGATGCGATCCGCGGACGAGCTAGCAAAACGTCCCTGGTGCAACGACACCCGAGCGCATTTCGAACACCACATCCGATCGATGGCCACGCCGCCGCCGGTGTGGGTCGCCGATTCCGCAACCTGGCAATCCGCCGTCGGCACATCTCCGACAATGACGTAAACGAATACTGTCTTAGAATGCGTTCTTAGATTCTTGGACGATCCGATCCAGGCGTTCGAGAATGTTGAGCATCGATCCGCGAAGGATCATCCGGTGCTCGAAACCGCTGCGGCATTTTTTGAACAGATCTTCGGAATCGCAAGCGACGCCCTCGGCGACTCGATTCGGTAGGCCCCTGTGGCGTGACTCGACCGCATGTTTCCTCGGTTTGTCACGCAGGGTGGGACTGCGGACCGCGAGAACCACCACCGTAATTGCACTAAACATGCAAACGACGATTGCGAACGATCACGGTGGAGATGAATGGAGTAAACATGTCGAAGTGAGCCTCAGCTTGATCGGCCACTAAACATTTTCTGACTCAATGAGTCTGATCTCTTAAAGTTTAGACAGTGGCGGAAACGGAAATCCATGCCGCTGTCAGGGTGTTTGCCTGGGGATGGGTACCCTTGGGGGCAATATGGCCTCGGGATCAGTCAGGCACGCGGGTCGACATCAGCGACTTGCGTAATGCTAGCCCTTGGAATTTCACGGTGCTGCAGAGTTCCATTGCGTCGATGGGCAGGTCTCGCGCGCAGACGGAATAGGCAGGAAATTCGACTAGATGTGGGTTTTAAGCCACATGCCTGGACCCTGGTCGCTAGTCTCGGACGACTGGCGTGGTGTGATGTTCGCTTTAAAATATGCTGTTTTGACGGTTCCCTCGTCCCGAGGAGACGGCAAAATCGCAACTTGACAGAGCGCGCCTCGTGGCTAACATGGGGGGTGTGTCCATCGCATTTCGGCACCCACCCGGTTGTTTGGTAAATTAGTAAATTTATTTCAAGTTTTCGAGTATTTCTGACGACGCATGACGTTTTCGTGTGGTCAGGGGGAGTCAGCTCATTCTCCCCTGCGTCCGTGATAGTGTCCCGTCGTACATCCCCCACGCAAGTTCAATCTGTATCGATGCCAAGTTCTCGAAAAAAGAAAACCCGGAATTTGCTCTCGGTGCAGCAGCCTCGACCGGCGCTGGCGGGACAGTCGGCGAGGGCCGCCGAGGGCGAGTCGGAGGCACGTTCCAAGCCAGCGATCGCATTGCACGCTCCGTCGCTGATGTCTTGGGTGTGGCGGAACGGCATCTGGGTTGCGATCTTGATCGCGGTGGTGGGCTACGCCTATTGGCCCACATTGGAATGGATGATCGACAACTGGAACAATGAACCCGATTATTCGCATGGCTGGATCGTGTTTCCGTTGGCCGCATCGATTGCCTGGATCCGGCGAGATACGTTTCCCGGAATCACAAAGTCCAGCTTCAACTGGTCGGGTTTTGGGCTCGTTCTGGTAGCCGTCGGGCTTCGCGTACTGAGTCGACTGGTCTATGCCGATTTCATGGACGCCTGGTCCTTGGTGCTCCTGCTCGGAGGCGCCGTTTGGATGGTCTTCGGGCGGCCCGCATTCATGTGGTCCATTCCTGCAGTGCTATTCCTGTTTTTCGCAATTCCGATTCCGTATCAGGCCGAGAGCTTGCTGAGTTTCCAGTTGCAGGGGGTCGCGACGGCGATCAGCACCGCAGGCCTGCGAGTGATCGGCCAGCCCGCGGTCGCCGAGGGGCATTTGATTTGGGTGGGCGCGGAGAAGTTGAACATTGAACCGGCCTGTTCGGGTCTTCGGATCTTTGTGGGCTTGATGGCAACGGCGTTCTACTTCGCTGCGGTCTCGGCCAGGAATTGGGGGGATCGCCTGTTACTGGTTGTGTCTGTCATTCCGGTGGCATTGCTTGCGAATTCGATTCGAATTATCGCGACCGGGTGGTTGTACCAGTGGACGGAGTCGACATCGACGCGTCATATGATTCACGATTATTCCGGGTTCCTGATGATTCCCCTCGGCTTCGCTTTGATGTACGCAGTGTATTGCTATTGGGCGGCACTGTATCGGCCGCTCGATCGGGTGCTCGCCAAAGACTATCTCCGAACCGCGTAAGCAATGGGTGACCTTTCCTTTTGCTCGCTTCCCCCGCAAATCGCTTCGCCGCGGGGGAAGAGAGAACTATAAGCATATCGCCGGAAATCATTGGGCAAAATGGTTCGCGGTCGTCCCGCCCGCTTTCGGCAAATCGGCGGGCGGGACGCCCGCGTACCGAAAGAGGCTACACCAAAAGATTCACAAGACGTGTTTAAATGCGTCCCTTGTTGATCACTCGTTGCTTAGTGTCGTCCGACCGCTCCGCCGGTCGGTTTTTCCGCTCGAACCGGCGGAGCGTCACGGCGACGATCAGAAGGTTAATTTTCGCTGAATCCTAACGATGCCTTTGGCTGGCGCACTACGACCTTAAGAAGATCTTACTAATGTTTATTGTTTTTTTCGCACTTGTGTCTTAACCATCAAAGATCGGTTGTTAGACTCGTGGCTGAGTGGGCCCCGAACCCCGCCGCAACATTTGGGTGGGGAATTAACTAAAAAACCGCGGCCGGGCTTCACGTCCTTTCATTCGCGTTCGTTTTGGAAACATTGATGCAATCATCCCGTTCCGCACCTTCGCCATCGAAAAGTAATTCGACATCCCCCTCCGGTTTCGACCCATGGATCTTATGGGTCACCGTTCGTCGATGTTGGTTCTGGGCCGCGCCCGTGGGATTGGTGCTCGCCGCCATCGCAGGATTTGCGGTGCTCAAAACGTTCGTCCCGCGTTACCAAGCCACGCACTTGCTGGAAGCCAACAACGACTATGTCGTTTTCAAAGATGTGATGCCGATGATCGATGATCTCGCACGTACAGAACAGCCGTTGTTTTACAATGCGATCGTGCTGGATCCCGTGTTGAGTGATCCCGAACTCCGCTCGGCCCCGAGTCTCAGCGACCCAGAAACCGCCGAGAAGAATTTGCGCAAAAACCTATCAATCAAAAGTGCCGGTTCAAAGTCGCAATTGCTGGTCGGCTATGAAGAATCCGATCGCGAAATGGCCGCGAAGGTTTGCAATGCGGTCGTGAATGCTTATCTGCGACAACGGGATATGTTTGATAGTACTCGGGTCAATAATCTTGAGCGTTGGCTCGAACCTGAGATCCAGCGTTGGCAGGCCGAAGTTGAGAAAGCGTCAATCTCGCGTTCAATCGCTGTCTCAGCGCACACTCGGTTTCAACCCCGCCGCCCGCGTGTCGGTGGCGGAAGACGAGAGCAGCTTTGCATTGTTCGCGGCACTGAGGTCTCAGATCACGGACATCGAAGTCCAGTTATCGGTCTGGGATGCTACGGCGGCAATGTCCGATAAGGACACTACCAAGACGCCAATCATGCCAAAGGTCAGCGAAATCCCCGATGTTGAATTCGTGCCAGTCCGTCGCGTCGTGCGTTTGCAATCGATCTCCGATGACGATGTGGCCCAGTTGGCGCGGTCGGACTACAAGGTTTTGGAAGCACGCCAGAAAGCGGCCCACTACGAGGGCCAGCGACTTCAGATGGAAGCGAACGACTTGGTGCGAATCAATCGTGAGCACTACGACCAAGTCGTCGCCAATCAAGATCGTTGGTTGGCTCAGGTAGAAGAAGAGTTGCTCGATGCCCAAACGCGAATTCGCTCGAAGCTTGATGCCAACGCCAAAGCAATGTACGAGCAAGAACTCGCAGCGGCGGAAGCGGACATCGAAGTGCAGCGAACGCAGTTTTTGGCCGAGCTGGAAAGGTCAAAGCAACAGGCAGTGGCAGACTTCAAAACGACTATGGTGGCTGATCGGGAAGCGACGAAAGCACGGCGTCGGGAACTAGAGGCTCGTTTGGCGGTTCTGAGGAAGCAACATGATCAAGAGCGGATTCGTCTTCAGCAGTTCGGTGGCGATACCGCGGAATTGCAATTTGCCAACGAAGAACTCGCGGTCGCAAATTCTGTGCTCGTGAAGCTGCGTGACCGTGTGGCTGCGATCCGCACCGAGCGGCGTCAAGACGGAGCCGTTCGATCACTCGCGGTCGCAACACCGCCCCGTGCACCGGTCGAAAGTGTCCCCACCAAAAAGATCATGATGGCATGCGGTGGGGTCTTCGTACTGCCATTCATGCTCGGGTTGCTCTGGGAAATGCGGACCCAACGGATCACCGACGCCAATGTGATTGATCGTTGCGGAATTTCGGTACCGGTCGTCGGAGAATTGACGCGAGCCCCGGTCGGCAATCGAGGCGCGAAAGGGCGGCGAATCTTTGAGGAAAGCGTTGACGCCTTACGAGCCAATGTATTCTCGTCCAAGCTGTCGCGAGACGCCCGCTCGATCGCGATCTGCAGCAGCATGTCGGGTGAAGGCAAGAGTACCGCCGCGGCACAGCTCGCCATCTCGCTCGCTAAGGCGACTTCGAAAACCGTATTGCTCGTCGATGGTGACACCCGGTGTCCCGACCTGCATGAAGTGTTCGGGATCGAACTTGCGCCAGGTCTGACCAATGTCCTGGGCGGCAAAATGGGACTCGATCAGGCGATCAATCGATCATTCGGTGACATGGTTCACGTGTTGCCGGCCGGCCGCTTGGACGCAAGTCCCCATCGTTTGGTCACCCAGTCGGCGATCGAGGATTTGATCGAACAAGCTCTTCATTACTACGACTACGTGGTCTTCGATACGGCGCCCGTTTTATCAGCCGGTGAAACGTTGGCGCTCGCGGCCGCGGCGGACATCAGTTTGGTGTGCGTGATGCGGGATCGCACCCGAATGGATTCGCTCGCTCGGACCTTCCAGCGACTCGAGTCGTCCGGTGCGAACGTAGTCGGGACGATCTTCAGCGGGGTGACGATGAGATCGTACGCTTATCGATACGGTGACTACCACTACTCGACGATGGAAATCTCCCAACCGACATAGCATCGTGCCGCTTTTGCCAGTTGTCTTTCGCTCCGCGAAAGAATGACAGAACGCTTCTGTCGCGGAGCGAAAGGCGACACTTGTTTTCTACGCGATGCTTCACCTCCCAATCCGATACCGCCACCTCGTCTCCACACTTCTCGCTCTCCCCCGCCTTCCGAACCCCTTATGAATACAAATGATTCCCGCGGCGAAGCGGCCGAGTCCGAAGTTCCCGATCGGGCCGCACCGGCGGTTGGTCGCTCTCTTGATGAGAGCGGCTTCACCGGTTCGGGTTTCGCAGGCTCGGGCTCGGGCTCACGCGACTCAGGCAGTTCTTCCAAGCATCCGGAAACGATTCCTTCTTTTCAGGAGCGGAAATCAAGCTCTCGACGCCAGCAGTGGCAATTCAATTTCCCGCTGTTGATCAAATCGTCGGTGATCGTTGCCGTGGTGATCGCCGCGGCGGCAGGTTCTTATGTCTATCACTCCAGCAAAACCGCGGTAGTGTTCGCCGCGCGAGCCGAAGATGCCCGACAACGCGGCGATCACCTGGACGAGAGTCAATGGTTGCGTCGTTATTTGTTGCTGAGTCCGGATGATACCGAGGCTATCGTGAGGACGGGAATGGCGGCCGACGAAGCGGTCGCCGATGCCCCGTCGCAGGGTCGTGGCGATGCCATCAATCAAGCTCGACGATCGTTGAGCAACGCGTTGGCGACGATGGGGGACGGTTCGTTGGAAGAGTCCCAACAACTCCGCCGCCGTCTGATCCGACGTTTGATTCAACTGGGCGGAAGTTGGATGGCAGAGGCGGAGCGGCAAGTGATTCTGCTCGATGCGCCCTCAACCGATGCTGCAGTTCATGAATTTTTAGCGATGGCCAAGGTCGGTCAACTCGATGACAATCCGGCCGCTGCCGGCGACGTTGAATTTGAGTCCGTGCCAGCTTCCGACGACAACTATTGGTCCAAATTGGCCAGCCGCCCAGCGGCCCAGGTGCTTCAAAAGGCGCCGTGCTCGACCCGGCCGATCTTGATTTGATCGACTTGTTTTTGCGCTGGGTTCGCCGCGAACCCGAAAGATTTGTAAAGCGAAGCGACGGCCAGAGCACTCTTGATCCCGCGTTCAAGCTTTTGATTGAGCGGTCCCTGGATCAGTTGAAGCAGGAGGATTCGCCGCGTGCCAAGACGATTTTATTGGCATACCAATTTCCCGGTCCCGCAAACGGCGCGCTCGTCGGCTCGGATCAAGATCCCGCCGAGATTCTCGTCGGACTCGATGCCGCCAAAACACCGTCCGCGAAAACGATCGACTGGATCGTTCGTGCGGCCGAAAAGTCAGCCGAAGAATTGAATCGTTGGCAGAGTGAACAGCCGGAAGAGGACGAACAGAAAGGGGACCGAAAGCCCCCGTCGGCTCCCAAGGCGTCATCGTCAACGGCGGCGATTGAAATCGACATCAGCGACCAACTGTCGCCGGCTTTTTGGCAATATGTGTTGCTCGCCCGCGCGGCCGAATTAATCGGATCTACAGTGGCCGTCAACGATGTGACTGTTGCCGGCTCAGCCAATGCCACCGAGCTTTCGAGGAGCCGTCCGCCGAAACCGATTCAATGGCGGCCGGTAACAAGGAGCTCGCCGATCGTGTCGTGCATGGTTCGAGCAATTGACCTCGGTGACATTCCCGACGTTTCGACCCAAACGGTGGAAGCCGTTCACTACAACGCCGGTCAGTCTCGCTCAACCGCGGCGATGCCAAACGGGCGATCGACTATTGGCGAGCCGGCCGATCAAAAGTGGACACGGAAAGCCTCCAATTGGCCGCCGTTGTCGCGACGACTGCCGTTCGCATGCGATCGCTTCTGCCCCCGGCAGTGGTTCGAGCTCATCAAAGGATGATGTCGCGGATGCCAAGGCTGCGGTCGCCGACTATGCCGAAGCGATTGAAGCTGCGGCCGGTCGCTTGATGCTCGCCTCGTCGATGCAAGTCGACAAAGCTCAGCGGACCTCGCTGGGACGGCAAATCGAGGCCTCGCGTTGGCAAATCATCGTATTGGAAAGTGAACTGAAACTTGCCGGCGACGATTCGGTGCCGGGTATTTTGGCGGCAATCCAGTCGCTGCAACGAGCATTGAAGAGTGACGCTCAAGTCCCGCCCGGCGGACGCGTCGCGGTCGCAATTCGCTTGGCCGATCTGTACGACCGCGTCGGGCTAAGCGACCAAGTGCTGATCATGCTTCGAGAAGCACTCGAGAATGCACCCGGCGACACCACGTTGCTGGCCCGCCTGGCCCTCGCGACCGCTCGTGCCGGTGACTCCGGCGAGGCCGCCGAACAATGGCGACAATTGGGTACCTCCGTGAGTCCCGCTTATCAACTCGCGGCCATCGAAGCGGACATGACCGAGCAGTTGCGCCAGCCTGCAGCGCGGCAGAACTTTGCAGCGGCGCGATCATTGATCCAGTCGCTGTCCGAAACGATCGAGTCTGATGCAAACGCGTCGGAGGAGATTCGATCGGGGCTGCTGATGCTGAAAACTCAAATCCCTCCGCCCGGTCAATCGGTCGCACAGCATTTGAATTCGGACGAGTACCGAGATCAGTTGGTCGCGTTGGCCGAATTGTCCGACCAATCGCCGCGAACCTACGCCTTCGTCGCCGAGCGGCTCGCCGGACTGGATCGGGATGAAGCCGTCGCGGCCGCATTGGGTCGTTTGAAAGAAGCCGTCGGTGACCAAGATCCGTTGCCCTTATTGGTCGCCGTCAAAATTGATACGGCCAATGACCGACCCGCTGGCGAGAATCTGGATCGCTTGATCGAGGCGGCACGAAACTCGGATGATTCGGCAACTCGCTGGCTGGAGACTGCTTATCAGCAAGCAGTCGCGTCCGGCGATTGGCGGCGAGCCTACGCCGCCTTGACTGCCATCGCTCCGGCGGCA